>NZ_JBKFBC010000001.1:557344-613789 GCF_053345995.1 Comamonas sp. C24C | reverse complement strand
CTTTTTTTTTGTGGGTTTTTATGCCTCGGGAATTTCACAAAGCACCTGAGAGCAGGCTTTGGAATGGAAGAGGTTATCCGCAAACCTCAAGGCGATGCGGCTTTCCCGGCCCGGGCAGCTCCCTTAGCGCACACCGGCAATCATGGACAGACCGCCGGCCTGCACATAGTTGAGCACCATCAGCAGCACCTGCAGGCCGATCAGGGCGATCAGCGCCGAGAAATCCACATTGCCGATCAGGGGCACCACCTTGCGGATAGGCGCCACCAGCGGCTCCGCCAGACGCTGCAGCACGCCGTAGATGGGGGAATAGGGCTGGACCCAGGACAGGATGGCGTAGATCAGCAAGATGCCCATCATGCCGGACAGGATGACCTTGACCAGTCCGCAAATTGCCAGCCACGGCAGTGCCAGCAGCGAGCCCTTGCCGCCCAGCAGCAGCCAGATCAGCAGCACCTGCGACAGTTGCAGCAGCAAGGCCGCAATCAGGCTGGACTTGTCCCAGCGCCCCTTGGCAGGAACGACCTTGCGCAGCGGCATGACGATCCAGTCGCTCAGCGCAAAGACCAGCTGCCCCACGGGGTTGCCGAACGGCACACGCTGCGCCTGCATATACATGCGCAGCAGACAGGCGCCGCTGATCAAGCCGACGACGACATCCAGCAGAAACAAAACGATTTCAAACAGCATGTGACCCAATTCAGAAAACAGTGAGCAACTCACCTATTCATGGGATGATAGCCGGGCACCATGACCGATACGCAAAGTCTGCATTCCCTGCCCCTGTTCCCGCTGAACACGGTGCTGTTTCCCGAAGGCCTGCTGAGTCTGCAGGTCTTCGAGGTGCGTTATCTGGACATGATCCGCAAATGCCAGCATGCCGACGCCCCTTTCGGCGTGGTTGCGCTGCAGGCGGGACAGGAAGTGCGCAAGGCCGGCGCCCAGACCGAGCGCCTGCACTCGGAAGGCGTGCTGGCCCGCATCGCCCGGCTCGACTCGCCCCAGCCCGGGCTGCTGCATCTGCAATGCAAGGGCGCCCAGCGCTTTCACATCCAGCGCTGCTGGCAACTGCCGCATGGCTTGTGGGTGGCCGATGTCGCCATGCTGCCCGACGACCCCAAGGTCACCATCCCCAAGCATTTGCTGAGCACCTCCCATGCACTGGCTCAGGCCTTGCTGAACCTGCACGACCACGACCCCGACCACGCGCAGCTGCCCACGCCGGCGCAGATGCACGACTGCGCCTGGGTTGCCAATCGCTGGGCCGAGATGCTGCCCCTGCCGGTGCGGATCAAGCAGCAGCTGATGACGCTGGACGCCCCGCTGCTGCGGCTGGAGCTGATCGCCGATGTACTGGAGCAAAGCGGCATTACCGGATCACCCCCACAGGACGATGCCTGAAAACATCTAATCCCCTTTGCTGGCGGTCGACAAAAGCTATTTATTTGATAGCAAAAGACTGACTTGCCCGAATGCAGCCTGAGCCCTGGAGGCCGCATACCGCAGCTCCCGTCAGCGCTTTGCCCGGTCGCCTACCGCTGCTTCGGCAAAAAACTTAAAATCACCGGTTTCGGGCAGCTGCCATCTTGGCTGCCCCTTATTTCTGGCCTCCAACCGGCGCTTGTCGCTGGCGCTCTCTTTTCATGACTGAACAAAACACCTCTTCTGCGGCAGAAAACACCGCCCCTCAGGACGAAAACAAACTCATCGCCGAGCGCCGCGAAAAACTCAAGGCCCTGCGCGAGTCTTCCAAGGCCAATGGCGGCGTTGCCTTCCCCAACGACTTCAAGCCCGAGCACCGCGCCGCAGCCCTGATTGCAGAACACAGCGACAAGGATGCCGAAGCCCTGGATGCCGCGGCCATCGCCGTCAGCGTGGCGGGCCGCATGATGCTCAAGCGCGTGATGGGCAAGGCCAGCTTTGCCACCGTGCAGGACGCCACAGGCCGCATCCAGGCCTATGTCACCCGCGACGCCGTGGGTGAAGAGGTGTATGCCGACTTCAAGAAGTGGGATCTGGGCGACATCATCGCTGTCGAAGGTCAGTTGATGAAGACCAAGACCGGCGAGCTGTCGATCAAGGCCACGAAAATCCGCCTGCTCACCAAGAGCCTGCGCCCCATGCCCGACAAGTTCCACGGCATGGCCGACCTGGAGCAGAAGGTGCGCCAGCGCTATGTGGACCTGATGACCGACGAAGAAGCCCGCAAGCGCTTCGTGGCGCGCAGCAAGGCCGTGGCCGGCATCCGCGACTTCATGGTCGAACACGGCTTCCTGGAAGTCGAGACCCCCATGCTGCACCCCATTCCCGGCGGTGCCAATGCCAAGCCCTTCATCACCCACCACAATGCGCTGGATCAGGAGATGTACCTGCGCATCGCGCCCGAGCTCTATCTCAAGCGCCTGATCGTCGGTGGCTTCGAGCGCGTGTTCGAGATCAACCGCAACTTCCGCAACGAAGGTATCTCGGTGCGCCACAACCCCGAGTTCACCATGATGGAGTTCTACGCGGCCTACTGGAACTACCAGGACCTGATGGACTACACCGAAAAGCTGATCCGCGATGCAGCCATCAAGGCCGTGGGCACGCTGGAGCTGAGCTACGGCGGCAAGCCTGTGGATCTGGCCAAGCCCTTCGAGCGCCTGACCATCCCCGAAGCCATCGTCAAGTACACCGAAGCCGGCGACAACGTGGCCAACCGCGAATGGCTGACCAATGCCCTGAAGAAGCTGGGCATGAAGGAAGACAAGGACAAGCTGTCCACCCGCACCCTGGCCAGCCTGCAGGTGCTGTATTTCGAAGAGGTGGTGGAAGAGAAGCTGTGGAACCCCACCTTCATCATGGAACACCCCACCGAGATCTCGCCGCTGGCGCGTGCCAACGACGAGCGCCCCGAAGTGACCGAGCGCTTCGAGCTCTACATCACCGGCCGCGAATTCGGCAACGGCTTCTCCGAGCTCAATGACGCAGAAGACCAGGCTGCCCGCTTCAATGCCCAGGTGGAAGCCAAGGACGGCGGCGACGACGAAGCCATGTACTTCGACCACGACTTTGTGCGCGCCCTGGAATACGGCATGCCTCCCACCGGCGGCTGCGGCATCGGTATCGACCGCTTCATGATGCTGCTGACCGACAGCGCCAGCATCCGCGACGTGATTCTGTTCCCCGCACTGCGTCGCGAACAGTAAGCCTGAAATTGATAGCTTCTAGCGCTTGACTGTCTTGGTTTTCAGATATTTTCATTGCTGAAATCCAAGCAGAGCAAGCGCTACCTGCTATCAAAGATTTGGCAAAAACAGGCTTTGCCCGGCAGGCACCTGGAACCGATAGGATGAATCCTCGGTTCCATGTCTCAAGGAGAGCGCCATGTGTCGCTGGCTGGCCTATACGGGCAATCCTGTTTCGCTGGAAACAATGCTGTTCCATGCGCGCCATTCGCTGATCGACCAAAGCCTGCATTCGAGATTCGGAGCGACGACGACCAATGGCGATGGCTTCGGACTGGGCTGGTACCAGCATCCGCACGACATGCCCTTTCGCTATCGCTGCATCCAGCCGGCCTGGCACGACCACAACCTGCGCGAGCTGTCGCGCGCCGTGTCGGCGCCCATGTTTCTCGCGCATGTGCGCGCAGCAACGCACACGCCGGTGCAGGAGACCAACTGCCATCCGTTCCGCCACCGGCGCTGGATGTTCATGCACAACGGCATGATCGAGGACTTTCCGCGGGTGAGGCGCGATCTGCTCGTGGCCATCGATCCGCAGCTCTTCGCCTCGCTGGAAGGCTCGACGGACTCGGAGGCCATGTTCCTTCTGGCCATGAGCTTCGGGCTGGAGCACACTCCTGTGCCGGCCATCGCGCGCATGGCGGGCTTTGTCGAGGCCACGGCGCGCAGGCACGGGATAGCACACCCGCTCAGCATGACCGTGTGCGCCAGCGATGGCGAGCAACTGGTGGCTGTGCGCTACGCGAGCGAAGGCCAGTCGCCGCGCTCGCTCTATCACAGCACCTCCTTCAAGCATCTTCACGCGCTCTATCCCGACGACCCGCGCATTGCGGCCGTTGGCGATGATGCCTATCTGATCGTTTCCGAGCCGCTGGTCGACCTGCCGCAGGCCTGGGCCCAGGTGCCCGAGTCCACGGCAATCGTTGTGCGTGGCACGCAGATCGATTACCTGCCGTTCGCCCCCATTCAACCCTGAGGGCGTGCGCAGCCGCACAAGCCCAAACCCGGCGCACGTTCATCCAGTCGCTGCCACCATCCGGGCGGCGGCTGCGCCATCAACCCCGTGGCTATACTGGCCCACCATGCATATCCCTCAATACTGGGCGCAAGCGCGGCTGCGCCATGCAACCGGCCAACGCCACGGCGCGACCGTTCAGCGTTGGGGCTGGTCCGACCACAGCCAGCAGGAAGCCGAGAGCCATGCGCAGCAACGAGCCCGGCAAGCGCTGGACGCCGTGCTGGCCGCTCCCACGCAACGCCACCTCGATGCGGGATTCGAGCGCATGGAATGGCGTGGTGAGTACGGTCTGGACGGCGGCACGCCCATTCGCGAAGAGGTGCTGGAGCGGCGTGATGAATCCGTCATGACCCGCAACAGCTATGGCGCACACTGCCTGAACACAGAGCATGTGGCCATTGCCGATATCGACTTTCCACCGCAGAAAAAGCCTGCCCGCTTCCCTCTCATCTCGTCGCTGCTGCTGGCCCTGGCCCTGCCCTGGCTGTGGGTGACCCCGCTGACCTGGAGTCTGGGTCCTGCGGTGTTGATGCTGCTGGTGGCCAGCATCGGCCTGGTCTTCTGGTCGGGCCTCAAGCAATGGCTGCATGCCCGCCAGGCGCAACGCGACCATGCCCGGCAGCCACCGCCTGTCGATCTTGCGCTGGCAAAGATTCAGGCGTTCTCCGCCAGCCATCCTGACTGGGGCCTGCGCATCTACGAAACGCCCAAGGGCTTGCGCGTCATCGTCACTCACGCCGCATTCAGCCCCTCTTCCCCCGAGGTTCAGGCGCTGTTCCAGCAACTCGAGGTCGACCCGCTGTATGCCATGCTGTGCCAGCAGCAGCAGTGCTTTCGTGCTCGCGTCAGCGGCAAGCCCTGGCGCATGGGCTTGAATGGCCTTTCCACTCAGGAAAGGCGCTGGCCCCTGCCTGCTGCCTCCCAGGCTTCGCGCCAGCAGTGGGTGTCGGACTATGAGGCCAGATCGGCACAGTTCGCGGCCTGTCGCTATATCGATCAGCTGGGCGCAACGGCGCAGTGCTCGGCGGCACAGACTTTTGTGCTCTGGCACGATGAATCCAGCAAAGCCCACTCCGCCCTGGCATTGGCCTGAGTGTCTGCGTGACCATTCGCAAAGCCTGTTGCTCGAAACCGGCGTATAAAGTAACAATATATTTCCCGGCACATGCCTGAACTACAGATGCGTCCGATCCTGATCTTCCTCCCATGACAGCTCTGCCATCTTCTGCATCAGCTTTGTCTGCCATCGAATCCAGCGGAGCACGGTTCTCGGCACCCGATTCCGCGACCCCGTTCTCCGTGCTGGTTGTCGAGGATCAGGCCGTCATGCGCGCCGCCCTGGTGACCGAACTGCGCCAGGCCGGTGTGACCCACGTGCTGGAAGCCGAAAACGGCCGCACTGCACTGGCACTGTTTCGCAGCGAAAGACCCGATCTGGTGCTGCTGGACATCCGCCTTCCCGGCGAGGACGGCTACTGGGTCGCCCGTCAGCTGCGCGAGGCCGAACCCGGCGAGTGGACGCCCATCATCTTTCTCTCCGGGCTGGATAACGACCTGGACGTCTGGCGCGGCATCGAAGCGGGTGGTGACGACTATCTGGTCAAACCTGTCAAGCCCATTGTGCTGGTCGCCAAACTGCGTGCCATGCGCCGCCTGCTGGACATGCGTCGCCGCCTGGTCTCCGTATCTGCAGAGCTGCATCTGGCAAATCAGAAACTCAACGAGATGGTGGAGCTCGATGCACTCACGGGCCTGGTCAATCGCAGAGGGCTGGACCGCATGCTGCATGCCGAAATTGCAGCGGCCAGACGCGAGAGCAGGCCGCTGACGCTGATGCTTTGCGACCTCGATCACTTCAAGCATTTCAACGATACCTACGGCCATGTCCAGGGTGACGAATGCCTCAAGCAGGTCGGGCGTCTGCTGCGCGAAGTCTGCGTGCGCCCGCGCGACATTGCCGCACGCTACGGCGGTGAAGAGTTTGCCCTGATCCTGCCCAACACCCCGCGCTCCGGCTCGATGACGTTCGCACGTGCGCTTGGCCAGATGCTCAAGTTCCTCAAGATTCGTCCGCCAGGAACGGTCGAGGACATTCCACTGACCCTCTCCGGCGGCATTACCACCTGCATTCCCGACGAGCACACCAGCGCCGAATCCATGCTGATGCGCGCCGACGAAGCCCTGTACGCTGCCAAGTCACAAGGACGCAACCGCTTCTTCAGCTTCGAGATGCAGATGGACACCATAGAGCAAAGGCAGATCTAGTCATCCACCGGGCAGCGTTGCTACTGCTGCCTGGAGCCTGCAAGGTCGACACTTGTCAGCTCCGCTCTCAAGAGACGCTAGGATTGACGCATTGTCCTGTCGGTCCTTCGGGACCGACCTCTGCCGTTTTTCTCGAGTGACTGGTTATGCGTCGTCTTCAAATGCACCTGCCCGATTGGATGCAGGACTGGCTTGAAATCCTGATTCCCGGGATTCAGATCTTTCTCATCATCCTGGTGGCCTGGCTGATCAACTGGCTCATCAAGCGCATCATCTCTCGCGCAGGCAAGGCCTATGACCTGCCGCATGAGCTGCTCATGCCGTTGCGCGGCGTGTTTCGCTGGATCATCATCGCCGCCGCCGTGCTGGCGATTCTCGAGCGTCTGGGCATGTCGGCCACCGTGCTCTGGACGGCCTTCACCGGCTTTGCCACCGTGGGCGCCGTTGCCTTCTTCGCGGCCTGGAGCGTGCTCTCCAACCTGTTCTGTGCGTTGTTGATCGTCACCGTCGGCCCGTTCAGGCTGGGCGACTATATCGAGGTGCTCGACACTGCCGAGAAGCCCGGAGCCAAGGGCCGCGTGATCGACCTTAATATGCTTTACATCACCTTGCAGGATGACAGCGCCCCGGCGGGCATGCCCAATCTGCTGCAGATTCCCAACTCCCTGATCTTCCAGCGCGTCATTCGCCGCTGGAAAGGCGGCATGCCGGTGGTGACGGAGAACACGCCGGCCACCAGCCAGGAGGAAGCTTGCGCCGTGGCCATCACGACTCCTGGCGGCAGCGCCGCAGCCTCGGGCTGATATCGGCTGATATCGGCTGATACCCGGCCTCCATGCAAAAGGGCTTCCTGAGAAGCCCTTTTTTGATTACCTCAAGGCAGGCGCGGCTTGACCTTGCTGGCGGCCAGCTTGGCATTCACGCGGGCCTGCTCCACATCACCAGCGCGTGCCAGGGCCACGCCCATGCGACGCTTGACGAAGCTCTCGGGCTTGCCGAAGAGGCGCAGATCGGTGCCGGGCACGGCCAGGGCCTGGTCCACGCCGTCAAACACCAGGCCTTCTGCATCCTGACCGCCGTAGATCACGGCACTGGCACCAGGGTTGCGCAGGCTGGCATCCACGGGCAGACCCAGAATCGCGCGGGCATGCAACTCGAACTCGCTTTGCCACTGCGTGCACAGCGTCACCAGACCTGTGTCATGGGGACGCGGCGAGACTTCGCTGAACCAGACCTGCTCGCCCTTCACAAACAGCTCCACGCCGAACAGGCCCAGGCCGCCGAGGTCGTCGGTGACCGCCTTGGCAATCTGGCGTGATTTCTCGAGCGCTGCAGGATGCATGGGGTGGGGTTGCCAGCTCTCCACATAGTCGCCGGCCTGCTGGATATGGCCCACGGGGTCGCAGAAATGGGTTTCGATCTGACCATCCGCACCCTTGGCGCGCACGGTCAGCTGGGTGATTTCGTAATCGAAGTCGATAAAGCCTTCGACGATCACGCGGCCCTTGGCCACACGGCCGCCGGCCATGGCGTAATCCCAGGCCTTGGCCACATCGGTCGGGCCGTCGATCTTGCTCTGGCCCTTGCCCGAGCTGCTCATCACGGGCTTGACCACACAGGGGTAGCCGATGGCAGGCTGGCCGTCGCTGCCGTCAATCGCGGCTTGCAGCTCGGCCAGCGAGTCGCAGAAACGATAGGGGCTGGTGGGCAGGCCCAGGGTTTCAGCGGCCAGACGGCGAATACCTTCACGGTCCATGGTCAGACGCGCGGCACGGGCCGTGGGAATGCAGGTGATGACGCCTGCGGCCTCCAGCTCTTCCAGCATGGGCGTGGCAATGGCCTCTATCTCGGGCACGACCAGATCGGGCTTGACCTCTTCGATCAGTGCCTTGAGCTGGGCCGGATCGCTCATGGTGATGGTGCGCGCATGGTGGGCCACCTGCTGGCCAGGCGCGTTTTCATAGCGGTCCACGGCAATGGTTTCCACGCCCAGGCGCTGCAGGGCAATCAGCACTTCCTTGCCCAGCTCGCCGCTGCCCAGCAGCATGACTTTGGTGGCATTGGGGGAGAGAGGGGTTCCTAGGGTGGTCATGGTTGCATCCTGCATATATGGGGCCGAGCCCCCGATCATAGGCGAGCAGGCAAGCCTCTCGTGACTGCGGCTTGGCAATTCGGCCGCTTTCAGCGCCGACCGATGAAGCGCATGGCGCGGCTGACTGAAGATTCAGTGCGGCATTGGCGAGTAATGCTCGATGCGGCAGGCGCCGCGATTCTTGCATTGCCCGTCGAGATAGCGAAAGCGTACCGTCACGGCAGCACCGGGACTGGGCCACTGCCTGCGCGGCAGCTCGCTTTGATAGTCCGCCGTTTCGGGCCTGAAGCTCAGCGCCGTGCCCGGTTGCGGACATTCGGCATCGCCGCTGGCTTTGGCTTCGAGCACTCGGGCTTGCAGCGCGCGGCCACCGCTTTGCTTTTCTCGCACCTGCACCTTGAGATCGCAGATCTGCCAGTCTGCAGCCTGGGCGGCAGCGGCGCAGGAGGTCAAAGCCGCCGCGATCAAAATTCGGAAAAGAGTCATCTGCCTACCTGCGAGTGAGTGGTGTTCATGGGCCAGCATCTCTACCAAATAGATAGCATCAATCGCTTTAAGAAAAAGGGATTGAGGCCAATATCATGGATTTTTTCGGTGGATATCAGTGCGTCAGACCGACAGCCTTGCCGCCACGCTGCGGAATGCTTCCCGCGTCGAATCGCATCTCGGAAGTCCAGACCGCATCGTCCCAGACCCAGGGGCTGCTGGCCTGCTCCAGACCCAGCACATGCACACCGCTCTGGTCCTTGACGCGTTCCTTGAGCCAGTCGATCTGATCGCTGCGCACAAACACCAGGCAGGCAATCTCCCAGTCGGGCTGCGTGATGCCCAGACCGTGCAGTTGCGACAGCAGCGGGGCATACCATTTCTCGACTCGCTCGTTGAGACGGTTGACCAGCGCCAGCGGATAGCCGGAAGCCGATACCTCGACCACATAGACCTGGCGACGAGCCGGGCGCAATGCCACGAAAGCCGGACATTGCCAGCCATCGGCCACCTCATACTTGGGGGCCACAAAAGTTTCACCGTTGGCCGTGAGCAGCTGCATCACGGCTTCTTCATGTCGGTCCATGCTGAATTTCTCCGGCGCGCCGAAAGTGCGCGCAGGCTCACACCTTAGCGCAGCTCAGGCCTCGCCAAAGCAAATTCCGATATCGCGCGCCATGGTCAGCAGCGGGCTGTCCAGCGGGACGGTGCGCTGGGTATTGGCCACATCCGCAATCGCCACACTGCCGATGCGGCCGTTCTGCAGCGTGACCATATGGCCCAGCTGGCCGCCCAGCACTAGCTGCGCCGCATGGTGGCCGAACTGCGTGGCCAGTACCCGGTCAAACGGCGTCGGATCGCCGCCGCGCTGCACATGCCCCAGCACCGTGGTGCGCACCTCGCTCTGGAGATGGGGTTGCAGGCGCTCGCGCAGCACATGGCCGACGCCACCCAGACGCACGGGGTCGGGACTGTGCGCAATCCGCTCGCGCACCGTCAGGCTCTGGCCGCTTTCCTTGGCCCCCTCGCCGACGCAGATGATGGTGTAGCGCTGACGCCGCTCGCGCTCCTGACAAACCTTGATGATGGACTGCAGGTCGTAATCGATCTCGGGCAGCAAAATGATGTCGGCAGCACCGGCGATGCCGGACTCCAGCGCCAGCCAGCCAGCATGGCGACCCATGGTCTCCACGATCATCACCCGGTGGTGGCTCATGGCCGTGCTCTCGATACGACGCAGGCTTTCGGTCACCGTGGCCACGGCCGTATCGAAGCCAAAGCTGCGCTCGCAGTTGGCAATGTCGTTATCGATGGTCTTGGGCACGCCCACGCATTGCAGTCCCACCTGCGCCAAGCCATGGGCCAGGCTCATGGTGCCGTCACCGCCGATGGCGACCACCACATCCAGTGCCAGCGCCTTGACGTTACGCCCCACCTGGGCCAGCGTGGCCGCATCGCGCAATGGATTGGCGCTGTTGCTGGTGCCCAGGATCGTGCCGCCGATATGCAGAATGCCGCTGACCTCGTCCCAGCTCAGCGCTCTGACGCGCGGACTGGCATCCATCAGCCCTTCAAAGCCGTCGGCAATGCCCAGCACCTCGCACTGGCCATGGTTGATCAGGGACTTGGTGACCGCACGGATCACCGCATTGAGGCCGGGGCAATCGCCGCCACCGGTCAGCACACCAACGCGCATGGGCTCGCTCTCCAAAGATTCTCGAATGCACATCATCCCACGAGAAAGTCGCTCCCAGAGCCTCCCTTGCCTGCACCGTGGTTGAGACTGCTTGTCCCCGAACCTGCCTGCTTCAGCGGCTCCCGGGCAGGTCGGCCTCCCGGATCCCTTGCTGCGGCTGCAGCAGCCAGCGTGCCGTGTGGAACTCCGTCACGCTGTCGCGGTGGGCCACCGAAACCAGTGCCCCGCCTCTGCCCTGCACCAGTTGCACCAGCCGGCTGTAGATCTGCGCTTCGGCAGCATTGTCCAGCGCGCTCGTGGCCTCGTCCGCAAACACCCAGGCCGGACGCTTGAGCAGGACCCGCGCCACGGACAGCCGCTGCTGCTCGCCTCCCGACAGGCTGCTGTTCCAGGCCGCCTGGCTGTCCAGCCGCTCCTGCAGCTGCGGCAGCTGCGCTTCGCGCAAGACCTGTTTGAGCTCAGCGTCGCTGTAGCTTGCCGCCGGCTCCGGATAGGCCAGGGCATCGCGCAGGCTGCCGTCGGGAAAATAGGGACGCTGAGGAATGAACATGGCGTCCAGAGGCCGCTCCACCTGGCCTCGCGCATAGGGCCAGATGCCCGCAAACGCCCGTAGCAAGGTGGACTTGCCGCTGCCCGAAGGCCCGCTGATCAACAGCCTCTGGCCAGGGCGTATCTGCAGCCTGGCGTCCGCCACGATGGGGCTTCCTGCGGGCAGGGATACATCGAGATTCCGGGTCTGCAACTGGTTCGACGCTGCAAGCTGTACGCCGACCGGGTGCTCCTCCTGCTCGCGCAGACTCTCGTCGAAGCCGGCCAGACGCAAGGTCGTGGCCCGCCAGGCCGCGATATCGGAGTAGTTGTTGACGATCCAGCTCAGCGAGTCCTGCACCTGATTGAAGGCCGAGCCTATCTGCATCAGCTGACCCAGCTGGATGGCGCCACTGAAAAAACGCGGTGCGGCAATGATGAAGGGAAAGACCACGGCCGCCTGGCCGAAGAAATTGGTAAACCAGCCCAGACTCTTCTGCTTCTTGATCAGGTTCAGATAGTTGCCCAGGGCGTCGCCGAAACGCAGGCCGATCTGAGCACCCTCCACGCGCTCGCCACCGTCCAGGGCGATGGCTTCGGCATGCTCGCGCACGCGGATCAGGTGATGGCGGAAGTTGGCCTCCAACTGCTGCTGACGGCTGTTGAGCCAGACCTGAGGTTTGCCGATCCAGAAGGTGATGGCACTGCCGACCAGACAGTACAGCACGGCCATCCAGACCATGAAACCGGAAACCTGCAGCTGCCCGCCGCCGAGCAGTGCCGGCAGACCGATATCGACGACGGAACTCAGGCTCCACAGAATGCCGACGAAGCTCACAAAGGTGACGGCCGCATTCAGCAGCCCCATGGACAGCGACACGGTATAGGTGGTGAACAGATTCAGGTCCTCCTGAATCCGCTGGTCGGGGTTGTCGGGGGCCTTGGCATTGCCGTCCACGCCATAGCGCCCCAGCTCCAGCCGGTAGAACGCCTTGGCCGACAGCCAGCGCTGCAACATATGCTCGGTCAGCCAGCGCCGCCAGTTGAGCTGCAGCAACTGCGTCAGATAGAACTTGTAGACCGCGATGACGATATACACCAGGGCCAGCCAGAGAAAGCGCCATAGCTGCTGCCAGAACACCTCTGCCTGCTTGTTCTGCAATGCGTCATAGAACACCCGGTTCCATTCATTGATCTGCACCAGCATGAACACTGCGGCGAGATTGAGACCCACGATGGCGGCCAGCAGCCCCCAGGCCTTCCATTTCTCCTCGGATTGGAAATAGGGCCGGGTCAGCGAAAAGGCCTGGCGCAGCACGCCCGACCGGTTTTTGCGGGACTCAGGTCCCGGGCTCTTGGAAGTCATGCAGGCTTTCGGTGATTCATGAACAAAGGCGCCGCGGCGATGCCGCTGCCAGGCTCCTGAGCTCACCCTAAGCCGCTTAACTGAGGCCAGACTTAAATTCCGGCAGCCGCCCTGCCGGACCTTCGAAAGGCATAAAAAAATCCGCTGCCCTTGCGTCAAAGGCAGCGGATGGCGGGATCGGCCCAGTGCCGTTTAGGGCAACAGATCCAGCGCCTGCAGATAGGCAGGCTGGCGCATCAGATCGTCCCAGGTCTGGGGTTCGGTATCGGGCAGCAGCGAGACACGGCGCGATTCGGAGTCGATATCGGGCACCCAGCGGCCATCGCGCAGCGCGGCATCCATGCCGTCCAGCAACTCGTCTACATGCTCGCCCAGACCCAGGCTCTGGTTGCACAGCAGCACCATGTCACAGCCCGCATTCAGGGCTGTCAGCGCGGCATCGGTGTAGCTGATGAGTGCGCCGTCGATGCGGCGCGCGCCCTCCATGCTGAGGTCGTCGCTGAAAATGGCGCCGTCATAGCGCAGACGGGCGCGCAGGATGTCCTTGAGCCATTTCTCGCTGAAGCCTGCCGGGCGCTTGTCCACCTTGGGATAGATCACATGGGCGGGCATGACGGCGGTGAGCACGCTGGACAGCCAGGGATAGGGAGCGGCGTCTTCGTCGAGAATGGCCGTCAGGCTGCGCTTGTCGACGGGAATGTCCACATGCGAATCGGCCTTCACAAAGCCGTGACCGGGGAAATGCTTGCCGCAATTGCCCATGCCGGCCTGCAGCAGACCCTGCATCAGGCTCCTGGCCAGAGCGGCCACCACCCGCGGGTCGCGGTGAAAGCTGCGGTCGCCGATGACCGAGGATTCGCCATAGTCCAGATCCAGCACAGGCGTGAAGCTGAAATCCACACCGCAGGCACGCAGCTCCGTACCCAGCACATAGCCGGCGGCCGTGGCGGCGTTCATGGCGCGCATGGCACCGCTGCCTTCACGGTATTTCTTGCCTTGACCATCATCCATCCACATCTCGCCAAAGGCACGCATGGGCGGAATATGCGTGAAGCCATCGGTGCGAAAGCGCTGCACGCGGCCGCCCTCGTGGTCCACGCTGATCAGCAGATCGGGCTTGACGGCCTTGATATCGACACACAGCTGGACCAGCGCGCTGCGGTCCTCCCAGTTGCGCTTGAAGAGAATGATGCCGCCCACCAACGGATGGGCCAGGCGCGCGCGGTCCACATCAGTCAGCGATGTGCCGGCAATATCAATGATCAGAGGTGCATGCATGCTCATGATGTAAAAATTTCTATAGCTGCCAGCGCCTATATATCAAGCACCAGAGGCTGATTTCACTCTTTTCTTTCGACGACACAAAAGCTGGCTGCGTAGTCGGATTCGTCCGTGACGGACAAATGCGCCGTCAGATTGTTTTTCTCAAACCACTCCTTGAGTTCGCCATGCAGACGAATCGCAGGCTGGCCGCTGGGCAGCTTGATGACTTCGCAATGGCGCCAGGTCATGGGCATGACCATGCCCATTCCCACGGCCTTGCTGAACGCTTCCTTGGCCGAAAAGCGCGTGGCCATGTAGCGGATGCCGCGCTCGGGCCAGCGCTCGCTGCGCGCCTTCCAGGTCGCCAGTTCGCCATCGGCCAGAACCTTGCGGGCAAAACGCTCGCCATGCTTTTCCAGGCTTGCGCGTATGCGGCGCACATCGCAGATATCGGTGCCGATGCCGTAAATCATCTATGGCTCCTTATAGAGAAAAAGGCCTCAAACGCTTACCCATAAAGCGCTGGCAGCTATCTTTTCAGGAATTCTTGCCTGCCATGCCAGCGTCGATGCAGGCCTGATAGGCCTTGACGGTCTCGGCATAGCCCAGCTCCAGTGCATCGGCAATCAGGGCGTGGCCGATGGAGACTTCGGCCAGACCCGGCACCCGGGCCACAAAGGCGGCCAGATTGTCACGATTCAGGTCATGGCCGGCATTGATGCCCAGCCCGGCGTCCAGCGCGGCCTGCGCGGCCCTGGCATAGGTCTGCAGCTGTTGCTCCTGCTCGGCCTTGCCCCAGTTGGCGGCAAAAGGCTCGGTGTAGAGCTCCACACGGTCGGCACCTACGGCCTTGGCTGCCGCCATCTGCTCGGGGATGGGGTCCATGAACAGGCTCACGCGCACGCCCAGGGCCTTGCATTCGGCAATCAGCGGCTGGAGGCGTTCGGCATCCTGGGGAAAGCTCCAGCCATGGTCGCTGGTGAACTGGTCTTCGCTGTCGGGCACGAAGGTGGCTTGATGCGGGCGCGTCTGGCGGATGAAATCCATCAGGTTCTGCGTGGGATTGCCTTCGATATTGAACTCGGCGCCAGGCCAGTTCTTGAGCAGATCGTGCAGCTCGAACACATCCTGCGCACGGATATGGCGCTCATCGGGACGCGGGTGAATGGTGATGCCCTGCGCTCCCGCTTCAAGGCAGATCTGCGCCGCACGCGTCACCGATGGAATGCCCAGATGGCGGGTATTGCGCAGCAGCGCCACCTTGTTGACATTGACCGAAAGCGCGGTGCGGGAGGAGGCAGAGGTATTCATAGCGATTGCAGATCCATCATCAGCTGGCGGGTGCGCAGCATGGTTGAGCCGCAATGGTATTGCAGAAGATGGCGCAATTGCGGCTTCAGGGCCTGGGCCACTTCAGGCTCGGCCAGCGCGTTCAGGGTTCGCGGAAACGGCTGCTCGGCCTGCAGCGCCAGCTCTATGGTCTGCCACTGCTGGCCGCTCAGCGCCGCGCGCTCGTAACCGGCGGCCTGGCGCAGACCTCCATCAGCCACAAGCGTGTAGCGCAAAACACTGTTGAGCTGGCTGAGCGTTGTGCTTTCCTGCCTCAGATCGGGCAGATGGCCGAGCTCGCGCAGCAGCACCAGCTCGAAGGCACGCAGCACGGGCTCGATGGCCTCGGTCGTGCCGCCATGCTGGCCCGCCAGCACACGCACCACCCCTGCATAGATGTCGAACAGCGCCGCATACGGATCGTCGCGCGCCAGCAGACGCAGCAGCAGCTCGTTCAGGTACATGCCCGACCAAAGCGCATCGCCCTGGGGCATGACATGGCCGCCCGCCCATTCCGCACCCTTGAGCGTGTGAATCTCGGCATTGCCTTCCGCCCCCAGCGTGTAGCTGAGCTTGAGCGGCTGCAGCGGCAGCAGCACAGGGCGAAAGTTGGAGGTATGGCGCTTGACGCCCTTGGCCGCGAGCGCCACACGCCCGCGATGGCGCGTGAACACCTCCAGGATCAGGCTGGATTCGCTCCAGTCATACTGGTGCAGGATGTATGCGGGTTCGTCGCCGACGCGTTTGGCTGCCACGGAAGGAGTCAGATAAAAGAAAAGGCCTCAGCAGAGGCCTTGGTCCGGAAATGATAGCTTGAGGCGCAGTATTCACGGCGCCGCAAGGCCATCACTCGTAGCCGAAGGATTTGACCCGGGCCTCGTCGTCGGCCCAGCCGGATTTGACCTTGACCCAGACTTCCAGAAATACCTTGGCATTGAGCAGCTTTTCCAGCTCCTGGCGGGTTTCGGTGGAGATGCGCTTGAGGCGCTCGCCGCCCTGGCCGATCACCATGGCCTTGTGGCCGTCGCGCTCGACCACGATGGTGGCGGCAACGCGCATGAAGCGGCCGAACTTGGGGCTCGGCTCCTCCTCGAACTTGTCGATGACCACCGTCGAGGTATAGGGCAGCTCGTCGCCCGTGAAGCGGAACAGCTTCTCGCGCAGGGTCTCGGAAGCCAGGAACTTCTCGCTGCGGTCGGTCAGCTCGTCCTCGCCGTAGAACCAGGGCTGCTGCGGCAGGTATTTGGCACAGATGCCATACATGCGCTCGATATCCTTTTTGTTCTTGGCCGACATGGGCACGAACTCAGCAAAAGGATGGCGCTCCTGCATGTCCCGCAGCCAGGGGGCGATCTCGGCGCGGCGACCCACGGTGTCGAGCTTGTTGGCGATCAAGAGCGTGGGAATGCCGGGCTTGAACAGGCTCAGCACCTTGGCATCGGCCAGCGTGAAGCTGCCCGCCTCCACCACGAACAGGATCAGGTCCACATCGCCGATCGCGCCCATCACTGTCTTGTTGAGCGACTTGTTCAGGGCGGTGGAATGCTTGGTCTGGAAACCGGGGGTATCGACAAAGACGAACTGGGTCTCGTCCTTGGTGCGGATGCCGGTGATGCGGTGGCGCGTGGTCTGGGCCTTGCGCGACGTGATGGAGATCTTCTGGCCTACCAGCGCGTTCATCAGCGTGGACTTGCCCACATTGGGCTTGCCGACGATGGCGATCAGGCCGCAGCGCTGCTCTTCGGGCGCGTAGACGCGTGCCGGAGCTTCTTCCTCCTGATCGCGGATGGCGGTCGGCGTGCTGCCGGGCTTGGCAGCGGCCAGCATGGCGCTGATGTAGTCCAAGCTGGGGTCGCTGATATCGGTAGTCACAGACTTGGGGCCTTTCTGGCCCTTGGCTTTTTCTGCACCTGCGGTGCCCGCTATCTTTTTCTTAGCAGCATCGGTCATGGATTTTTGGCTTTCACTTTTTCCAGCAAGGCAGCGGCAGCTGCCTGCTCGCCCATGCGACGGGATGCTCCCGAGCCCTGGGCGCTGATATTCCATTCGGCAATCGTGCACTCGACCTTGAAGGTCTGCTTGTGCGCCGCGCCACTGATTTCCACCACATGGTATTGCGGCAGCTTCATGCGCTTGCCCTGTAGCAATTCCTGCAGTGCGGTCTTGGGGTCTTTGTCGGCCGCACGCATATGGGGGTTGATGTCCACGCCCTCGAAGAGGTGGTGAACGACTTTCTCGCCTGAGGCAAAGCCGGCATCGAGGTATACGGCACCGATCAGCGCCTCCACGGCATCGGCCAGGATGGACGGGCGCTGCTTGCCACCGGACTTGGACTCACCTTCGCCCAGACGCAGCAGATCGGGCAGCTGCAACTTCAGCGCAATCTTGTGCAGCGTGCCTTCCTTGACGAGATTGGCCCGAACACGCGAGAGATCGCCTTCGGGCATGGAGGCCAGCTTGGCATAGAGCAAGCTGGAGATGGCAAGACTGAGCACCGAGTCGCCCAGAAACTCCAGTCGCTCGTTGTTGTCGGCCGAAAAGCTGCGGTGCGTGATGGCACGCTGCAGCAGCGCCGGGTTGGCAAATTGATGTTGCAGCCTTTGCTGCAGAGCGACTAGAGCAGGTTCCACCTGAAAGGTCTATTTCTTGAAACGGTAAACAAGGTAGGCAGGGCCTGCCAGATGAATCTCACGGGAATACTCGAAGCCCACGACGATCTTGTCGTTGACCTTGGTCACGTTCAGATCGTTGCCGGAGATGGACTTGAAGTCATCAATGGAAGCCGAACGATCGAAGCTGGCCTTGACTTCGGCAACGGTACTGCCTTCAGCGGCGGCCTTGTTGGCCGCCTTGGTGATGGCCTGGTACTCCAGGAAGACGGGCACCGATTGTGCGCCAATTGCGGCAACCGCCACGATGATGGCCACGAGAAACACCAGACCGATGAAGGACAGACCACGCTGCCTGGAGCGCAATGCCAGTTTTTTCATGCTTTTCCCCTCTCAAGCCGGGCATGTTCCTGCCCGTGTATCCCAGAAAATGACGAAACGATTGCCGATACTCAGTGGAAGCGGCCGATACGGCTCAGATCACCGAAGTTCATCCAGACAAAAAAGGCTTTGCCCACGATGTTCTGGTCCGGCACAAAGCCCCAGTAGCGCGAATCCAGCGAGTTGTCGCGGTTGTCACCCATCATGAAGTAATAGCCTTCGGGCACCTTGCAGGTCACGCCTTCAACGCTGTAGCGGCAGTTTTCCTTGTACTCGAAGTTGCTCGCCCCCTGGATGAAGGCCGGTACATCGTTGTTGACGATGGCACGGTGCGGCTGCTCGCCCAGGGTTTCCTCGAACTGCTTGAAGTAACGCATCACGTCGCGGTCCAGAAAGTCCGGCAGGTCGCGCACGGGCAACTCCTTGCCGTTGATGCTCAGGCGCTTGTTGATATAGGCCACTTCATCACCAGGCACGCCCACCACACGCTTGATGTAGTCCAGCGTGGGCTGGGGGGGGTAGCGGAACACCATCACATCGCCACGCTGGGGCTTGTTGCCTTCGGTGATCTTCTTGTTGATCACGGGCAGACGGATGCCGTAGGTGAACTTGTTGACCAGGATCAGGTCACCCACCATCAGCGTCGGAATCATGGAGCCCGAGGGAATCTTGAACGGCTCGAACAGGAAGGAACGCAGCACGAAGACGATGGCGATCACCGGGAACAGACCGGCAGTCCAGTCCAGCCACCAGGGTTGCATGAGAATGCGACCTTTGGCGTCTTCGGAGACTTCGATGTCAGTCTTGGCAATGCCCATGCGGTCCAGCTCGGCGCGGCGCTCGACGGCAGCCTGCTCCAGCGCGGCCGCAGCCGCCCGGCGCCGTGGCCAGAAGTAAAAGCGTTCGGCCAGCCAGTACACACCGGTCACCACGGTTGCCAGAAACAGCAGCAATGCGAAGTTGCCTTCGATGGAGCCGGTGTACCAGGCCGCGATATAGCCTACAAAGGCCGCCAGGATGGCGGCCGTGATCCACTGCATGACTTGCATCAATCCTCCACTTGCAGAATGGCCAGGAAGGCTTCCTGCGGCACTTCTACCGAACCGATCTGCTTCATACGCTTCTTGCCGGCCTTCTGCTTTTCGAGCAGCTTGCGCTTACGCGTGATGTCGCCGCCGTAGCACTTGGCCAGCACGTTCTTGCGCATGGCCTTGACGGTCTCACGCGCAATGATGTTGGCGCCGATGGCAGCCTGAATGGCCACGTCGAACATCTGGCGGCTGATGATCTCGCGCATCTTCGCCACCACGGCACGGCCGCGATACACGGACTGCGAGCGGTGCACGATGATGGACAGGGCGTCGACCTTCTCGCCGTTGAGCAAGATATCGACCTTCACCACGTCGGACGCGCGATATTCCTTGAACTCGTAGTCCATGGAGGCATAACCGCGCGAAACGCTCTTGAGCTTGTCAAAGAAGTCCAGCACGATTTCGCCCAGAGGCATCTCGTAGGTCAGCATGACCTGACGACCGTGGTATTGCATATTCATCTGCACGCCACGCTTCTGGTTGGCCAGCGTCATCACCGGACCCACATAGTCTTGCGGCATGTAGAGGTGCACGGTCACGATGGGCTCGCGGATCTCCTGGATGCGGCCGATATCGGGCATCTTGGAGGGGTTCTCCACGTCAATCAGCTCGCCGTCGCCCTTGATCACCTGGTAGACCACGCTGGGGGCCGTGGTGATCAGATCCTGGTCGAATTCACGCTCCAGTCGCTCCTGCACGATTTCCATGTGCAGCAGACCCAGGAAGCCGCAGCGAAAGCCAAAGCCCAGCGCCTGCGAGACCTCGGGCTCGAACTGCAGTGCCGCATCATTGAGCTGCAGCTTTTCCAGCGCATCACGCAACTGGTCGTATTCGGAGGCTTCGGTGGGGTACAGACCCGCGAAAACCTGGGGCTTGACTTCCTTGAAGCCTGGCAGAGGCTTCTCGGCAGGACCCAGGTTGTTGGGCAGCTTTTTTTCCAGCGTGATGGTGTCACCGACCTTGGCGGCCTTCAGCTCCTTGATGCCGGCAATGATGTAGCCCACCTCGCCGGCCCTGAGCATCTCGCGCGGCTGGTTGGCCGGGGTGAACACGCCGATGTTGTTGGCTTCATAGGCTGCGCCGCTGGCCATCATCTTGAAGCGCTCATTCTTCTTGAGCTCGCCATCCACCACGCGCACCAGCATCACGACGCCCACATAGGGATCGAACCAGCTGTCCACGATCATGGCGCGCAGAGGGCCATTGGGATTGCCCTTGGGAGCCGGCACCTTGGCCACGATGGCTTCCAGAATTTCGTCGATGCCCATGCCGGTCTTGGCCGAACAGGGAATGGCGTCGCTGGCATCGATACCGATCACGTCCTCGATCTCGGCCTTGGCATTCTCGGGGTCGGCCTGAGGCAGGTCCATCTTGTTGAGGACGGCGAACACCTCCACGCCCAGGTCAAGCGCGGTGTAGCAATTGGCCACGGTCTGGGCTTCCACGCCCTGAGAGGCATCGACCACCAGCAGACCGCCTTCGCAGGCCGACAGCGAGCGCGAGACTTCGTAGGAGAAGTCCACGTGGCCGGGGGTGTCGATCAGGTTCAGGTTGTAGACCTGCCCGTCCTTGGCCTTGTATTGCAGGGCCGCAGTCTGAGCCTTGATGGTGATGCCGCGCTCTTTCTCGATGTCCATCGAGTCCAGCACCTGGGCTTCCATATCGCGGTCGGCGAGGCCTCCGCAGCGCTGGATCAGGCGGTCCGCCAGTGTGGACTTGCCATGGTCGATATGCGCAATGATGGAGAAATTACGGATGTGATTCATCAACGAGAAAGACAGCTTGGAATTGAAAAAAGTGGCCTGCAGCAGCAAGAAAAAAGGGCGCGTCCCTCAAGCGGCGCGCCCTTAACCAACAATCTCTGGCAACTGCGATAGTTGGGACTTTATTGTAGGCAAAACTGGCCGCAAACCAAGACCCAGCAAGGCTTGACAAGTTCCGGTTTGTGATTTTCAAATTCATTTATCAACAAATTATCCACAAACCGAAAAACGCCGTTTAGCCATCAGTAGCAGGAGATTGCAAAGGCTTTTGCACCGCTTGAAAACCGCTTGTCAGCGTGATTTTTTGCGTCCAACCACCATGCATTTGCGTGGGATTCTACCCAATGGCATAGGGGCACTGGCAGGCTGAGGGCTTGTTGTCATTTCAGATCGCGAAATGACAACAAGCTCTTGCCGACTTTTCATTACCCTTATTTGGCGGGGCGAATGAGCACATATTGCGCCCAGTCACCTCGGCGTACCAGCACATTCACGGGTTTGGACTTGTCGGCCTTGGCCCAGGCCGCCTCGAAGCTCTTGAGATCGGAGACTTCCACGTTGGCCAGTTGCAGGATCACATCGCCCTCGCGCAGGCCGGCACGGGCTGCAGCATCCACCGCAGCCGACACGCGCACGCCGCCCTTGATGGCCAGTTCCTTCTTCTGCGCAGCCGTCAGCTCGCTCAGCGTCAGGCCCAGAGCCTTGTTCTCCAGCGTGCCGGAGGGAGGAGTCTTGCCTGCCCCGCCGCTGCCGGCCTTGGCCTTGGCAGATTCGTCGGAAGGCACCTCGGCAATCACCATGCTCAGCTCCTTGAGCTTGCCGCGGCGCAGCACGGTAATGGTGCTCTTGGTGCCGGGCTTGGTATTGCCCACGAGACGCGGCAGATCGGAGACCTTCTCGATGGCCTTGCCATCGAACTTGGTGATCACGTCACCCGCCTCCACACCGGCCTTTGCCGCAGGAGAGTCCGGCTCGACAGCCGACACCAGTGCGCCTTCGGGCTTGCCAAGGCCGATGGACTCGGCCACATCCTTGGTCACGGGGCCGATCTGCACGCCGATACGGCCGCGCGTGACCTTGCCGGTGGCACGCAGCTGATCGCTGACACGGATTGCTTCATCCACGGGAATCGCAAAGCTGATGCCCATGAAGCCGCCCGAACGAGAGTAGATCTGGCTGTTGATCCCCACCACCTCGCCCCGCATATTGATCAGCGGGCCACCCGAGTTGCCGGGGTTGATGGCCACATCGGTCTGGATAAAGGGCAGATAGTCGCCGGTATCGCGCTGCTTGGCCGAGACAATGCCGGCCGTCACCGAGTTTTCGAGTCCGAAGGGCGAGCCAATCGCCATGACCCACTCGCCCACGCGCAGCTTGCTCACATCACCGATCTTGACTGCGGGAAGGCCTTTGGCATCGATCTTGACCACGGCCACATCGGTGCGCTTGTCCGCACCGACTATCTTTGCCTTGAACTCGCGTTTGTCGGTCAGCGTGACGATGACCTCATCGGCGCCATCGACCACATGGGCATTGGTCATCACATAGCCATCGGCTGTGAGGATGAAGCCCGAGCCCACGCCACGCGGCTGCTCTTCCTCCGACTGACCGCCCTTGGGCGTGCGCTGGCGCGGCACATTGGGCACGGGCAGGCCGAAGCGGCGGAAGAACTCCAGCATGTCTTCATCCATGCCCAGGGCTTCGGCGCTGTTGTTGGAGACCTTCTCCAACGTACGGATGTTGACCACCGAAGGGCCGACCTGATCGACCAGATCCGTGAAGTCCGGCAGGCCACGCGCCGTTGCAGCACTTTGGGCATGGGCGGCGGTGACCGGCAGCATGGCTCCTGCGGCCAGGGCCGCGATTGCCATGGCGCTGGCCAGGGCTGTAGCCGAAACACGGGACTTGAGCGTCATCCGGGCGGGTGTGCGCATCGTTTCTATTCCTTGTTCGAATCGTCTGACACAAGCGGTCGTGAAATCAGACCCATGAGAGAAAGCGGGTAGGAGCGTCGAACGTTCATTCTGGCAAAAGCCGGCATCGGCCGAAAGTGCCCTGCCCCATCGAATTGACCGCAGATGAGACAGCATCTGCGGTCAAATGTATTGAAATCAATAGCAGCTTGCGTAGTCTGCGCAAGACTCAAGGCTGAAAAGCCATGAATCCAGACGGAGGGCCGCCATACCGAGAAGCATCAATGGCGGGTAGTCGTGGCAAAGCTTGCATTGCGCAGGAAGCTGGCCGGCATCTGCAGATTCGGTGCGCTGCTTTGCTGCGGGTGCGAAGCCAGCAATTCGTCCAGGCGCGGATCACGCAGCATCACGGTCTGGCCGTTGGGGCCGGCAACTGCCACCACGGTGGACGACTGGGCTTCCGAGCTCAGCGGCATGACCGCTTCCTCAGCGCCGGAGACCGGCTGGCTCAAACCCAGCGATGCGGCGGGCGCGGCAGCCACGACGACATTCGGGCTCAGAGCCGCAAGCTGAGCGCCACCCTGGCGACCGTACAGGCCGCCCGAGCCCGCGAGCATCGCGCCCCACCCCACGGCGGCCACGGCAGCCACCGAGGCAAAGCCGGCTGCCATCTTCCAGCGAAAGACGGATGCATTGGCCGCCTGACGACCGGGCAGGCTGACCACGGTTGCGCCATTGCCCAGCGCCCTCTCACGCTCCTCGGCAGCGGTGATCTGCTCCAGACTGCCCAGACCCAGGGAACTGGCCACATCTGCGCTCACACCGGGCAGATGAATGCCACGGATAGGCTCGCGCTCCATATGGGCGCGCACACCGCTCAAAATATCGTGCTGACTGTGATGGGCCAGCTCGGGAGAACGCAGCACATCGCCAATCAGGTGATACATGGCCCAGGACTGCTGGCCTTCGTCGCTTTCCGCATAGGAAAGCACGGCCTGCATCTGGACCGAGGTAGCCTCGCCATCTACCAGGGCCGACAACTGTTCCTGCTTGATCAGATCGTCATTCATGAAGTTCACCTGCTCGTCTTGCCTGTACTACCAACGCTTCCCGCCCTGGCGCTCCAGCAGGGGCTTGACCCTGGCCGAGATCGCCTCGCGTGCCCGAAAGATGCGCGAGCGCACCGTGCCTATGGGACAGTCCATCGCCTGAGCGATTTCTTCATAGCTGAGCCCTTCGATTTCACGTAGCGTGACCGCTTGACGCAAATCCTCGGGCAAAGCTTCCATGGCGGCATTGACGGCTTCGGCAATTTCACGCGCCGCCAATACTGTTTCCGGGGTTTCCTGAGTCGTTAGTTCCTGTCTGTGAACAGAAGTTTCATCCTCATCGTCCCCAGTGTGTAACGCGCTCTCGGTCATCACCGGCGAGCGATGCATTTCCATCAAGGCCTTCTTGGCCGTATTCACGGCGATGCGGTACAGCCAGGTGTAGAACTGGGCCTCGCCGCGAAACTGGTGCAAGGCCTTGTAGGCGCGGATAAAGGTTTCCTGCGTGATATCAGGCACCAGATCGACATCGCGTACCATGCGGCCCACCAGACGTTCGATGCGACGCTGGTATTTGATGACCAGCAGCTCAAAAGCCCGTGTGTCGCCAGCATTGGCTCGTTCGACCAGAGCCAGATCGCTGTCGGCAGAGGGAGTGGGAAAATCGGGTGGTGTCATGAAAGGCCAAGCGGCGTGCTGCCATAACCGGCGAAGGCCTAGCCTTGCTCTGCCAGCGGCACGATGGAGGAATATACCGCACGCCGCAAGTCTCCCCATTGCTCGGGGCTGTGTCGTTGAGACAGGAAAATCCATAGCACTCTGCGCCTGCCGCCCTTGGCCCTGAGCACCACGACATCCGAAACGCTGAGCCAAAGCCAGTGACCACCATCAAGCCCCACTTCCAGCCGCACGGGCAATGACTGTGCGGTTGACAGGTTTTTGGCCTCCAGCGACCAATGCCCGCCATTCCAGAGCAGACGTCCTTGGGGCCAGTTCCGCCACTGTGCGCAAAGCAGCACCACAGCCAGCATCAGGGCCGACAGGGTCAGCAGCAGTTGTAGACCGTTTTCCCTGGCCTGCAGACACCAGGCCTGCAGGACCGTCAAAAGGCCTGCCTCGATCAACAGCAGCACCCCGCCGGCCCAGACTGGCCGCTCGAAGACGTAGGCAACGGCGGGAGCATGGTAGCGAGCACTCATGGGCAGACCATGTGCGAAAAACCGGCTGCCGCAAAGCTAGGGAAAGCACGATCAAGCCGCGCACGAAACAAAGCCCGCAAGGCCTGGGCCTGTGCGGGCTTGTACAGAAGCGGCTCGAAGCGATTTAGACGCGCTTGAAAACCAGCGTGCCGTTGGTGCCGCCGAAACCGAAGTTGTTCTTCACGGCAACTTCCAGCTTGGCGTCACGCGCCGTGTTGGCGCAATAGTCCAGATCGCACTCGGGATCCTGGTTGATCAGGTTGATGGTCGGAGGAATCTTCTGGTCGTGCAGCGCCATCACGGTGAAAACGCTCTCGATGCCACCCGCGCCACCCAGCAGGTGACCCGTCATGGACTTGGTCGAGCTAACCACCAGATTCTTCTTCGCAAACTCGCCCATGGCCGCCTTGATGGCATTGGACTCGTTCGCATCGCCCAGCGGCGTGGACGTGCCATGCGCATTCAGGTAATTGACCTGATCCTGGTTCACACCGGCATTGCGCAAAGCATTGAGCATGGCGCGGCGGGGGCCGTCCATGTTGGGAGCCGTCATGTGACCGGCATCGGCACTCATGCCAAAGCCTGCCAGCTCCGCGTAAATCTTGGCGCCACGGGCCTTGGCGTGTTCGTACTCTTCGAGCACCAGCACACCGGCACCTTCGCCGAGTACAAAGCCGTCACGGTCCTTGTCCCAGGGGCGCGAGGCAGCCTTGGGGTCGTCGTTGCGCGTGGACAGCGCACGCATGGCAGCAAAGCCGCCAACACCCAGAGGCGAGACAGTGGCTTCCGTGCCACCGGCCACGACGATGTCCGCATCGCCGTATTCGATCATGCGTCCGGCTTCGCCGATGCAGTGCAGACCTGTGGTGCAGGCTGTCACGATCGACAGATTCGGCCCCTTGAAGCCAAATCGCATGGACACATGCCCTGCCACCATATTGATGATGGAAGCAGGCACGAAGAACGGCGTGATGCGGCGAGGACCGCGGGCAGCCAGTTCTGCGTGAGTGTTCTCGATCAGCGGCAGGCCGCCAATGCCCGAGCCGATCACGCAGGCAATGCGTGTGGCAAGGTCTTCGGACAGGGCTTCGCCTGTGGGCAGGCCTGCGTCCAGAACGGCTTGCTCCGCAGCCGCGATGCCGTAATGAATGAAGGTATCCATGGAGCGCGCATCTTTGGCGCTCATGTACTTCTCCACATCAAATCCCTTGACCTCACCCGCAATCTTGCAGGAGAAGTTCGACGCATCGAACTTGGTGATGAGGTCAATACCGGACTGGCCGGCCAAAAGATTGGCCCAGGCTTCGCCCACCGTGTTACCCACGGGGGAGATGCAGCCCAGACCGGTCACGACAACGCGACGACGGCTCATGCGTTCAAACCTTTAACTGATCGCTGAAAAAAGACCTTAGGCCTTTTGGTGGGTATTGGCGTAGTCGATGGCGTTTTGCACCGTCGTGATCTTCTCTGCGTCTTCGTCAGGGATCTCGATGCCGAATTCATCTTCCAGGGCCATCACCAGTTCCACTGTGTCCAGGGAGTCAGCGCCCAGGTCAGCCACGAAGGCCTTTTCGTTGGTCACTTGGGACTCTTCAACGCCGAGTTGTTCAGCAATGATTTTTTTGACACGTGCTTCGATATCGCTCATGGTTTCCCTCAGGGGGTTGTGAATGAACCCGCGATTCTAGCCGTTTCGGGAGAAGCCCCTTGGCGGCTGGCCGTCGCGAGGAAACGGCCACTGAACTTGCAAAAATGTTCAGCCTCTGGCAGCAAGTGTGGCAAACACCACGCTAGCTGCCGAAATCTCTTACATGTACATGCCGCCGTTGACGTGCAATTCCTGCCCCGTCACATAGCCGGCACCGGCAGAGGCCAGATAGGCCACGGCATGTGCGATGTCGCTGGGTTGACCCAGGTCGCCCATGGCGATCTGCGCCTTGAGCGCAGCCTTCTGCGCCTCTGGCAGGTCTGCCGTCATGTCCGTGGCGATGAAGCCGGGAGCCACGCAGTTCACGGTGATGCCGCGGCTGCCCAGTTCCTTGGCCAGAGCACGGGTCATACCTGCCACACCGGCCTTGGCTGCCGCGTAGTTGGCCTGACCGGCATTGCCCGAGGCACCCACCACGCTGGTGATGCTGATGATGCGGCCGAAACGCTGCTTCATCATGGGGCGAATAGCCGCACGGCTGACTCGGAAAACAGCCTTCAGATTGGTGTCGGTGACGGCATCCCAGTCGTCATCCTTCATGCGCATGGCCAGGGTGTCGCGCGTGATGCCGGCATTGTTGACCAGCACATGCAGGCCGCCGTCGTTCTTGACGATGGAGTCGATCAGGGCATCCACGGCAGCGCCGTCGGTCACGTTCAGCATGACACCGCGGCCGCCGAAGGCGGACAGCGCCTGGCTGATCTTCTCGGCACCGGCATCCGAGGTGGCCGTACCGATCACTTGATAGCCTTTGGAGGCCAGCTCCTGCGCGATGGCGGCACCAATGCCACGAGTGGCTCCGGTGACCAGGGCAACCTGGGGCTTGGTCTGGTTATCAGTCATGCGAGCAATTCTTTCACGTCAGCCAGGGTGGCTGTATCAAACAGGGGAGCACCCGTCAGGTCGGCGTCAATACGCTTGACCATGCCGGCCAGCACCTTGCCGGGTCCACATTCCACGATATGGGTCACGCCGCGCGCCTTGATGGCCTGCACGCATTCCACCCAGCGCACCGGGCCAAAGGCCTGACGGTACAGGGCATCACGAATCGAATCAGCGTCCGTCTGGACGGTGACGTCGATATTGTTGATGACGGGAATCAAGGGGGTAGCCAACGTCAGTTCGGCCAGCGCGGCCTTGAGCTTTTCTGCAGCGGGCTTCATCAGGCTGGAGTGGAAAGGCGCGGAGACCGGCAGAGGCAGGGCGCGCTTGGCACCGGCCGCCTTGACCGCTTCACAGGCTTTTTCCACGGCCAGCTTGCTGCCAGCGATCACGGTCTGACCGGGATCGTTGAAGTTCACGGCTTCCACCACTTCGGCGCCGCCCAGCTGGGCCGTCACCTCGGCGCAGACCGCCTTTACCTTTTCGGCATCCAGCGCCAGCACGGCCGCCATGCCGCCCGTGCCCACGGGCACGGCATCCTGCATGGCTGCGGCGCGCAGACGCACCAGGGGAGCGGCCTGAGCCAGCGTCAGTACGCCGGACGCAACCAGCGCCGAGTACTCACCCAGGGAGTGACCAGCCACGGCATCGGGCAGCGCACCGCCCTCGGCCTGCCAGACACGCCAGGCCGCCACACCGGCCACCAGCATCACGGGCTGGGTATTGGTGGTCAGCGCCAGCGCTTCCTTGGGGCCTTGCTTGATCAGCAGACCTACATCCTCACCCAGAGCTTCGGAGGCTTCGGCCACGGTCTGAGCCACGACGGGATGATCACCCCAGCCGTCCAGCATGCCTACGGACTGAGAGCCCTGGCCAGGAAATACAAACGCGAATTTCTTCATATTTCTTAGTATAAAAACTGCCTTAAACGCTTATACAGCTTGCGTTTATAGCTACATCTTGAGGAGCACAGCACCCCAGGTGAAGCCACCACCCACACCTTCGAGCAGCACGGTCTGGCCTTTTTTGACCTGGCCGCTGCGCACGCCATGGTCCAGCGCCAGGGGAATCGAGGCCGCCGAGGTGTTGCCATGCTGATCGACGGTCACCACCACCTTGTCCATGGACAGCTTGAGCTTGCGCGCCGTGCTTTGCATGATGCGAATATTGGCCTGGTGCGGAATCAGCCAATCGATGTCGGCATCCGTCAGGCCCGCCTTTTCCAGCGCGGAGCGAGCAGCCTTGTCCAGCACGCTCACTGCCAGCTTGAACACGGCCTGACCGTCCATCTTGAGCAAGGGGTCGCCCAGCACATTGCCGCCGGAGACATTGCCCGGCACGCAGAGAATGCCGACATGGCTGCCATCGGCATGCAATTCGGTGGACAGGATGCCGGGCTCGTCGGAGGCTTCCAGCACCACGGCGCCGGCGCCATCGCCGAACAGCACACAGGTCGTGCGGTCGTTGAAATCCAGGATGCGGCTGAAGACTTCGGAGCCCACCACCAGCACGCGCTTGGCAGCGCCGGACTGAATCATGGAGTCCGCCACCGTCAGGGCATAGACGAAACCGCTGCACACCGCCTGCACATCAAAGGCAGGACAGCCATTGCTGATGCCCAGCTTGTGCTGAAGGATGGCTGCCGTCGAGGGAAACACCATGTCCGGTGTGGACGTGGCGACAATGATCAGATCGATGTCCGAAGCCTCTATGCCTGCAGCCTCGATGGCCTTGCGGCTGGCTTCCAGAGCCAGATCGCTGCTGGTCACATCGGGCTCGGCAAAGTGGCGGGCACGGATACCGGTGCGCTCGACGATCCATTCGTCCGAGGTTTCCAGGCCACGCTGAGCCAGCTCGGCTGCGAGGTCGTTATTGGTCAGGCGGCGGGGCGGCAGGTAACTGCCGGTGCCGATGATGCGTGCGTAGCGTCTCATGTCTTCTATCAGGGCGCCGAAGTTCCAGATTCCGTCTGCGCTGCCAGCAACAAGGGGGCGGCAGCAGCAATACGGCTGCGGACACGGTCAAGCAGGTTGTTGCGTGCCGCATCATACGCGCGGTTCAAAGCATGCTCGAATGCCATTGCATCGGCCGAGCCATGGCTTTTGAAGACCAGCCCGCGCAGGCCCAGCAAGGCAGCGCCGTTGTAACGACGGTGATCAACACGCTTCATCAGCGCAGATAGCACCGGATAAGCAATGATGGCGGCAATCTTGGTGAAGATATTGCGTTTGAACTCTTCCTTGAGAATCCCCGAGATCATCGAGGCAACCCCCTCGGTGGTCTTGAGCGCAACGTTACCAACGAAACCATCGCACACCACAATGTCCACCACGCCCTTGAAGGTGTCGTTGCCCTCGACATTGCCGTAGAAGTTGAGATTGCCCGCATCGCCTGCAGCACGCAGCAGCTCGCCAGCGCGCTTGATGACTTCGCTGCCCTTGATCAGCTCTTCGCCGATATTGAGCAGGCCGACGCTGGGCGCCTCGGTGTTCTTGAGCGCCGACACCAGGGCCGAGCCCATGACCGCAAACTGCAGCAGATGCTCCGCCGTGCAGTCCACATTGGCTCCCAGGTCCAGCATGGTGGTGTCGCTGCCCTTGGCATTGGGCAAACCAAAAGCAATGGCAGGACGGTCAATTCCATCCAGAGTCTTGAGCAGATAGCGAGAGATCGCCATCAGCGCTCCGGTATTGCCGGCAGACACTGCAGCCTGAGCCGCGCCATTCTTGACCTGCTGCACAGCCACGCGCATGGACGAGTCCTTCTTCTTGCGCAGGGCTATTTCAACGGGGTCATCCATGCTCACCACTTCCGTGGCGGGGACGACGGTCACACGCTCGTGCTTGAAGTCAGCCAACTCATCGGCCTTGCCGACCAGCAGCAGATGCGCATCGGGGTGTAAATTCAGAAACTGACGACACGCGGCCAGCGTGACGCGGGGGCCATGATCGCCCCCCATGCAGTCAACAGCCAAAGTAATCATGGGCGACTGACAGGTCCAATCGGGTTTGGGGTAATGAACTGAATGGTCCTGAGACCACCACAGGAGTTATCTGCAAAACCAGCCCTGGAATTGTGCAGCAAGGCCAGCCAAGGCTGATTTTGCAAATATCTCCCATAAAAACAAAAGCCTGCTGCTACAAAAAATGTAGCAACAGGCTTTGCGAATGCAGTCGTCGCTTAGGCTTCGGACTTGTTCTTCAGCACTTGACGGCCACGGTACACGCCGTTGGGGCTGATGTGGTGGCGCAGATGTGTCTCGCCGGTAGTGGCTTCGACAGCAATGCCAGGCACATTCAGTGCATTGTGCGAACGGTGCATGCCGCGCTTGGAGGGAGACTTCTTGTTTTGCTGAACAGCCATGATGGCTCCTGTGTATCTTGAAAGGGTTGGTAACACGACCCACACAGCAAGACCGGGCAAAAAAACTCTGCCTTTCGACGCACCCACCGAGAGTAAGTGCGCCCTTGTCTGTGCAAGTCCTAAAAAAACGCGATCAGCCCATTAAAGACACGAGGGGGTTTCGCGCGAAGCTCACGATTATAGCGCAAACGCTTTTCGTGGCCTACGCAAAATCAAATCCCCACCGTGCTCCGGGCTGGATCAGTCGGCAGACTTGCCTACATTGAGAGATTGCAGCACTGCAAAAGGGTTCTCCTTTTGCTCATTGGCCTGCTCGAAGGCGTCATCGCTGACCTCCAGCTTGACGGGTACCGGGCAAGCCTCATGGCGAGGCACCACCGGCACTTCCATCAGCAACTCGTCCTCGATCAACTCCAGCAGATTGAACTCGCTGCTCAATGCCAGCACATCCTCATCGCTGTCGTCATCTTCCAGTTCTGCCGTCGCCTCGTCCGGAACGAAGCGAAATGACCGATCCACATAAAGGGGAATATCGGCCTCGGTCAGGCAGCGCTGGCAGGTCAACGGCAACTCCACCTCGGCACTCAGATGCAGCCACACATGGCCGTTGCCGCCCTTTTGCTCGACCAACTCGCCTTCGGCTTCCCAGCGCACCAGGGGCTGCTCGCCAGTAATCGCCAGCGCATCGGCCGCCAGACGCTTGAAGTCCGACAATGGTGCCTGACCATGCAGATGACCTGCGGCCTGCGCGAAAGCACGCACGTCCAGCCGGGTCGCAGAAAAATCCTTGCTCATGCAGCCAGTGTAAGAGAATCCCGCAATGCCCGACTTATTGATTGCCGGACGACTTGAGCGTCCATTGATTCTTGGCTCCACCTCGCGCTACCGCCGCGAGCTGCTCAGCCGCCTGCAACTGCCGTTCGAGACGGTGTCTCCCGAAGTGGATGAAACCCCGCTCAGCGGCGAAACGCCCTACGAGCTAAGCCTGCGTCTGGCCGTGGCCAAGGCACAAGCCGTGGCCCAGTTGCACCCTGGTGCCATCGTGATCGGCTCCGACCAGGTGCCCGAACTCGACGGCCAGCCCCTGTCCAAGCCAGGCACCCACGAGCGCGCCACCGAGCAGCTGCGCCAGATGAGCGGCCGCCAGATGAATTTCCACACCGGCGTCTGCGTAATCTGTGCCGAGACCGGCTTCATGGAGTCCGGCGTGGTCACGGTGCAGGTGCGCTTTCGTGAACTGAACGACCTTGAGATCGAGCGCTATCTGCGTGCCGAGCAACCTTATGACTGCGCAGGCTCGGCCAAGAGCGAGGGCCTGGGCATCGCCCTGCTGGATGCCATCGTCAGCGACGACCCCACGGCACTCATAGGCCTGCCGCTGATCCGCACCTGCCAGTTGCTTCGTGCCGCAGGAGTGGTTCTGCCATGAGCGACACATCTAAAAGCAAGGCCGGCACCCTTTATCTGGTGCCGGCTCCACTCGATTTCGGCTGCGAAAGCCAGACCGCACTGACCGAGGTGCTACCCGAGGGCACGCTGCGCCGCGCCGCCTCTCTGACTCACTGGATCAGCGAAAACGCCAAGACAGCACGCGCCTATCTCAAGCGCATTGACGCCTTGTTCCCGCTGGCTGCGCCACTGCAGGCCCAGAACATTGCCGAGCTGCCACGCGAAGCCCACAAAAAAGGCGACCATGGCAATAAGGGCGGCGCCGTCTTCGACCCCAAGCCCCTGTTGGCGCCGGCACTGGCCGGGCAGGACATGGGCTTGATCAGCGAGGCGGGCATGCCCGCCGTGGCCGACCCGGGCAGCTCCATCGTGCGTGCCGCCCATGATCTGGGCATTCGCGTCGTACCGCTGACGGGACCGGTCTCACTGCTGCTGGGCCTGGCTGCCAGCGGCCTCAACGGCCAGAACTTCGCCTTTGTCGGCTATGTGCCTCAGGATGGCACCGAGCGCACGGCCCGCATCAAGGAGCTGGAGAGCCTGGCCCTGCGCCAAGGCCAGACCCAGCAGTTCATCGAGACGCCTTACCGCAACGCAGCCCTCTGGCAGGCACTGCTGCAAACCTTGCAACCCAATACCAGACTGGCCCTGGCCAGCGGATTGACGCTCGAGACGGCACGCATCGAAAGCCATCTGGTGCGCGAATGGCGCCAGCGCAATACACCTCCCGACAACCGAACACCGGTGGTGTTTGCCATAGGCCGCTAAGCGCCTGAAATAAAAAAGCCTGCGGCCAATACCGCAGGCTTTTTTGATAGCTACCGACGCTTACCTGGTAAAGGTTATCAGCCTTTCTTATGCTTTATCAGCGAATGCTGGGCATCAGGCCGCGCATGGCTTTGACCGAGCCCTCCCCAATGGCGGCGCCAAAGCGCTTGGCCAGACGTTCGGCCACGTTGTCGCGGCGGGTGTAGTCGATGACCTCCTCGGCCTTGACCACCTCGCGCGCCACATAGTCGAGGCTGCCAAGCTTGTCGGCCAAGCCCAGCTCCACGGCCTGCTGACCGGTCCAGAACAGTCCGCTGAACATTTCGGGGGTCTCATGCAGGCGGTCACCGCGACCGGCCTTGACCACGCCGATGAACTGCTGGTGAATCTGCTCCAGCATCTGCAGCGCAAATTCCTTTTGCTGCGCCGACATGGGGCTGAAGGGGTCGAGAAAGCCCTTGTTCTCACCGGCTGTCAGCAGGCGACGCTCCACGCCGACCTTGTCCATCACGCCGGTGAAGCCAAAGCCGTCCATGAGCACGCCAATGCTGCCCACGATGCTGGCCTTGTCGACGAAGATCTCGTCGGCCGCCGCCGCAATGTAGTAGGCCGCCGAGGCGCAAGACTCTTCAACCACCGCATACAGAGGCTTGTTGTACTTGGCCTTGAGACGCGTCATCTCGTCGTTGATGATGCCCGCCTGCACGGGGCTGCCGCCGGGCGAGTTGATCAGCAGCACCACGGCGCGCGAGCCGGAATCCTCAAAGGCGCTGCGCATGGCCGCCACAACGAACTCTGCACTGGCGTCCGCTCCCGAGGCAATCTCGCCCTTGATCTCCACCACCGCGGTATGGGGTGAGGTGCTGGTCTTGGTGGCCGTGTCCTTGAAGAACACCGCCCACAGCACCAGGAGCACCACCACGGACCACAGCAGACGGCTGAAAAAGCGCCAGCGCCGGGCCGCCCGCTGCTCCTTGATGGAGGCGAACACCAGCTTTTCCAGCACATCGCGCTCCCAGCCCCCGTTCCCGGAGGCCTTGGCCGCAGCGGCGGGCGCCTCAGCGGACGCAGCAGGCGCCTTGGACCAGAGGTCCGCGCCCGGCGTCACATGCGACTGGGAATCATGGTTGTCAGGAGTACTCATCTCAAAACTTCAGAGGTTTCAGTTGTGGCCCAGTATGCCAGTGCACCAAGCCGCCGCTTTCGCTCAAGGCGATTTTTACCAGCCCGCCGCGGCAAGGACCGCCTGCACAGGCACCGCTGTCAGGTTCGTAGGCAGCTGCGTGGGTAGAACACAACAGCCAGCGACCGGAATCGTCAAAAAACTGACCTTCCTGGTAGTCCATTTCCATGGGGATATGGCTGCAGCGATTCAGATAGGCATGAACCTGCCCCTGATAGCGAATCGCAAAAGCGCGGCTGCTCTGACCGGCATACAGCACATCAAAGCCCACCGCCCGGCCACCGTCGACCAGATCCGCACTGGCGCACAGCTCCACGGCATCTGTCATATCTGGCTTCACGCGTTGGCCAACAGCCAGGCCCGCAGTTGCGCCGCGGAATCAGCCACGAACAGCGGATCGAACTGGGCAAAGCCATCTGGTGCATGGGCACCATAGGACACCCCTACACAGGCACAGCCGGCATTCTGGGCCATCTGCAAGTCGTGCGTGGTGTCGCCGATCATCAGCGTGCGCTCGGGCTCCACACCGAATTCGGCCATCAGCTCGTGCAACATCAGCGGACTGGGCTTGCCGGCGGTCTCGTCGGCCGTGCGCGAACCGTCGAACAATCCCTTGAGCTGCGGGTCCTGCAGCGCATGATTAAGCCCCATGCGGCTCTTGCCCGTGGCCACGGTCAGCCAGTGGCCGCGCTCGCGCAGCTCGGCAAGCAAAGGCAGGATGCCATCAAACACGCAGATATCGTCCTGGTGCTTGAAGAAGTGAAAGCGATAGCGATTGGCCAGCTCCGGGTATTTTTCGGGCGGCACATCGGGTGCCGCGCGGGCCAGGGCCGGCATCAGCGCCATGCCGATCACATAGGCTGCCTGCTCGTCGCTGGGCACGGTGCCACCCACATCACGCACCGCTTCCTGGATGCTGCGACTGATGATGGCCGTCGAGTCCGCCACGGTCCCATCCCAGTCGAATGCAATCAGATCGAAGCGGCGTGGTCGCCTGGCGCTATGGTTTTCAGTAGTCATGAAGCCTAGTCAGTTCACAAAATCCGCCAGCTCCGGCGGCAGCTCGGCGCGCAGCTCGACACGCTCGCCGCTGGCGGGATGATTGAACTGTAGCCGCCAGGCGTGCAGAAACATGCGTTTGAGCCCCTGCTTTTGCACACGACGGTTGAGATCAAAATCACCATATTTGTCGTCGCCCACGATGGGATGACCCTGCGATGACAGATGCACGCGAATCTGGTGGGTACGACCTGTCTTGATGGTCACCTCCAGCAGGCTCATGGCAGGCAGACCCTGCAAGGGACGCGGCTCGATCAGCTTTCTGACCTTGACCAGGGTGATGGAACGCATTCCCTCCGGGTCATCGGCCGTGGTCACGCGCACGCGGCGCTCACCGTCGGCCTGCAGATACTTGTGCAGCGGCAGGTCGATGACCTTCTTGTTGGCCGGCCAGGCCCCCTGCACCAGTGCCAGATAGGTCTTGCCGGTCTCGCGTTCGCGAAACTGGTCCTGCAGATTGATGAGTGCGGAGCGCTTTTTGGCAACCAGCAAAATGCCCGAGGTTTCGCGATCCAGTCGGTGCACCAGCTCGAGAAACTTGGCATCGGGACGCGCCTGGCGCAGTTGCTCGATGACGCCAAAGCTCACACCCGAGCCTCCATGCACGGCCACGCCGGCAGGCTTGGACAGAGCGATCATGTGTTCGTCATCCAACAGGGCGGGAAAGTCCTTAGCAGGTGCCGGGCGTTCCGCTTTTTCAGCCACTTTGTCGGAAATCCGGACCGGGGGAAGACGCACCACATCGCCGGGCTGAACCCGGGTCTCTGCACTCACGCGCCCCTTGTTGATCCGCACTTCTCCACTGCGGATGATGCGGTAGACATGGGTCTTGGGCACCCCCTTGAGGTGACGCATGAGAAAGTTGTCGAGTCGCTGTCCGGCGGAGTCTTCATCGACCTCGATCAGCCGTACCGAGGCCGTGGCCGTATTCTGGGACCGGTCCTGTGCCGGTTTGCCCTCTATAATGTGTTTCACCTGTGCCGAGCTTAGTTGTAAGTGATTGATTCGCATGGAGTTTAGTCCAAACAATCATTTCCCACCGCACAGGCAGGTCGATGCCCGCCAGTTTTGCACACGCAAATTGCAGTCAAGATGAGCTGCAGCAGCCTGTGAAAGCCTGGCAAAGGCTGACGAATTGAAACACTGATACGGAATCTCATACCGTGCAGTTGACCAGGCAAAAGCAGCCTGCAACTGTCGGTTCTCTCAACGAGCATGTGGATCTTTTGGACATTGCTGATCAACCTCTGGGGCAAGGCACGGCCGGCCCCCGGGACGAGTCATGTCTCGAAGAAACCACCCACCTCCCTAGCACGCGCGTCGGCTTCTTTTGTACCCCGTCTGCATGCGCGTCCTCTCCCGCTCGTCCCCCGGCCTGTACCTCCGCTACTGACTTGAGATCAGGCCAGTAGCGCCGCCCTGTACCGCCCCCAGATTCCTCATCCGTTTCAACGCGTTCGTCTGGCATCACGGCTCCTGTTGAGCCTGTCTTTGATTACCAGTCAAAGGCACGTTGGTCTGTGACCAGCGTGCCCCATAAAACGAATAAAGGAAGCGCATCATGAAACGGATGCTGATTAACGCGACGCAGTCTGAAGAACGCCGCCTGGCCATTGTGGACGGCCAGAAGCTGCTGGACTACGAGATCGAAATCGAAGGTCGCGAACAACGTAAGGGCAATATCTACAAGGCCGTCGTTACCCGCGTCGAGCCTTCCCTCGAAGCCTGCTTCGTGGACTATGGCGAAGACCGCCACGGCTTTCTGCCCTTCAAGGAAATCTCCAAGCAATACTTTGCCGAAGGCGTTTCGCCCAGCCAGGCCCGCATCAACGACGTGATCCGCGAGGGTCAGGAGCTGATCGTCCAGGTCGAAAAGGAAGAGCGCGGCAACAAGGGCGCAGCCCTGACCACCTTCATCTCGCTGGCCGGCCGCTATGTGGTGCTGATGCCCAACAACCCCCGTGGAGGTGGCGTTTCGCGCCGCATCGAGGGCGAGGACCGCGCCGAGCTCAAGGAGGCCATGGACCAGCTCGAGTACCCCAAGGGCATGTCCATCATTGCGCGCACCGCCGGCATCGGCCGCTCGGCTCCCGAGCTGCAGTGGGACCTGAACTACCTGCTCAAGCTGTGGAGCGCCATCGACGGTGCCGCCAAGGCCTCCAAGGGCGCCTTCCTGATCTATCAGGAATCCAGTCTGGTTATCCGCGCCATCCGCGACTATTTCAACAATGACATCGGCGACATCCTGATCGACACCGATGACATCTACGAACAGGCCCAGCAGTTCATGGCACATGTGATGCCCGAGCATGCTGCCCGCGTCAAGCGCTACCGCGACGACGCCCCCCTGTTCTCTCGCTTCCAGATCGAGCACCAGATCGAGTCCGCCTATTCGCGTACCGTGACCCTGCCCTCGGGCGGCGCCATCGTGATCGACCACACCGAAGCCCTGGTCTCCGTGGACGTAAACTCGGCCCGCGCCATCAAGGGCGGCGATATCGAGGAAACCGCGACCCGCACCAACCTCGAGGCAGCCGACGAAGTGGCGCGCCAGATGCGCCTGCGCGACCTGGGCGGCCTGATCGTGATCGACTTCATCGACATGGAAGAGGCCAAGAACCGCCGCGAAGTGGAAAACCGCCTGCGCGATGCCCTGCGCCAGGACCGCGCCCGCGTGCAGTTCGGCACCATCAGCAAGTTCGGCCTGATGGAAATGAGCCGCCAGCGCCTCAAGCCCGCTTTGTCCGAGGGCGCCCACATCAACTGCCCACGCTGCGGCGGCTCCGGCCACATCCGCGACACGGAAAGCTCTGCGCTGCAGATTCTGCGCATCATCCAAGAAGAGTCCATGAAGGACAACACGGCCGCCGTGCACTGCCAGGTGCCCGTGGAAGTGGCCTCCTTCCTGCTCAATGAGAAGCGCAGCGAAATCACCAAGATCGAGCTCAAGCAGCGCGTCAACGTGATCATGGTTCCCAACAAGTCCATGGACACACCGCACTACAAGCTCGAGCGCCTCAAGCACGACGACTCGCGCCTGGAATCCATGGAAGCCAGCTACAAGCTGGCCGACGAGCCCGAAGAGGTGACCACCGTCACCCGCCGCTCGCAGGAACCCACCAATAAGCAGACTCCTGTCATCAAGGGGGTGCTGCCCGATGCTCCCGCGCCGATTGCCGAGCCTCGCCCCCCCCGCCAGCCTCGCGCTGCCGCCGCGACACCCGCTCCCGTAGCGGCCCGCCCCGTGGTGCGCGAGCAAGGCTTCTTTGCCTGGCTCAAGAATCTGTTCGGCTTTGGCGCACCGGCTCCCGTGGCAGCACCCGCCCCCGCGGCGGAGCCTGCAGCTCCTGCCGCCCGTGAAGGCAGCCGCGACGGCCGCCGAGGCGAAGGCCGTGGCGGTGACCGCAACCGCCGTGGCGGCGACCGCAACGAACGTGGCGACCGTAGCAGCGCCGAGCGCACTGGTGCCGAACGTGGAGACCGCAACAACCGCCGCAATGCCCAGGGCCGTGATGAGCAGCAACGCAACGAGCGTCCCGAGCAGCAACAGCGCCAGGACCGCCCCGAGCGCGGCAACCGCCGCGGTGGCGATCGCAGCGAGCGCCGCGACGACCGCCAGCCCCAGGTGGCAGAAGCCGCGCTGAATGGCGAAGAGTTCAATACTCAGGCCGCAGCCCCCAAGCCCGAGCGCAACCGCCAGGAACGCGGTGAACGTTCGGAACGCAATGAGCGCGGCGAACGCGGTGAAGGCCGCCGCGAGCGCCAGAATCGCAACGCCGATGCCCAGCCAGCGATGCAGGCCGTAGCCGACGAAGCGGCGCTGAACACCGCCCAAGTCGAGGGTTCTGACGCTCAGGTGCAGGATGGCGCACAAGGCGGCGAGGCTCGCGAGCCCCGTCAGCGCCGTTCGCGCGACCGCTATGGCCGTGACCGCCGCGACCGTGCACCGCGCGACGCCCAGGCAGAAGGCCAGGCTGCCGAGCAGACAGCCGAAGCCCAGGCCCCGGTCGAAGTGCCTGCCGCAGACGCTGGCGAGCAGCCGGCACGCCGCAGCTACTTTGATGCTGTTGCACCTCAGGCTCAGGCAGAACAAGCGCCTGTTGCTGCAGAAGTGCAGGCACCCGTGGTTGCAGAAGAAGCCGCGGTGGCTGTCGCTCCTGCGGCAGAGCCCGCCCAGCCCGTGCAGGCAGAGCCTGCCGCAGCCGCAGTCGAGCCTGTGGCTGAGACCGTGGCTCCTGCCCCCGCAGTCGCAACGCCCAAGGCACAGAGCTATGCGCTGCCGATTGCCGAGCTGCAAGCCCTGGCAGCCGCATCGGGTCTGGAATGGATCAACTCCGATGCCGAAAAGATCGCCGCCGTCCAGGCTGCGATTGCCGCCGAGCCCAAGCCCGTGCGCATTCCGCGCGAGCGCCCGCCCGTGGTGGTGCTCGACGAAGGCCCGCTGATTCTGGTCGAGACCCGCAAGGATCTGAGCCTGATGCAGCTGCCGTTCGAGAAGGAAGAACAGGCTGCAGGCGCCAACGCCTAAGCAGACTGCCTTCCGGCATCACAGGGCCAAGGGGACTGTCCACTTCCGTGGATGGGGCCTTGGCCCTTTTTCATGCGCCCTTTCTTTGATTGAGTGAACGTCAAGCCATGTTGTTTCTGATCTCTCCGGCCAAATCGCTGGACTATGAAAGCCCTATTTCCGCCGAGCTGCCACACACGCTGCCGGTATTCAAAAAGCAGCCCCTGGAACTGATCGAAGTGCTGCGCGAGAAGTCGCCCCAGCAGATTTCCGAGCTCATGAGCATCAGCGACAAGCTGGCCGTGCTCAATGTGGGCCGCTACGAAGCATTCAGTGCCAGGTTCACCGCCAAGAACTCGCGCCAGGCCGTGCTGGCCTTCAATGGCGATGTCTACGAAGGTCTGAATGCGGCCAGCCTCAAGCCCCGGGAGCTGGACTGGGCCCAGGAGCATGTCGTGATCCTGAGCGGCCTCTATGGCGTGCTGCGCCCGATGGACCTGTTGCAGCCTTATCGCCTGGAGATGGGCACCCGGCTGGAAAACGCCAAGGGCAGCAACCTCTATCAGTTCTGGGGAACCCAGATTGCCGACTATCTGAACGAGCGCAGTGCCTCCCAGGACGAGCGCATTGTCGTCAACCTGGCGTCTCAGGAATATTTCAAGGCCGTGGATCTCAAGACGCTCAAGGCCCCCGTGGTCGAATGCGTTTTCGAGGACTTCAAGGGCGGCAAGTACAAGATCATCAGCTTCCATGCCAAGCGCGCGCGCGGGCTGATGGTGCGCTGGGCCGTACAGCACAAGGCCAGGAAGGTGGCCGACCTGCGCAAGTTCGATCTGGAAGGCTATGCGCTGGCCGAGCAGGCCAGCACGCCCGGCAAGCTGGTGTTCCGCCGCAAGCTGCAAGACTGACGCCGCGCATTGAAATCGGCATCAGTGCACACTAGCATTGTCGACATGAGCACCTCCACCCAAGACGAGTTCGTCACACCTCCCGGCCTGACACCCGAGCTGATGCAATGGGTGCGCACGCAAAGCGCCTCCGGCGTGCCGCTGCCATCGCTGCTGCAATCCATGCGCAAGGCAGGCTGGGCCGAACATCTGGCACGCCGGGCACTGGCCCTGCCCGAAGAAGGCGAGCTGCCCCAGGCGTTCGCAGCGGCCAGGCCCGAGGCCGGGGTGAGCGTGCAGATTCACGAGTCCGGCGTGCCCGAGCCCGATCTGCACACCGATCCCTGCTGCATCGACACCGGCGATCGCGAGGTCCATGTGCTGATGAATATGCGTCACCCCAGGGTCGTGGTGTTCGGCAACCTGCTCTCCGACGAGGAGTGCGATGCCATCATCGCCGCCGCCGGCCCGCGCATGCAGCGCTCGCTGACCGTGGACAACCAGAGCGGTGGCGAGGCCGTCAACGACGACCGTACCAGTAATGGCATGTTCTTCCAGCGGGGCGAGAACGATCTCATCAGCCGTGTGGAGCAGCGCATTGCCAGGCTGCTGAACTGGCCGCTGGAAAACGGCGAAGGCATGCAGGTGTTGCACTACCGCCCAGGCGCCGAATACAAGCCGCATTACGATTACTTCGCCCCCAACGAGCCCGGCACGCCGACCATACTCAAGCGTGGCGGCCAGCGTGTGGGAACCCTGGTCATGTATCTCAACGAGCCCGCGCGCGGCGGCGCAACCACCTTTCCCGATGTAGGGCTGCAGGTCGTGCCGCGCCGTGGCAATGCCGTATTCTTCAGCTACAACCGGCCCGACCCGGCAACCAAGACCCTGCACGGCGGCGCTCCCGTGCTGGAAGGCGAAAAATGGATTGCCACCAAGTGGCTACGCGAACGAGAGTTCAAGTAAAAACAGGCTCTAGCCCTTACCCACAAAGCGCCAGCAGCTATCTTTTTTACTGCTGCTCATTTTGTTTTTGAATCATGCACACCCCTGAACAATCGCAGCTGGGCAAAAGCTCGGCCTATGTGGACCAGTACGACGCGTCCCTGCTCTTTCCCCTGCCACGCCTGACCAAGCGCGAGGAAATCGGCGCAGCCATCAACCCGCCGTTCTTTGGCGCCGATCTGTGGACCTCATTCGAAGTTTCCTGGCTCAATCTGCGTGGCAAGCCCCAGGTGGCACTGGCGCATTTCACCATCCCCTGCGAAACACCCAACCTGATCGAAAGCAAGTCCTTCAAGCTGTATCTGAACAGCTTCAACAACACCCGCTTTGCCGATGCCAGCGAGGTGCTGGCGCGCCTGCGCACCGATCTGTCCGAAGCCACCTGGCGCGGCAGCGAGGCCCAGGGCAGCGTGGGCGTTCGTCTGCTGGAAGCGGAGCAGTTCGATGCCCAGCAAGTGCATGAGCTGGACGGTCTGCTGCTGGACCGCCTCGATGTGGAGTGCACCCGGTACACGCCGGCTCCCGAGCTGCTGCGTGCCAACCACGACGAAGCGCCCGTCAGCGAGACCCTGGTCAGCAATCTGCTCAAGAGCAACTGCCTGGTCACCGGCCAGCCCGACTGGGGCAGCGTGCAGATTCAATACAGCGGTGCGCAGATCGAGCAGGAAGGTCTGCTGCAGTACCTGGTGAGCTTTCGCAACCACAACGAATTCCATGAGCAATGCGTGGAGCGCATCTTCATGGACATCTGGACCCGCTGCAAACCCATCAAGCTGGCCGTCTACGCCCGCTACACGCGCCGCGGCGGCCTGGACATCAACCCCTTCCGCACCAGCCACCCGGGCGCCCTGCCCGCCAATGTGCGCACGGCACGCCAGTAACACCGACACGACCCAATCAAGGGCAGCAAGCAAGGGCCGCCCCGTCGCAAGGCAGCCATCCTCTCAGCGAGAAGCCGCAAAGCGGCTCAGGGAGATCAATTCTTCCAAGGGCAGTCATCCTGCCCCAGCAAAGCCTCTGCATAGCGCAGATCCTGAATGCGCAGCCACAGCCCGTTCATGCCCTGGCGCAGAGGCTCGACGGCAGCACGCTGCCAGGTCTGCGCCACCACCAGCTGACGCGCCGCTGCGGGCTCCGACGGGGGCTTGTGAACCGCACTGGCCTCGCCCTGCAGCGCCGCTTCGTCAGGCAAGGGCAGATCCTGCCAATGCAGGCCCTGGGCATCCCAGCCCTGCAGCACCGGCATGCGCGCCTTGAGCGTCAGCGTGCGCACTTCCTTTTCCACGGGGTTGAGCCAGTGCAGCTGCCATTGACCCAGTTCGCCGTAGCGTGTCTCCACCGGCTCCAGCAAGGCCCAGCCTTCGCCTGAAGGATGGGGACAGGCGCAGGGGCCGACACCGCAGAACGCCAGACCGCTGCGCGTCATGATCACGCCGTCCTTGCGAGGTTCATCATGCTGCCAATAGTGGTTGACGCGCTCGTTCACGCCGCCCCACCACCAGACGGTGTCGCCGCGCACATCGTCGCGCCAGACATAGTCGCCGTCGGAGCAGGGATGCTGGATCTGCCCGACCTCGCGCCAGCGCGGCAGCAACTGCCAGCGCCCTTGCGCATCGGGCGCCAGTTCACGCTCGGAGTAAAGCGGGCGCCAGTCGGGTCTTGCCAGATGGCTGGCCGATACGGACTGCAAAGGCCAGCGCCAGGATGCCGTCGAGGGGTCCCAGTCCTTGTCCGCCAGACTGGCCGTCAGCGCCAGCACGCGCAGGCGAGCGGCCATGCCGCCCTTAACCGACGGCACAGCGGCCAGCCGCACCACGGGCCAGGGCAGGTCCACGCTTTGCAGGCGCTCCCCGTCCCAGACCTGCAGGCTGCCGCTGCCACCGCGAATCGGTGCACGGCCGTGCGGCATGAGAATCGCCCAGCGCCCCTGCACGATCACATGTTCCAGAGCCCAGGTGCCGGGCAGATGACGTTCGCCCCATTGCAGGTTGTAGGCCGCCGTTTCGCCCAGCTCCTCCCGGGCGGGCTTGGACAGGGTCCAGATCAGGCGCTGCCCCTTGAGGGGCTCGCTCTGCGCGCGCCACAGCGCGGGCTGCGCCGGATCACGTAGCCAGTCGAAGCACAAGGGAAGCGAGGGTTTGAGGATGGGCAGGCCATCGCGCTGATGGGCAGCGCAGACATCCACCTCGCTCATGGCGCAGCTGATGCTGGTGCCATCGTGCAGGCGCTCGGTCTCGGGCATATCGATCTGCACTCTCTGCAGCAGCTGTTCATTGAGCCAGCTCAGCGGCAAAACCGCTGGCGCTTGCGGCTCGCTCGGCGGCTCAAGATCCGGCAGGCCCAGGGCCCAGGGCTTGCGATCCTCGGGCATCAGCTGCGGCCATTGCTGCCAGCCTCGCTCCATGGTCCAGACGGCCAGCCGCAGGCTGGCCTGGCTGGCATCGCCCTGGGTAGGGTAGGCATAGAGCGCAAAGGCCTGGGCATCGGCACGCCAGACCATGCTGTGGCTCTCGTCCAGCACCCAGGGTTGGGCGGCCTCACCCAGCATCAGCTGCCAGTGCGGATTCTGCAGCGGAGCCATGGGGTAGCGCAGCTTGCGCAGCGAGGCTGGCCAGTGGCGCTGCAGCAGCACCGGCGGCACCGGAGTGGGCTGAGCCGGTTGCGGCAGAGTCGGCATTGGCCGGGCGACTTCGGCCGGCAGGCAGTCTGCCGGCACCCAGAGATCCACCACCTGCAGCAAAGGCTGCGGCTGCGCAGCCATATGCTCGCCCAGCCAGGCCTCGAAGCTGGCATCGGACATGATCACATGTGCATCGTCGGCAATGCCGCTTTCGTTGATGCTCTCGCCACTCCAGCGCGGCATGCGCCAATGGATGGCATCCAGCAGCTCGCCTTCCGGCTTGCTGATCACCCAGCTGCGACGTGATTTGCGGTCGACCAGATGGGCGGCCTCGCTGTCATAAAAGCCCGTACGCAGCCAGCGCCCGTCATAGGAGGTGTGCATGTCCATCTCCCAGACATGGGGCAGGTAGACGCCGTCCGCACACAGCACATCACCATAGATGGGGCCGCCCATGCCGCGCTCGCCCTGGGGACGAAAATTCACATCCCTGCTGGCCTCTGACGCCGTATCCGCCTGCGCCGCAAGCTCTTGATCGGAGAGCGTCTGCGCTGCAACCTCCGACGCCGCTCCGGCCTGGGCCACGGACGGCTCGGCCTCCTGCTGGGCAGTTGCAGACGACGCGGGTCTGGCGTCAGCGCGCAAACGCGATATCAGCCAGATCAGCAAACACAGGGCCAGCGCCGCAATGGCGATCAGGGTCAGCACAACACTCATGCCGCAATCCTACCGAAAGCCGATGCGAAAAAGGCAGCTCCACGGCTGCCTTTTAAGAGCATGACCACAAAAGCCTAGAGATGGAACACGTCCACCGAACGCTCCAGTGTCTTGGCACTCTGGCGCAGCGATTGCGCTGCGCTGGTCGACTGCTCCACCAGCGCCGCATTCTGCTGGGTCACGGAGTCGAGCTGGGCCACGGCCTCGTTGACCTGGGAGATGCCTATCGACTGCTCACGCGTGGCAATGCTGATCTGGTGCACCAGGGAGCCGACCTTGTCCACGGCCTGCACCATGCCGTCTATGGTCTGACCCGCGGCACGCATGCGCGCGTTGCCGTCGTTGATGCCATCGACCGTGCGGTTGATGAGCACGCTGATCTCCTTGGCTGCTTCGGCGCTGCGCTGGGCCAGTGCCCGCACCTCGCCCGCCACCACGGCAAAGCCGCGCCCCTGCTCGCCAGCCCGCGCCGCTTCCACGGCCGCGTTCAGCGCCAGCAGATTGGTCTGGAAGGCAATGCTCTCGATCACGCCAATGATCTCGCTCATGCGGGTGGAGGAGCCGCGGATATGCTCCATGGCCAGCCCCACTTCGCTGATGGCCGCGCCGCTGCGGCTGGCCACCTTGCTGCTCTCGTCGCTGGCGCCGGCCATGAACTGTGCCGTATCGGCCGTCTGCGACACGGTGCCCGAAATTTCCTCCATCGAGGCCGCCGTCTGCTGCAGGCTGGTGGCCTGCGACTCGGTACGCCCTGCCAGATCGAAACTGCTCTGGGCGATTTCATGGGCGGTCTGGGCAAAACCTTGCACCTCGGTACGCACATCGCCCACCACGGCGCGCAGATTGATCTGAATCTGCTGCAGCCTCAGCATCAGCGCCCCCATGGCGCCGCTATAGCTCTGGTTGCATTCGGTGCTCAGATTGCAGGCCGCCACATCGGCTGCAAAGCGGCTGGCTTCTTCCAGCCCCGCCACACAGCGCTGCTGAAAGCGCCACAGCACGAATGCACCGCCGACCACCAGGCTGGCAGCACGCCAACCCCAGGCCGCCGCGCCCTGCCAGCCCAGCATATCGGGCAGCATGGCGATCAAGGCCACGATGACCAGCAGCCAGGCCATGCGCGCCACCAGGCCCACATCCTTGCGGCCGTCCCACCAGCCCATCAGCCCCAGACGGCGCACCGCACCTGCGCGCAGGCGGAAACTGGCCCGGGCCTGCTTTTCCTCGTCGCGCATGCGCGCGTACAACGCTTCGGCTGCGGCCACTTCGGCGGCAGAAGGCTTGGTGCGTACCGACAGATAGCCGCTGGGTTTGCCGCCTTCCATGATGGGCGTGACATTGGCGCGCACCCAGTAGTGATCGCCGTTCTTGCGGCGGTTCTTGACCAGCGCCGTCCAGGGGTAGCCATGGGCGATGGTGCGCCACATGTCCTTGAAGGCGGCGGCCGGCATGTCAGGGTGGCGGATCAGATTGTGCGGCTGGCCGATCAGCTCTTCATAGCCATAACCGCTGACGCGCACGAAGGCGGGATTGCAATGCGTGATCTCGCCCTTGGTGTTGGTGCTGGAGACCAGCAGCTCGTCGCCCGGAAAGTCGTAGTTTTGTTGAGATACCGGCAGGTTCAGGCGCATGCTTTGCACTCCTCCAATAGGCCTATGTAGTTTTTGTTCGAGAGTGAGCGATCAGGCATCCCGTCGACAGCTGGTTAACCAGATACACAAATTCACACTTGGATCATCGCACAGCGATGATTCCCGAGCCCACAGGCTCAGAACAGAGATGCGGTATAGGGATCCAAATGCTTGACTGAGGTCAAACCATGAGGCCTGAGCAGCAACTCTCGCGCCACCGGATCGTGGGCACTGGCCTGCCAGAGCGGCTCGGCGATCAGGCCCGAGACCTTGACCCCCAGCAGCCTGATGCGCTTGCCCAGCGGCACGCGCTTGAGGCATTGGCCTGCGGCCAGGCGGATGGCGGCCGCATCCTGTATCGGCAGGTTCAGGGTCTGGTCCCGCGTGGCGATCCTGAAATCGTCATAGCGCAGCTTGATGCCCACCGTGCGCCCCACATAGCCCTTGCGCCGCAGATCCTCGGCCAGCCGCTCGCACAGGTCCGTGAAGATGGCACCCAGCTCGGCCTTGTCGCGCACGGCATGCAGATCGCGCTCGAAGGTGGTCTCGCGGCTCATGGACACCGGCTCGCTCTCGGTCACCACAGCGCGTTCGTCGCGCCCCCAGGCCGACTCGTGCAGCCAGTGACCATAGCTTTTGCCAAACCAGTGCAGCAGTTGCGGCAGGCTTTGCGCGGCCAGGTCGCCGATGGTTTCGATGCCAAGGCTCTTGAGCTTGGCATCGGCCTTGGGCCCTATGCCGTTGACCTTGCGGCAGGCCAGCGGCCAGATCCGGCTTTGCAGATCTTCGGGCTGGACGATGGAGATGCCGTTGGGCTTGTTGAACTCGCTGGCCATCTTGGCCAGCAGCTTGTTGGGCGCCACACCGACCGAGCAGGTCAGGCCCGTGGCGTCGAAGATGGATTTCTGGATCAGCCGGGCCAGCACGCGCCCGCCTTCGCGCTGGCCGCCGGGCACGTCGGTGAAGTCGATGTAGACCTCGTCCACGCCGCGGTTCTCCATGAGCGGCGCAATCGACACGATGATCTCTTTGAAGGCCCGCGAAAAGCGCCGGTACTCGCCAAAGTCCACGGGCAGAAGAATCGCCTGCGGGCACAGCCTGGCGGCCTTCATCATGCCCATGGCCGAGCCCACGCCGAACTGCCGGGCCGCATAGGTGGCCGTGGTGATCACGCCGCGCCCCGTGTAATCGCGCAGCAGCGGAAAGTCAGCCACCGGGATCTCGGACAGCGGCCGCCCCGCATGGCGCGCCAGCAGCTCCTCGTCAAAGCTGCGCCGCCCGCCGCCGATCACCACTGGCAGCCCCTTGAGCTGCGGGTAGCGCAGCAGCTCCACGGAGGCGTAGAACGCATCCATGTCCAGATGCGCTATGCGCCTGGGCCTGGACTCGGGGCTGGTGGGTAGATCGCTCACATTGCCGATTTTGCCTGCGCTGGCAAGAGACGGCAGCCATGCGTCAAACAAGCACACGGGCACCGGGATACCGCAAGCAGCGTCAGCCCATGCCGCTACCCCTTCCCGCCTGGAGAAGGGGAAGGCTTACACCGCCTCAGGATGACACCTTGCCCTGCTTGATGTCTTCGAGTTCGTCAAAGCGCATATCGGCATAGCTGACCCAGGTCTTGCGCTTGACCAGCCAGTAACCCAGCCAGAACAGCAGGAACAGCGGAATGCCCAGATAGGTCGAGACCACGCCGCCCCAATCGATGCGATCTTCCAGGAAGGCCTGGTAGTTCTGGCCCAGCGTCACCACCAGACACAGCACAAAGGCAAAGATGGGGCCGAAGGGGAAGGCGCCGGCCTTGTAGGGCAGCAGGCCCACATCATGACCGTGCATGACATAGCCGCGACGGAAGCGGTAGTGACTGACGGCAATGCCCAGCCAGACGATGAACTCCGTCATGCCGGCCAGGTTCAACAGCCAGATATAGACGGCCTGCGGGCTGTAGAGCGAGGAAAACAGGCACAGGCTGGCGACCAGCGTGCTGCCGATCAAGGCCACCAGCGGCACGCCGTTCTGGGTCAGCCGGGAGAAGATGCGCGGCGCGTTGCCCTCGGTCGCCATGTTGTAGAGCATGCGCGTGGCCGCATACATGCCCGAGTTGCCGGCCGACAGCACCGAGGTCAGGATCACCGCATTCATCACCGTGGCCGCCGACAGCAGGCCCGCATGCTGGAACACCAGCGTGAACGGGCTCACGGCAATATCGGCCACATCGGTGCGCAGCAACTGCGGATCGGTATAGGGAATCAGGAAACCGATGACGATAATCGCCAACACATAGAACAGCAGAATGCGCCAGAACACCTGGCGAATCGCACGCGGCACGTTCTCGCGCGGATTCTCGGATTCGCCCGCCGCCACGCCCACCAGCTCCGTGCCCTGGAAGGAATAGGCCACGATCATGGCCACGCCCACAAAGGTCGCGAAATTGCCGACGAATGGCGCATCGCCCGTGGTCCAGTTCTCGAAACCGGGCACATGGCCGTTGCTGATGATGCCGAACAGAATCAGCACGCCGGTGATCAGAAAGGCCACCACGGCCAGCACCTTGATCAGCGCGAACCAGTACTCGGCCTCGGCAAAGCCGCGCGCGGAAAACGCGTTCAGCCCCACCATCAGCAGCAGGAACAGGCCGCTCCATAGGATGCCCGGCACATTGGGAAACCAGTAGGCCATGACCAGCTGCGAGGCCACCAGATCCACCGCCACCACCACGGCCCAGCTGAACCAGAAGTTCCAGCCCAGCGCAAAGCCGAAGCCTCGATCCACATAGCGCGAGGCATAGGTCGAGAAGGAACCGGCCACCGGCATGAAGGCGGCCAGCTCGCCCAGGCTGGTCATGATGTAGTAGACCATGATGCCGATGAGCAGATAGGTGAGCACGGCACCGCCAGGGCCGATCTGGGCGATGGCCGAGCCGGAGGCCACAAACAGGCCCGTGCCGATGGCGCCGCCAATGGCGATCATGCTCAGGTGGCGCTGCTTGAGCACCCGGTGCAAGCGGGGCTGGTTATCGTCACCATCGCCAGTCGGCGCGAGCTGCTGGCTTGAGTTGGGTTGGGACATAAATGTCTTGTTGTAATGGTTTGCGCCCATCCGGACAAAACACCCAACCATCCCGCAGGCGCTGCGACAGGCAACGCAAAAAGGCGACCATGACGGTCGCGGGCAACAAGGACAAAGGAACGAAGCCATGACAGCAGAACGCCATGGCGGATAGGCCAGTTGCATCCTGAATCGGCAGCCACCCCGGTCGGGCGCTTCAATGGCAAAGCGGTGATATCGCCGGGCCCATTGACAGGCAAAGACGATATTTTGCCCAAATCCACCGCAGGCCATGAGCCGTCCTGTCAATGCAGGGGTTGACTCTGGGGCTGCTCAGCGGCACTTGACAGCGTCTGATGCTATGAATTCGGAAGCTTCTTGCGTATGAATATCTTCACTTTCCTTATGAAAACACAAGGAAGTCTTTAAATAACAAGCGCTAGCCGCTATCAAATAAAAGAAGCGGAGCACGGCCTGCCCCGGCGCAGAACTCTAGAAAACCCGTATATCCAGGCGCCGCCATTCTTCCTACATTCGCCACAGGCTCTCAGCCCGGTGATGCCGAGAGAGACTGCAGCGCAAACTTGGCGCATGCAGCGCCGAAGGAGCAACCGCCCCGGAAACTCTCAGGCCAAAGGATCGGCATCGCTTTCACACACTCTGAAGAATGTCCGGACGTCATCGTCCGCCGGGCATACCGAAGGAGCAAGCGAGCAGCGGCCCAGGGCGCTGCCTCGTGAATCTCTCAGGTCCAGAACAGAGGGGGCGTCCGCTGCGCATGTTGCGCACGGGCTCCACCCTTGACGTTTCTGGAATCTGAATCATGAAGACAATCGCCGTCATCGGCGGTGGCATCACGGGCGTGACCACCGCCTACGCCCTCGCACGCCGCGGATTTTCCGTCACCCTGTTCGAGAAGCAGCGCTATGCCGCCATGGAGACCTCGTTCGCCAATGGCGGCCAGCTCTCGGCCTCGAATGCCGAGGTCTGGACCCACTGGTCCACCATCGTCAAAGGCCTCAAGTGGATGCTCAAGAGCGATGCTCCGCTGCTACTCAACCCCAAGCCCGGCTGGCACAAGATTTCCTGGTTCTGCCAGTTTCTCGCTGCCATCCCCCACTACCAGAAGAACACGGTAGAGACCGCCAGGCTGGCGATTGCGGCACGCGAGCACCTGTTCGAATGGGCGGCAGCCGAAGGCATTGACTTCGATCTGAAGCAAAAAGGCATCCTGCATATCTACCGCGACCGCGCCGGCTTCGAACATGCGGGAAAGGTCTCGCAACTGCTCGCCCTGGGCGGGCTGGAGCGCCGCGCCGTCACGCCCGATGAAATGAAGGCCATCGAGCCGACCCTGTCCGGAACCTTCTATGGCGGCTACTTCACCGAGAGCGACTCCACCGGCGACATCCACAAGTTCACCAGCGGCCTGGCCGCCGCCTGCGAGCGACTGGGCGTGCAATGCCGCTACGGCCAGGAAATCGTGTCGGTGAACAGCAACGGCAAACAGGCCAGCGTGACTGTGCGCCAGGGTCTGGAAACCGAGACCTCGACTTTCGACGCCATGGTGGTTTGCGCGGGCACGGCCAGCCGCGCGCTGGCCGCCCAGCTCGGCGACAGCGTCAACATCTACCCCGTCAAGGGCTATTCCATCACGGTCAATCTGCCGGACCAAGCCAGCCGCGCCGCAGCTCCCGTCGTGAGTCTGCTGGACGACGAGACCAAGCTGGTCACCAGCCGCCTGGGCGAGGATCGCTTCCGCGTGGCCGGCACGGCGGAGTTCAACGGCTACAACAAGGACATCCGCGCCGACCGCATCCGCCCGCTCATCGAATGGGTTCAGCAGTGCTTCCCGGGCGTCAGCACGCGCAGCGTCGTGCCCTGGGCGGGCCTGCGCCCCATGATGCCGGACATGCTGCCGCGCGTGGGCCCCGGCAACAAGCCCTGCGTGTTCTACAACACCGGCCACGGCCATCTGGGCTGGACCTTGTCGGCCGTCACCGCCGACATGGTCGGCGACCTCGTGCTGCAGTCCATGGGCAGTGCCAGCAGGCAGCCCCGACCGGCCACGCTGAGCACCGCCAGCGCCTGACCACGACCTGAAGACCTCATCAACAAGCCAGACACGGCAGCCGCAGCGCCCCGTGAGGGACAGCTGTTGCCGTGTGAATGGCAAAACGGAGACATACAACATGAGTCGAAATCATCCAAGCGCAGCCGGGGAGTCGCTGCAGCAGACAGGGGAGCTGGAGCGCGGCCTCAAGGACCGGCATATCCAGCTGATCGCCCTGGGCGGCGCCATTGGCGTGGGCCTGTTCCTGGGCTCGGCCAAGGCGATCCACAAGGCCGGGCCGCTGCTGCTGGTCAGCTACGCCATCGCGGGGCTGGCCATCTTCTTCATCATGCGGGCGCTGGGCGAGTTGCTGGTGCACCGCCCGGTGGCCGGCTCTTTTGCCACCTATGCCGAAACCTATGTCAGCCCCTGGGCCGGATTCGTCACCGGCTGGACCTACTGGTTCACCTGGGTGGTGACGGGCATGGCCGAACTCACGGCCATAGGCATCTACACCCACTACTGGTTTCCGGCCATTCCGCAATGGGTTCCGGCGCTCGCCACCCTGGCCGTGCTGCTGGGCGTGAATCTGATTGCGGTCAAGGTCTTCGGCGAGCTGGAATTCTGGTTCGCGCTGATCAAGGTTGTGACCATTGTGGCCACGCTGGTGCTGGGCGTGGCCATCATCACCACGGGCTGGGGACCGCTGGGCCAGACGGCAAGCTTCGCCAATCTCTGGTCGCACGGCGGCTTTGCGCCCGTGGGCATGGTGGGCGTGGTCTTCACCTTGCAGATCGCCTGCTTTGCCTATACCGGCGTGGAGCTGATAGGCGTGACGGCGGGCGAGGCCGAGTCGCCCGAGAAAGTGCTGCCCCGTGCCACCAACAGCATCGTCTACCGCATTCTGATCTTCTATATCGGCGCCCTGGTGGTCATCATGTCGCTGGTGCCCTGGAACGAGCTCAGCCCCGACATGAGCCCCTTTGTCCATGTCTTCGACAAGCTGGGCATTCCTGCGGCCGCCGGCATCATCAACTTCGTGGTCATCACCGCCGCCGCCTCTTCATGCAACAGCGGCATCTTCAGCACGGGCCGCATGCTCTACACGCTGGCGCAATTCAAGCAGGCGCCCGCCAGGCTGGGCCGGGTCAATGCGCGCCATGTGCCTGCGGCCGGCATTGTGATCTCTGCGGCATTCATGCTGCTTGGCGTGGTGCTGAACTATCTGGTGCCCGAGGAGGCCTTCATCTACGTGACCAGCATTGCCACCATCGGCGCCGTCTGGACCTGGGGCATCATCGTCTTTGCCCATCTGCGCTATCGCCGCGCCGTCAGGCTGGGTCATGCCGCTGCCGTGGCCTATCGCATGCCCGGCGCGCCGTTCACCAACTGGTTTGTGCTGGCCTTTCTGGCCGTGGTGCTGGTCTGCCTGTCGCTGGATGCCAGCACCCGCGTGGCGCTGTATATCGCGCCCCTGTGGTTTGTGCTGCTGACGATTGGCTACCGACTCTACGCGGTCAAGCCCGAGCGCCGCCAAAGCCTGGCGCAGGCACAACAGCAAGCCGCCTGAGGCGCAGCACAGCCGTGCCATGGATGCCATGGATGCCATGGATGCCATGGATGCCATGGCAGCACGCTATTGATTCAGGAGCTTCTTGCGCTCTTCCATGCTTTATTTAAAGGACTTTTTTCTTTAAAAATGAGCAGTGGAAAGCGCAGGCAGCTCTTGAAATCAGAGCTGCAGACAGATCAGCACCAGGCCCAGCATCATCAGCGCCATGCCCAGCTTTTCCGTCGGCGACAGCTTCTCGCTGAACACCTTGCGCGAGACGATATAGCTGAACACCACCTCCACCATGCCCAGGGTGCGCACGGCAGCGGCCCCCTGCATGGCATAGGCGGTAAACCAGGCCAGCGAGGCCGCAGCGCCCATGCTGCCGGCCAGCAGTGAGATGCGCCAGGCCTTGAAGATAGGGCGCAGGCCCTGCTCATGGGTTCTGGCAATCCAGGCGCTCATGACGACGGACTGCATGGTCTGCGCGATCAGCACGCCCCAGGCCCCGGACAGCCAGGGCGAGCTCACGCCCAGTGTTGCGATCTCGACCGCGCCGCCGCGAAAGCCCACCGTGGCCAGCGCAAAGCAGGCACCGCAGATCAGACCGTACACCGAGGATTTGCTGGTCCAGGCCGAGAGCGTGAAAAGCTGCCCGCGCGGCGGCAGCGACAGCATCAGTACGCCCACCGTGGCCAGCACCATGGCCAGCAGCGCCAGACGGGTCGGCAGCTCATGCAGGAACATGGCGGCAAACAGGGCCACCTGCAGCACCTCGGTCTTGGACAGCGTGACCGCCACGGCAAAGTTGCGCTCCTTCATGGCCATCAGCAAGGCCGCCGTGGCCGCGACCTGAAAGAAGGCTCCGAGCGCAATCCAGCCCAGATAGGCGGCACTGAACTTCGGCAGCACCAGGGACGGATCGCCCAGCGCATACAGCGCCAGCAGATAGACGGCGGCGAACGGCAGGCCGTAGAGAAAGCGCACCAGCGTGGCCGGCAACGTGCCGACCTGTGCCGTCAGCGAGCGCTGGGCCGTGTTGCGCACCGTCTGCGCCGCCGCGGCAAACAGCACCACGCCCACCCACAAATATTCCATTCCTATGCCCGACATGACACGCCTTCTCTCTCGTTAGCGCGCCAGCATAGCGCCGGCTGCCGGACGGCGCTGACGTGATTCGTGCAGTCCACCCGCTTGAGCCAAGGCGACGCGAACCGCGAGAGGCAACCGTCCTGATGGCGAAGTCTGCTTCCCCGCAAATAAACCCCATATCCAGACCATTGCTGCATCTTTAGCTACAATTCCAGCCGGGTGCCCGTCACACAAGGTGGCGATGGCAGGTGAATGTTCATGCGCAGGTCGGGCCGCCAGCGCGCCAGTCGTTTGCAGTGCTGACTGCACCAAGAGGCATGAGCTCGGGTGCAATACGCCTGTCGGCAGACGACTTCAGACACCTACCGACACATGGACCCACAAACACTTGTGCAGGCCCCTGCGCCTTCTGCATCCCAAAATTCACCCCGCATCCCCGCGCTGCAATCCGCCACCGAACGCGTGCAGGCGCAAATCTCGCACCTGCTGCATATCGAATCCTTTGCCGGCATGGTGCTCATGCTGGCCGCCGCCGTCGCCCTGATCTGGGCCAATTCGGCTGCGGCGCCAAGCTACTTTGCACTGTGGCATGCGCCCGTCGCGCTGACGCTGGGGCCGTGGAGCTTCAGCACCGATCTGCATTTCATCGTCAACGATGTGCTGATGACGGTGTTCTTCCTGGTCGTGGGCATGGAGATCCGGCGCGAGCTGCACAACGGCGCGCTGGCCAGCCTGCGCCAGGCCAGTCTGCCGCTGATCGCTGCCATCGGCGGCGTGGCCGTGCCCGCGCTCATCTACGTGGCCCTGGCGGGCAATGACAGGACGCTGCTCAACGGCTGGGCAATTCCGACGGCGACCGACATCGCGTTTGCCGTGGGCGTGCTGGCCTTGCTGGGTCGCAATATTCCGGGAGCGCTGCGCATCTTCCTGCTGGCCCTGGCCATCATCGACGACATCGTGGCCGTGCTCATCATCGCCTTCTTCTACTCGGGCGGGTTGCAGGCCATGGGCTTTGTGGTGGCCGCAGCCGGCGTGCTGCTGGTGCTGCTGTTCAACCGTATGGGCATTGCCGCCGCTCCTCTGTATGTGCTGCCCGGAGCCGTTCTCTGGTTCGGCCTGCTCAAGACCGGTGCACATCCCACCCTGGCAGGCGTGGTGCTGGGCCTGATGACGCCCGTCTTTACCCGCCCTGCCCCCATGCCGCTGCTGATCACGGCACAGACGGCCATGCGCAAGGCCGGCGAGCAGGTGCTCAGCGGGCGGCCCGACCCGCAGCACCTGCTACAGGAGTTGCGTACCGCCCAGTTCGCACAGCGCGACCTGCTGCCGCCTGCGCTGCGCCTGCCCATGATTCTTCATCCCTGGGTGGCTTTCTGCGTCATGCCCATCTTTGCGCTGGCCAATGCCGGCGTGCAGTTCTCGGGCATAGACCTGAGCGCTGCCGCACCGCAGACCACGGCCATGGCCGTGCTGGTGGCCCTGGTGCTGGGCAAGCCCCTGGGGGTCTTCATCTGTACCTGGCTGGCCGTCAGAAGCGGGCTGTGCAGCCTGCCCGAGGGCCTGAACTGGCGCGGCGTACTGCTGGTGGGCCTGCTGGCCGGCATCGGTTTCACCATGTCCATCTTTGTCGGCGGTCTGGCCTTTGCGGA
>NZ_JBKFBC010000001.1:451342-557129 GCF_053345995.1 Comamonas sp. C24C | reverse complement strand
GCGGCCGCAGTGCGTTAGGTGACTAGAACGCCTCCTCGCCCTGACCCATAGTCCGGACATCGGACTGCCTGTGCCATGAAGGGCGCCGACTGATGCTCCAGATGTTCCAGACCCATAACCGGCGTGAATCAGCGATGGCCCGATGGTCGGCGCTCTCGCCATGCTGCTTTGCGGCACGCTCACGCTCTGCCGACTGCTGAACCGTGGGTCTGCCCGGGCATTCAGGGCAAGACATCAGGGCAGTCTGAAATCAGGAGCCGCCTTGCCGTTACAGGCCGGGCACAGCCCATCTATCGCAAGAACATCAGAAGAAATGCACAAAAAATTGGCTCACCTGTACTCCACTGCCGCATTGTTGCTTGCCAGCACCTTGGCAATGGCTCAGCCAGCGGACCTGCTGCACAAAGCGCAAGCGGGAGATGCACAGGCACAGCTGGATCTCGGCCAGATATACGTGGAAGGCCGAGGTGTGGCGCAAAGCGACGAGAGAGCCGCTCATTGGTTTGGTCTTGCGGCAGCACAAGGCAATGCATTGAGCCAGAGCAATCTCGGCTTGATGTATGACCGGGGCCGTGGCGTGAAGCAAAGCGACCAGGAGGCCGTCAAGTGGTACCGCCTTTCGGCTGCGCAAGGAGAGGCCAACGGCCAGTTCAATCTGGGCGTGATGTATGACGATGGTCGTGGCGTCGAGCAAAGCGATCAGGAGGCCGTCAAGTGGTATCGGCTCGCTGCAGCGCAAAACCATCTCGATGCCCAGTACAACCTGGGACTGATGTATGTCAGCGGCCGTGGCGTGGAACAAAGCGATCAGGAGGCCGCCAGATGGTTTGGCATAACGGCCGCAAAAGGTCATGACTCGGGCCAGGCCAACCTCGCCGTGATGTATGCCGCCGGTCGCGGCGTGCCACTCGACGAAAAGGAAGCAGCCAGACTGCTGGGCCTGGCCGCAGAACAAGGCAATGCGACGGCCCAGGTCAACCTCGGCACGATGTTCGAGGAAGGCCGTGGCGTCAGACGCAGCCTGTCTCAGGCCTATTTCTGGTATGCCCTGGCGGCCGCCCAAGGCCTGGAAGACACCGTGTCGCTTCGCGATGCTGCGGCCCGCAAGCTCAAACCCGCAGAGCGAGCTGCACAGGACTCAAGAATCAGCCGCTGGAAACCCAAGCCGCAAATGCGCTGAATCTGCATGCTCGAAACCGCAACTCCCCATCGATAAGCAAGCCATGAAAAAGCCCTTCAGCCGTCTCCTTTGCGCGGCCGCCTTGCTACTCTGCAGCACTTTGTCCATCGCACAATCGCCCGACCTGCTGCAAGCAGCCCAGGGCGGCGACGCCCAGTCACAGTTCAAACTCGCAGCCGCCTACCTCACAGGCCGTGGAGCCCCCAAAAACGATAAGGAAGCAGCCAGGTGGTTCCTGCTGGCAGCAAAGCAGGGCCACGCCGAGAGCCAGTCCAATATCGGCCTGATGTACGGCCGCGGGCGCGGCGTTCCGCAAAGCGATGAGGAAGCGGTCAAATGGTATCGCCTGGCCGCAGAACAAGGCGATGCCGACGGCCTGTTCAACCTCGCGGTGATGTACGACGACGGCCGGGGCGTGGCTGAGAACCAGGAAGAGGCCGTCAGGCTGTATCGCCTTGCCGTGGCACAAAACCATGTGTCGAGCCAGAGCAATCTCGGATACATGTACGACCATGGCCGTGGCGTGGCGCAAGACAGCCAGGAGGCCTTCAGGTGGTACATGACTGCGGCAGAACAAGGGGATGCCAACAGCCAGTTCAACGTGGGCTCCATGTATGCCTTGGGACGCGGTGTCAAGCAAAGCTGGCCTCAGGCCTACTTCTGGGCGTTGTTGGCAGCCAGGGATGGCGAGAAGGATTCGGCCAAGCAGCAGGAAATCATCGCCAAGAAATTGAAGCCGGCGCAACGGGCCAAGATCCAGCTGCAGGTTCAGGAATGGAAGCCCAAGACCGGTAACTCCTGACCTGCGGGCAGAGGTCGCGACGGCTCGCAGTACAGCAAGCCGCCGACAACGCAGATCAGATCACTGCAAACGGCTTGGGGTAGGTGCCAGGCAGCAGAATCTCCTTGCCGACCTGGTCGATATGGGTGTGACCGCAGAAAGCCATGGTCGTATCCAGCTCCTTGTGGATGATCTGCAGCGCCTTGCTCACGCCGGCCTGCCCATAGGCCCCCAGACCGTAGAGAAAGCTGCGACCTATCATCGTGCCCTGCGCGCCCAGGGCCCGGGCCTTGAGCACGTCCTGCCCGCTGCGAATGCCGCCATCCATCCAGACTTCGATGTCCTTGCCCGCGGCCTCGGCAATCGATGGCAAGGCGGCAATCGAAGACGGCGCACCGTCAAGCTGGCGGCCGCCATGGTTGCTGACCACCAGCGCGTCCGCACCGCTTTGCGCCGCCAGACGCGCGTCTTCGGCATCCATCACACCCTTGAGAATGATCTTGCCGCCCCAGAGCTTCTTGATCCATTCCACATCGCTCCAGTTCAGCGTCGGATCGAACTGATCGGCCGTCCACGAGGACAGCGAAGACACATCGCCCACGCCGTCCACATGGCCGACGATATTGCCGAAACTGCGGCGCTTGGTACCCAGCATTCCCAGGCACCAGTGCGGCTTGGTCGCCAGATTGAGCAGGTTGGCAAGCGTGGGCTTGGGCGGTGTGGACAGTCCGTTCTTGATGTCCTTGTGACGCTGGCCCAGGATCTGCAGATCCAGCGTCACCACCAGCGCCGAGCAGTTGGCCGCCTTGGCGCGGTTGATCAGGCATTCCATGAAGGCCTTGTCGCGCATCACATAGAGCTGGAACCAGAACGGATGGTGATCGGTGTGCTCGGCAATGTCCTCCAACGAGCAGATGCTCATGGTGGACAGCGTGAACGGCACACCAAAGGCCTTGGCGGCCTTGGCCCCGAGAATCTCGCCATCGGCATGCTGCATGCCGGTCAGACCCGTGGGCGCAATCGCCACCGGCATGGCGACCTCCTCGCCGATCATGGTGGTGCGCGTGCTGCGCCCTTCCATGTTCACGGCCACACGCTGACGCAGCTTGATGGTCTGGAACTCGTCTTCGTTGGCCCGGTACGTGCCCTGGGTGTAGGAGCCCGAGTCGGCATAGTCATAAAACATGCGCGGCACGCGGCGCTTGGCCACCACGCGCAGGTCTTCGATACAGGTGATTTTGGAGAGATCGCTCACGACTTCTAGCCTTGTAATGGGAGTTGAGCCCGATGGTAGCCCTCATCGCAGCTATCGGCGTTGCGCTCTGGTTTGAAGTGATTTATGCCGCTTTTGAAATTTTCTTCAGCGAGGGCAAATCAAGGGCTAATGCTAGGTGTGCAAGCCTATTCGTCCAGCGACCATCCTTGTCATCACAACAAGCAGGAGAGAAGAGAGATGGTTTGGCAACAGGTCTACGACCCCCTATCGAATATGTGGCTGTCCACATTGCTTGCGGCCATTCCGGTCGTGGTGATGCTGGTGGGCCTGGGCTTTCTGCACATGAAGGCCCACCTGGCCGCAGGCGCAGGCCTGATTGCCGCGCTGCTGATTGCAGTCTTTGTCTACAACATGCCCGGCGAAATGGCGGGGCGTGCCGCCTTGTTCGGCGGCTTCACCGGCCTGCTGCCCATTGGCTGGATCGTGCTGAACATCATCTTCCTGCACCAGCTGACCGAGCAGAACGGCAGCTTCAAGGTGCTGCAGGATTCGCTTTCGGGCATCACCGAAGACCGCCGCATCCAGCTGCTGCTGATTGCCTTCTCCTTCGGCGCCTTTTTCGAAGGCGCTGCCGGCTTCGGCACGCCCGTGGCCGTGACGGCCGCCATCCTGATTGGCCTGGGCTTCTCGCCGCTGGCAGCATCCGGTCTTTCGCTGATCGCCAATACCGCTCCCGTGGCTTTTGGTGCCCTGGGCACTCCCGTCATCACGCTGGCCAAGGTTCATGGCTACGACCTGATGGAAGTGACCGCCATGATCGGCCGCCAGCTGCCCTTCTTCTCGGTGCTGGTGCCGTTCTGGCTGATCTGGGCCTTTGCCGGTCGCAAGGGAATGATGGAGATCTGGCCCGCGATTCTGGTCACCGGCCTGTCGTTTGCGATTCCTCAGTATCTGGTCTCCAACTTCATCGGACCCGAGCTGGTGGACATCATCGCGGCCATTGTTTCCATGGCCAGCCTGATACTGTTCCTGCGCGTCTGGCAGCCCAAGAAGATCTGGACCTCGGCCTCGCTGCGCGGCAAGGATGTCAGCGCCTCCGAAGTCAAGCCGCCCCAGCCCGTGGCCAAGCACAGCAAGAGCGAGCTGATCGCCGCCTGGACGCCCTGGATCATTCTCTCTGTGTTTGTCTTCATCTGGGGCCTGCCGCCGGTCAAGGCCTGGCTCAACAGCCTGTTTGCCCCCGCCTTCCCCATGACGGGCCTGCACAATCTGATCGAGAAAATGCCGCCCGTGGTGCCCCAGCCGACCAAGGAAGGCGCGGTCTACACGCTGAACCTGCTGTCGGCCACCGGAACCGCCATTCTGCTGTCGGCCATCGTCAGCGCCTTCGTCATGAAGTACAACCCGGTCACCATCGTTCGCACCTTCTTCAAGACCACCTGGCTGGTGCGCTACTCACTGCTGACCATCGTGCTGATGCTGGCTCTGGGCACGCTGACACGCTACTCCGGCACCGATACCACCCTGGGCCTGGCCTTTGCCAATACCGGCGTGTTCTACCCCTTCTTCGGCACGCTGATGGGCTGGCTGGGCGTGGCGCTCACGGGCTCGGACACGGCGTCCAACGTGCTGTTTGGCGGCATGCAGAAGGTCGCCGCCGACCAGCTGGGCCTGTCGCCCAACCTCATGGGTGCCGCCAACAGCTCGGGCGGCGTGATGGGCAAGATGATCGATGCGCAATCCATTGTCGTGGCTTCGACCGCCACACGCTGGTTCAACCGCGAGGGCGACATCCTGCGCTATGTGTTCTTCCACTCGATCGCCCTGGCCTGCCTGATGGGCCTGTTCGTCACCATGCAGGCCTATGTCTGGCCGTTCAAGCTGATGGTGAACTGAGTCCCCGAGCCGCTTCGCGGCTCGCCTCGACGGAGCATCCCGGGGGAATCCGAGCAGGCCATCCAGACCGCTCGGTATCTCCGGCCCGGGCCGAGGCGATTTCCCGCATCCCCCCTTCTCAGCCCATCAAGTGGGCACCCCAGCAGCCGCAGCGCCTTCGGGCCTGCGGTTTTTTTGCGCTCTTTGAGAAGGATCGGTGGAATACCAATTCACACATTGGTATTACCAATTAATTCCGAAAATCAAGGGAAAACCACTAATTTATGAATAAAACCTCATTTCTATAATCCATCCGACCCGAAACCGTCGCATATTGGTAATACCAATTCAGTAGACGGAGCCGAACCAGATTGCATGTCAGCGTCCGGCGCAGGGTGACACGGTTGTTCAAAGAATTGACGGGGAAGCTTCTGGACGCTCAGGAGGGTTGCCCTCCCCGCGCATATCCAGGAGATCAAGGCAATGCAAGAAATCTGGTCGCAGAACTACGACCCCGCAGGCAATGTGTGGGTGTCGGCGCTGGTGGCGCTGATACCCATCATCTTTTTCTTTCTCGCGCTGACCAAGCTGCGCCTCAAGGGCTATGTGGCAGGCACCATCACGGTGGCGCTGTCTCTGGCCGTGGCGCTGCTGTTCTATCGCATGCCGGTGGCCAATGCGCTGGCCGCAGGCGTCTATGGCTTCTTCTACGGCCTGTGGCCGATTGCCTGGATCATTGTCGCGGCGGTCTTTCTCTACAAGGTCTCGGTCAAGACCGGACAGTTCGACATCATCCGCTCGTCCATTCTGTCGGTCACCGAAGACCAGCGCCTGCAGCTGATCCTGGTGGGCTTTTGCTTCGGTGCCTTCCTCGAGGGAGCCGCCGGTTTCGGCGCCCCCGTGGCCATCACGGCAGCACTGCTGGTGGGCCTGGGCTTCAGGCCTCTGTATGCAGCGGGCCTATGCCTGATCGGCAATACCGCTCCCGTGGCCTTCGGCGCCATGGGCATTCCCGTCATCGTGGCCGGTCAGGTCTCGGGCGTCGATGTCATGGCCATCAGCCAGATGGCCGGCCGCCAGCTGCCGTTCATGACCATCATCGTGCTGTTCTGGCTCATGGCCATCATGGACGGCTGGCGCGGCGTGAAGGAAACCTGGCCTGCGGTGCTGGTCGGCGGCGGCAGCTTTGCACTCGGACAGTTTCTGACGGCCAACTACATCGGCCCCGAACTGCCGGACATCACTTCGGCCATCTTCGCCCTGGTGACACTGACCACCTTTCTCAAGTTCTGGCAACCCAAGCGCATCTTCCGCTTCGACACCGAGCCGGGCGCAGCCAAGATCCAGACGACGGCCCCCGTCAAGCTGACGACCGGCATGGTGATCAAGGCCTGGTCGCCCTTCATCATCCTCACCGCCATGGTGACCATCTGGAGCCTCAAGCCCTTCAAGGCGCTGTTCGCCTCGGGTGGCGCGCTGTCCGGCACGGTCTTCAGCATTCCCGTGCCCATGCTGCACAATCTGGTGCAAAAAATGGCGCCCGTCGTTGCCACACCCACGCCTTATGGCGCGGTCTACTCCTTCAACTGGCTGTCGGCCACGGGGACCGCGATCCTGATCGCCGCCGTGCTCGCCATTCTTTTGCTGCGCCTCAAGCCAGCCGTGGCAGTCCGGACCCTGGGCGAGACCTTCAGGGAGCTGGCCCTGCCCATCTACTCCATCGGCATGGTGCTGGCCTTCGCCTTCATCGCCAACTATTCCGGCCTGTCCACCACGCTGGCCATGGCGCTGGCCCATACAGGCAAGGCCTTTGCGTTCTTCTCACCCTTCCTGGGCTGGGTCGGCGTGTTCCTCACGGGCTCCGACACCTCGGCCAATGCGCTGTTCGGCGCCCTGCAGGCCACGACGGCAGCGCAGCTGGGACTGCCCGAGGTGCTTGCCGTGACGGCCAACACCACCGGCGGCGTGACCGGCAAGATGATCTCGCCCCAGTCCATCGCCATTGCCTGCGCGGCCGTAGGCCTGGCTGGCAAGGAATCGGACCTGTTCCGCTTCACCGTCAAGCACAGTCTGGCCTTCCTGGTGCTGATCGGCATCATCTGCACGCTGCAGGCTTATGTGTTTCCGTGGATGATTCCCACCACCTGAAACTCCTGCCAGACCCCATGCCCGCCATCCGCCTGTCCGACCGCGTTGCCCAGCAGCTGCTGGAGCTGATCCAGAGCACCCAGCTCCAGAGCGGCGCCAAGCTGCCGACCGAGCGGGCGCTGGCCGAGCAGCTGGGGGTCTCGCGCACGGCGCTGCGCGAGGCCATACAGAAACTTGCCAGCCGCGGCGTGCTCGAAAGCCGCGTGGGGGCCGGCACCTTTGTCGGCTCGCGCGTGCCCCTGTGGCACGAGCAGGCCGTCGCACCGCTGGAGTCCTTGCTGCGCGACGACCCCCAATACCGCTACGACGTGCTGGAAGCCAGGCAGGCACTGGAGCTCAGCACCGCCTGGTATGCGGCCCAGCGTGCCACCGACAAGGACAGGGACCGCATCCGCCACTGCTTCGACGACATGCTTCACCACCAGCAGGCGCGCGATGCCGCCAGTGCGGCCCGCTCCGATGCGCAGTTCCATCTGGCGATTGCCGAAGCCTCGCACAATGCCGTGCTGGTACAGCTCATGGGCAGCCTGTTCGAGCTGGTGCTGGGTACCGTGGCCCAGAATCGGCGCCTGATGTTCGTGCATGATGATCCCTCGACGCTGGAGCATCTGACTGCGCAGCACCGCAATCTCATGCAGGCCATTGTCGACGGCGAGCCAGAGCAGGCCAGAAGCGCTATCGGCCAGCACCTGGCCTATGTTCACGAAAAGCTGTCCGAGTCGGATGCCGAGGCGGCCCGACGCAAGCGGCTGGATCGTTTCTCCTCTTCCTCCGCCATTTTTTCATGATCATCTCCTCCACCACCGACTACCGCGCGGCTGCGCAAAAGCGCCTGCCGCCCTTTCTGTTCCACTACCTTGACGGCGGCGCCTATGCCGAGAAGACGCTGGCCCGCAATGTCGACGACCTGGCCGACGTGGCCCTGCGCCAGCGCGTGCTCAAGGACATGAGCCAGCTGGACACCAGCATCGAGCTGTTCGGCGAGAAGTTCTCGATTCCCGTGGCGCTGGCTCCCGTGGGGCTGACCGGCATGTTCGCCCGCCGCGGCGAAGTGCAGGCCGCCATGGCTGCCGACAAGAAGGGGATTCCCTTCACCATGTCCAGCGTCTCGGTCTGTCCCATCGAGGAAGTCGCGCCCAGGCTGGCCCGCCCGATGTGGTTCCAGCTCTATGTGCTCAAGGACCGGGGCTTCATGAAGAACGCGCTGGAGCGTGCCCAGGCTGCTGGCGTCTCCACCCTGGTCTTCACCGTGGACATGCCCGTACCCGGCGCCCGCTACCGCGATGCGCACTCGGGCATGAGCGGCCCCAACGCCGCCATGCGCCGCTACCTGCAGGCCGTGACCCATCCGCACTGGGCCCTGGACGTGGGCCTGATGGGCCGCCCGCACACGCTGGGCAATATCTCCACTTACAAGGGTCAGAACGTCTCGCTCGAAGACTATATGGGCTATCTGGGCGCGAACTTCGATCCCTCAATCTCGTGGTCGGACCTGGAGTGGATCCGTGACTTCTGGAAGGGTCCCATGCTGATCAAGGGCATTCTCGATCCCGAGGACGCCAGGGATGCCGTGCGTTTCGGGGCCGACGGCATCATCGTCTCCAACCACGGCGGGCGCCAGCTCGACGGCGTGCTCTCGTCGGCACGCGCCCTGCCTGCCATTGCCGATGCCGTCAAGGGCCAGATCAAGATCCTGGCCGACTCGGGCGTGCGCAACGGCCTGGACATCGTGCGCCTGCTGGCCCTTGGCGCAGACTGCACCATGATAGGCCGCGCCTTCGTCTATGCGCTGGCTGCAGAAGGCGAAGCCGGTGTGACCAACCTGCTGAACCTGCTCGAAAAGGAAATGCGCGTGGCCATGACGCTGACCAGCGTCAAGAACGTCTCTGAGATCACTGGCGATCTGCTGGTTCGGGACTGATCCCGCACAGGCTTCGGCCCTGGGCCGGGCCTTGCGGGGATCAGCGCGCCGCGCCCCGCTGCCCCAGCCAGATCCCGCCCATGACCAGGGCCACGCCAGCCATCTGCACGGCCGTCAGCGTCTGGTCCAGGAATGCCCAGCCCAGCAAAATCGCCGTCAGCGGACTCAGAAAACCCAGCGGCGCCACCATGTTCGGCTCCAGCCGGGCAATGCCGCGAAACCACAGCACATAGGTCAACGCCGCGCCCACCAGACCCAGCCAGGCCAGTCCGATCAGATGGCCCGGTGTGGGCGCCGGAAAATCCGGTCCGGCCCACAGCGCCACCGGCAGCAGCAACACTCCGCCGGCCGTGAGCTGCCAAGCGGTGAAGGTCAGCAGCGGTACGGGAGGACGCCACTTGCGCGTGAGCACCGTGCCGCAGGCCATGGAAACCGCTCCGGCCAAGCCCGCCGCAATCCCCGTCGCATCCAGCCTCACACCAGGCGTGAGCACCAGCAAGGCCACCCCCACCAGACCGGCCAGGGCTCCCAGCACCGAGGCCGGCCGCAGCGCGCTGCCCAGCACCCAGGACGCAAGAAACACCACCACCAGCGGCTGCACGGCCCCGACGGTGGCGGCCGCCCCTCCCGGCAGGCGGTAGGCCGAGACGAACAGCATGCTCCAGAACACCGAGAAATTGAGCGCTCCCAGAATGAACACTCGCAGCCACCACACGCCCTGCGGCAGGCGCCGTGCAAATGCCAGCAACAACAGGCCTGCGGGCAGCGCGCGCAGCAAGGCCACAGTCATCGCGGGCACCTGCGGCAGCAGCTGCGTGGTGACGATGTAGCTGCTGCCCCAGATGGCGGGTGCCAGCGCCGTCAGCAGCAGATCGCGTGCCTGGGTCCGCCTGAACGCAAGCGCAGATTGGCCGGCGCTCATGCGAACTCCAGCACCTGATCCAGCGGCCGGCGTGGCTTCTGCGGCCAGTTTCCGGGCGCAGCACGGCCCACGGTGACGAGCATGACCGGCACCTCCTCGCTCGCCAGACCGAAGCTGGCCGCCACGCCTTCGGCGTCGAAGCCGGTCATCGCACAGGACGCCAGACCCAGCGCCTGCGCCGCGTGCATCAGCGTCATGGCGCCGAAGCTGGCCGAACGCAGGGCCTCGTCGCGCACCGCCTGCGCGCTGGCGTACTGCTGCTGCGCGGCCTGCAGCCATCCCCGCGCCATGGCGGCAGGCATGAAGCCAGCGTCCACAGAGGGCTGCAGCCGTTCGGCAAGCGCCTCGGGGTCGGCCAGCACGCCGCAGACGATGAAGCAGACGGCCGCTTCCTGCACCTTGGCCCCAGGCGTGCGCACGGCGATGAAGCGCCAGTTCTGAAGGTTGTAGGCCGTGGGTGCGCGCGTAGCCAGCTGCACCAGCCTTGATATGTCGGCATCCGCCAGATGGTGGGAGGTATCGAAGCGGTTGGCCGAGATGCGCTGCTCGATGAGGGTGAGCGTGGGATGAAGTGTCGTCATGGCACGACTGTAGATAATTCACTTCTAATTGATAATTGGCAATTATCAAAATAAACCATTCACCAGCAGAGAAGAATCACATGGACCGACTGACCGCCTTGCAAGTCTTTCATCGCATCGCGCAGTGCGGCAGCTTTGCCGAGGCGGGCCGCAGCCTGGGCCTGTCGCCGGCTGCGATCAGCAAGAACATCGCCGAGCTGGAGGCCCATGTGGGCACACGCCTCATTCAGCGCACCACGCGGCGCATGGCGCTGACGGAAGAAGGCCGCCTGTATCTCGAGCATGTCACGCGGGCGCTCGATGCGCTGGCCGATGCAGACTCGGCACTATGCCCGTTCAAGGCTGCGCCCAGCGGCCTGCTCAAGGTCAGCGCGCCCATGACATTCACGCTGACGCAGATTTCTTGCGCCCTACCCGCCTTCCTGGAGCGCCACCCCGGGCTGCAGCTGGACCTGCACCTGGACGACAGACGCGTCGATATCGTGCGCGAAGGTTTCGATCTGGCCATACGCGGCAGTGACCGGCTCGAGGATTCCTCGCTGATTGCGCGACCACTGACCTCGATGTCGCATGTGCTGTGCGCCGCGCCCGGCTATTTCGAGAAGCGCGGTCGCCCGCACACGCCTGCCGACCTCAACGGCCTCGAGCACATACGCTTCAGCCTCTCGGGCCATGCAGATGTCTGGGAATTTGAGCAAGGCGGGCGCATGGAGCGCGTGGCGGTCAATGCGCGCTACTCGGTGTCCTCTAGCCTTGCAGTGCGCGATGCATTGCGCGCGGGCTTTGGCGTCAGCCTGATCCCGCTGCCCTATGTCGAGGAAGACCTGCGCACGGGCCGGTTGCAGGCCGCCCTGGAAGACTGGAGCACGGTAAAGACCGCGCTCTATGCCATTTATCCGTCGCGCCAGCATATGACGCCCAAGCTGCGGGCGCTGCTGGACTTTCTGGTAGCGCAGTTCGATTCTGGCAACTGAGCGCCTGGCCGGCTGACCGGCCGGCATTCAGCGCCGGCGCTGGCCCTGGATCGGGATCTGCTCCGGCCCGGCCACCAGGGCTCCGGCGCCGCGCACTTCCAGCGCGATGCTGTCCAGCACCTTGCCGGAGGCATCGAGCAGCTCCAGCTTGTGGCGCCCCGGCCAGGGCAGCCAGCCCAGCTGACTGCCACGCCCCAGCTCGCGCTGCACTTCCCGCATCACGGGTTGCGCATTCTTGTCGGCAGCCGCAGGCGGGCCGTACTGCCGGGTTACCAGCCGCCAGCGCAAGCTGCCGTCACGCCAGTCCTGCTCGGCCGCCATACCGGCTTGACGCGCCACCAGTTGCACGCGCTGGCTGTCGGGTGGAATATCGGGGTCCAGCGCCAGAATCGTGCCATTGGCCGGACGCGAGATACGCACAGCGGCCGCAGCCGCAGCGCTGCCGGACTTGCTGCCTTTTTGCCTGGCCAGGCTTTTTTGCTCTGCACTGCCCGCCACGTGATCCATGGCAAACAGCGACTGCTGCGTGCCTTCCACAAACCATTCGCCGCGCGCGCTTTCGATGGGCGTGCCGCCACTGGCCAGCGCGCCAAACTGTACTTGTTGCTGCAGCACGCCAGCGGGTGGCCGGGGGGCATGACTGGACACATTGCGATGCAGGAAGCCCATGATCTCGGCCCAGATGGGCGCTGCGCCGCTGGTGCCGCTCACGGAATGCATGGCTTCGCCACCGGCATTGCCGACCCAGACGCCCACGGTGTAACGCTCGGACCAGCCTACGGCCCAGTTGTCGCGCATATCCTTGCTGGTGCCGGTTTTCACGGCCGTCCAGAAGCGCGTGGCCAGCACGCTGTCGGTGCCGAAGGTCGGGGCCCGCGCCATATTGTCGGAAAGAATGTCGCCGACGATGAAGGCGGCGCGCGCATCCAGTGCCTGCAGCGGCGCCTCGCTGCCCGGCGCTGCATCGCCGGATCTGCGGCCGTCTGTCCGGGGCAGGGCCCAGCTCACGGGGCGGTATTGACCGCCATTTCCCAGTGCCCTGTAGGCATTGGTCAGATTGAGCAGCGCGACCTCGCTGCTGCCCAGCGCCAGGCTGAAGCCATAGTAGCCGCCGCTTTCACGCAGCGGCAGGCCCAGCTTCTTGAGTTGCTCGAAAAACGCATCGGGCGTGACCATGACCAGCGTGCGCACTGCCGGCACATTGAGCGAGGATGCCAGCGCCGTGCGCGCCGACACCCAGCCCTTGAAGCGCCGGTCGTAGTTCTGCGGAATGTAGAGGCCGTTCTGCGTGGGGATATGGGCCGACGAATCCTCGATCAGCGAGGCGGCCGTGATGCGCTTTTCGGCCACCGCCTGGGCATAGAGAAAGGGCTTGAGCGTGGAGCCGGGCTGGCGCAAAGCGGTGACGCCATCGACCTCGGATGCCTGGCTCAGCGTGCCCGAGGAGCCCACCCAGGCCAGAATCTCGCCGCTACGGTTGTCCAGCACCACGGCCGCACCATCTTCCACATTGCGGCCCTGCAGCTCACGCAGATGCTGCTGCAGGCTGGCCACGGCAAAGCGCTGCAAGGCAGCGTTCAAGGTCGAGCGCACCTGCTCGTGCCCCCGGTTCTGCGGCAGCGCCAGCCAGCGCCGCGCAAAATGCGGAGCCACACCCTCGCTGGCCAGCCATTGGCGCCGCTGCAGCACGCTGGAGGTATAGAGCTGCATGGCCGAGCAATCCTTGGCCGCCACATCGTCGGGCACCATCACCTGCAGCACGCCACAGGCACGCTGTGCGACGCGCTCCACCGACGCATTGGGCGCACGCACCAGGGCCGCGGCAATGGCCGCCTCGCGCGCATCCAGCCCATGGGCTGCCTTGCCGTACAGGCTTTGCGACAGCGCGTCGATGCCCACGATCTCGCCGCGGAACGGCACCATGTTCAGATAGGCCTCGAGAATCTGGTCCTTGCGCCAGCGCCTGTCCAGCACCTGGGCCGCCACGGCCTGCCCCACCTTCTGCACCACGCTGCGCCCACCCGGTCCCTGACGCCAGTCGCCGTCGAGCAGACCTGCGAGCTGCATGGTGATGGTGCTCGCGCCGCGCGTGCGCGTGTTCCAGAGATTGCCCCAGGCGGCGGCGGTGACGGCAGCCCAGTCCACGCCGCTGTGCTCGTAGAAACGCCTGTCCTCGCTGAGCACCAGGGCCGTGCGCAGCGCCGGCGATACATCGGCCAATGCCACCCAGGGCCCGCGGCGCACCGTGCTGTCGGTGCGCAGGCGCTGCAGCAGCTCGCCCTCTCGCGACAGCAGCAGGGTCTCCGAGGAGCGATGCTCGCTGCGCACCTCGTCGTAGCTGGGCACGGCATGGCTGCTGGAGGCAAGACCCAGCCACAAGGCGGCCGTCATGCCGACGGCCCGCCAGGACTGTTTCACTCTCGGGGGCTGGAAATACCGCTGCATGCCTTGTTCCATGTCGTTGTGCGCTGTTGGAAGTCAGCAGGCATTGTCCCAAAGATGGCCCGGCAAACAGACTGCTCAGACAAGCGGCAACAAAAAAGCGGCTTCTGCGAGCCGCTTTTTTCCGAAGTCACTGCCTCTCGGAACAAACTTAAGTTCTCAGGCCGTGAACTTCTTGATCTTGAACGCCAGTATCACCATCAGCACGCCGAAGATCACGGCATAGGTCGCCAGCACCCACAGCATGGCCATCATGCCCGCGCCGGGCTGCATCAGCACGAAGATGCCGAAGAGCACCGACAGCAGCCCGCCGAGCACCAGCAGCCATTCGCCCTGAATTTCCTTGCGCAAACGCAGCGCCGCGACGATCTGCAGCACACCGGTCATCAGAGCCCAGACACCGATATAGATGGTCAACACCAATGCGGTGATCGCCGGGTTGATGACCGTGAGCACCCCCACCACCACCCCCGTCAGCCCCCACAGCAGAATCAGCCACCAGTGACGCGACTGCTGGCGGCTCTTGATGGCGGTGTAGATGCCCAGCAAGCCATCGACAAACACATAGGCACCGAACACCAGCACCAGTGCGGCCGCGGATGCTGCGGGCTGCATCCAGGTCAGCACGCCGAAGATGATGGCGGCGGCACCGCGCAACAACAGCACCCACCAGCTACGGTGCAACATGATGGACATGGACGGAATTTCTACAGGCATGAAGACTCCTCTCTTTCAGGGTTCCACATCACTGCGACTTGCGCAGCAGCAGGTCTCTCGAATCCAGCTCCGACCCTAACAATAAGTTCAACCCAGCGTCAACATCACCGGCTGGTGATCGGACGCCTCTGTGGTGCTGTCCACACGCCAGGCCTGCACATGCTGGCACAGGCTGTCGCTCACCCACAGCAGATCGCAGGCTCCGGGCTCGGCGCCCCAGGTCCGGTCCACCAGCCTGAAGGTGGGCGGCTGCGGCTGGCCGGGGTGCAGCAGATCCCAGCTATTGCGCCACTGGCCGGCCTGCAGACAGCCCTGTTCACCGGCCGCCCACGGGGCGGACAGGACGGCATATTCGGGCTCGTGCGGCTCGAAGTTGAAGTCCCCGCAAAGCACGGCATGGCGGGTATGCGGCTTGGTCTGGTAGGGCGAGCCGTCGCTGGCCGGCTGCGGCGGGGCATCGGCCAGTGCACAGGCCTGCATCTGCAGGTCGCGCAGGGCGCCGGCCTGGGCCATGCGCTGACGCTTCGAAAAATACTCGAGGTGCGTGGTCATGATGCGTACCGGCCCCAATGCCGCGTCAGCGACCGTGACCACCGAGCACATGCGCTGCATGCAGCGCACATCGGCATCGGCCGGCATGGGCAGCGGATGGTGCTGCAGTTGCAGCAGTGGCAGGCGCGTGGCGACCAGATTGCCAAAGCGCTGATGTCCCCGGGGCGTGAACTCGTCGACCGAGGCACCAAAGACCATCTGCCAGCCCGGCAACAGCGCCTTCAACTCGGCCGGCTGGTCGCCGGGCCGGCCCTGCAGATCGGGGTAGTTGACGGCGATCTCCTGCAGGCACAGCACATCCAGTCCGCCGGACTGCTCGCCCATTTGCAGCGCGTGGCGCACGATGCGCTCCACACTGACCTGTCCATCCATGCCACAGCACCATTGCACATTCCAGCTTAGGATATTCATCTTGTCGCTTCTTTCCACATCGAAAAAGACTGCTGCGCCTGCCTGCGCAGCGCTGGCAGCGGCTATTTTCAGAGCAGCCGATCAGGCCAGGGTCTCGCGCAGCTGAAACACATTGCCTTCGCTGTCCATGGCATTGCAGACCGCAAAGCCGAGGCCTTGCCAGCGCTCGTCGAACACCTGGCCGCCCAGCGCCTGCGCGACGCTTGCGGCCTCGGCGATCGCGGGTACGGTGACGAAGAACTTGAGCGCCACATCGGCACGGCGCTGCGGCGGCTTGCCGACCTGGACCCGCGCCGCGATCTCGGCAGGCAGGGCGTGAATCAGCAGCTGCAGGGCGGCGGACTCCAGCACGATGATGTGCTCATCCTCATGCAGCCGCTGCATGTCCAGCACCTGTTCGTAAAAGCGCGCCAGGGCCTGGAAGTCCTTGGCATAGATCAGCACACCAGCAGCAGCGGGACCGGGCATCGTCAGCTCCTCAAAGAGTCTGACTGTATCCCGTTCACTTGATTCCCGCGCGCATGAAGCTCTGCACGAACTGGCGCTGGAAGATCAGGAAGGCAAGCAGCAGCGGCCCTGAAGTCATCAGCGTGGCAGCGCAGATGGTCGACCATTCCACGCCCGACTCCACGCTGGAGAAAACCTGCAGGCCCACGGTGAGCGGACGCGCCTGCACGCTGTTGGTGATGATCAGCGGCCAGAGGAAATTGTTCCAGTGAAAGCTCACCGAAACCAGCGCAAACGCGGTGTAGACCGGCCTGGCCAGCGGGACGTAGACACGCCAGAGAATCTGCAGCGTGCTCGCACCTTCCACGCGCGCGGCCTCGTCCAGTTCGCGGGGTATGCCCATAAAGGTCTGGCGCAGCAGGAAGATGGCAAAGGCCGAGGCGAAATACGGCAGCCCCATGCCCACCAGGGTATCGACCGCGCCCAGCCTGGACATGGTCTGATAGTTCGCCACCAGCAGAATGTCCGGCATGATCATCAGCTGCACCAGCACCAGCGCAAACGCCACATTGCTGCCGCGAAAGCGCAAGCGCGCAAAGGCAAACGCAGCCAGCGTGGACAGCAGCAGCTGCACCGCCAGAATCATGGCCACCAGCAAGATGGTGTTGAGGAAATAACGCGCAAACGGCGCGGCTTCCCAGGCATGGCGGAAGTTCTGCAGCGTCCACGGTGCGGACAGATCCAGGCGCGTTGACGCATCGGACGAGTGAAACGCCGTCCAGACCGCATAGGCAAGCGGCAGCAGCCACAGCAGGGCCAGCGTCCAGGCGGCCAGGGTGTCCAGCCATGAAGTGCCATAAAAGCTCAGGCCCCGGTCCGTCCCGGTGCTGCTGCGCGTTGATGGAAAGGCAGCAGCGGTCATTGATAGTGCACCTTTTTGTCGAGCACGAAGAACTGGAACAGCGCCACGGCAGCCAGCACCACGACCAGCACCACGGTGATGGCTGCGGCATAGCCGGTATCCCAGAATTTGAAGCCCACTTCGTAGAGGTGATAGAGCAGCAGCGTGGAGGCATTGTCCGGCCCGCCGCGCGTGAGAATGAACACATGATCCACCAGCCGGAAGGCATTGATCACGGCGTTGACCAGAATGAAAAGCGTGGTCGGCATGAGCAGTGGCCACTGCACGCGGCGCAGGAAGTACCAGCGCGATGCGCCTTCGATGGCCGCCGCCTCCTTGAGGCTGGGATTGAGCGTCTGCAGCGCGGCCAGATAGAAGATCATGAAAAAGCCGGCCTCCTTCCACACGGCCACCAGCGTGATGCAGGCCAGTGCCGTGGAGGGATCTCCCAGCCAGTTGTGCGCGTCCAGGCCCAGTGCGCCGCGCACCTGCTCCAGCAGTCCGTACTGCGGCGTGTAGAAGAACAGCCAGATATTGGCCACGGCAATCATGGGCAGCACCGTGGGCGTGAAATACGCCATGCGCAGCCAGGCCCGCCCCGCGAGCTTCTCGTTGACCCACAGCGCCATCAGCAAGGCCAGTCCCATGGACAGCGGAATGGTGGCTGCGGCAAACCAGAGGTTGTTGCGCACAGCCTGCCAGAACACGGGGTCGTCGACCATGAGCGCATAGTTTTCCAGTCCCACCCATGCGCCAGACTGGCCGCCACGCGCCGTGGCGTGCAGGCTGTCGATCAGCGTGGACAAGGCCGGCCAGTGCGTAAAGCCCAGCAGCAGCACCAGCGCCGGCATGAGCAGCAGCCAGGCATGCACGGCCTGCCGGCGTGCCGCGGCCTGCGCCAGCCTGCGGGCGGCCCTGGATGACAGGGGCGCCGCCATGGCGCCCCTGCCGGTGTCAAGCGCCGGACTGCTCATCACTGGTAGCGACGCAGAATGCGGTCGGATTCCTTCTGTGCATCGTCCATGGCCTGGGCTGCGGTCTTGGTGCCGTTCAGGGCCGCCTGGATCGCATCGTTGAGCACCTTGGTCACGCGCTGGTTCTCATGGGTGGAATACTCGGCCACCGACACGGGCAGTTGATCGCGCGCCACCAGGGCCTGGGGAAATTCCTGGCCGTACTTCTTGAGCGCAGGCGTCTCGTAAGCCGCGGGCGAGACCGCCACATAGCCGCTGTCCATGCTCCACTGCGCGGCACGCTCGGGCTGGGTCACCCATTTGGCAAACTCGAATGCAGCCTGCTGCTGCTCCCTGGGCACGTTCTTGAAGATGTAGAAATTGCCACCGCCTGTGGGCGAGCCCTTGCGGACATTGCCGGCGATCTGGCCCACGCCGAAGTCGAACTTGGCATTGGCGCGAATATTGGTGAGATTGCCCGTGGTCGTCACGATGATGGCGGCCTTCTTTTCCATGAAGTCCCTGGGCGTCGTGCCCCACTCCACCACGCCGGCCGGATGCACGCCGTCCTTGACCAGACTCACCCAGAAGTTCAGCGCTTCCACCACCTTGGGGTTGTTGAGCGTGACGCGGGTGCCGGACTCGTTGGCCAGCAGCACATCATTGGGCGTGGTCAGGGTCTGCAGCATCCAGTAGCCAAAGCCCGTGGACGGAATCTGGATGCCGTATTGCACGACCTTGCCGCTGGCGTCCTTCCTGGTCAGCTTGTGGGCGGCCTCCCTGAGCTCCTTCCAGTTCTGGGGTGCCTTGTCGGGGTTCAGGCCAGCCTCCTTGAAGGCCTGCTTGTTGTAGTACATCACCACGGTGGAGCGCTGAAAGGGCACGCCCCAGGTCTTGCCACCGGTCTGGCTGTTGGCCATGAAGGCCGGGTAGAAGCCCTTGAGCCAGGCCTTGTCTGCATCGGTCTTCACGAAGTCGTCGATGGGCACGATGGCGCCCTCGTCCATCAGCGTGAACATATCGGTCGACAGCAGCACCGAGGTCGCAGGCGCCTTGCCCGCCTTGTGCGCCGTCAGCGCCTTGACGATGGTTTCCTGATACGTGCCCGCATAGATGGGCGTGAGCTTGTACTGCGGATGCGCCTTGTTGAAGTCCGCCGCATAGCCATCGATCACCTTGGTGATGGGGCCTCCCACGGCTACGGGGTAATAGAAAGGCACTTCCAGCGGGGACTGCGCAAGAGCAGTGCCCGCCAGGCCAAGGCCGGCGGCAGCGGCGAACAGGCCGTGAACAAAGGTTTGACGACGCATGGGAATCTCTCCTCGGGATTTGCAGACAATGGAAAACGCTGGCGGCTCAGGCTGCGGCCAGCAAGGAGCGGGCGGATTCCACCGCCTGCCCGCACACATGAATGCGCCCGCCCTGCGCATCGAACCAGTGCGCAGCCTGCTGCGGCCAGCACAGGAACACGGCCTGCCCGGGCCGCAGGTCGGAATGGGCATGGCCGGGCACACGCGCCGTCAGCAGCTCGCTGCCCACCCGGCAGCGCAGCACCAGATCGGCGCCCAGATATTCAAAGCCCTGCATGGTGGCCGGAATGCGCTTGCCATCGCCCTCGACGGCGCCATCGGCATCGCGTGCCACGGCAATCACCTCGGGCCGCACGCCCAGTGCCTGCGGATAAGCGCCGCCCGCCACCAGATCGGGGGCCACGACCACATCGCTGCCGGCAATCCGGTTGCCTTGCAGGGCCACGATGTTCATGGCGGGTGTGCCGATAAAGCGCGCGGCAAACGTGGTTGCAGGCCGGGCATAGATTTCACGCGGCCCGGCGGCCTGCTCCACCAGGCCCTTGTTGAGCAGCACCACCTGATCGGCCATGCTCATGGCCTCGGCCTGATCGTGGGTCACATAGACCACTGTCAGCCCCAGACGCTGCTGCAGCTCGCGCAGCTCGGCGCGCATTTCCTGGCGCAACTGGGCATCGAGATTGGACAGCGGCTCGTCCATCAGGCAGACCCTGGCCTGCGCCACCAGCGCACGCCCCAGTGCCACGCGCTGCTGCTGGCCGCCCGAGAGCTGGGCTGGCCGACGGTCCAGCAATGGCGTCAGCCCCAGCAGCTCGGCCGTTTGCTCAAGACGCTGCCTGCGCTCGGCCTTGCCAACCTTGCGCACCTGCAGACCGAACTGGATGTTGTCGGCCACGCTCAGATGCGGGAACAGCGCATAGTTCTGGAACACCATGGCAATGCCGCGCTGCGCAGGCGGCAGATGGGTGACGTCGCGACCATCGATGCGCACCGTCCCCGAGGTGGGAATGTCCAGCCCGGCAATCATGCGCAAGGTGGTGGATTTGCCGCAGCCCGAAGGACCGAGCAGGACGCAGAACGAGCCTGGTTCAATGCGCAGATTCACGGCATGCAGGGCCGTGGCGTCACCCCAGGATTTGGCGACGTTCTCCAGCTCGATCAAAGACATCGCGCCAGTCTAGAAAGACTGGATGACAGCCGCGTGTCATCCCGGGTATTGTCAAAAACAGGAGCTGCTATCGCTTTCCATTCATTGATTTCAGATAGAAATGCCTTTGAATCATCCTTTTCAAAGGCGATAGCAGCTTCTGCATCGATAGCACCAGTGCATGAAAAAGCCCCGGCTGCTGGCGCAGACCGGGGCTTGGCGTAGAGCCGAGAAACCGCAGAGGGCTTACTTGGGCATCACCACCTTGAGCTTGGCATTGGGAATCTCGCCAAACATCTCGGGCGCATACAGCGCTTCGGCACGCGTGGGTGGCAGTGCAAACTCACCGGCATTGTTCAGGCGCACGGTGTATTCGACCTTGGTCGTCCCTGCGGGCAGGTACTGGTAGTAGGCACGGTAGGACTCGAAGCTTCGCTCTTCGTAGGCCAGCCAGCCGGCACCCTCCTGCTTCTCGCCCTTGGACGCGATCTCCGAATCACGGCCCAGGCCGCCGCCCAGAATGGTCGCCCCCGTGGGTACGGGATCGGTGATCGCCACCCAGGTCATATCGGTCTTGGCCTGCACTTCCAGCGTCACGCGCAGCACATCGCCGCGCGTGTACTGGCCGCCACCAAACAGCCCCTTATCGGCCTGCTCCACGGGCGTGACGGTCTTCTTGATGGTGTAGCCGGCGCTGAACGGCGCCTTGAGGGCCACGGCCGCCACGGACTGCACGGTCAGCCAGGGCTTGCCCGTGCCTTGCTGCGTCACGCTGAGCTGACCCTTGCCGGCCTTGGCCCAGGGCATGAACATGGTGTTGTTCATCAGGCCGCCGGCGCGCACGGGCTCGCCGAAGACGCTGTTGGAGTGGGCGGTGCCCTGCGCATCCTCGGACGTGGCACGCCTGACCTCGGCCCAGTTCACCTTGGCCTCGTTGCCGTTCATGCTGGCCACGGTGCTGCCGGCCACGGGCTCGGACTCGAACTTCTGCGAGAAGCGGCGCAGCGCCAGAGCACCCCAGAGGTTGGCCGTGGTCGTGCTCCAGGCACCGGCCTGCTGGCGCGCGATAAAGCCGCTGACCAGACGCGGCATGTCTTCGGTCCAGGTCGGATCGTTGATGGTCGCCAGAATCAGGCGCGCCAGATTCACGTCCGGGCCCTGCATCAGCCACCACCAGCCATCGTCCTGGTCGGTCGAGAAGCCGGCACGCGTGCCGTTGTAGGTCAGGCGGGCACGCAGAATCTGCATGGCCTGGGCCAGGCGCTCGTCGCGCTGGGGCGCATCGCTCATGCGTTGCAGCAGCATCACCCAGTCGATGACCGTGTGCGTAGGCCACTGGTTGGGTGTGGCATTGATGCTGTCCAGCATGCGCGGCGTGGCCTTGCCCGACAGTGCCAGCGCGCTGATGGCGGCCAGCTTGCGCATTTCCAGATCCTTGCGCGGGCTCCAGAAGTTGCGCTGGATGCGGCCTTCCACGAACGCGATCAGACCGTCCTCCATGCGTGCGCGCTCTGCGGCCGGGATCACGAAGCGCTTGTCAACGCCCTGTGCCAGGGCCGACATATTGAGCAGATGCGCAGTCAGCGTGTCGCTGCCGCGGCTGGCAGAGCCGTCCTGCGGCGGGAAGTAGTTGGCCAGGCCGTCACCGTCCAGATAGTTGGGCAGCTGGGCCATGGTGCTGCCCCACAGCTCCGCGTTGTTCATGCCAACGGCCTTGCTGGTGGTCTGCTCCAGGCAGGAGTAGGGGTAGCGGGCCCACCAGTCGCGCACGCCGGGCAGACCTTCGGTCAGCTTGGGCACCAGCGACATCTGCAGACCGCCGCGGCCGGGTAGCGCGTCGGCGGGCGGATTCACGGGCACGCTGTAGCTGCCGTTGACCTGCACCAGGGTGGCCTGCTGCACCGACAGCGGCACGGCGGGAACGATACGCTGGCTGATCTTGAGCGCATCCTGCGCCGCGTCGGCACCGCCAGCGGTATCGCGCGCGGAAATCTCCCAGATCAGCACTTCGGCACGCGTGCCGGAGTGCTGGGCCGGAGCCTTCACGTCCCAGGCCACTTCACGCGCCTCGCCGGCGGGAATTTCCACGGTCTGGGCCTTGAGCTCCAGCATGGTGGCGCGCGGCGTGACCTCCACCTTCATGGCCTTGGCCGAAGTGTTGCGCAGCGTGACCTGGGCGCGGAACTGGTCGTCCTCGCGCACCAGCGGCGGCAGGCCGCTGATGATCTGCAGATCCTGCGTGGTGCGAATCGCCGCCTGGCCGGTGCCGAACAGGCTCACGCCCGCATCGGCCACGGCCACCACCTGGAAGGTGGTCAGGGCATCGTTGAGCGGCACCTCGATCAGGGCCATGCCGTTGCCGTCCAGCACCACATCGGGCTTCCACAGCAGCAAGGTGTCGAGCAGCTCGCGCGTGGGGCTGCGGCCACCGCCACCGCCCGCAGGCACGGCCTTCTTGCCATAGTGGCGTCGGCCGATCACCTCCATCTGGGCAGTGGCCGTCTGCACGCCCCATTCGCGGCGTGTCAGCATGGCATCGAGCAGATTCCAGCTGCTGTTGGGCATCAGCTCCAGCAAGGCCTGGTCCACGGCCGCCAGTGCCACATGGGCACCTGCAGCGGGCTTGCCATCGGGCAGCGTGGCCTTGATGGTGACCTTGGCCGTGCCACGCACCTTGTAGCTGGACTTGTCCGAGGATACCTTGACGTCCAGCGTATTGCTCTTCAGGCCCACGCGAATTTCGGACATGCCGAAACGGAAGGCAGGCTTGGAGAGATCCACCATGGAGGTCGGTGCGATGAATTCCTTGCCGTCATTCCAGAAGGCACGCCACCATTCCAGCGGCGACTTGAAGCCCCAGGTGAAGAAGCTGTACCAGGGCACTTCCATCAAGCGGCCGCGCAGCGCCAGCACGCTGACGTAGGCGTTGGGACCCCAGTTGTCTTCGACCTTGACGTCCACCGTGGGGTTCTCGCCCGTCAGTTCTACCACCTGGGTGCTGACGACGCCTTCGCGCTCCACGGCCACCAACGCCGTGGCGCGGCGGAAAGGCATGCGCACCTGGAAGCGCGCGGTCTCGCCGGGCTCATAGCTCTTGCGCTCGGACAGCACGTCCATGCGGTCATGGTCTTCGCCACCGAACCAGAGCTCGCCCTGGCCCGTGACCCACACCGAGGTCGCGGCCTGGCTGCTGCGGCCATCCTTGTCGGCAGCCTTGACGATCAGCTCCACCTCGCCGGGCTGGGACAGCTGGGCCTCGCATTGCACCAGGCCATGGCTGTCGCTGGTGCCCGAGCACACGGTGCCCAGATTCTTGAGCGTGGTCTGGTTGTCATAGCTGTAGAAGCCGCCCACCAGTCGCTTGCGGCTGGAGGTGGTGATGCGCGCCACGGCCTCGACCTTGACCGGCACGCCGGCCTGGGCCTTGCCCGCCGTATCCAGTGTCAGCGCCTGGAAGCGCAGCTTGCGATCCACCGAGATCCAGTTCTCGGAGCGCACGCCCGCCACCACGGCGGCAGGCCAGATGGTGCGCGTGCTGCGCAGGGTCTGCACCTCGCCGTTCGGGTCGGCGTAGGTCGCTTCCATCAGCAGCTCGCGCGGCTCGCCGGACTTGGGCAGCTTGTCGATGCTGACCTTGCCCAGACCGTTCTTGTCCAGCGTCACGGGCAGCTTGTCGGCCACCACCTTGGTCTCGTCGGCCGCCGTGCTTTCCTCGTCGTCACTGCTGCCCATGTCCTGGGCGCTGCGTGGCGGGTTGAAGCTGAATCCATCCCAGTCCGCGAAATTGAGCGACTTGGAACGCAGCAGCGCCGAAACCTTGACCGGCAGGTTGGCGGCGGCACCGCCGGAGACATAGTTGATCTGCACCTCGGCAGGCACGCTGCTGACCGCATAGAGCTGCTCCTTGCCGGCCGGCCCCACGCGACCTTCCATCACGGGCAGTCGGAACTCCTCGACACGGAAGATGCCGGTGCTGAAGCTGGAGCGGCGGCCGCTGCCATTGGTATAGCCCAGCTCCACCGCATATTCGCCCAGCTTGGCGGCCTTGGAGATGGGAAACTCGCTGGTCGCGCTGCCGTTGGCATTCCAGCTCAGGGCCTGGGTGAAGCGCTGGCCGCTGCCCAGATGGGTGATGGTCAGGCGGTCGGGCTTGTCCTGGGTCTGTTCAAAGCCCGTGGAGTTCTTGCCGGGCCCGGTCAGGGCACGCAGAAAGTGCTTCATGGACACGGTTTCGCCGGCACGGAACAGCATGCGGTCAAATACCGTATGCGCGACTTCGTCGCGCTTGCTGCTGGAGCTGGTCGGCACATTGAAGCGCCAGGACTCTATGCCCTTGTTCCAGTTGCTCCAGACGAAGGCCAGCTCTTCACCGGCATCGGTCTTGGCCCGCGCACTCACGAAATAGGAACTGCTGCGGTAGTAGCCGTCTTCGTTGCTGCAGGAGGGCGGATTGGGGTTGAGGCCGTTGAAGGTCACAATGCCTTGCGCGTCGCTCACGGCCGATGCAATGGCCTGGCCGTTGCAGTCCGAGACCTGCACCGTGGCGCCCGGCACCACCTTGCCCTTGTCCAGCGTCGTCACCCAGGCCACGGAGTTTTCGCGGCCCAGCTTGAAGTGCACGGCCAGATTGGTCACCAGCACCGAGGTGCGCACATACATGGTGCGGCCCGCACCATAGCCCTCGTCGAGCAGCGACTGGCCCAGCATGGGCGAGGCAATCTCCACCACCTGGAAGCCCGGGTTCAGCGGGATGCCGACGACCTCGAAGGGACGCGGATCGTTCCTGGCAGCCTTGGGCAGCTCCAGCGTCTGGGTCTGGCTCTGGCCGTCCAGCAGCGACAGCATGCGGGTCTGCACCCAGTGCTTGTCGTCGTTGATGACCGGTGGCAGCACCTTCACATCACGCGCAGCGCGCTTGCGCTCCACGCTATAGCTGTCATAGCGCTCGACCTTTTTGAGCCAGGCGATGATGTCGGCATCCGAGCCGCCTTTCTTGGTCCGCACCACGCTGGCGTCCAGCGACTTGCCCAGAAGCTGCGGCTCCACATTGCGCAGCGTCACGGGCAGCAGCGCCGGGCCCTTGGGGCCTTCGGCAAAACGCTCGACGATGCCGAAGGGCGCGGCAGCAAACTTCACCAGCGGCGGCATATTGCCCGTGGCCGTGGCCAGCGGGAACATATTGGCATTGCTCAGCGTGCGGCCCGCGGCATCCTTGAACTGCGGCGGCAGCTCCACCACATATTTGGAGTTCGGCTGCATGGTGGCGGGGAAGGTCACGCTATCCACCAGCGAATCCTCGGCCAGCTTGTCGCCGTTCTGCTCGATGATCGGTGCCACGGCCGAGGCACCGCTCTTGAGGCGTATGCCCTCGATCAGCTTTCGCGGCACCGGCGCGCTAAAGGACAGCCGCATGGGGCGGATCGGCAGACAGGCGGCATTGGCGTTCTCGCGCTCGCAGCTGAAGTCGGCGCTGAACGGCTGGCGCACCTGATACTCGTAGCGCTGCTCGTCCTTGCTGGCCAGGCCGTTGGCCATGGCCACGCCCTTGCCATAGACCAGGGTCATCTTGCTGCCCGAGGTCAGGCGGCGGTTACAGGCCAGCACCGCATAGTTCTGCGGATTCTGGGCCGCATCCTTGTCCCAGTGGCGCTGCTTGAGCACGGCCTCGCGGTCCTTGCCCTCGATCAGCTGCACGGGAATGCGCTCGCCCACTCCTTCGGAGGTACACCAGACACGCTGCTTGAGGCTGTCGACGGATGCTGCGCCCGTCAGACGCAGCGCGAAATACTGCTGCTCGTCCACCTCTTCATAGGTGTCGGGCGCGATGCGGGCCACCTGCGGGCCGCCGGTCTGGAACTGATAGCTGGCAGCACCTGTCAAAGCCCCGCCCGAGACACTCTTGAACTGCGGGTTGAGCTGGGCCGTGCAGCGCACGCCTGCGGGCAGGTTCTGGGCAAAGTCGAAGACCCATTCCTTTTCGCTGTTCCAGCGCCCTGTGCCCTTGGCGGCCTGGGCATTGCTGCACTGCAGATTGACCGGCGCCTCGGCCTTGGGGTCGCCAAAGCGCACGGCAGGCGCATCGAACTGCACCACCACCTGCCCCACCTTGCTCACATCGCCTTGCGGGCTGAACTGGCGCACCCCGACGGCGTGCGCCGCCGTGGCCGCCAGACCCCATAACAGGCCTGCCTTCAGCAGCCCGCGCCATAGCGGCGCGACCTGCTCCCTCTTCCTTCCCTCTGCATAAGGCACAGTCATACAGTCACTTCCTTTTGGGGCAGGCATGCAGCCGGCCCTGGCTGTTTGAATCTGAAGTCTGGAATCAGCGACGCAGCAGTGCGGGGCGGCAGAGTGCAAAAAAGCCCTGCCTCACAGGTGAAGCAGGGCCTTGAGCATGTGCTGCACGCGCGAAACTACTGCGGCTGGAAACCGCTGCGCTGAATGATACCGGCCCAGACCTTGGAATAAGCGGCCTCGCGCTCCCCCAACTGGCGGGGATTCATGTATCCAACTGTAAGACCCAGTGCCGTCAGCTGCGCGTAGACGTCACGCTGCTTGAGCACATTGCCCACCGCTGCGGAGAAGCGCTCGACAAAGGCCTGGGGCACGCCCCGGGGCGCAAAAATGCCGTAGTAAGGCATGTCTTCAAAGCCCTTGATGCCCTGCTCCAGCAAGGTCGGAACCTCGGGCATGGAGGCCTGGCGCTTGGCGCCAAGCACGCCGATCACGCGCAGCTTGCCCGCCTTCTGGTTCTCCATGAAGTCGGGCACCGAAGCAATGCCGGCCGGAATCTGATTGCCCAGCATATCGGCCAGCAGCGGGGCGCTGCCGCGATACGGAGCGGCCACCAGATCGAGCTGGTAGTGATCGGCCAGGATCTTGACCAGAAATTCGGGGGTCGATGCCGGCGCCGGAATGCCGATGGTGCCGTTCTTGGCACTGCCTCTGGCCCAGGCTGCGTACTCGGCCAGATTCCTGGCCGGCGTGTTGCTGGAGACGGCCAGCGCATTCACGAAAGTGGCGACCCCGGCCACGGGGATGAAGTCCTGCTGCGGATCAAAGCCCGGCTTTTTCACGACCTTGGGCAGGATGGAGATGGTGTGGTCATGCGTGAGAAACAGCGTATGGCCATCGGCAGGCGAGGCCTTGAGCAGCTGCGCTGCAATCTGGCCGCCGGCTCCAGGGCGGTTCTCCACCAGCACCGTCACGCCGCCCAGCTCGTCCTTGAGCTTGTCGGCCAGCAGGCGCGCAATCGCGTCCGAGCCACCACCGGGCGGAAAGCCGACCAGAATGCGGATGGGCTGGCCCGACGAGGCCCAGGCCAGCGGCCCCAGAGCCGATGCTGCAACCGCTCCCGCACCGGCTTTCAGCAATTGACGACGAGATTGCGTCATGTGTTTTCTCCTTATCTTTTGCAGACTAACCAAAACAAAAGCGCCCGGCAAAGGGCGCTTTCAAGGCGTCAACGTTACGCCACAGTGCCGGGGCCCATCAGGCCAGGCGAGCCTGGTGCTTGGCCAGTTGCGCACGCACCTGAGCCGGGGCCGTACCGCCCAGCGTGTTGCGGGCGTTGAGCGAGCCTTCCAGACTCAGGGCCTCAAACACATCAGCCTCGATGTTGGGATTGAAGGCCTGCAGCTCGGCCAGAGGCAGCTCGGTCAGGTCCACACCCTTCATGGTGGCCAGCTTCACGGCGTGAGCCACGGTTTCGTGGGCGTCGCGGAAGGGCAGACCCTTCTTGACCAGATAGTCGGCCAGGTCGGTGGCCGTGGCATAGCCCTTCAGGGCAGCAGCGCGCATGTTCTCGGCATTCACGGTGATGCCGCCTTCCTTGACGCCGCTGGCGGGGTTGAGCTGGCCGCCGATCATCTCGGCGAAGATGCGCAGTGTGTCCTTGAGGGTGTCCACCGTGTCGAACAGCGGCTCCTTGTCTTCCTGGTTGTCCTTGTTGTAGGCCAGGGGCTGGCCCTTCATCAGCGTGATCAGACCCATCAGATGCCCGACCACGCGGCCGGTCTTGCCGCGTGCCAGCTCGGGCACATCGGGGTTCTTCTTCTGGGGCATGATGGACGAGCCGGTGGTGAAGCGGTCGGCGATCTTGATGAAGCCGAAGTTCTGGCTCATCCAGATGATCAGCTCTTCCGACAGACGGCTCACGTGCACCATGCACAGCGAGGCCGCTGCGGTGAACTCGATGGCGAAGTCGCGGTCGGACACGCCGTCCAGCGAGTTCTGGCTCACGCCTTCCATGCCCAGGGTCTTGGCCACGCGCTCGCGGTCCAGCGGGTAGGTGGTGCCGGCCAGGGCGGCAGAGCCCAGGGGCAGCACGTTGACGCGCTTGCGCACGTCCAGCATGCGCTCGGCGTCGCGCTTGAACATTTCCACATAGGCCAGCATATGGTGGCCGAAGCTCACGGGCTGGGCCACCTGCAGATGGGTAAAGCCGGGCAGGATCACGTCCACGTTCTTGGCGGCCACGTCGACCAGCGAGCGCTGCAGCTCCTTGAGCAGGCCTTCGATCAGGTCGATCTCGCTGCGCAGCCACAGACGCACGTCGGTGGCCACCTGGTCGTTGCGGCTGCGGCCGGTGTGCAGGCGCTTGCCGGCATCGCCGACCAGCTGGGTCAGGCGCGCTTCGATATTCAGGTGCACGTCTTCCAGATCCAGCTTCCACTCGAAGGTGCCGGCCTCGATTTCGGCCGTGATCTGCGCCATGCCCTTCTGGATGGAGGCGAAATCTTCGGCCGCAATGATCTTCTGGGCCGACAGCATTTCGGCATGCGCCAGAGAACCCTGGATGTCGGCCTGCCACATGCGCTTGTCAAAGAACACGCTGGAGGTGTAGCGCTTGACCAGGTCGCTCATGGGTTCGGAGAACAGGGCAGACCAGGCTTCGGCCTTGGAATCGAGCTGGTTGTGCGAAGGAGCAGATGTAGACATGTGAGGGCAACAATCCCGTAAAACCACAGGCCGCCCAATGCAGAAGTTTGGCGTGACGGCTGTGCAAAGCAGAAACAGGGATTTTATCGGCCTGACCCGGCTTGGGCGCCACAGCGTCCCAGAGCCATTGCCGGCCACTGCGACAAAGCGCTGCTCGCACCTCACACACTCACGATTCAATAGCACCCTGCGATTGATAGATAAGGCCTGCAAGCCTTACCCTGCCAAACTGGCAAATCCGGCTGCAGCCACCCGGTTTCTGGCCTTCGCGGACAATCATGCCGTCTTCGCTCACCTTCCCTTCACGGCCGCTGCCCAGGCGGCCGATGCGCCGCCCGGCATGCATTCCCGCTCTTCCCTGATTTCCGGCCTCGGTTTCGCGCTGGCCGCCTGCGCGCTCTGGGGCGCAATTTTTCTCGTGCCGGCCATGCTGCCGGAGTTCTCGCCGCTGCAGATCACCTTTGGCCGCTTCGTGCTCTATGGCGTGGTGGCCTTATGCGTTTTTCTGCCCCGGGCCACCAGGCTGCTGCCCAGGCTGCAAGCGGCCGATATCCGGCATCTGGTCTGGCTGGCCCTGACGGGCAATGTGGTGTATTTCGCCCTGGTCGCCACCGCCGTGCAATGGATAGGCATGGCCGTGACCTCGCTGATCGTGGGCCTGGTTCCCGTCACCGTGCCGCTGCTGGGCCGCAACACCAGCGGTGCACTTCCACTGCGCCGCATGCTGGCACCCTTGGTGCTGATTCTGGCCGGCATCGTGCTTGTCAACGCCCATGCGCTGACCACGGGGCCCGCAGGCAACCAGGGTCGCTATCTGCTGGGCGTGCTGATGGCCGTGCTGGCGATGCTCTGCTGGAGCCGCTATGCGCTGGACAACACCCGTTACCTGGCACAAAGCCGCTTCAACGGCACGGAGTGGTCCACGCTCTGGGGTCTGGTCGTCGGGCTGATCAGCGCCTTGCTCTGGGTGCTGCTGTGGCTGATATCGCCTGAGGCCAGCGGCGCCGGCAGCCCCGACATTCCGGCCCAGCGCTGGCAGCTGTTCTGGCTGTTGAATCTGGCCGTGGCCATCCTCTCGTCCTGGCTGGGCAACTGGATGTGGAATGCCGCCAGCCAGCGCCTGCCCATCACCTTCGTGGGCCAGTTGCTGGTGTTCGAGACCCTGTTTGCCCTGGCCTACCACTTCCTCTATGAACAGCGCCTGCCCCTGCTCGCGGAACTGGCCCCCATGCTGCTGATTCTGGCGGGCTTGGTCTGGTCGCTCAGACGCTATCAGGCCGCCAGCCGGGCGGCGGCCTCGGTTTGAGTCAGCACAAAGCTGATGCATCGAACCGACAGATGCCGCGCGAATTGCCGCCGCAGCGCAGCTGCTGGCCAATAATCGCAGGACTCGCACCAATTCGGACCGGGCATGCAGCCCTGTCGGCAGGAATGCCCTTGGTGCATTTTCAGCTCGCTCCAGTCTGCATCCCAAACACCGTCCTGCTCCAGACCGCCCGTGCCCATCTCACCGCTCATCGCTGCCACACCAGCCTCGGCCCGCCCGGTCCTGGTGTTCGACGCCTGCAATGCCGGCGTGGTGCTGCGCGCCGTGCTGTTTGTACAGGTGGTGGTGGGCACAGCGGCCATCTATGGTGCGGACTCGCTCTGGGAGTGGTTTACCAGCGCTGCTCTGCTCACCGGTGCCTGCCTGCCAGGCACCCTGGTCTGGCTGATCGCCGCCTGCAGCCTCAAGCACCAGTTGCAGCGTCTGGACACGCGCGGCCAATATCTGGCCGGCGTGCTGCTGGGCGCGCTCGCAGGGCTTTATGCCTGCGGCATGCTGTTCTTCATCGGCATCGACAAAGCCCCCTGGCTGGCCAGTGCCGTCACGGGAGGCCTGCTGGCCGCGCTGCTCGTGACGGCGCTGGTGCTGCGCGCGCGCGGCAACACGCCTGCGCAGACTCAGGCCCGTCTCACCGAGCTGCAGTCACGCATCAGACCGCACTTTCTGTTCAACACCCTCAACAGCGCGATTGCGCTGGTGCGCGCCGAGCCGGCCAAGGCCGAAGCCTTGCTTGAGGATCTCAGCGATCTGTTTCGCTATGCGTTGGCCGAACCCCATCTGACCACCACGCTGGCACAGGAGATAGAGCTGGCCCAGCGCTATCTGTCCATAGAGCAGGTACGCTTTGGCGAGCGCCTGCAGATGCAGTGGCAGCTCGATGAAAGCGTGCATGGAGCGCTGCTGCCGCCGCTGCTGCTGCAGCCGCTGGTGGAGAACGCCATCCGCCATGGGGTGGAGCCCAATGCGCGCGGCGGCAAGCTGCAGGTACGCACCGAAAGGCGCGGCAACGAAGCGCTGATCCAGATCATCAACACCTTGCCGCCGGCCAGTGCCGAGCATCAAAGCACCGGCCATGGCATGGCCCTGGACAACGTCAGGGCCAGGCTGTCGCTGCTGCATGACCTGCAAGGCAGTTTCAGCGCCAAGGTGCGCGACGGGCTGTATGTGGTGCGCCTGAGCGTGCCTTTGCAGCAGAGCGCACCAAAACCGGGAGAATCCCGTCATGCACATTCTGATCGTTGATGACGAAGCTCTGGCTCGCGCCAGACTGCGCACTCTGCTCGGCGACTGCGCACATGGCCCCCACCATATTCAGGAAGCCGCCGATGCCGACCAGGCCCTGCTGATGCTGCAGGCCGCACAGCCCGCCCCCGTCCAGCTGGTGCTGCTGGACATCCACATGCCCGGCCACAACGGGCTGCAGCTGGCAGCGTCCCTGGCGGAATTGGCCAACCCGCCCGCCATCGTGTTCGTGACGGCGCACGCCAGCCATGCGGTACAGGCTTTCGAGCTGGATGCCGTGGACTATCTGACCAAGCCCGTACGCCTGGAACGCCTGCAGCAATCGCTGCAGAAGGCAGAACGTGCGCTGAGCACGCGCAGCGTCGTGGACAGCGGCCCCGTGCTGCTGATTCAGGAGCGCGGCGGCACGCTGCGGCTGCCGCTGTCCGAAGTGCGTTTTCTCAAGGCCGAGCAGAAATACATCACCGTGCGCACCGTGCAGCGCAACTACATCCTCGACGGAGCGCTGGCCGATCTCGAAACCCGCCATGGCGAGCATCTGCTGCGCATACACCGCAACGCCCTGGTGCTGCGTGCGGCCTTGCGCGGCCTCGAAAAATATGACGACCCGCAGGAAGGCGAAGGCTGGGGCCTGCGCCTGCAGGGCGTGAGCGAGCTGCTGCCGGTCTCGCGCCGCCAGCTGGCGGCGGTCAAGACCGAACTGAAAGATATTTCCTGAATGAAAAAACCGGCTGAAAGCCGGTTTTTTTGTCGACTGCAGTTGCAATCAATGTTCGTGCTTGTGCGCCGCTTCATGGGCAGCCGCTGGCGCGGGGGCGGGCTCGTGCGAATGCCCGACCTCGGCGCCATGATCGTGCTCATGCTCGTGTCCATGGTTGTGCGCCGCACCGCTCATCACCGTCACGATGACGATGCCCAGCAGCAGCCAGAAGACCTGGGCTGCGGTTTCCTTGGCGCTCAGGCGCTTTTGCAGCTGGGGAATCAGGTCGGCCAGCGCCACATAGATGAAGCTGCTCGACGCAACGACCAGGAAATACGGCAGCAGCTCGTGCAGCTGACCGATCAGGAAATAGCCGGCCACCCCACCCAGCGTGGTCACGGCTCCCGCCATGGACACCTTGATCAGCGCCACGCGGCGATTGCTGCTGGACTGGCGCAGCACCACGATATCGCCCATGTGGTGAGGCACCTCGTGCGCCAGCACCGACAGTGCAGCAATCAGGCCCAGGCGGATATCGGCCATGAAGGCCGATGCAATCAGCACGCCATCGCCAAAGCAATGCACGCTGTCGCCCGTCAGAATCGCCCAGCCGCCCTTGCCATGGCTGTGACCATGCGCGTGCTCGCCATGGTCATGGTGGGCGTGACCATGCTGATGGTCGTGGCCATGACTGTGAGCATGGTGCACGGCAACAGGCTGGTGGGAGTCGCCATGCGAATGCTCATGGCCGTGGTGCCAGAGTTCGGCCTTGGACAGCAGAAAGAAAAACACCAGCCCGATCAGCAGCACCACGAACAGATCATGGGACTTGCCGTGGCTCTCGAACGCTTCGGGCAGCAAATGCATGAAGGCTGTGGCGAGCAAGGCTCCCGCAGCCAGGCTCAGCAGACGCTGGGGCATCAGCCCTGGCGTGCGTCCCCCTCCCAGACTCATCAACAACGCGGCCACCCAGACACTGCCGATACCAGCAGCCAGGGTGGCCAGAATAATTGCTACCAATGTCATAGCTTTATATGGCTTAACCGCAACCTTTTACAGGCGAATCTTGAGGATTTTCGCAGAATGCGCCGCCCGACGCGGCCCGCCTGCGACTATCCCCATACCGTCAGCCCCGGATGCGCATGACATGCATGGCACACCGGGACTTCTTTCACCTTAGCAAAGCTGTCAAGCCCCCCGGGCCGAAAATTTCAGCGTATGAGACATCAAGCCACGCCATGCTGGTTGAACCAGGTCAGCATGCGGGTCCAGCCGTCCTGCGCGGCCTGCTCGCGGTAGCTGGGGCGGTAGTCGGCATGAAAGGCATGGGGCGCCTCGGGGAAGATCACGAACTCCGAGGCCCTGGCCGCCGCAGAGCCGGTCTTGAGCGCGGCCTTCATGGCTTCGACCGACTCCAGCGGAATGCCCGTGTCCTTGCCGCCGTACAGGCCCAGCACCGGCGCCTTGAGCTGCCCCACCAGATCCAGCGGATAGCTGGGCTGCAAATCGTTCTTGTTGCCCTGCAGACGCCCGTACCAGGCCACGCCGGCCTTGAGCGGGGCATGTGCTGCATACAGCCAGGTGATGCGCCCGCCCCAGCAAAAGCCGGTGATGGCCAGCTTCTTGACGTCGCCGCCCTGAGTGCCTGCCCATTGCACGGCAGCGTCCAGATCGCCCATGGCCTGGGCATCGGGCACCTTGGCGATCACCTCGCTCATGAGCTTGGCCATCTCGGCATAGGCCATGGGATCGCCCTGGCGCACGAACAGGTCGGGCGCTATCGCCAGATAGCCGGCACGAGCGAGGCGGCGGCAGGTATCGGCAATGTATTCATGCACGCCGAAGATTTCGGAGATCACCAGCACCACGGGCAGATTCTGTTTGCCCGCAGGCATGGCCCGGTAGGCCGGCAGCTTGAAGCCTTTGACATCGATGCTGACCTCGCCTGCCGTCAGGCCGTCGACCGGGGTCTTGATGGCCGTCTGAGCCATGACCGGGCCCGCGGCGCAGGCATAGCCCACGCCCAGGCCGGCCCCAAGGGCTGCGCGCAAGGCCGTGCGGCGGCTGGGCTGCGCATCGGCGCGCGCGCCGAGCAGCCCCTGCATATCCTGAGCGATGTCTTCGTACTTCATGGATCCTCCTTGGGTTGATGGAATTTCAGAACGTGTTGACGATCTCGAGCCTGGCTAGCCATGCAGTCTAAGGCCAGTGCGTTGCAGGCACCTCAGGCCAGCCAGCGCAGCAGCGCCGCAGCCACGGCCCCCAGAATCACCACCAGCAAGAATGGTGCCCGCAGCCATAGGGCCAGCGCCGCCACCAGCAAGGCGCCCAGGCGCGCATCCAGGCTGATGCGCGTACCGCTGGCCAGGGTGTTCATCACCGTCAGCGAAGCCAGCAACGCCACCGTCAGACAGGCCGCGATCTGGGCCATGCGCGGGCTGCGCATCCAGCGCTCGGGCAGGCTGTAGCCCAGCAGCTTGGTCACAAAAGCCAGCGCGCAGGCCAGCAAAATCCATTGCCACAGGGACAGCGTCATTGCTCGGCCTCCGAAGGGCGCACCCAGCCCCAGAAAGCGCCCAGGGCTGCGGCCAGCAGAATCGGCACGCCTGCGGGCACCCAGGGTATGGCCAGGGCCGTGACCAGCCCGCAGCCCAGCGCCAACGCCACAGGCTCGCGCGCATTCAGGCGCGGCCAGAGCAGACCGAGAAAGGCCGCCACGGCAGCCCCGTCGAGACCGAAGCGGCGCGTGTCGCCCAGCGCGTTGCCCATCAGCGCGCCCAGCAAGGTGAACAGATTCCAGAGCAGGAACACGCCCGCCCCGGCGACCCAGAAACCGCGCCGCTGCTCGGCCAGTTCCTCCTGGCCCGAGGCCGTGGCCGCAGATTCGTCGATCGTCCAATGCGCCGCCAGCCAGCGCTGCAGCCCCTGGACGCCCAGCAGACGACTCATCTGCATGCCGTAGATGGCATTGCGCACGCCCAGCAGCGAGGCCGCGCTCACGGCCGCCATGCCGCTGCCACCGCCCGCCACCACGCCGATGAAGGCGAACTGCGAACCGCCCGTGAACATCAGCGCGCTCAGCGCCATGGTCTGCCAGAGGTTGAGGCCGGCCGCCACGGACAGCGCGCCGAAGGAGATGCCGTACAGCCCCGTCGCCACCGAAATCGACAACCCCATGCGTACGGCGGGCGTCATTGCAAAGCCTTTGAACAAGATATTTCCCGCAACAACCTAGAACAATTCAGGAGCTGGCAGCGCTTGTAAACAAAGCACTTCAGGTCGAAAACAACCTGAAGTGCTTTTTCAGAAAGCGCAAGCAGCTCTCTTTTTTAAGGAGCCACCCCGACAAGACCTGGGCGCCCCCGGGACGAAAGCGTATCAATGCGCCTTTTCCCAGCTGCTGCCAAAGCCGATCTCGGCCAGCAGCGGCACGGACAGATCGGCCACGCCAGCCATGATGGCAGGGATCTCGGCCTGCACCCATTCCCTGGCGGCTTCGGGCAGCTCGAACACCAGTTCGTCGTGCACCTGCATGATGACCAGCACCTCAGGCTTTTCGGCATCCAGCCTGGCCTGCACGGCCACCATGGCCTTCTTGATCAGATCGGCCGCCGTGCCCTGCATGGGGGCATTGATGGCCGCGCGTTCGGCCGCTTTCTTGCGCGGGCCGTTGCCGCCATTGATCTCGGGCAGCACCAGGCGGCGACCGAACACGGTCTCCACATAGCCCTGGGCGTGGGCCAGCTCCACGGTCTGGTCCATATAGCGCTTCACGCCGGGATAGCGCTGGAAGTATTTGTCGATATAGGCGGCCGCAGCCTTGGTTTCGATGCCCAGGTTCTTGGCCAGGCCGAAGCTGCTCATGCCGTAGATCAGGCCGAAGTTGATCACCTTGGCATAGCGGCGCTGCTCGCTGCTGACCTCGTCCACACTCACACCGAAGACTTCGGCGGCCGTGGCGCGGTGCACGTCCAGGCCGTTCTTGAAGGCGCTCAGCAAGGCTTCGTCGCCCGACAGATGGGCCATGATGCGCAGTTCGATCTGCGAATAGTCGGCGCTGGCAATCAGCTTGCCTTCGGGGGCCACAAAGGCTTCGCGCACGCGGCGGCCTTCGGGCGTGCGCACGGGAATGTTCTGCAGATTGGGGTCGTTGCTGGACAGACGCCCCGTCACTGCCACAGCCTGGGCGTAGTGGGTGTGCACGCGGCCGTCGCTGGGCAAGGCCATCTGCGCCAGCTTGTCGGTGTAGGTTCCCTTGAGCTTGGACAGCGAGCGGTGCTCGAGCAGCTTGGCGGGCAGCGGATAGTCCTCGGCCAGCTTTTCCAGCACTTCCTCGTCCGTGCTGCGCGCGCCGGTGGCGGTCTTCTTCACGACGGGCATGCCCAGCTTGTCGAAGAAGATCTCGCCCAACTGCTTGGGCGAGGACAGATTGAAGGGCTGGCCCGCAATCTCGTAAGCCTCTTCCTCGAGCTTCAAGATGCGTGCGCCCAGATCATTGCTCTGACGTGCCAGCTCACCCGCGTCGATGCTCACGCCATTGCGCTCGATGCGAAACAGCGCTTCGCTGGTCTGCATTTCCAGCTCGTAGATATGCAGCAGCCCGGCATGTGCCTGGATGCGCGGCCACAAGGTGTTGTGCACGTCCAGCGTCTGGTCGGAGTCCTCGCAGCTGTACGCTGCGGCCTTGTCCACGGGCACCTGGGCAAACGGAATCTGGCTCTTGCCCTTGCCGCACAGGTCTTCGTAGCTGATGCCGCTGCGATTCACATGGCGCAGCGCCAGGCTGGTCAGGTTGTGCGGGCGGTCGGCTTCGAGCACATAGGACTGCAGCATGGTGTCGTGCGCATAGCCGCGCACGGTGATGCCGTGGTTGGCAAACACATGCTGGTCGTATTTGACATGCTGGCCCAGCTTCTTTCTGGACGCATCCTCGAGCCAGGGCTTGAGCCTGGCCAGCACCTTGTCCAGATCGAGCTGCTCGGGCACGTCCATGCCTTCGTGACGCAGCGGAATATAGGCGGCCTCGCCCACCGCCACGCTGAAGGAGATGCCGACGATGCGGGCCACCATCTCGTCCAGCGAATCGGTCTCGGTATCCAGCGCCGTCAGCTCGGCGGCCTCGATCTTGGCCAGCCATTCATCGAGCTGCGCCTCGCTCAGAATGGTGGTGTAGAGCACATCGCGCTGCTGGGCCACAACGGCCACCTCGGTGGCCGCTGCGTCATCGGCATCGAACAGGCCGCCCTGGGCACTGTCGACCTTGGCGGCCTTGCCTGGCTTGGCCGCCTTGGTGTCGGCCGCTGCAGCGCCCAGGGTGCGCACCAGGCCCTTGAAGCCGTATTTCTCGTAGAACGGCGCGAGTGCGGCGCTATCGGGCTCGGCCAGCGTGACGGCATCGAGCTGGGGCAGACCGCCGATGTAGGCGGACAGATCGCAGTCGGTCTTCATGGTCACCAGCTGGCGGCTCAGCGCCAGCTGGCCGCTGGCAATCGCATCGCGCAGGTTCTGGCCTGCGACGCCCTTGATGCCTGCCGCGTTGGCAATCAGATTGTCCAGCGTGCCGAACTCCTCCAGCCATTTGGCGGCGGTCTTGGGTCCGACCTTGGTCACGCCGGGCACGTTGTCCACGGTGTCGCCCACCAGGGCCTGGTAGTCGATCATCAGCGCCGGCGGCACGCCGAACTCGGCCGTCACGCCGGCCACGTCGCGCTTCTTGCCGTTCATGGTGTCGATGATGGTCACATGCTCGTTGACCAACTGGCTCAAGTCCTTGTCGCCGCTGGAGACGATGACCTGTATGCCCTGAGCCGCGGCGGTCTGCGCCAGCGTCGCGATCACGTCGTCGGCTTCCACGCCGGGCACGGCAACCACCTTCCAGCCCAGCATGGCCACCACCTCGTGGATGGGCTCGATCTGGCTGCGCAGATCGTCGGGCATGGGCGAGCGCGTGGCCTTGTACTCGGTGTACATCTCGTCGCGGAAGGTCGGCCCCGAGGCATCGAACACGCAGACGGCGTAATCGGCCTGCACGTCCTTCCTCAGCGCCTGCATCATGTTCACCATGCCGCGGATGGCACCCGTGGCCGGGCTGGCCGGGTCGCCGGGAATCGCCCTCAGATCGGGCATGGCATGGTAGGCGCGGTAGAGGTAGCTGGAGCCGTCCACCAGCACCAGGGTCTTGGAATTGCTCATACCCCGGATTGTGCACGCGAGCCCGGCTCCGCCGGTCCGCAGACCCGAGACGGATAGCGCCTGGTGGGACAATTCGAAGTCGCCCTACAATCCACACTATGCGCGCTGCACCACTTTTCATCATCCTGAGCCTGGCCGCCGGATCCGTTCTGGCCCAGTCCCCCACCCCTGCGCCGGCCGATGCCGCAGTCGCTCCTGCGCCCCAGGGCCAGCAGGACAATGCGGCGGCGACCGGCAAGCACAACCAGCGGATCGAACATATCCGCGTGGAGGACGCCGGCAGCCGTGTCGATGAAACCCGCGTGGGCGGCCAGACCCAGAGCATCACCGTGCAACCCAAGGTAGGCTCCATGCCCGAGTACGAGGTGCAGTCCAACGACGGCGCCCGCGCAGCCCGCAACCGCGACAGCAACAGCGGCGACACCACAGGCACCCGCGTCTGGAATTTCCTCAAGTTCTGAAGCGCGGCGCGCTTTTCCCCCATTCATGACAGGGCAGTGCTTCAAAGCACTGCCCTGTTGCATATAGACACCTTCTCCCTGCTAGTTCGGTCGGTCGCCCCAGACCGGCGTATTCACCATGGCTGTTTTCACCGAAGTTTCCGATAAAGATGCGCGCGACCTGCTGCGCCGCATGTCCCTAGGCTCGTTCAAGGAATTGCGCGGCATTCAAGGCGGCATCGAAAACACCAACTACTTTCTGACGACCGACCAGGGTGAGTGGGTGCTTACACTGTTCGAGCGCCTGAGCGCCGAACAGCTGCCGTTCTATCTGTACCTGATGAAGCATCTGGCACGGGCCGGCATTCCCGTGCCGGACCCGCAAAGCGAGACTCGCAGCGGCGACATTCTGCTCAAGGTCTGCGGCAAGCCTGCGTCCATCGTCAACCGCCTGGCCGGCAAGAGCCAGCTGGCCCCGGCTGCCGTGCACTGCGCGGCCGTGGGCGACATGCTGGCGCGCATGCATCTGGCCGGTCAGGACTACGACCGCCAGCAGCCCAATCTGCGCGGCCTGCCCTGGTGGAATGAAACCGTGCCCGTGGTCCTGCCGCATCTGGACGAGGAAACCGCCGCCATGTTGCGCAGCGAGCTGGCCTACCAGAACCATGTCGCCGCCTCGGCCAGCTATGCGGCCCTGCCACGCGGCCCCGTCCATGCCGATCTGTTCCGCGACAACGTGATGTTCGACGGCGACCGGCTCACCGGTTTCTTCGACTTCTATTTCGCGGGCGTGGACACCTGGCTCTTCGATCTGGCGGTCTGCCTCAACGATTGGTGTATCGATCACGCAACAGGTGCCCATGATGCCGAGCGCGCCAAGGCCATGCTTGCGGCCTACCAGGCCGTGCGCCCTCTGGCCGCAGCCGAGCGCGAACTGCTCAACGCCCAGCTGCGTGCCGGCGCCCTGCGTTTCTGGATCTCCCGCCTCTGGGACTTCCATCTGCCGCGTGAGGCCGCTCTGCTGCAGCCCCACGACCCCACCCACTTCGAGCGCGTGCTGAGCCAGCGCATCGCCCATCCGTTGACGCTGGACTGAGCGCCAGCCCGGCGCCAAGAAGTTGGGTGCCCCGGGGCTTTTGATGGCCCCGCCCAGCCGTCTCGGGTACAGTGCAAGAGCGACTTTTGCACGCTCTCGCAAAAGTATTTCAGCCTCTTCCATGAAACTTCAAATCGTTCCACCCGGCACCGGTCTGCAATGGGTGCTGCAGGGCCTGCGCACTTTCAGAAGCCAGCCCCTGGCCCTGGCCGCCCTGTTCTTTCTGGGCATGGCCAGCATGTCGCTGATCTCGGCCCTGCCGCTGATCGGCCCCGTCATCGCGCTGGCACTGCTGCCCTGCATTTCGCTGAGCATGATGGTCGCGGCCTCCGAAGCCGCCCACGGCCGCAAGCCCACACCGGCGCTGCTGCTGGTGTCTTTTCGCTCAGGCAGCCAGCACCTGCACTCCATGCTGATCCTGGGCGGCCTCTATGCCGCCGGCTTTCTGCTCATCATCGGTGCCTCCAGCCTGGTCGATGGCGGCACGTTCGCCAGTGTCTACCTGGGCCAGACCCCCATGACCCGCGAACTCGCCGAGGAGCCCGAGTTCCAGTCCGCCATGTGGCTGAGCATGTTTCTCTACCTGCCGCTGTCGCTGGCCTTCTGGCATGCACCGGCGCTCATTCACTGGCATGGCATCAGCCCCGTCAAATCGCTGTTCTTCAGCTTTGTCGGCTGCATTCGCAATATCGGTGCCTATCTGGTGTTCGGTGTCTGCTGGATCGGCGTGTTCATCGTCTCCGGCATGGCACTGGCCATCGTCACCGGCATTCTGGCCATGCTCATCGGCAGCATTGCCGGGGGTCTGATGGTGGCAACGGCCTTGATGCTGGCTGCCATCTTTTTTACCTCCATCGTGTTTACCTTCCGTGACAGCTTCAGCCCTCCCGACGCCGAGCAGACGCTGATCGACAACGCACCGCCCGCACCGGATTTGTAAGCGCCAGCGGCAGACCGCAGCAGCCCCGCCCTCCCAGGTCGGGGCTTTTTTTATGGGCCGCACGCCGGTCCGCGCCCGACAGCAGCGCAAACCATCATTCATGCCGGTGTCATCAAGCAGCCACGCCGCTGTCATATTCGTTTCCTAGGATTCGCAGGACTGAACAGGACATGCATCTCATGTCCTGGCATTCATCCAATTCAGCGCGGCCCCAAGTCTGCGCTTCACCCCACACTGCGAAACTCTCATGGCACAAAATCTGCTCAGCCGTCGTAAGGCCCTGCAACTCTTTTCCGGCGCTCCCCTGCTCCCCCTGGGTTCGGTCGTGTCCGCATCCAGCCTGCTGGCCGCATGTGGTGGTGGCGATGACGACACCCCGACAACGCCTACGACGCCTCCCGTCACCAAGAACTATGTCTCGGCCAGCTTCACTGCCATGGCTGCGCCTTCGCTGACCACGCCCGCCAATATGGCCACCATGTATGTGGCCTCCCAGCTCAAGGTCGCATTCGACGACAAGAGCGAGCAGGTCTACGACCTGGGCTACCAGCCCTTCTTCGTGACCGGCGACATGGTCTCCGACGGCAAGGGCGGCCAGCTGCTGGCGGGCGGCTACTACGACATCTACAACAACAAGATCATCGACAAGACCGTCTCCGGCAAGGAGCGCCACTTCTTCTCCGACTCGCCCGACGGCACCTCGCTGCTGACCGTGCCCAATGCCAAGGTCGACGGCGTCAAGGGCCAGCCCGTGTTTGCCGTGGTGCAGTTCGAATACACCACCTGGGCTCAGGACGGCACGACCGACATGTACGGCAAGCTGCCCTCGCCCATCGCCGTGCTGACGCTGGACCAGGACCAGACCACAGGCAAGCTGAGCCTGGTCAAGTACCACAATGTGGACACCTCCAAGGTCCACGGCCTGTGGATCACCTGCGGCGCCAGCCTGTCGCCCTGGGGCACCCATCTGTCCTCGGAAGAGTACGAGCCCGATGCCTTCAGCATCGCCAGCAACACCATGTTCCAGGCCTATAGCCAGAACCTCTACGGCGACTCCAGCAAGGCCAACCCCTACCACTACGGCCACATGCCCGAAGTGATCGTCAATGTCGACGGCACGGCCACCATCAAGAAGCACTTCTGCATGGGCCGCATCTCGCACGAGCTGGTGCAGGTCATGCCCGACCAGCGCACCGCGCTCATGGGTGACGACGCCACCAACAGCGGCTACTTCGTCTTCGTCGCCGACAAGGAAAAAGACCTGTCCTCGGGCACGCTGTACGCCGCCAAGGTCGGCGCGGGCTTCTCCATCGACCCCGCCGCCAAGAGCGCCGCGCCGCTGACCTGGATCAAGCTGGGCTCGGCCACCAGCGCCGAAATCGAAAACCTGGCCAACACGCTCAAGCCCACGGACATCATGACCGTGTCCAAGACCGACCCCAGCGACTCCAGCTACACCAAGATCGTGGCCAACGGCAAGACCGAGTGGATCAAGATCAACGCCGGCATGGACAAGGCCGCTGCCTTCCTCGAAACCCATCGCTATGCCGCCTTCAAGGGTGCCAGCCTGGGCTTCACCAAGATGGAAGGCACGACCGTCAACGCCAAGGACAAGATCGCCTACTCCGCACTGCAGAACGTGCAGTCCTCCATGGTGGCCGGCAATGCCGCCAACGTGGCAGGCAACGGCGTCTCGGTGCCCAAACAGCTGGTGGCCGGCGTCGTGATGGCGCTGAACCTCAAGGGCGGTCAGAAGGACACGACCGGCACCGCCATCAACAGCGAATGGATGCCCGTGGACACAGCTGCCCTGCTGGCTGGCGAGGATCTGCTGGACACCGACGGCAAGACCCTCAAGGGCGACGCCCTGGGCAACACCGCCAACCCCAACAAGATCGCCAACCCCGACAACCTCAAGTTCTCGGAAAAAATGCGCACCCTGTTCATCGGCGAGGACAGCAGCCAGCACGTCAACAACTTCATGTGGGCCTACAACGTGGACACCAAGCAGCTGTCGCGCGTGCTGTCCGTGCCCGCCGGCGGCGAATCCACGGGCCTGCATGCCGTGGACGAAATCAACGGCTGGACCTACATCATGAGCAACTTCCAGCACGCCGGTGACTGGGGCGGCATCCACGCCAACGTCAAGACCCAGCTGGATCCGCTGATCAAGGCCAACTACAAGGACAAGTTCGGCTCCGCCGTGGGCTACATCACGGCCTCGCCCGCCCAGATGAAGCTCAGCGCCAAGTAAGCGCCGCACCCGGGCCTCGAAAAAAAAGCCGCGCCTTGCAAAAGGCCGCGGCTTTTTTTCATGGGCCAGGGACCTCGGGCAACTCAGTCCACGATCGTCAGCTTGGCAATCGCCAGCGCCAGCCACTTGGTGCCATGGCGGCCGAAGCTGACCTGGGCACGTGCATCGTCCCCCGAGCCTTCCACCGCCAGCACCTTGCCTTCGCCGAACTTGTTGTGGAACACCGCGATACCGGCCTTGATGCCGTGCGCGGGCTCGGCCTTTTGCTGCGGCACGGGCGGGCTGGCAAAGACTTCGGTCTGCTTGCCGCCCCAGCCCGAGCCGGAGCCGAACTGTCCTGCGCCCCTGGATCCCCAGGCGCCGCCAGCGCCCGATGAAGGGGCGAAGCTGCCAAAGCCGCTCTGCCTGGGCGTGATCCACTTGAGCGCTTCCTCAGGCAGCTCGTCAAAGAAGCGACTCTTGACGTTGTAGCGCGTCTGGCCATGCAGCATGCGCGTCTGCGAATGGCTCAGATACAGGCGCTTGCGCGCACGCGTGATGGCCACATAGGCCAGGCGCCGTTCCTCCTCCAGACCGCCACGATCCATCATGGCGTTCTCGTGCGGGAACAGGCCTTCCTCCACACCGCCGATGAACACGGCATCGAACTCCAGGCCCTTGGAGGCATGCACGGTCATCAGCTGCACGGCATCCTGGCCGGCCTGGGCCTGGTTGTCGCCCGCCTCCAGCGCCGCATGCACCAGAAAGGCCTGCAGCGGCGACAGTGTCTCGCCGGTATCGGCATTGACCATGGAGGCCGCCGTACCGGCCGGCGCCCTGAGCGCCTCGTCCAGCAGCGGCTGATTCGGGTCCAGCCCCTGGCTGACGGGCGACTGGCTCAGCTGTGGCGCATTCTGCTGCTCGTCCAGCGGCATGGCCACGGCATCGCGGCCAAAGCCTTCCTGGGTCACAAAGCTCTCGGCAGCCGTGACCAGTTCCTGCAAGTTCTCGATGCGGTCCGCGCCTTCCTTCTCGTTGCGGTAATGCTCGATCAGGCCGCTTTGCTCTTCCACGGTCTCGATGATTTCACGCAGCGTGCGCCCTTGCGTCTGCTCACGCAGCACATCGATCTGTGCCACAAAGCCCTGCAGCTTGGTGCCTGCCGCGCCGCCCACGGCGGTGACGGCGTCGCTCAGCGAAGTGCCGCTGCTGCGCGCCGTGTCCTGCAGGACTTCGATCGTGCGCGCGCCGATACCGCGTGCGGGGAAGTTCACCACGCGCAGGAAACTGGTGTCGTCGTGCGGATTCTCCAGCAGGCGCAGATAGGCCAGGGCGTGCTTGATTTCGGCGCGCTCGAAAAAGCGCAGGCCGCCGTACACACGGTAGGGAATTTTGGAATTAAACAGCGCCGACTCGATCACCCGGCTTTGCGCATTGCTGCGGTAGAGCACGGCAATTTCCTGACGCGTGAAGCCGTCGTTTCTGACCAGCTGCTTGATCTCGTCGACCATCCACGCAGCCTCGGCCAGATCGCTGGGCGCTTCGTAGATACGCACCGGCTCGCCCGGACCCTGGCTGGTGCGCAGGTTCTTGCCAAGTCGGTTGCTGTTGTGGCTGATGAGGGCGTTGGCGCAGTCGAGGATGTTGCTGTAGCTGCGGTAGTTCTGCTCCAGCTTGATCTGGTTTTTGACGTCGAACTCGCGGATGAAGTCGGCCATATTGCCCACGCGCGCTCCGCGAAAGGCATAGATGCTCTGGTCGTCGTCACCCACGGCAATCACGCTGGCGGCCGACTCGTAGCGCCCGCCCACATCGTCGCCCGCCAGCTGCTTGAGCCACTGGTACTGCAGCTTGTTGGTGTCCTGGAACTCGTCCACCAGGATGTGCTGAAAGCGGCGCTGATAGTGGTGGCGCAGATGGGCATCGTCACGCAGCAGCTCGTAGCTGCGCAGCATCAGCTCGCCAAAATCGACCACGCCTTCGCGCTGGCACTGCTCTTCGTAGAGCTGGTACAGCTCCACTTTCTTGCGAGTGTCGGGGTCGGTCGCCACCACATCGCCAGGGCGCATGCCCTCTTCCTTGCAGCCCGCAATGAAGTACATCAGCTGCTTGGGCGGAAAGCGCTCGTCATCCACATTGAACTGTTTGCACAGGCGCTTGATGGCCGAGAGCTGGTCCTGCGTATCCAGAATCTGGAACGCCTGCGGCAGCTTGGCCGCCTGATAGTGGGCGCGCAGCAGTCGGTTGCACAAGCCGTGGAACGTGCCGATCCACATGCCGCGCACGTTGTAGGGCAGCATGGCCGACAGACGCGTGAGCATCTCCTTGGCGGCCTTGTTGGTGAAGGTCACGGCCATGATGGAGCCGGGCGTGGCCTGCCCGGTCTGCAACAGCCAGGCGATGCGCGTGGTCAGCACACGCGTCTTGCCCGAGCCGGCACCCGCCAGAATCAGCGCATGGCCCGCGGGCAGGGTCACCGCGGCCAGCTGCTCATCGTTGAGGCCGGTCAGCAGGGGCGAGTGAGAGGCGGGATTGGCGCCGGAATTTGCACCGTCTGGCGCGGAGTCAAGCAGGTCGATCGGGAACATAGCCCCCATTGTAGAAATGCTGGCGACTCCCTTCGACTTGCTGCTGCTTTCGTGGCTTCATGCTCCTGAAAGAAAAGCTGCTTGCGCTTGATAAATATGGTTCTCAGATACTTTCATATCTGAAACGCATAAATATCAAGCGCAAGCAGCTATCAATTCATTCAAACCACGGCACTCACACTCAGTGCCCGCCCGCGCCGGGCTCGACCGTGCGGCTCGGCCTCGGTGCCAGCCAGATCGCGCAGGCCGCGAGCACAAAGCCGCCCGCGATGATGAACATGATCTGGTTGGTGGCCAGCATCACGCTCTGGCTGGTGATGAGCTGATCGAGCGCCGACAGCGCCGCATCGGCACTCATGCCCGACTGCTGCAGCCCGTGCAGCACCTCGCCGCTGGCATCGCTCAAACCCACCAGATCCGCATGCTTGCGCGTCGTGCCGTTCTCCCAGGCCGTGTTGACCACGGAGACCGCGGCCGCGCCCGACAGGGTGCGCAGAAAGTTCATCAGGCCGGCGGCGTTGTCCATCTCCTGCGGCTCCACGCTGGCCAGCGCCAGCCCGGTGGTCGGTATGAAGAAGAACGGCAGACCCAGCCCCATGAACATCAGCGGCAGGGCGATGTCCCAATAGCCCATGTCCGTGGTCGCAAACGCACGCCAGCAGGTGATCACCCCCATCCAGAACACGCCGCCAAAGATCAGCCGACGCGGATCCACCCGGGCCGCCAGCCCCGCAGCGGCCGGCGCCACGAACAGCGCGAACAGCCCCGTCCAGGCCGTGACCAGACCCGCCAGCGTGGCCGTGTAGCCCATGAAGCTCTGCAGCCACAGCGGCGTGAGTACATTGACGGCAAAGAAGGCCGCAAATGCCAGACTGATGGTCAGCACGGCCATGGAAAAGCCGCGGTGTCTGAAAACGCGCAAATCCACGATCGGGTGCTCGGCATGCAGCTCCCAGATCATGAAGGCCGCAAAGCCCACCACGGCCACCGCAGCCAGCGCCACGATCATGGGCGAGGCAAACCAGTCCAGGTTCTTGCCTTCGTCCAGCATCAGCTGCAGCGAGCCCACCCAGACGATGAGCAGAATCAGGCCCACGGTGTCTATCGGGTTCTTGAGCAGCGGCTGCTCGTAGCGCCTGACCAGATGCCAGACCGCAAACGCGCAGACCAGGGCCACCGGGATGTTGATCAGAAAGATCCAGTGCCAGGTGTACTCGTCGCAGATCCAGCCGCCCACGATGGGGCCCAGCACGGGCGCGATCAGCGTGGTCATGGACCACAGGCCGATGGCCGCAGGCGCCATGCGCGGCGGGAAGATGCGCAACAGCAGCGACTGGGACAGCGGCATCAGCGGGCCACCGGCCAGACCCTGCAAGATACGCGCAAACACCAGCATGCCCAGCGAATTGGCCAGGCCGCACAGCAGCGATGCCAGGCCGAACAAGCCCATGGCCGTGGCAAACACGCGCACCGCGCCAAAGCGCGCTGCCAGCCAGCCGGTCAGCGGCACGGTGATGGCCTCGGCCACCGCGTAGCTGGTGATGACCCAGGTGCCCTGGCTGGTGGTCGCGCCCAGATTGCCGGCTATGCTGGGCACGGAGACATTGGCCACCGTCATGTCCAGCACGGCCATGAAATTGGCCGCAGCCAGCACCAGGGCCGCCAGCCACAGCGTGCCTCCCGTCAGCGGCACCATGCCGGCGGCCATGGGCACGGCAGGCGCATCGGCCGCTGCGGCCGCACTTGCGTTGTGATCGCTCATGAGGCACTCACTGCGCGGCTGTGGTCGCCACGCCGGCTGCGTCGGCAGGGCCGCTGCGGGTGTCCACCGTCACCTGCATGGACAGGCCCACGCGCAGCGGGTTCCTGACCAACTCGGCGGCATCCAGCTGAATGCGCACGGGCAGGCGCTGCACCACCTTGATCCAGTTGCCCGTGGCGTTCTGCGCGGGAATGGCCGCAAACGCCGAGCCGGAGCCGCCGCTGAAGCCCACCACAGTGCCGCTGTACTTCACATCGCTGCCGTACAGATCGGACTGCAGCTGCACGCGCTGGCCCACACGCACCTTGCCCAGCTGGCCCTCCTTGAAGTTGGCATCCACATAGATCCGCTGCACCGGCACCACCGTCATCAAGGGCGCACCGGCCTGCACGCGCTGACCGATCTGCACGCTGCGCTTGGCCACCACGCCATCGACGGGAGCGCGCACCGTGCTGCGATCCAGATCGACCTGAGCCTGATCGCGACGCGCCTGCGCCAGCTGCACCTCGGGATTGGTCTCTGCATCTGCACCCTCGATCAAGGTGGCGTTGACCTGCTTGGCACCAATGGCGGCTTCGCGGTTGGCCCTGGCCTGTGCCTGCGCGGCCACGGCCGATGCGAGCTGTGCCTTGGCTGCGGCAAAAGCGTTCTGCGCCTGCGTCAGCTCCTCGCCCGAGACCGAACCGCTCTTGGCCAGGGCCTGGCGGCGCTGCAAATCGATGGTGGCACGCTCCATATCGGCCTCGGCCGCCAGCAGCTGCGCGGCCGCGCGCTTTTCATCGGCCTCGCGGGCCGTCACCTGAGCCTTGAGGCCGCCATCATTGGCCACATAGCCCTTGACGCGGCGCATGGCGCGGGCCAGCTCGGCCTCGGCCTGGGCCAGTGCCAGCCTGGCGTCCGTGGGATCGATGCGCACCAGCACATCGCATTGCTTCACGGCCTGGGTGTCCCTGACCAGCACCTCCAGCACCGTGCCGCCTATGGACGGCGTGACCTGTGCCACCTCGGCCGCCGCATAGGCGTTGTCGGTGGAGACGAAGTGGGAGGCATGCAGCCACCAGTAAGCGCCGGCGGCCGCACCGGCAAGCAGCACCACGCCTGCCAGCCCGGCCAGCAGCCGGTTGCGGCGCTGTTCGCGCACGGCAGGGTTCGCGCTCACGGAAGAAGCGTTTTCAGTCATACAAAAACCTCGGAAATATTCATGGGAGTCACGCAAACAAGACTGCAATCACGGCCTGCCTGCTGAGGCAGTCGTCTTGCCCGAACCTGTTTTTGCGCAAGTCGTGATTCAGTTCTGGAAAGTGGCTCAGGCCTCTGGCACGGTCGCATCGGGGGCGCCGGCGGACTCGCTCCAGCCGCCGCCCAGTGCGCGGTGCAGACCGATATCGAGCGTCAGGGCACGCGACTGCACGTCGACCAGCTGGCGCACGCTGGCAAGCAGCTGGTCTTCCGCCGACAGCACATCGAGATAGCGTGCCAGCCCGCCCTCATAGCGGTTGCGCGCCACACGATGCGCCTCGGTCGCGGCCGTCACGGCCTGCTGCATGGCCGTCAGCTGCTGCTGCAGCGCCCGCTGGCTGACGGCGTTGTCCGCCACCTCCTGCAAGGCCCGATTCAGCGTGCTGCGGTATTGGGCCACGGCCTCGTCATAACGGGCACGCGCTGCCCCCAGTTGCGAGCGCAAGCGTCCGCCATTGAAGATCGGCAGGCTGACGGCCGGGCCCACGCTGGCAATGCCGGAGCCGCTTCGGGTCAGCATGTCCAGGCCCAGCGACTGCACGCCGACAAAGGCGCTGAGATTCACATCGGGATAGAACTCGGCCTGCTGCGACGCCACGCGCGACTCCAGCGCCTGTGCCTGCAGACGGGCGGCCACCACATCGGGGCGACGTCCCAGCAGATGCGCCGGCAACTGCTGCGGCAAGGCCCATTGCTGCTTCCACGGTGATTGCAGGCGCCCGGCATCGAGCACGATGGCCGCACCACGATCGGGAGCGGCTCCCATCAGCGCAGCAATGCTGTTGCGCTGCAAGGCGACCTGTTCCTGCATCTGTGCCAGTTCGGCCTGCGCAGCGGCCAGACGCGCCCTGGCGCTGTACACGCTGCCCTGGTTTTCAAGCCCGTTGGCATAGCGCTGCTCAAACAACTCGGCCGTGGTCCGGCGCACCTGCACCGATTGCTCAAGCGTCTGCACATTGGCGGCCAGGCGCAGCAACTGTGCGTAGGCCAGGGCCACATTGCTGGACAGCAAGAGACGCGCCTGGGCTGCATCGGCCTCGCGCGCTGCCAGCTCGCCGGCAGCGGCGGCCACTGCGGCGCGCTGCCTGCCCCACAAATCCAGCGACCAGCTCAGGTCCAGCGTGGCGCGGCCATAGTCATTCATGCCGCGCGGCGCGAAGGCCTCTGGCGTCAGATGGTTGTAGCTGAGCTTGTCCTCGCTGACCGAGGCGCGGGCAGAAAGCTGCGGCGCCGAAGCTGCTTCGCTCACACCCAGCATGGCCCTGGCCTGCTGCACGCGGGCTGCGGCGGCAGCCATATCGGGAGCGCCCTCCAGAGCCTCGGCGATCAGCTGATCGAGCTGTGCATCACCATAGCGCTGCCACCATTGCCGGGTGGGCCAGTCCATGGGCGGGGCATGGTTTGCAGCCTGCAGAGTCTCGGGCACGGGCTGCGCCAATACGGCCTTGCCCTCCCATTCCGGAACCTGGGCGCAGGCTGCCAGTAGCGCAGGCAACCCCAGAACCCACCAGCCATGGCGCCCACGCCGAGTCCTCAGCGGCGCGGCGGCTATGCATTGAGTCATGAAATACTTTAATAATGAACTGTACGGTACAGTATATATTTTCAGGATTCGAGATCGCAAGCGCTACACTGAAAGACATCACAACCGCCCCAGGACATTTCGCCCCATGCGCACCAAAACGGAAGAAAAGCGACAAGCCATCATTGACGTTGCAGCGGCCACCTTTGGCGAACTGGGCTTCGAGCGCACTTCCATGTCCGAGATCTGCACGCGGCTGGGCGGCTCCAAGGCCACGCTCTACAACTACTTTCCGTCCAAGGAAGCGCTGTTTCTGGAGGTGATGTTCCAGGCCTCCGAGGCCGACTTCCAGAACACCATGCTGGCGCTGCAGGCCAGCAATGACGATGCGGCGCAGACGCTGCGCAACTTTGGCCAGCGTTTCCTGGGCCTGCTGTACTCGCCGGAGGTGATGGCCGTGCGCCGCCTGCTGGTCTGCGAAGGCGGGCGCGCCAATATCGGCCAGCGCTGCTGGGACATGGGACCGGCGCGCGGCAATGCCGCCATCAATGCCTTCTTGCAGCAGGGCATCGAGCGTCGCCTGCTGCGCAACGCAGACACCGAGGCCATGCGCCATCACCTGCTGGCGTTGCTGGAGGCCGAGTTGCTGCCGCGCTTCATGTTCCAGCACCTGCCCGCCCCTTCTGCGCAGGAGATTGCCCTGTGCACCGAGCGTGCTGTGGATGCCTTCATGCGGGTCTATGGCACACCCGCTAAGACGCAGGACAAGGCCCCTCTATAAGAAAATCCTTATAACCCTCATAACGATGTCGGAACATACGATTTGCGCCGACGCCGTATAGAATCAATCACCGGGCCCAAGTTTTTTGAGGTCCGGTTTTTTTTGCCTGCTGCATGCCGGCACTGCCGAAAACCGGGCTCCAAGCCAAGCGCCTATCCTTGAAAATTGAGGTGGGTGAGATTCCCGCCGTGACCTTTTCCGGAGCTTGGAACCATGGAAATCTTCGACTACGACAACATTCTTCTGCTGCCCCGCATGTGCCGCGTGGAAAGCCGTTCGGAATGTGACACCAGCGTCATGCTGGGCAACCGCAGCTTCAAGCTGCCTGTGGTGCCCGCCAACATGAAGACGGTGGTGGACGAGAAGATCTGCACTTATCTGGCACAAAACGGTTTCTTCTATGTGATGCACCGTTTTGACATCGACAACGTGGCCTTCACCAAGGACATGCAGTCCAAGGGACTGTTTGCCTCGATCTCTCTGGGCGTCAAGCAGCCCGACTACGAAACGGTGGACCGTTTCGTGGCCGACGGCATCTGCCCCGAATACATCACCATCGACATTGCCCACGGCCATGCCGAGAGCGTGAAGAACATGATTGCCTACATCAAGGCCAAGATCCCTGCGGCCTTTGTGATTGCCGGCAACGTCGCCACGCCCGAAGCCGTGATCGACCTCGAAAACTGGGGTGCGGACGCCACCAAGGTCGGCGTGGGCCCCGGCAAGGTCTGCATCACCAAGCTCAAGACCGGCTTCGGCACGGGCGGCTGGCAGCTGTCGGCGCTCAAGTGGTGCGCCCGCGTGGCGACCAAGCCCATCATTGCCGACGGCGGCATCCGCAGCCACGGCGACATTGCCAAGAGCATCCGTTTCGGTGCCACCATGGTGATGATCGGCTCCCTGTTCGCAGGCCACGAAGAGTCGCCCGGCAAGACCGTGGAAGTGGACGGCCAGCTGTTCAAGGAATACTACGGCTCGGCCTCCGACTTCAACAAGGGCGAGTACAAGCATGTGGAAGGCAAGCGCATTCTGGAGCCCGTCAAGGGCCCGCTGATGAACACGCTGGTCGAGATGCAGCAGGACGTGCAGTCCTCCATCAGCTACGCAGGCGGCACCAAGCTCATGGACATCCGCAAGGTCAACTACGTCATCCTCGGCGGCGACAACGCCGGCGAGCATCTGCTGATGTAGGCCGTCAGGCGCGACTCACCAGCGCGAAGGTGAACCTCCAAAAAAAGCATCAAGGGCAGCTCAGGCTGCCCTTGTTGTTGGTGGCCTTGCATTTTCCGCATCCCCCACGCACAACTGATCTGTGGTCATGACCGCGATTGCGGGCTGTGTAAGGGCTTAGCATGTCGTCATTCACAAGAACGTGCTGACGTTCCATAACTCCAGGGAAACAACGCCATGAACACACTGAAGATCGCCGTTCTGGGCACGGGCATGATGGGCCTGCCCATGGCCCGCCGCCTGGCCCAGGCCGGCCATGAGGTCCACGCCTGGAACCGCACCCGCGCCAAGGCCGAGCCGCTGGCCGCCGATGGCGTGAGCATCCACGACAGCGCGGCAGATGCCGTGCGCGGCGTGGACTTTGCCGTGAGCCTGCTGGAGAGCGGCGCCATCGTGGGCGAAGTGCTGTTCGACCTGGGCGTGGCCGAAGCCATGCCCAAGGGCTCGCTGTTCATCGACATGGCCTCCATCCAGCCACGCGAGGCGCGTGAACATGCCGGCAAGCTTGCCGCGCTGGGCCTGCGCCATCTGGATGCTCCCGTCTCGGGCGGCACGCTGGGCGCAGAAGCAGGCACCCTGGCCATCATGGCCGGCGGCGATGCTGCGGATTTCGAACAAGCCCTGCCCGTCTTTGCGGCGCTGGGCCGCGCCACCCATGTGGGCCCGCATGGCGCAGGCCAGCTGGCGAAACTGGCCAACCAGATGATCGTGGGCATCACCATCGGTGCCGTGGCCGAAGCCCTGCTGCTGGCCGAACGCGGCGGCGCAGATCCTGCCAAGGTGCGTGAAGCCATCTCCGGCGGCTTTGCCGACAGCCGCATCCTGCAAGTGCATGGCGAACGCATGGTCAAGCACGACTTTGCGCCGCGCGGGCGCATGACGGTACAGCTCAAGGACATGCGCAACGCCACTGCCACGGCCGAGGAAATCGGCTTTGACGCACCCATCACCGGCCTGCTGGAGCAGCTCTATGCCGAGGGCGTGAAAAACGGCCTGGGCGACCTGGACCAGGCGGGCCTGTTCGTGGAATTGCAACGCCGCAACGCACTGGATTAAAAAAACCCGCGGGTTTTCCTGCAAGCCCTCCAGAATTAGCGCATAATTGCGGTCTCGCTTGCAGCGCAGGCGTTGTGTGGGGCTCTTAGCTCAGCTGGTAGAGCAGCGGACTCTTAATCCGTTGGTCGAGTGTTCGAATCACTCAGGGCCCACCAAATTTCTTCAGTCTGATTCTTCAGATTGATCCTCCGGATTTACTCCGGCGGGCTCTTAGCTCAGTTGGTAGAGCAGCGGACTCTTAATCCGTTGGTCGAGTGTTCGAATCACTCAGGGCCCACCAAAAATTTCTTCAGTCTGATTCTTCAGGTTGATCCTCCGGTTTATCCGGCGGGCTCTTAGCTCAGTTGGTAGAGCAGCGGACTCTTAATCCGTTGGTCGAGTGTTCGAATCACTCAGGGCCCACCAAAAATTTATTCGGTCTGATTCTTCAGATTGATCCTCCGGTTTATCCGGCGGGCTCTTAGCTCAGTTGGTAGAGCAGCGGACTCTTAATCCGTTGGTCGAGTGTTCGAATCACTCAGGGCCCACCAAAATTCAAAAGCCAAAGTTCTCAGGAACTTTGGCTTTTTTCTTGGCCGCGCCCGAGCGCCGCCGAATCTGCAAAAGCATGGGCGCCGACATCAGAGCCGCGCCATATCAGGCATCATGCAGACATCCCCGGGCAGTATTTGCCCACCCAAGACTCACTATGCAAAACGACCTCTCCACGTTCTGGCGCGGACCGCGTTGGACTCTGGCCATGCTGCTTGCCATCCTCGGCATGCTGGGCCCGTTCTCGGTTGACACCTATATTCCCGCCTTCTCGGGCATTGCCAAGGCATTGGGCGCAACCCCCGTAGAAATGCAGCAGACCCTGTCTGCCTACCTGCTGGGCTTTGCCTTCATGAACCTGTTTCATGGCGCCCTGGCCGACAGCTTCGGACGCCGCCCCGTCATCCTCTGGGGACTGGTGATGTTCACCATCGCCTCGGCCGGCTGCGCGCTGTCGCAGAACATCACCCAACTGGTGATCTTCCGCACACTGCAAGGCCTGTCCACCGGTGCCGGCATCGTGGTCTCGCGCGCCATCGTGCGCGACATCTTTCCGCCGACCCAGGCCCAGGGCGTGATGGCGCAGATCACCATCTTCTTCGGCGTGGCGCCGGCACTGGCTCCGGTGATCGGCGGCTGGCTGTTCGTGCACCTGAGCTGGCAGGCCGTGTTCTGGTTCCTGACCATCGTGGGCGTGCTGCTCTGGCTCATCAACGTCAAGTTTCTGCCCGAATCGCTGCCGCCGCAAAAACGCCAGCCCTTCCAGTTCAGACCGCTGATGCAGGGCTATGGCATCTTGCTCACCGATCCGCGCTTTCTGCTTCTGGCCCTGGCCAGCGGCATTCCGTTCAACGGCATGTTTCTTTATCTGCTGTCGGCCCCGGCTTTTCTGGGCGATATCCTGCAGCTCGAGCCCACGCAGTTCTTCTGGTTCTTCATCGCCACCATCGGCGGCATCATGGCCGGCAGCTGGACCAGCGGCCGTCTGGCCGGACGCATTCCGCCCAAGCGCCAGATCCGCCACGGCTTTCTGGTGATGTGCGTGACCTCCATCATCAATCTGGTGGCCAATCTGATCTGGCCTGCCCATGTGAGCTGGGCCTTGATTCCCATCAGCCTGTTCGCCTACGGCTGGGCGCTGATGGTGCCCGTGGTGACGCTGCTGGTGCTGGACATCCACCCTGCACGACGCGGTCTGGCCTCCTCGCTGCAGGCCGTGGTGGGCTCGGTGGCCAACGGCTTTGTGGCCGGCGTGATTGCGCCGCTGGTCATGCACTCGGCCGCACTGCTGGCCACGGGCTCGATTCTGATGATGCTGATCGGCCTGGTTGCCTGGATCTATCTGCACCACCACTGGCCGGACATCGGCCGCCATGCCTCCGAACATTAAATAGAGGAGCTGCTACCGCACGTCATTCATAGACTTCAGATTGAAAAGTATCTGAAATCCTTGAATGACATGCGCTAGCAGCTCACTTTTCAAGAACAATCCCAGTCCTGTACGGGCAACAAAAAGCCGGCTTCAAGAGCCGGCTTTTTTCATGCTTCGGGCCGCAGCCCGAATCAGCGATCAACGCTCGTCGCGACGTGGTGCGCGGGGCTTGCGCTCGAAGCTGCGCTCGCCGCCACGTTCGCCATGAGGCTGGTAAGGCTTGCCGGCACCCTGACCAAAGGCAGGACGACGATCGCCGCCGCCGAAGCCGCGCGATTCGCCACCACGGAAGCCGCCTTCGCGGGGAGCGCCGGCATGACCGCCTTCACGGCCACCACCAAAGCTCTTGCGGCCGAAATCGCCGCCTTCACGGCGCTGGCCGCCACCGAAGCCGCCACGCGATTCGCCGCCGCCGAAGCCGCGCGATTCACCGCCGCGGAAGCCGCCGCGCTGCTCGCCACGATCACCGCCGCCGAAGCTGCCGCGGTCATCACGACGCTCGAAGCTGCGCTCCTGGCGTTGTTCGCCGCCGAAGCCGGGACGACCGCCTCCGAAGCCGCGATCACCACCACGGTCACCACCACGATCGGCAAAGCGATCACCGCGAGGTGCACCAAAACCGGCGCGATCGCCACCGAAGCGGTCACCGCCACGGTCGCCACCGAAACCACCGCGATCATTGCCGCGGCCGCCGCCGAAGCCGCCGAAGCCGGACTTGCGGCCGTAGCCTTCGCCATCGCGACGACCACCGAAGCCACCACGACCACCGGCACCGCCGCCGCCACGGCGACCGTCACGCTCGCCGGAGGCGGGGAAGCGCTGCTGGGGCTCCATGCCGGGAATGGTCTCGGCCTTGAACTGCTGACGGGTATAGCCTTCGATGTCGAACACACGGCGACGGTCGCGGAATTCCGCGAACGTCACGGCCACGCCTTCGCGGCCGGCACGACCGGTACGGCCGATACGGTGGGTGTAGTCCTCGGCCTTCATGGGCAGGCCGTAGTTGAAGACGTGGGTGATGGTGGGCACGTCGATACCGCGAGCTGCCACATCGGTGGCCACCAGGATCTGCACCTGACCGTTGCGCAGCGCCATCAGGCGGCGATTGCGCAGGCCCTGGCTCAGAGCACCGTGCAGGGCCACGGCAGAGAAGCCGTCCTGCTGCAGGTCATTGGCCAGACCGTCGCATTCCACCTGGGTGGACGCAAACACGATGGCCTGGTTGATGCTGCTGTCACGCAGCCAGTGATCGAGCAGCTTGCGCTTGTGCTGCATGTTGTCAGCCCAGAACAGCGCCTGCTTGATGTTGGCATGCTTTTCCTGAGGCGTATCAACAGTCACCTTCTTCACGCCGGAGCCGTTGTCGTGCATCACACGCATGGCCAGCTGCTGCACGCGTGGAGCAAACGTGGCGCTGAACATCATGGTCTGCTTGCGCTGGGCAGTCATTTGATTGACTTCAGCCAGGTCGTCGGAGAAGCCCAGGTCCAGCATGCGGTCGGCTTCGTCGACCACCAGGAACTGCACCTTGTCCAGCTTGATCTGCATGGAACGCTGCAGATCCAGCAGACGGCCGGGAGTGGCCACCACCAGATCGGCGTTCTGCAGCTTGGCGATTTGCAGCTGGTAGGGAATGCCACCCACCACGTTGGCGATGCGGATGCCGCGGCAGTGCTTGACCAGTTCGATGGCGTCATGCGCCACCTGCTGGGCCAGCTCACGCGTGGGGCACAGAACCAGGGCGCCGGGTACGGCAGCCTTGAAATTGCGGGAGTTGGTGGGGTCCTTGCGCTTGTTGCGCTTGGGAGCGGGCTCGCCCTTGGCTGCAGCTTCGGCGCACAGGCGCTCGAACTCGGCCTTGGCTTCGGCATCGGCTTGAGCACGTTGCTGAATCAGGGTGTGCAGCACTGGCAGCAGGAAAGCGGCGGTCTTGCCGGAGCCGGTCTGGCTGGACACCATCAGGTCGATGAAACCGCTGGCATCGGCGGCTTCGCCCATGGCCAGAGGAATGGCCTTTTGCTGCACTTGTGTGGGCTGGGTGTAGCCCAGATCGGCCACAGCCTGAACCAGCTCTGGGGCCAGGCCCAGTTCAACGAAGCCGTTAGGGACTTCTTCAGCAGCAATTTCTTCTGCAGTGTTTTCTTCAGCAGCAGCGTCTTCTGCGTCCATATCAGCCAGCATGGCGTCCAGACGAGAATCGATTTCAGGCGAAGACAAAGCAATATCAGCAGCGGCCACTTGGCCCTGCTCCAGGGAGTTTTCTGTCATGAATAGCTCACGCAAAAAGCGACGCAGTCAGCGTGCTGCTCGCTTCTTTGACGGTTGGTTATCAACATCCACCGTCAGACTTTGACTGGCCCGTTCGCAAAACGGGGCAGATGGGCGTTATGGCTTGTCGTGTCGGCTGTATGCAGGCCGTTGCACGCAAGAAAGAACCCGGTGTGTGATGGAGATGCGCAAAAATTACCCATTGATCGGGTAAGCAGTGAATTGTCGCATGTACCGGGTTTTCCCGCAAGTGGCAGGGCTATACGACCCGCCACCGCACCATCAGACGCTGAGCAACTGCTGACGGTAATGCTGCAGCTCGTCGATCGACTCGTGTACATCGGCCAGGGCCGTGTGCCGCTGCGCCTTCTTGAAGGAGGTATAGGCCTCGGGCTTCCAGCGCTTGGCCAGCTCCTTGAGCGTGCTCACGTCGATATTGCGATAGTGAAAGAAATTGTTGAGCTTGGGCATGTAGCGCTCCATGAAGCGCCGGTCCTGACCAATGCTGTTGCCACACAGCGGCGTCTTGCCCTTGGGCACGTATTTGCCCAGAAAGGCAATCAGCGCGGCCTCCGCCTCGGCTTCGCTGATGGTCGAAGCCTTGACCTTGTCGATCAGACCGCTTTTGCCATGCGTGCCCTTGTTCCAGGCATCCATGCCGCCCAGCAGCTCGTCGGACTGATGAATGGCGAATACCGGGCCTTCGACGCGAATCTGCAGATCGGAGCTGCTGACCACCACGGCAATCTCGATGATGCGGTCGCGGTCGGGGTTCAGCCCCGTCATTTCGCAGTCCAGCCACACCATATTGAGGTCGGATTTGGGCAGAACCGGTGGGGTAGCAGCCACGGGTGCGGCGCTGACGGAATTCGTACAGGAAGCTTCAGACATGGCGCAAATTGTCGCCTACACTGCCAATACATGGCTTCCAGACTAGATTTCACATTGGCACTTTCGCTGCTGTTTGCGACGGCCGTGGCCTTGCAATGGCTGCTGCGCGTGTGGCTTGTTTCGCGCCAGGTGCGCCATGTGGCCGCCCATCGCGGCGCTGTGCCGCCGGCATTCGCCCATCGCATCAGCCTGCCCGCCCACCAGAAGGCAGCCGACTACACGCTGGCCAAGGCCAAGGTATCGCTGATCGACATCACGCTGTCGGCCGCCGTGCTGCTGTGCTGGACGCTGCTGGGCGGACTGGACTGGCTCAACCGCTGGCTGCTTGCGTCCATGGGCCCCAGCCTGTGGCAGCAACTGGCGCTGCTGACCAGCTTTGCCGTGATCTCGGCGCTGATCGAGCTGCCTTTGTCGCTCTATCAGACCTTCAGGCTGGAGCAGCGCTTCGGCTTCAACCAGATGACACCAGCTCTGTGGCTGGGCGATCTGCTCAAGTCGACGCTGGTGGCTGCCATCATCGGCCTGCCGCTGGCGGCCCTGATTCTCTGGCTCATGGGATCGACCGGGCCGCTGTGGTGGCTCTGGGCCTGGGGCGCCTGGACGGCCTTCAATCTGCTGCTGATGTGGATCTTCCCCAGCTTTATCGCACCGCTGTTCAACAAGTTCGAGCCACTGGCCGATGAAAGCCTCAAGAGCCGCGTGACCCGGCTGATGGAGCGCTGCGGCTTTGCGGCCAAAGGACTGTTCGTGATGGACGGAAGCCGCCGCTCGGCGCATGCCAACGCCTATTTCACGGGCTTCGGCAATTCCAAGCGCGTGGTCTTTTTTGACACCCTGCTCAGGCAGCTCAGCCCCGGTGAAGTCGAAGCCGTGCTGGCGCACGAGCTGGGTCACTTCAAGCACAAGCACATCAGCAAGCGCATGGTCCTGATGTTTGGCGTCTCGCTGCTGGGCTTTGCGCTGCTGGGCTGGCTCAGCCAGCAAATGTGGTTCTACACCGGACTCGGAGTCTCGGTGCTGCTGGGGCCGGAGATGGGCATCGCAGCCGACAACAATGCCCTGGCCCTGCTGCTGTTCATGCTGGCCGTGCCGGTGTTCAGCTTCTTCGTCACACCGCTGATGTCCGCCATGTCGCGCCGCGACGAGTTCGAGGCCGATGCCTATGCCATGCAGCAGGCCGATGGTGCACAGCTGGCTTCGGCACTGCTCAAGCTTTACGAGGACAATGCGTCCACACTCACGCCAGACCCCTGGTATGTGAGCTTTTACTATTCACATCCTCCTGCCGTGGATCGTCTGGCGCGCATGCCGGCTCCCGCAGGCAGCTTGTAACACCACAACGGTTTCAGACATGAGCACACCCACACTGCAACAGAAAGACTGGTCCCAGCTCAAGCGCAGCGCCTTGAGCACAGAGCAAGTGCAAGAGCAGCTGGCAGCCCTCGAGGGCTGGGAGCTGTCGGCCGGCCCTGCGGCCATCGGCAAGACCTTCCGTTTCGTGAACTTCTACGAAACCATGGCCTTTGTGAACGCACTGGCCCTGATTGCCCATCAGCAGGACCACCACCCCGATCTGGAAGTCGGCTACAACCGCTGCAAAGTCAGCCTCAACACCCATGATGTGGGCGGCATCTCCGAGACCGACATCGATTGCGCGCGCCGCATCGAAGCCCTGCTGAAGCCGGCCTGATCTCTATGGCAAAACAAGGACGGCGCCCAGGCGCCCAAGCAGCAGGCAGCACCCAGACAGGTCTGGTGGTCGCAAGTTATGGTCGCCACTGCGTGGTCGAAACCCCGGACGGCGAGCGCCGCATCTGCCATCCGCGCGGCAAGAAAAGCCAGGCCGTGGTGGGCGACCATGTGCAATGGCTGGCCCCCCCACCCGGCCAGGGCGATGAAGGCACGATCGAGAAAATCGTGGAGCGCCGCAACGTCTTCTACCGCCAGGATGACATTCGCACCAAGACTTTTGCAGCCAACCTGGACCAGCTCCTGATTCTGATAGCCGCCGAACCGGTATTCAGCGAAGTGCAGCTCGCCCGTGCGCTGATCGCCGCCGAGGCCGCGCACATCAAGCCCATCATTGCGCTCAACAAGATGGACCTGGAAGAGCCGTTCCTGCGCGCCTGGCAGCGGCTGGAGCCCTACCGGACCATGCGCGATGCAGCGGACGCAGCGCCGCACTACATGGTGCTGCCACTTTCGCTGGAAGATGCGGATGACGAGGATCGCGACGCCATCATCGGTCTGCTGCAAGGCAAGACAACCCTGGTTCTCGGTCCTTCGGGCGTAGGCAAAAGCACCTTGATCAACTTGCTGCTGCCCGATGCCAAGGTGGCGACCAACGAAATTTCGCAGGCGCTGAACACTGGCAAGCACACCACGACCAGCACCACCCTGTACTGGGTGGACGAGGCACGCACCACCGCCATCATTGACTCGCCGGGATTTCAGGAATTTGGCCTGTACCACATCGCCCCCACGCAGCTGGCCGCCTGCATGCCCGACATCGGTGCGCTGGCGGACCAGTGCAAGTTCTACAACTGCACCCATCTGCATGAGCCGGGCTGCGCCGTCATGGCCCAGGTAGAAGCACAGGACAGCCCCCACGCCATCCACGCCAACCGCTACCGGATCTATGGCGAGCTGTTCGATGAACTGAGTCAGGAACCACGCTACTGAGCGCAATGCCGCGCTCTTTGAGAGCTATTCAGTGTTTGCCACGCCGCCATCCCAAGCCCGATGAGCGCCCGCCGTCTGGCTTGGCTGCCGGCCACAACCCGGTGTTCACGTCATGAAGCCCAGAATTTTTCAGCCCTGCCTGCAAGCCGCCCTCGCCGTGGTGCTGTCTGCGGGCATAGGCCTGACCTGGGCCCAGGGCACGGACTCTGCCCCCAGTTGGGAGGACGAGCCGCCCACACTGTCTCGCTGGATCGAAGAAGGCTACAAGGCCGAGCTGAGCCGGCAGCCATGGCGCGCGGCGCAGCGCTATTGCGCGGCAGCACGCTATGGCAGCCTCGAGGCCCAATACCGGCTGGGCCGGCTGCTGTTGCTGGGGCGAGGCTTGACTCCCGACCCTGCCACGGGCACGACGCTGCTGGCTCTGGCCGCACAGCGCGGCCATGAGAAAGCCCGCTTGCTGCTGGCCGACAAGCTGCCCGGCGACCGACTGCCTGACTGCCTGACCCAGGGCGATGCACCCGCACAGGAGTTTCTGGAGGCCAGCCAGGAGGCCGTCCCCCACGAGGTGGTGGCCAGCTATGTGAGCAGTCTGCCCAGGGAGAAGCGGCGCATGGCCGAACTCGTGCAGCGCCTCGCGCCCCGCTTCTCGATCGATCCGCGGCTGGCACTGGCCATCGTGCGCTCGGAGTCGAATTTCGAGGCGCAGGCGCTATCGCCGCGCAACGCCCAGGGCCTGATGCAGCTCATTCCCGAGACGGCCGAGCGCTTTGGCGTGCGCGATGCCTGGAATCCAGAGCAGAACGTGCGTGGGGGCCTCGCCTATCTGCGCTGGCTGCTGGAGCGCTTCGAGGGCGATGTGGCACTGGTATCGGCCGCCTACAACGCGGGCGAGAAAACCGTGCAGCAATATGGCGGAGTGCCTCCTTATGCGGAGACGCGTGAATATGTGCGGCGCATATTGAGCTTTTATCGCGCCCGGCGCCACGAGCGCCCTGCCCACTGATCAGGTCTAGGAGATAGTCGGCCTCCCGACGGCAGGCTTTTCACCGCCGAAGGTCAGGCACCAAGACTCAGCCGAGCAGGCGAGCAAAGGTCAGCAAGGCCAGCAGCAGCAGCCAGACCACCACCGAGCGCCAGACCAGCCCCACCACGCTGCGCAGGTGAGCCATTTCCGGCTCCCGTCCCGGCGTGACATCGCTGCCCTCCGGCCACTGCGCATCATCGCCCTCTTCGCCATAGGCCGAATCGCGGCGGCGCAAGGCCTCGCCCCCCAGGCGTACATTGATGGCACCTGCGGTCGCCGCCAGAATCACGCCGTCGTTGTCATTGGGAAAGCGCTGGGCATAGACACGCCAGTTGTCTATGGCTTCCTCGAAGCTGCCCACCATGGCAAAGGAAAGCGCCGTCAGCCGTGCCGGCAGCCAGTCGATCACATACCAGGCTTTGGCGGCAGCCCAGTGCAAGCGCTCGCTGGTCGGCGCCCGCAACCCCTCTGCCCCCTTGCGTGACCAGGCCCGGGACAAATACTCGGCCATGCGATAAAGGATGGCCCCCAGCGGCCCCAGCCCCAGGGCCGAGAGAATCGAAAACCAGAACAGCACGCCAAACACATGGCGGTGCGCGGCCAGCACCGAATACTCGATGACATGACGCACCACTTCGCTGCGCGGTACCTCGCTGGCATCGACCTGCTGCCAGTCGGCCAGGGCCTGGCGGGCAGCGAATTCATCGCCCGCATCGAGCGCATCCCGAATCCGCGTGAAATGGTGGCTGAACTGGCGGAAACCCAGCGTGACATAGAGCACGGCGACGTTCCACAGCATCGCGGCAGGCCAGCCTATGAACTCCATCAGCGCCCAGAATATGCCCAGCACGATAAGGCTGGGCAGCAGCACGGCCATGGCCCAGGCCAGCCAGCCGTGATGGGGTCTGCCGGCATCGAAGTTGCTGCGCACGGTCACGGTCCAGGCGCGGTAACCGGCCTGCACCAGGTTGGACCGGGCCAGCGGGCGCGCCTGCTCCAGCAGCAGCGCGATCAGGATGGCAAAAAAGCTCATTGCTTCATCATAGCGGCGCTGTTTGTCAGCTTGTTACAACTGCCCTTTCAAGCGGCCAAAAAACGGTAAAGATTGCGCAACATGCCCGCGGTCGCTCCCCAGATGTAGCGTTGCTGCTCACCATCCTGGTAAGGCATGGCAAACCATTCGCGATCCACGCCCTGCCACTGCATGGCGTGCCGCTCGTGATGCGCGGGATTGAGCAGGTAGGACAGCGGAACCTCGAACAGATCCGCCACCTCTCCGGGATTGGGAAAGTAGCTGGCCTGAGGGTGGACCAGGGCCACCACAGGGGTGATGTGAAACGCCGTGCCCGTCACATAAAGGGGCAGGCGCCCGAGCACCTCCACATTCCTGGGAGCCAGTCCGATTTCCTCGTGCGCCTCGCGCAATGCCGTTGCCTCGGCCGAGACATCCTGAGGATCACGCTTGCCGCCGGGAAAAGCCACCTGACCCGAGTGGGTGGAGAGTCTGGCCGAGCGCACGGTCAGCAATACCGTGGGCTGCTCGCGCATGACGATGGGCACAAGCACGGCCGCATCGGAAGGCTGCCTGGCCGTGATGCGTTTTTCCTGCATGGCCTCGGGCAGCCACTGTGGCGGCTGGGCAAAGCGCGTGCGCAGAGCCTGCGGCGTCTGCGCATCCAGCGGGACGGCCGGCAGCTGGCTATCGACACCCAGCAGGCGCGCCTGGCGAGGATCAACAATGCCCAACACGGGGAGCGGAGAATTATCAGATGCAGGCATGTAGGTGTTCAGCCAAAACCAAAAGCAAGAATCACGAAGCCAAGGCAGACATAAAAAAAGCCGCCACAGTGAACTGTAGCGGCTTTTACGGAATCGCTTCCGATACGCGTATTACTCGGCTGCAGCAGCAGTCTTGTTAACGCGTTGGGGCAGCTTTTCCTTGATACGAGCAGACTTGCCGCTGCGCTCACGCAGGTAGTACAGCTTGGCACGACGCACATCACCGCGACGCTTGACTTCGATCTTGGCGATCAGGGGAGAGTAGGTCTGGAACGTACGTTCCACGCCTTCACCGCTGGAGATCTTGCGCACTGTGAAGCCGCTGTTCAGGCCGCGATTACGCTTGGCAATCACCACGCCTTCGTAAGCCTGCACGCGCTTACGGCTACCTTCCACCACGTTCACGCTCACGATGACGGTGTCACCGGGGGCGAATTCGGGGATGGTCTTGTTCAGGCGAGCGATTTCTTCTTGCTCGAGGGTCTGGATCAGATTCATGATTTAGTCCACCTTGATCTTGTCCGCGCCAGAATTGGCAAGCACCGGGATTGGTGCTATTGCTGCATTACGAGAACCGCCGAAAGCGGCTCCGCCATTCCTTGCAGCGGCCGGATAGAGGATCAAAGAGCCTGAGATTATAGCTTGGACGCTGTTTTTGCCAAAAACCCTTCATCCTTGGCATTGAGCAACCCCTGCTGGCGGGCCTTCTCTATCAGCTCGGGTCTATGTTCGGCAGTGATGCGCAGGCGCTGATCGCGGCGCCAGCGCTCGATATTGGCATGATGGCCGGAGAGCAGCTCCGCCGGCACGTCCTGGCCATTCCAGACTTCGGGACGCGTGTAGTGAGGGCAGTCCAGCAAGCCGTCCAGCGCAGGATTGAAGCTGTCCTGCTGAAAGCTGCCTTCATCGTTGAGCACACCAGGCTGCAGACGCGCCAGAGAGTCCAGCAACACCATGGCTGCCAGCTCGCCGCCGGAAAGCACAAAGTCGCCCAGGCTGATCTGATGGCTGACATGGGCATCGATGAAGCGCTGGTCTATGCCCTCGTAGCGACCGCAGAGCAGCACCGCGCCACGGCTTTCGGCCCAGTCGGCCACCACCGCATGCCTGAGGGTGGTGCCTATGGGAGAGAACAGCACCACGGGAGCCGGCTCGGCCTGCTCCTGCGCATCAGCCTCGACGCGGGCTGCACGAATCGCCTCCAGGCAATGCTGCAGCGGCTCCGCCATCATCACCATGCCGGGACCGCCGCCAAACGGGCGGTCATCCACGCGGCGGTAATTGCCCTCGGCCCAATCACGCGGATTCCACAGATGCACCGCCACCTGACCCGAGCTGTAGGCACGGCGTGTCACCCCGCTTTCAAGAAACGGCGCGAACAGTTCAGGGAACAGTGTAATGATGTCAAAACGCATGATCTAAAAGCGCTTACAGCTACGAAATCAATAGCTGTCGCGCATTCCAATTCAATAGTCGGGCTGCCAGTCGGCCACGATTTTCTTGCCGGCCAGATCCACCGAGTCCACATAGGCATCGACAAAGGGAATCAGGCGCTCCTGCTCCTTGCCATCCTGCTCATAGCCCAGAACCAGCACGGTCTGCGGGCCGGTGGCCATCAAGTCCTTGACCACGCCCAGCGCCACGCCTTCGCGGTTTACCACCTGCAGGCCCATCAGGTCCACCCAGTAGAACTCGCCATCATCGGTCTTGGGGAAATGCTCACGCGCCACAAAGATGCGGGCACCGCGCAGGGCCTCGGCGGCATTGCGGTCGGCGACCTCCTGCGAAGTGGCCACGATGGTGTCGGCATGGAAACGGGCCTGCTTGACAGGCAGAACCACGGTGCCCGCGAAATGCTTGGCTCCTTTTTCCGCCGGCTGCAGAAACCAGTCCTTGGCGGCAAACAGGGCCTCGGGGGCGCTGCTGAAGGCATGAACCTTGAACCAGCCCTTGATGCCCCAGGCATCGGCAATGCGACCGACTTCAATGGCATCAGCAGGCAAGCTCGTGGCTTGAAGAACAGGCATGTGGCTCATGGGATCAGCAGAAAAATTGCAGAAATTCAATAAAAAACGGGTCCCGTCAGGCAAGCCAACGGAACCCGCTTTGGTAAAGGTGCCTAGAGAGCAACCGCCTAAATTAGGCAGCAACCTTCTTTGCAGCTTCCTTGATCAGGCGTTCAGCCGTATCGGAAGTTTGAGCACCAACGCTCTTCCAGTAGTTCACGCGGTCCAGAGCCAGACGCAGGCCTTCTTCGGCGCCACGAGCGCTAGGGTTGTAGAAACCCAGACGTTCGATGAAAGCACCGTCGCGACGCACGCGCTTGTCAGCTGCAACGATGTTGTAGAAAGGACGAGCCTTAGAGCCGCCGCGGGAGAGACGAATAACAACCATGATGTTTCCTTCGGGTGGTTACAGCCAGTGCCATCAAAAATTTGACCAGCTGCGCAGGTTTTCTTACAGCGTTTGAGACACGCGACATGACCACCCGGCCAGCGACACGCCGTAAAACCCGAAATTATATCGAGTTCTGCCGAAGCTGCCTATAGCTGCGGTAAATGGGCGTAATCCTCAATGAAGCTTCCCGACATGTGAAGCGCAATTGCCCTGAGCCGCCCACGTCGGGCGCAGGGAATAATGGATGCGTTGCTTCGTTTTCTGCCTGCCCACCAGACATGAACCCATTTGCCTCCACCTCCGCCATGCCTGCTCGCCCCAAGAACAAGACGGTTGCCGCCTGGCTGGCCTTGATCGGCGGTCCGCTGGGGCTGCATCGCTTTTACCTGCACGGACTTGGGGACTGGCTTGGCTGGCTGCTGCCCATTCCCACGGCGCTCGGCATCTACGGCATCGAGCGCGTGCAGCAGCTGGGGCAGGACGACAGGCTGAGCTGGCTGCTGATCCCACTGCTCGGCTTCACCATTGCAGGCTGCGCCCTGCGCGCCATTCTCTACGGCCTGATGGAGCAGGGAAACTGGAACCGGCTCTTCAATCCCTCGATAGAGGCCGACGCGCCTGCGGGACGCACACAATGGGCCACGATTTTTGCAGTCAGCCTGTCCCTGATGCTGGGGGCCACCGTGCTGATGGCCAGTATTGCCTACAGCTTCCAGCACTACTTCGAATATCAGGTCGAAGAGGCACGCAAGATTTCGCAATAGGCCCAACGTCTCAAGCACTGGAAAGCTGCTTCAGCCGCGCCGCTTTTGTAAGCAAAAGTCTAATTTTTCGCCTCCGGGCACCAAAGCACCGCCTGCACATTCCACAGAACCCACAATGCCGATCTGAGGAACATCTTGCAACGACTGCATCCCAGCGGTTTTCGCAATGCGACGGCTTTGCTGTGCCAGCCTGAAGAGGTCTTATGTCTGCAACTAACGAAAAGTCTGCCAGATCCGACATGCACGGGCAAAGCGCCTTTCCCGCCGCCACCAGCCTGGTCGGCGTGTACGGAGAGCAGCTTTTCCGCATTCTCGAGCAGACCAGCAGCGGCTATGTGCTGCTGGATGCCCAGAACCGGGCTCAGCGCTGGAATGACGGTTATCTGCAGCTGTTTCCCTGGCTGGGGCCCACCCTCAAGGTAGGCACATCTCTGCAAACTGCTCTGCAGACAGCTGCAGGCGCAGCCCCGGCAAGCTCGGCCCCTGCCCTAAGCCATATCGCCCAAAGCCATCAAGCACTGATTGCGCGCCAGCAGGCCAATGCCCAGTTTCAGCTGCCCAACGGACGCAGGCTCAATCTGTCGGCCCATGCCCTGTCGGCCAATTACACCGTGCTGGCATGCAAGGAGCTGCTGCCTCATGCCAGCGAGGCTGAAAGCCTTTCCTTCTTCGACGTGCTGACCAACCTGCCCAACCGGCGCCTGCTGCTGGACCGGCTGTCCCAGGCCATGATCCAGTCCGAGCGCACGGGCTGGCGCGGGGCCTTGCTGACCATAGACATGGAGCCGGTGGCAGGCTCGACCGCCAGCACGGGAGACAGTCAGGCCGGCCTGGCGCAGAACATCGCACAGCGCCTGCTCGGCTGCGTGCGCTCCTGCGATACCGTGGCCAGACTGGACGCCGCGCACTTCGTCATCATGGTCTCGGATCTCTCTCCGGATATCGAGATGAGCACGGTATTGGTGGAACGTCTGGGAGAGCGTCTGCAGGAAAGCCTGAACGGCAACTACCCGCTCGGCAACAAAAGCGCGATGCTGGAGGCCAATATCGGCGCCACTTTGTTCGGCCCGCACTCTCGCTCCGCCACCGAGTTGCTGCAGCAGGCAGAGATCGCCATGTACCGCCTGCGCGACGAGGAAGCCCGGGGCCTGCACTTCTTCAGCCCCGAGCAGCGCATCCTGGCCAATGATCGCCAGCGCCTTGAGCAGGAGCTGCGCGAAGCCCTACGCCTGGGCCAGTTCGAGCTGCATTACCAGGCCCAATACTCCGCCGACGGCGACGTCAACGGCCTGGAAGCCCTGATGCGCTGGCGCCACCCCAGGCGAGGACTGGTACCACCGAGCATCTTCCTGTCCGTGGCCGAGGAAACCGACATCATCGTTCCTCTGGGCCGCTGGAGCATTCAAGCCGCCTGCGAGCAATTGGCCAGATGGAAAGCCGATCCACAGCTGGGCAAGCTGCCCATCTGCGTCAACATCAGCGCCAAGCAGCTCAGGCAAGCCGATCTGGCCGAGCAGGTGCAGGACATCATCAGCCGGACAGGGGCCGACCCGGCCTTGCTGCTGCTGGAGCTTTCCACCCAAGCGCTGAGCCCCTCGCACGCGGATATCGTTCCGACACTCACCCGGCTTCGCGCCATGGGGCTGCGGCTGTCACTTGATGACTTTGGCGACAGTTCCCATATGCAGCAAGTGCTGCAGCAGCTTCCCCTGAACCAGCTCAAGCTCTCGCACTCCCTGGTCCAGCGCCTGGGTCCCAACAATGCCGCCGAAGCTGCCGTGCAGGCGGCCATTGCGCTGGCCGCACGCCATCAGATGACGATTGTCGGTGCAGGAGTGGAGACCCTGGAGCAGCGTGCCCTGCTGGCGCAATATGGCTGCAAGCATTTCATGGGCTATCTGCTCAGCCCTCCGGCACCGGTCGGCCAGCTCAGGTCGCTGCTGCAGCGGCAGGTCCTGGAAACCGTTGCCTGAGCACATGCTCAGCCATGAAAAAAGGCTTCGCAATGCGAAGCCTTTTGGGTGTCAATCCCTTGATTGAAAAGCGTCAACAGCTATCAATCAAGGAGTACACAAGCTCAATACAGCTGCAGGCTGATCCAGTAGGCAATGGATGCCACAAAAGCGCTGGCAGGGATCGTCAGAATCCATGCCCAGACGATATTGCCTGCCACACCCCAGCGCACGGCACTAGCGCGCTGCGTGGAACCCACGCCCACGATGGCACCGGTAATGGTGTGCGTGGTCGAGACAGGAACCCCCAGGAAGGTGGCGAAGAACAGTGTCAATGCGCCACCGGATTCGGCGCAGAAGCCACCGACGGGCTTGAGCTTGGTGATCTTCTGACCCATGGTCTTGACGATACGCCAGCCGCCAAACATGGTGCCCAGACCGATGGCCAGATAGCAGCTCACGATGGTCCACAAGGGAGGCTCGGCATCACCCGCATTGGCATAACCCGTGGCGATCAGCAGCAGCCAGATGATGCCGATGGTCTTTTGCGCATCGTTACCACCGTGACCCAGGCTGTAGGCACCGGCAGACACCAGTTGCAGACGGCGGAACCACTTGTCCACGCGATTCGGGCTGGCCCGGCGGAAAATCCAGGCCACCAGCACCATCATCAGCGAACCCAGCAGAAAGCCCAGCACGGGAGAGACGAAGATGAAGGCCACGGTCTTCCAGATGCCGCTGGCAATCAGCGCGCCCGCACCGGCCTTGGCAATCACCGCACCCACGATACCGCCAATCAGGGCATGCGAGGAGCTGCTGGGGATGCCGTAGATCCAGGTGATGACGTTCCAGGTGATGGCACCAACCAGAGCACCGAACACGACATGCGTGTCAACAATGCCCGGCTGAACAATACCCTTGCCCACGGTTGCCGCCACACTGAGGTGGAAGACGAAAACCGCCACAACGTTGAAGAACGCGGCAAATGCCACGGCCTGAGTAGGCTTGAGAACCCCCGTGGAAACCACGGTGGCAATCGAATTGGCAGCGTCGTGAAAGCCGTTCATGAAATCGAACAGCAAGGCGAGCACCACCAGCAAAATCACAACCCAGAGGGCTGCCTGTACCGGCTCCATGATCGGGCTCCAGCGAGAATCAGGAATTCTCGAGGACGATGCCCTCGATCAGGTTCGCCACGTCTTCGCAGCGGTCCGTGATGGTTTCCAGCAGCTCATAGATTGCCTTGAGCTTGATCACCTCACGCACATCGGGCTCCTCACGGAACAGCTTGCTCATGGCCGCGCGCATCACGCGGTCGGCATCGCTTTCCAGGCGGTCGATCTCGTCGCAGGTCTTGCTGGCGGCATCCACGATCGTGGGGTCCGAGAGGCGGTCCAGCAGCTTGACGGCATCACGCACACGCTCGCAGCAGCGCACGCACAGATCGGTCAGACGTGTGATTTCGTCTGTCATGTGACGCACGTCATACAGTGCCATGGTCTCGGCCGAGTCCTGAATCAGGTCGGCCACGTCGTCCATGGTGTTGATCAGCGAGTGGATATGTTCGCGATCCAGAGGCGTGATGAAGGTCTTGTGCAGCAGCTTGGTGACATCATGGGTCACACGGTCGGCTGCACGCTCGGCGTTGTCCACATCGGCGTTGTATTTTTCGCGCAGATGGGGATCGTTGTAATTTGCAACGAGTTGCGAGAAAGCATGAGCTGCTTCAACGATGCGGTCCGCATGTTGATTGAACATCTCGAAAAAATTGCCTTCGCGCGGCAATAGCTTGCCAAACAGCATGAATGCTCCTTACCGGGGAAAAGAAACCAGGCGACTCACTGCAAAAAAGTGCATGGTTCCCGGCTTAAACGGGGCGCAGTTTACTCTTGAGTCATTGTGCGTTTCAGCGCGTCTTCAAGACACCCCTTCAGGCACCACGAAAAATAAAATACAAGCTCCGCGCCATGCTAGGAACTGTCACAAAGCCTGTGATTCCTCCAGACAGCAGCGATGAGCAGAAATCCATCAGCCCATGCGTCGACTGACGGAGGATGTCAACTTGCCACGCGAAAACGTTCCAAATACTTCTTTTTGTAATATGCAAATTCTATCCAACGACAAAAAAGAATTAAAAGGAATCAAAAAGAAATAAACAAAACAATCAACGAACCATGAAAATCGTCATTTTTTTGTCATTTTCTTGAATTTCAGGGGAATTAGGGTTCACCCTTGCCTGCAGCAGAGCATCACGACTGCCCAGCGCACAGCGATCGAAGGCACCAGCTTCCTTGTCGAGACTTACTCGCCCAGGTAGGCCGCTCGCACACGCGGATCGCTCAGCAAGGTCTGGCCCGGCCCCGTCATGGTGATGATGCCGGACTCCATGACATAGCCCCGATCGGCCAGCGCCAGCGCGCGACTGGCGTTCTGCTCCACCAGCACCATGGTCACACCCAGCGCATAGACATCGCTAACCACCTCGAAGATCTTGTCCACCATGATGGGTGACAAGCCCATGGACGGCTCGTCCAGCAGCAACACCTTGGGCTGGCTCATGAGCGCGCGCGCCATGGCCAGCATCTGCTGCTCGCCCCCGGACATGGTGCCCGCCAGTTGATCCTTGCGCTCCTTCAGCCGCGGAAAGATGCCGAACATGCGCTCGATATCCGCCTGTATGCCGGCCTTGTCCTTGCGCGTGTAGGCCCCCATGAGCAGATTTTCGGTAATCGTCATGCGGGCAAACACGCCGCGCCCCTCGGGCACCATGACCAGTCCTTCAGCCACCAGATCCCAGGCACCCTTGCCCTTGATACTTTGGCCCAGATAGAGAATTTCGCCATCGGCAATCGGCAACCCTCGCGTGACGGCCTTCATGGTCGTGGTTTTGCCCGCGCCGTTGGAGCCGATCAACGACACCAGCTCACCCTGATGCACCTGAAAGTCCACGCCCTTGACAGCCTGAATGCCGCCATAGCCCACCTTCAGGCCCTTCACCTGCAGCAATACCGGGGCCGTGGATTTGGAGGCCTGCGCCTGTTCCAGCACTTGATCCTGCATCTTCAATGGCCTCCCGTGCCCAGATAGGCTTCAATCACTTTTTCATTCTTCTGCACTTCGGCAGGCGTGCCTTCGGCAATCGGCTTGCCATAGTCCAGCACCGTCACGCGGTCGCACAGGCCCATGACCAGCTTCACATCATGCTCGATGAGCAGGATGGTGCGGTGGTCGTTGCGAATGCGGTCGATCAACTCACGCAACTGCAGCTTCTCGGTCGCGTTCATGCCGGCGGCCGGCTCATCCAGCGCAATCAGCTGCGGGTCCGTCGCCAGTGCACGGGCAATCTCCAGGCGACGCTGGTCGCCATAGGACAAAGTGCGCGCCTTGAAGTCAGCATATTTGCCGATACCGACATAGTCGAGCAGCTCACGGGAGCGGGCGCGAATCGCGGCCTCCTCGGCCTTGAAGCCCTTGGTGCGAAACACCGCCCCCAGCAGACCGGAATGCGTGCGCACATGGCGCCCAACCATGACGTTTTCCAGTGCCGTCATCTCGGCAAACAGGCGGATGTTCTGGAAGGTCCGGGCAATGCCGGCCCTGGCCACCTTGTGCACCGCTGTCGGCTCATAGAGCTTTCCGGCCAGCTCGAACTTGCCGGTGTCGGGCGTATAGAGGCCGGTGATCACATTGAAAAACGTGGTCTTGCCCGCGCCATTGGGGCCGATCAGGCCATAGACCTGGCCCCTCTCAATCTTCATGCTCACACCGGACAGCGCCTGCAACCCACCAAAGCGCTTGGAGATGTCCGAGACATGAAGGACTGCGGAAGTCGTGCTCTCTGCCATATCAGTTCACATTCCTTGTCTGTGCAGTCATCAGGACTGGCGATCCAGGCTTTTGGCATGCTCGGGCGTGGGCCAGAGGCCGCGCGGACGCATCAGCATGATCACGATCATTGCCAGGGCAATCAGCAACTGGCGCAGGATGGAAGCATCGAGGCGACCATCGGTCATCTGCTGCAGCGGCCCGGCCACATAGCGCAGCACCTCGGGCAGGGCCGAGAGCAGCACCGCCCCCAGAATCACGCCGGGAATATGGCCCAGACCGCCGAGCACGACCATGGCCACGATCATCACGGACTCCATGAGGCTGAAGGACTCGGGCGAGACAAAGCCCTGGAAGGCAGCGAACATGGCGCCGGCCACGCCACCAAACGAAGCCCCCATGCCGAAGGCCAGCAGCTTCATATTGCGCACATTGATGCCCATGGCCTTGGCGGCGATTTCATCCTCACGGATCGCCATCCAGGCGCGACCTATGCGCGAATCCTGCAAGCGGTAGCAGATCACGATGGTGGCCAGCACCAGCACCAGAAACAGGTAGTAGTACAGCGTGACGGAGGAGATGTCGTAGCCGAAGATCTCATGCCGCTTGGCCAGGTCGAAGCCGAAGATCTTGACCGAGTCGATCTGGCCAATGCCCTTGGGACCGTTGGTGATGTTGACGGGCTGATCCAGGTTGTTCAGGAAGATGCGGATGATCTCGCCGAAGCCCAGTGTCACGATGGCCAGATAGTCGCCGCGCAGCCGCAGCACCGGCAGCCCCAGCAACACCCCCGTACAGGCGGCCAGCAGCATGCCCAGCGGAATCACCAGCCAGATCGAGGTGTGCAGCCCGTTGGGAAACATGGCCACAAAACCTTCGAAGGTCTCGGCCAGATGCGGCGATGCCATGAGCGCAAACATATAGGCGCCCACGGCATAGAAAGCCACATAGCCCAGATCCAGCAGGCCGGCGTAACCGACCACGATGTTCAGGCCCAGCGCCAGCATCACGTAAAGCAGCGCCAGATCGGCAATGCGCACCCAGGCATTGCCGAAATACTGCAGGATCAGCGGCAACACCAGCAGGCCTATGCCGCCCAGGATCCAGTGGAGTGTCTTGTTGTTCTTCATGGGCACTCCCTCAGGCACGGTCCGCTACACGCTCACCCAGCAGGCCCGAAGGACGCAGCGTCAGGATGATGATGAGCACGATGAAGGCAAAGATGTCGGTGTACTGGCTGCCCAGCACGCCGCCCGTCAGATCGCCGATATAGCCGGACCCGATGGACTCGATCAGCCCCAGCAGCAGGCCACCCACCACGGCTCCGGCCAGATTGCCGATGCCGCCGAACACGGCGGCCGTGAAGGCCTTGAGACCCGGCAGGAAACCCATGGTGTGATGAGCCGTGCCGTAGTTGGAGGCATACATGATGCCGGCAATCGCGGCCAGCACGGCACCGATGATGAAGGTGGCGGAAATCACCATATCGGGCTTGACGCCCATCAGCGCTGCCACCCGCGGGTTCTCGGCCGTGGCCCGCATGGCGCGTCCCAGCTTGGTGTAGTTGACCAGGTACATCAGCGTTGCCAGTGCAATCGCCGTGACCGCCAGCACCAGAATCTGCGTGGGCGTGATCACCGCCGTGCCGATCTCATAGGGCGTGGACGACAGCAGCGTGGGATAAGCCTTGTAATTGGGCTTCCAGATGATCATGGCCAGGGTCTGCAGCAGGATGGAGACACCGATGGCCGTGATCAGCGGCGCAAGGCGCGGGCTGTTGCGCAGCGGCCGGTAGGCTACCTTCTCGATCACGAAGTTCAGCGATGCGGCCACCACGCAGGCGATGATGGCGGCGATCAAAAGCATGAGCCAGCCCGGCAGATAAGGCATGGCCTCCTGCATCAGGCCGATGCAGCTCCAGCTGGTCAAAGCCCCCACCATCAGCACCTCGCCATGCGCGAAGTTGATCAGCTGAATGATGCCGTACACCATGGTGTAGCCCAAGGCTATCAAGGCGTACATGCTGCCTAACACCAGACCATTGATGATCTGCTGCAGCAAGATATCCATAAGCGCGCTCCCCTTCCCTCGATCCAAGACGGAGACACTGCGAGCCTCTCATCCCGAACGACGGAGCCAGCGATGCCAAGGTTCCTCTTCTGCAGTCCGCCGCTTTGTGAGCTGCTTGCCGCAAAAGAGTGAATAGATTCTAGGGAGCTGTTTTCAGGACTCAGAACCGGGGTTTCCCGTGCGCAAGCCCAAAATGCTGCAACGCAATAATTTCATCGATAGCGCAAGCCCAATAAATACAGGCACTTAGTCACGGCTTGCCACCCGAACTAGCTAAAAACCCTAGAAACGCCGCAAAAAATGCAGCATTCAACTAGTGTCAGTGGTGCAACACCTGGGCAACTCGCGCTTTACAAGCCCGCCTGCTCATCATCTGCCGCGCGAGCGGCGTCGTTGAGCGCCTTGAGCTCTGCCAGCTTCTGGCCGATCTTGATTTCCAGCCCCCGCGCCACGGGTTGGTAGAAGCCGGGGTCTTCCATGCCTTCAGGCAGATAGCGCTCTCCGGCCGCAAAGCCGCCCTCCTCGCTGTGGGCATAGCGGTAATCCCGGCCGTAGTCTAGCTGCTTCATCAGCTTGGTGGGAGCATTGCGCAGATGCAGCGGCACAGGCCTTGTTGTGTCGCCCTTCACAAAGGCCTTGGCCTTGTTGTAGGCCATATAGCCGGCATTGCTCTTGGGCGCCACGGCCAGGTAGATCACGGCCTGGGCCAGGGCCAGTTCGCCCTCGGGACTGCCCAGGCGCTCATAAGTCGCAGCGGCATCGTTGCACATCTGCATGGCGCGCGGGTCGGCAAGCCCTATGTCCTCCCAGGCCATGCGCACGATGCGGCGCGCCAGATAGCGCGGATCGGCCCCGCCATCCAGCATTCGGCAAAACCAGTACAGCGCCGCATCGGGGTCCGAGCCGCGCACGGATTTGTGCAACGCGCTGATGGTGTCGTAGAACTGCTCGCCACCCTTGTCATAGCGGCGCATGCGCTCGCCCAGCACCTTGAGCAGCCAGCCATCGGTAATGCTTTCCACTCCGGCCTGCTCGGCCGTGATGGACAGGGTCTCCAGCGTGTTCAGCAAGCGGCGTGCATCGCCGTCAGCGTAGGCAATCAAGCGATCCAGCGCTTCATCTTCAATAGTGGGAACCGCCTTGATGACCTGGGCTTTGGCCACAATCTGCTTCAGATCGTCGGTCGTCAGACTTTGCAGCACATAGACAGCCGCCCGCGACAGCAGGGCCGAGTTGACCTCGAACGACGGGTTCTCCGTGGTCGCACCGATGAAGGTGAACAATCCGCTTTCCACATGGGGCAGAAAAGCGTCCTGCTGGCTTTTGTTGAAGCGGTGCACCTCGTCCACGAACACGATGGTGCGCTGCTGCAGCAAGCCGCTTCGCGCGGCCTGCGCCTGCTCCACGGCCTCGCGGATGTCCTTGACGCCACCCAGTACGGCGCTGATGGAAATGAACTGCGCATCAAAGGCATCGGCCATGAGCCGGGCAATCGTGGTCTTGCCCACGCCGGGCGGCCCCCAGAGTATGCAACTGTGCGGGCGGCCCGACTCGAAAGCCAGCCGCAGCGGCATGCCCTCTCCCAGCACATGCTGCTGGCCAATGACTTCGGCCAGCGTGCGCGGCCGCAGGCGCTCAGCCAGGGGCTGATGGGGAATGGCAGAAGAGGAGGAGTTGTTGTGCGTAACCATGGCCCCTCAAGTATCCAACGCTACGGCCGCCTGTGCAGCCAAATGGGTCGGGACTGTTTTACGCACTGGATTGCAGCCACCGTCGATCACGCTTAACCCCAGCACTCTTATCAGATTTTTTCATAAGAGAAAATAGCGTTTTAACGGATTAAATCTCTCCATTAACGAGGCCACCCCTCGCCCCATGGAGGTACTGCCCCCATCCGGCCTGCCAAAAACCAGGCCAGCCAGGCCTGGCAGCGCGTTTAGATTCATTGCGGGCCGCCTCATCTGCGCCGCGCAATGCCTGTGCCTGATAGGGCTACCGCCATCAGCCAGAAATCAATCGAAAGCATCCGCAAACTTTCCTTGGTTCCACATTGCTCCAGGGCGTGCCAGCGCTGCACGCCTGAGCCTACGCGTATGAAAAAACTCAAGACCTGGGACATTTTTGCCCTCGGTTTCATGACCTTTGCCCTGTTCCTCGGGGCAGGTAACATCATCTTTCCTCCGATGGTCGGCCTGGCCGCCGGTGAAAACCTGCTCGGCGCCTCGACCGGCTTTTTGCTGACCGGCGTCGGTCTGCCCCTGCTCGGGGTGATCGCCCTGGCCCGTGTGGGTGGCGGTCTGGACACCCTGACCAGCCCCATAGGCCGCATTGCCGGCCTGGTGCTGGCCGTGGCCATCTATCTGACCATAGGCCCTCTGTTTGCGACGCCACGCACGGCCACCGTGTCCTTCGAGATGGGCCTGGCCCCCTTCGTCGGAAACACGCCCGCCATGCTGCTGGCCTTCACCATCGCCTATTTCGTGGCCGTGGCGCTGCTGTCGCTGTTCCCCGGCAAGCTCATGGACAACGTGGGCAAGATCATCACGCCCGTGCTGATCCTGGCACTGGCCGTGCTCGGCGGCTCTGCCGTGCTGGCCCCCGTGGATGGCTACAGCGTCAGCACCGAGGCCTATGCCACTCAGGCAACCGCCTTCTCCGAAGGCTTTCTGCAGGGCTATCAGACCATGGACGCGCTGGCCTCGCTGATCTTCGGCATCGTCATCGTCAACGCGATCAAGGCCGCCGGCGTGAGCGACAGCAGGCTTCATACGCGCTACTGCATCTATGCCGGCATCATTGCCGCGACCTGCCTGGGTCTGGTCTATGTATCGCTGATGTATCTGGGCGCCACCAACAGCCAACTGGCCGCCAACGCCTCCACCGGCGTGCAGATTCTCACGGCCTTTGTGCAGCAGACCTTTGGCCCCGCAGGTCTGTGGCTGCTGGCCACCGTCATCATGCTGGCCTGCCTAACCACCGGCGTGGGCCTGATCACGGCCTGCAGCAGCTTCTTCAGCGAACTGACCGGCATCTCCTATCGCACCATGGTCATCGGCCTGTCGATCTTCAGCACTGCCGTGGCCAACCAGGGCCTGGCCCAGCTGATTGCCGTGGCCGTGCCAGTGCTCGTGGGCCTGTATCCCGTAGCCATCGCCCTGATCGCCCTGAGCCTGCTGCATCGCTGGAACCAGCCGGCGCGCGTCTACATCCCCGTGATGAGCACTTCCCTGGTCTTGGGCCTGTTTGATGCCGCCAAGGCGGCCAAGCTCGACTTCCTGGTGCCCGCCTGGCTGGACATGCTGCCCGGTGCCGCCCTGGGCATGGGCTGGGTCACCCCGGTGGTCTGCGTGCTGGTGCTGGCAGGCCTGCTGGATTTCGCCCTCAGCAACAAGCGGGCTGCCGCAAACGCCACGCGCGCCTGATTTCAAGCTGGTGCATTGATTCCAAAAGCATAGCTATCGGCGCTTTACCCACAAGGGATTGACCCTTGTTTTACATAAAAAAGGCCTGCGGACACCATCCGCAGGCCTTTTTGCTGATGCGTGCCGCGCTTTTACTGCTTGAGCACATCGGCCCCCTTGGGCACCGTGAAGTGAAAGGTCGATGCCGGCAGCGAAGCCTGGGTTTGCAGGCCCTTGAACTGCATCAGCGAACGCTGGCCAAAGCTGTCCTCGATATCCAGCGCTGCCAGCTTGCCTTCGGGTGTGAAGCCTATGCGCACGCTCTTGAGCTGACCGCCTTTCTGCCTGGGACTGGCCAGCACCCATTCCAGACCATCGGCATCAGGCTGGTTGCCCAGCTCGAAATCGGCCTTCAAGGCCTTGAGGTCGGTGGCCGATGTCAGGATGGCCGCCGGTGTGCTGCCCAGCACCTGGGCCTGGGCGCGCTCCGTCACCTGGTTCAGGTCGGCGTCGTACAGCCACAGCGTCTTGCCGTCGGCCACGATGAGCTGCTCGAAAGGCTTGGTGTAGTTGAAGCGGAACTTGCCGGGCCGCTGGAATTCGAAGCTGCCGCTGGACACCTTGGTACGCGCTTCCTGCCCGGACTTGGGGGGCGAAGTCACGGACTGGGTGAAGTCGGCCTTGCCCGCCTGGGCGTTCTTCATGAAGGACTCAAGGCTTTTCAGACCATCAGCCATTGCAGCACTTGCGCTGCCTGCTATCAAAATTGCAGTCAAAAGACGTTTCATGACTCTCCTTCTTGTGCGCGGCTCACTCGCTGCGAGCCGGAACTAGAACATCGCGCTGCCCACTGGATGTGAGCGAGCTGACCAGGCCGGCCTTTTCCATCTGCTCGAGCAGATTGGCCGAGCGGTTGTAGCCGATGCGCAGTTTGCGCTGAACATAGGAAATGCTGGCCTTGCGGTCCTTCAGCACGATTTCGACGGCCTGATCGTACAGCTCGTCCTTTTCGCCGCCGCCCTCGCCATCGTCATCGCCACCCTCGCCGTCGACAGAACCGCCTTCCAGGATGCCTTCGATGTAGTCAGGATCGCCCTGTTCCTTGAGATAGCTGACCACACGGTGCACCTCGTCGTCGGAGACAAAAGCGCCATGCACGCGAATCGGCAGACCGGTGCCGCTGGCCATGTACAGCATGTCACCCATGCCCAGCAGGGTTTCGGCTCCCATCTGGTCCAGCACGGTGCGGCTGTCGATCTTGCTGGAGACCTGGAAGGCAATACGCGTTGGAATATTGGCCTTGATCAGGCCCGTGATCACGTCAACGCTGGGGCGCTGGGTCGCAAGAATCAGATGAATGCCGGCCGCCCGCGCCTTTTGCGCAAGGCGGGCGATGAGTTCTTCGATCTTCTTGCCCACCACCATCATCAGATCGGCCAGCTCGTCGATCACGATGACGATGTGCGGCAGGCGCTGCAGCGGCTCGGGCTCCTCGGGCGTCAGGCTGAAGGGGTTGGGAATCGACTCCTCGCGCGCCTTGGCCTCGTCGATCTTGCTGTTGTAGCCGGCCAGATTGCGCACACCGAGCTTGCTCATGAGCTTGTAGCGGCGCTCCATCTCGGCCACGCACCAGTTCAGGCCGTTGGCCGCCTGCTTCATGTCGGTAACCACAGGGCACAGCAGATGGGGAATGCCTTCATAAACCGACATTTCCAGCATCTTGGGGTCGATCATGAGCAGACGCACATCGCGCGCCTCTGCCTTGTAGAGCAGAGACAGAATCATGGCGTTGATACCCACGGACTTGCCCGAGCCGGTCGTGCCGGCAACCAGCACGTGAGGCATCTTGGCCAGATCGGCGACCACGGGATTGCCCACGATGTCCTTGCCCAGTCCCATGGTCAGCAGGCTCTTGGCATCGTGATAGACCTGCGAGCCCAGCACCTCGGACAAACGGATCGACTGGCGCTTGGCATTGGGCAGCTCCAGCGCCATGTAGTTCTTGCCGGGAATGGTCTCGATCACGCGGATCGACACCAGGGACAGCGAACGCGCCAGATCCTTGGCCAGATTGACGATCTGCGAGCCCTTGACGCCCGTGGCGGGTTCGATCTCGTAGCGCGTGATCACAGGGCCGGGCATGGCCGCAACCACACGCACTTCCACGCCAAAGTCCTTGAGGCGCTTCTCAATCAGCCGGCTGGTCATCTCCAGCGTCTCGGCAGACACCAGCTCCTGGCGCTGCTGGGCCTGGTCCAGCAGATCCACCTGAGGCAGCTTGCTGTCGAGATGATCGGTGAACAGCGGCTTCTGTCGCTCCTTGACCACCCGGGCGCTGGGCTGGCTGGCCTCCTGCAGCACGGGCTCGATGATCTGCACCGGCTGGTGCACCGGTGCCGTGATCGCGCCCTCGGTTCGGTCAAACACCACTTCCTCGCGTTCACGGGCGGCTTTCTTGCCCGCCGAGACATCCTTGGCAATTTCGCGGCGCTCACGCCCGAACTGCACCATGCCGTCCAGGCGCGCGCCCAGGCCCTCGGCCAGCTTGCCCCAGGAAAAGCCGAACACCATGGCGGCGCCCAGCACGAACAGGCAGATGCCGATCAGGCCCGAGCCGGCAAAACCCAGCCACTTGAGGGCGTTGAAGCCCATCATGTAACCAAACACGCCGCCAGCGGGGCCAGGCAGCAGATTCTCGAAACGGTACAGCCGCGTCCATTCCAGCGCGCAGCTGGCAATCATCAAAATGGCCAGACCGCCCCAGAACAGAAAGCGACGACGCCACAGCGGCATCAGCGCCAGAGGACTGCCATCCTTGTTCACCCCGCCACGCATCCAGCGCACTAGCGATGTCACCCAGGTCTGCACGGCGGCCAGCACCAGCCACCAGATGGACATGCCGAAGCCGAAGTAGCAGGCATCGGCCAGCCAGGCGCCCACACGGCCCATCCAGTTGTGCACAAACGGCCTCTGTCCGGCGCCCGAGGTGGACCAGGCTGCGTCTTGCGGCGAGTAGGTGAACATGGCCATGAGCCAGAACACCAGTGCCAGCAGGCCGATCAACAGCAAAACCTCCTGGCTGAAGCGAATCACTCCATAGCGCGGAGCGGCAGCGCGGGATTTTGATTTGCTGGAAGAAGACGCGTTCGAAGCGTTCAATGTATATGTCATACGCAGGCGCAAGCTTACCTTAGGCCCTTATCCAAGCGGTACATTCGGCCAAGACGATCGCTCAGCGTAATGCAAGCACATGCAACAAAACAGCCATACGGCAGCCCGATTCGCTTCATCACTATCATTTTTAACAATTCCGGTGATTAAAAACCGCTGCACGCGCAGACCTTGATCCGGAGCGATACTCCCACATCTTTCCAATGTTTTCATGACCGCGCGCCGGTTGTCGGCCTGCTTTTTCCAGAGTTCCGCTCCATGTCCTCTACCAAACACGCACAAGTTCTCATCCTGGGCTCCGGCCCTGCCGGCTACACCGCCGCCGTCTACGCCGCCCGTGCCAATCTCAAGCCTCTGCTGATCACCGGCATGGCCCAGGGCGGCCAGCTGATGACCACCACTGAAGTGGACAACTGGCCTGCCGACGTCATGGGGGTGCAGGGCCCCGAGCTGATGCAGCGGTTTCAGGAACATGCCGAGCGCTTCAAGACCGAAATCGTTTTCGACCACATCAACCAGGTCGACTTCTCCAAGCGTCCCTTCACCCTGACCGGCGACAGCGGCGTCTACACCTGCGACTCGCTGATCATCGCCACCGGCGCATCGGCCAAGTACCTGGGCCTGCCTTCCGAGGAAGCCTTCATGGGCCGCGGTGTCTCCGCCTGCGCCACCTGCGACGGCTTCTTCTATCGCGAGCAGCCCGTCTGCGTGATCGGCGGCGGCAACACGGCCGTGGAAGAGGCCCTGTATCTGTCCAATATCGCCAGCAAGGTCACCCTGGTGCACCGCCGCGACAAGTTCAAGGCAGAGCCCATCCTCGTGGACAAGCTGATGGACAAGGTCAAGGAAGGCAAGATCGAGCTCAAGACCCACTTCACCCTGGATGAAGTGCTGGGCGACCAGAGCGGCGTGACCGGCATCCGCATCAAGAGCACGCAGGACGGCCACACGGAAGAGGTCAAGCTGCAAGGTGCCTTCATCGCCATCGGCCACCACCCCAACACCGACATCTTCCAGGGTCAGCTGGAGCTGGAAAACGGCTACATCGTCACTCAAGGCGGCCTCAAGGGCTTTGCCACACAGACCAGCGTGCCCGGCGTGTTCGCCGCCGGCGACTGCCAGGATCATGTCTACCGCCAGGCCATCACCAGCGCCGGCACTGGCTGCATGGCGGCCCTAGACGCCCAGCGCTTCCTGGAGCAGGAATCCTGATGACGCCAGGCCGCTTCGGCGTCTGAGCGACTGTTAGCGCATGTTCGGCGCAAAAGCCCTTGGGTTTGGCCAGTTTTGGCCAGCACCAGGGGCTTTTTTGCGAGAACGCTATAATCGCAGACTTTGCTGAATTCCAGGTTCGCGCTTTACCGTGCTTCGGGACTTCCGCAATCGGGCTACCGCCACCCATTACAAACTGGCGAGGTGAGGTTGTCGGCACCTCCTGCTCCTGCAGGATTCCAGAGCCGGCGGCCGATTCAACTATCGGAGTGTCCCAATGGCACGCGTATGTGAAGTTACGGGCAAGAAGCCCATGGTGGGCAACAATGTTTCCCACGCCAACAACAAGACCAAGCGTCGTTTCCTCCCCAACCTGCAATACCGCCGCTTCTGGGTGGAGAGCGAAAACCGTTGGGTGCGCCTGCGCGTTTCCAGCGCTGCTCTGCGCCTGATCGACAAGAACGGTATCGACTCCGTGCTCGCAGACATGCGCGCTCGTGGCCAAGCTTAATTTCCTGAAGGAGAAACACCATGGCTGCTAAAGGCGGACGCGAAAAGATCAAGCTGGCTTCCACTGCTGGTACCGGTCACTTCTACACAACGACCAAGAACAAGAAGACGATGCCTGAAAAGATGTCGATCATCAAGTTCGACCCCAAGGCTCGCAAGCACGTCGAGTACAAGGAAACCAAGCTGAAGTAATTCGGCCTGTTTCTTGAAAAACCGCCTCACGCAAGTGCAGGCGGTTTTTTTATGCCTTCGCCATGCCTGTCACGGTGCAAGAACTGGCGCCGCGAGCATCCCTATACTGGACACTTTGCAACGAACAGGGATGGATCACATGAATCACAAGACGCTGAGCACATTGCTTTTTTCGCTTGCCGTGTCGCCAGCCGTCTTCGGCCAGACATTCATCTGCCCCACGGGCCCCGGTCCCGGCCAGCGCCAGGTCGGCATGACAGGCGGCTCACCGGGTCTGGCCTCCGTGCCCGTCTGCGAACAATTCAGCAGCTCCGCGCCTGCCGCCCCCCAGCGCGCCGAACCCTCCCCTGCCGATGCCCTGGGCAGCCTGGCACGCGGCCAGCTGGAGCTGCTGCGCGAAGGCCAGGAGCTGATCAAGGAAGGACAGAGAATTGCACAAGACCCGCAGTACCAGAAGCTGCGCAAGGGCTACTGGATGTTCTCGCATGACGAGAAAAACCCGCGCTCGGGTCTTGGATGTGCGGCGATTTTTGGCAGCATGTCCGGTGCCGTTCAGCTCTCGGGCCCCACGGCCAAGCACGACGGTGCCCTGCTGACCTTTCTGGGCATGGACATTCCCCAGCCCGCCAGCCCGCGCAAGATCAGAACCACGCTGACCCAGAACCAGGATCGCCCCCAGGAGGTCGGCGCCATCAACTACACCATGTCCGGTGGCAAATGGGGAGCCATCGTCTACGCACTGGGCGGACCCGAGGCGCTGGTCAAGGAACTGGGGGAAGAGGAGGAATCCCGCTTCAAGGTCTCCGTGGAAGGCAAGGAAGTGATCAGCACCTTCTACAAGGAGGGCAGCAAGGCCCGTGATTTCCTGCGCCAGTGCATGGCCGGTCAGCCAACCAAGTAAAGGACCTCGGCCAACGCTAGCTGCGCGGATTCTGCCCCAGCTGCCGGCAGGCCATCGCGCCCAGATCCTGCATCGCCCTCTCCATGAGTTCGTCGACCGGATGGGTGCAGGCCAGCCGCATGCAGTGCTCATACCGACCGGAATTGGAAAACATGCTGCCCGGCGCAATACGTATGCCGCGCGCCAATGCGGCCGTGAACAAATCCGACGTGGACATCTGCGCAGGGAACTCCAGCCACAGGCACAGGCCGCCGCCCGGCAGGCTCATGCGCGTGCCCAGCGGGAAATGGCGAGCCACCAGTCTGGCCATGGCCTCGCGCTGGCGCTTGAGTTGCTGCCTGAGCTTTTCCAGACTGCGCTGATGGGTGGGTGAGCCCAGAACCTCGGCCACGACCAGTTGCCCCAGCGTCTGGGTATTGCGGCTTTGTGCAAATTTCAGCATCTGGATACGCCCATGCCATTGGCCGCCATTCATCCAGCCCTGGCGCAGACCCGGCGCCAGGCTTTTGTTGAAGGCCTGGCAATAGATCACATGCCCGGAGACACTGTCCCAGGCCTTGAGCGGCTTCACCGACAGCCCTTCGACAAACAGGCCATAGGAGTCGTCCTCGATCAGCGCTGCCCCATGGGCTGCGCACAGGGCCACGAGTCTGGCCTTTTTTTCATCCGGCATGCGCGCGCCCAGGGGCATTTGCAGATCCGGCACCACCACCACGGCCTTCAGGCGCGGCTGAGTCTGAAAGGCCAGCTCCAGCGCCTCGATGGACATGCCGGTGCGTGGGCTGCAGGGAATCTCCAGCGTTTTCAGCTGCAGGGACTCCACCACCTGCAGCAGGCCGTAATAGGTTGGAGACTCGACGGCCACCGTATCCCCGGGGGATGCCACGGCAGCCAGCGCCAGACTCACCGCTTCGGAATTGCCGGTGGTTGCAAGCACATCGGCAGGCGCCACACGGATACCGGAGGCCAGTGCCCGTCTGGCCATGGTCTGCTGAAACAGCGGGTGATTGCCCTGATTGGCCAGCAGTGAGCGCCCCTGCGAGAGCAGGGTCGGATGCTCGCGCAGCAGCCTGGTGACAGTCTTGTTCAGATAGTGATGATCGAACAAGGAAGCAGGCGGCGTGCAGCCGCCGATGTCCATATAGACCTCGGCCTGGCGGCCGCGCTCGAGCAACAGCGAAATATGCTCGTTGATGCCCACGAAATGCGCATGTGCGCCGGGAGCCAGCGGTTGGCTCAGGTCCGGCTCGCTGGTCAGAGGGATATCAGCCGCTCTCGTCGCGCACACGAAGTAGCCCACACGGGGCCTGGCCTCCAGACAGCCCTGCGCCTCCAGAAAACGCAGCACCTGCAAGGCAGTCGAGAGGCTGATGTCATGCCGCGCCATCAGCTCGCGCACCGACGGCATGCGCTCCCCGGGTTTCAGGCTCCCCAGCTCTATGGCTGTGCTGTAGTGCGCGGCCAGCCGTTGATACAGCGGCAGCAGCACATCGCTTGCCGCATCATCGACAGGCTGTGATTCGGAGATGGTGGAAGTCAGCATGATGAAAAAACGCAGGGCCGGACAGGCATCATGCCAGCAAGCTCTGTTCTGCAACAGATACAGATTGTCAGCAAATACGGCAGAACAGATATACCGGAATCTGAGCTGCTACGCCTGCACAGAACGCTTGCTGTGCCTGTTCTGCCAAGCCGCTCTTCCCTACGCTTGAGGGCCTGAATCACAGACCCCCAGCCACCATGTCACAGCCGGACCTCACCCCGAAAACACATAGTCTCAACAGCGGCCAAGCCGCGTCGCTGCTGTTTGAACCAGGCAGCGAACTGTTCTGCCAGCAAGGGCCGCTGCGTCTGGCCATAGGGCCGCTGAGCTTTACCGACAATCACTTCGGCCAGCTCATGGTGCTGCAAACCGGGCAAAGCTGGCGTTGCCCCAGCCGCACCTGGGTGCAGCTGAGCACGCCGGCGGGCGCGGCCTGGATTCAATATCCGGCGGCACGGATACAGCAAAGCCGCCCCCGCCCGAGCAGGGCAGCGAAGCGGCTTGAAGAGGGAAAAGGCCTGAGCTTCGCGCTTGCCAGAATCTGGCAGCAGCTAGGCAAGCTCGCCCTCAGACGTGGGCAGCGCGCAGCTTGACGGAGAAATCCTTGAGTGCCGCAATGCCGCTGGCCTCGGCCCGCTGACACCAGGCCTGCAGCTGGCTGGTCAGTTGCTCGCGGCTCAGGCTGGTGTTGAGCCACAGCTGACGCAGCTCTTCGCGCATGACCAGCATCTGGTCAATCACCGGGTGCGCAGCGCGCGCCTGCGCCAGCTGGCCCTGGGCACGCTCGGGCACCTTGTCGGCATCGCGGTGCAGCCAGCGTTGCACGCCCTTGAGCAGGGAAACATCCGACTTCTGCGCCTGCTTCTGCTTGAGCAGATCCAGCTCGTGCTGAACCGCCGTGCGCACGCCGCGCGCATAACGGGCCATGACCTCGTAGCGATTGGCAATGATGGCTTCCAGCGTCAGCTCGTCAGCCACGGGCTTGACGGCGCCCATGCGCAGGCGCGGCGGGGTCTTCTTGACCTTGGCCCAGCCCAGCTTCTGCATGAGGCTGATATAGACCCAGCCGATATCGAACTCGTAGGGCTTGACGGAGAACTTGGCCGAAGTGGGAAAGGTATGGTGGTTGTTGTGCAGCTCTTCGCCGCCGATGATGAGGCCCCAGGGCACCAGATTGGTGGAGGCATCCGTCGCCTCATAGTTGCGATAGCCCCAGAAATGCCCCACGCCGTTGACCACGCCCGCAGCCCAGAATGGAATCCAGACCATCTGCACGGCCCAGATCGACAGGCCGATCGCGCCGAACAGCGCCACATTGAGGATGAGCATCAGCGAAGGGCCCATCACCGAATGGCGATAGATATTGCGCTCCATCCAGTCGTCGGGCGTGCCGTGACCGTATTTCTTGAGCGTTTCCTCGTTCTTGGCCTCGGCGCGGTAGAGTTCGGCACCTTCGCGCATCACCTTGGCCAGACCGCGCGTCTGCGGGCTGTGCGGGTCATCCACGGTCTCGCACTTGGCGTGGTGCTTGCGGTGGATGGCCACCCACTCCTTGGTCACCATCCCCGTGCCCAGCCAGAGCCAGAACCGGAAGAAATGCGAGGGAACAGGTCCCAGATCCAGCGCCCGGTGCGCCTGGCTGCGGTGCAGAAAGATCGTGACGCCCGCAATCGTGAAATGGGTGGTGATCAGGGTGTAGAGCAGCAGTTGCCACCACGACAGATCCCACAGGCCATTGGCCATCCAATCCACGACGGCATTCCAGATCGAGGCTATATCCAGCGACATAAATAACAAAGCCTTTGGCAAAAAACCGTACTCACCCGATAAGCACGGTCGTGCCATTTTAGGCGAGACGCCGACCGATCTGCTGCCGATTTCCCGGCAGCAGATACCGGATTTGCACCGAAGTTACGCCTTTTTCACCCAAACAGCGGCGAAAAATCCGTCAGTCTCGTGCTGGTGCGGCCACAGGCGCAGATAGCGCCTGCCTTCGTCACCGCCGCTGCAGAGCTTGTCGCCGTCGGCAATCTTGAGCTGCTCCAGCACCTCGCCTGCGTCCAGCGGAACGAACTCAGGGTGAGCGGCGCTGAAGGCTTCGGCAATGGCTTCGTTTTCCTGCGGCAGGATGGAGCAGGTGGCATAGATCAGACGACCGCCGGCCTTGACCAGACGGGCGCTGCTTTCCAGGATGGCCGCCTGTTTCTGCGTCAGCTCCTGCACGGCCTTGACGCTCTGGCGCCACTTGAGGTCGGGGTTGCGGCGCAACGTACCCAGGCCCGAGCAGGGAGCATCGACCAGCACGCGATCGATCTTGCCGGCCAGGCGCTTGACGCGCTCGTCGCGCTCGTGGGCAATCGCGGCAGGGTGCACATTGGACAGACCCGAGCGCGCCAGACGCGGCTTGAGCGCATCGAGGCGGTGGCCCGAGACATCGAAGGCATACAGACGACCGGTATTGCGCATGGCCGCGCCAATGGCCAGGGTCTTGCCGCCGGCACCGGCGCAAAAGTCCACCACCATTTCGCCGCGCTTGGCGTCCAGCATCAGGGCCAGCAGCTGCGAGCCTTCGTCCTGCACCTCGATGGCGCCGCGGTTGAAGGCATCGACCTTGGCCAGCGCAGGCTTGCCGTCCACACGCAGACCGATGGGCGAGAACGGTGTGGGCTCGGCCTTGATGCCGGCCTTTTCCAGTTCCTTGCGCAGATCGGAGCGCTTGTCGTTGAGCGTGTTGACGCGCAGATCCAGCGGAGCGGCATGCTCCATGCTGGCAGCCAGTGTCCAGAACTCATCGCCCAGCTGGGCCTTGAGCGGCTCGACCAGCCATTCGGGCAGATTGTGGCGGTGCGCCTCCATCAGCTCTTCGGGCTTGACGCCGTCGCAGGCGGCCAGCCACTTGAGTTCCTGGGGCGTCAGCGCGGCCTTGATAAAGGTCTCGCTGTCCTGGCCGTCCTTGTTCTTGACCTTGCCTTCCTTCTTGGCCTGCTCGCGCAGCACGGCGGCAAAGCCCAGAATGGCCAGCCGGCGCTCGCGTGCGCCGCTGCCCGAATGCGCGAGCGCTTCGAACAGCAGCTTCTTGCGAAGCACGGTGTAGACGGTTTCAGCCAGGGTGGCACGCTCGCGCGGGCCCAGATAGCGGTTTTCGCGGAAAAAGCGGGACACCACGGCATCGGCCGGGTGTTCAAATGTCAGGGCGCGCTTGACGAGTTCAGAGCAAGCGTCGAGAAGGGCTTTGGGATGCATGGGCGCAATTGTCCCACTCTCGCCCTGGCCCTGGCTGGCACCAGAAATCTATGACGCCGGCCTGCTCCAAGCGATTCATAGTAAAAACAGGCTCCAGCCCTTTTCCTTCAAGCGCTGACAGCTCATATTTTTAAAGCATCATGTCCGATCACGATCTGCCTGCACTCATCACCACCGAGCCCGGTCTCTACGAACACTGCAAAGGCATGCGCTATGAAGTCATAGCCACCGTGCGCCACAGCGAGACGCTGGAGCCCATGACGCTTTACCGCGCGCTCTATGGCGAGCATGGCCTGTGGGTGCGCCCCGCGGCCATGTTCAACGAGACGGTGGTGATCGACGGCGTGGAGCAGCCGCGCTTTCGTCGCCTGCCTGTTGATCCGAAAGAATCAAGCTGAAATCAAGCTCAATCGCCTACCCGACAAGCGATTGCAGCTATCAAATCTGAATCAACCCTTGATCAGATTGAGCACGGCCTGCGGATAGATGATGTGCTCCTGCTCCAGCACGCGCGCGGCCAGCAGCTCGGCGGTGTCTCCTTGCAGCACGGGCACCACGGCCTGCTCCAGGATGGGGCCCACGTCGAGCTCGGCCGTCACGCGATGCACGGTGCAACCCGCAAACTTGCAGCCCGCATCGATCGCACGCTGATGGGTGTGCAGACCGGTGAACGCTGGCAGCAGCGAGGGATGGATGTTGATCAGCCGGCCCTCATAGTGCGCAACAAAGCCTGGCGTCAGAATGCGCATGAAACCGGCCAGCACCACCAGAGCGGGCGCATGACGATCGATGACCTGCGCCAGCTCGGCATCAAAGGCCTCGCGGCTGTCGAACCGCTTGTGATCCAGCACCTCGGTGGCGATGCCGTTGTCCCGCGCGAACACCAGGCCTTGGGCATCGGCCTTGTTGCTCACCACGGCGCTCACGCGGGCGTTGTACTGCTTTGCCCAGTTCTGCTGCTGGGATGCACGCACAATGGCAGCCATGTTCGAGCCGCCGCCCGAGATGAGGATCACGATGTTTTTCATGGGCGGCGATTGTCGCATTGACGGACAAACCCTATCGGGTTTGCACCAGTTCCTGTGCGCAGCCCTAAGACTTTCGAGGAGATCCCATGCCGTTTGACCCACGCAACACCCCTTTGAGCGCCATCGAAGCCCGCGTTCTGGCCACGCTGATGGAAAAGGCCCGCACCGTGCCCGACAGCTATCCGCTCACGCTCAACAGCCTGGTCACAGGCTGCAACCAGAAGTCCAGCCGCGACCCGGTGATGGAGGTCAGCGAGGGCGAAGCCCAGGAGGCACTGGACAGCCTGCGCCTCAAGACCCTGTCGGTGCAGATCAGCAGCGTGCGCTCCACGCGCTGGGAGCACAACTTCCCGCGCGGCATTGGCGTACCCGACCAGTCCGCCGTACTGCTGTCCCTGCTGATGCTGCGTGGCCCCCAGACCGCTGGCGAGCTGCGCATCAACTCCGAGCGCTGGCACCGCTTTGCCGACATCTCCTCGGTCGAAGCTTTCCTCGACGAACTGCGCGAGCGCAGTGAAGAAAAAGGCGGTCCGCTGGTCGTGCAGCTGCCGCGCGCGCCCGGTGCCCGTGAACAGCGCTGGGCCCACCTGCTTTGCGGCCCGGTGGATGTCAACGCCCTGGCAAGCACCAGCAGCGCCAGCACAGGCGGCAATGCATCGGCCCTGCAGCAGCGAGTGGATGCACTCGAAGCCGAAGTCGCCCAGCTGCGCGCCACCGTGCAGATGCTGTGCGAATCGCTGGGCGTGGAGCCGCCTGCTGCCCCGGCTGAATAAACCCAGACAGAAATTGATAGCTGCCAGCGTTTATCCAGAAAGCGCTGGCGGCCTGCTTCATTGCAAACCACCCTCCAATGCCAAAAACTGGCGCGCGCCAAGCAAAGGAAGGCTGGCAGGTGCAGCCGCTCAGAAGGTGCTCATCCCTGGGGTTTCCCACCATTTGTCGCAACCCGGACAGCCAGAAAAAGAACGTGCGTGCTACAAATCTCCAGCATTTGCAGGAGACAACGCATGGACTTGGCATTCACCCCTGAAGAACAGGCTTTTCGCGAAGAGATCCGCAGCTGGGTGCGGGCAAATCTGCCCGAGGATATTGCGCACAAGGTGCGCAACGATCTGCACCTGACTCGCGACGACATGCAGCGCTGGGCCAAGATTCTGGGCAAAAAAGGCTGGCTCGGCTACGGCTGGCCCAAGGAATTCGGCGGCCCCGGCTGGAGCGCCGTACAAAAGCATCTGTTCGAGGAAGAATGCGCACTCGCCGGCACGCCGCGCATCGTGCCCTTCGGCCCCGTGATGGTGGCTCCGGTGATCATGGCCTATGGCACGCCGGAGCAGCATCGGCGCTTTCTGCCCGGCATCGCCAGCGGCGAAGTCTGGTGGAGCCAGGGCTATTCGGAGCCCGGCTCGGGTTCGGACCTCGCCAGCGTCAAGACCCGCGCCGAACGCGTGGGTGACAAATACATCGTCAACGGCCAGAAGACCTGGACCACGCTGGGCCAGTACGGCGAGTGGATCTTCTGCCTGGTGCGCACCAGCAACGAGGGCAAGCCCCAGACCGGCATCAGCTTCCTGCTGGTTGACATGAAGTCGCCCGGCGTGACCGTGCGCCCCATCAAGCTGCTGGACGGCTCGCACGAGGTCAACGAGGTCTTTTTCGACAATGTGGAAGTGCCTGCCGACCAGCTGATCGGTGAGGAAAACAAGGGCTGGACCTATGCCAAGCACCTGCTAAGCCACGAGCGCACGAACATCGCCGATGTGAACCGTGCCAAGCGCGAGCTGGAACGCCTCAAGCGCATCGCCAAGACCGAAGGCGTCTGGGAAGACCAGCGCTTCCGTGATCAGATCGCCTTGCTGGAGATCGATGTGATCGCGCTGGAAATGCTGGTGCTGCGCGTGCTGTCGGCCATGAAATCGGGCAAGAACCCGCTGGACATCGCCGGCCTGCTCAAGATCAAGGGCAGCGAGATCCAGCAGCGCTACTCCGAGCTGATGATGCTGGCCGCCGGCCCTTATGCCCTGCCCTATATCCAGGAAGCCATGGAAGCCGGCTACCAGGGCGAGTTTCCTGGCGACGTGCTGGGCAATGCGCCGCTGGCCGCGACCTACTTCAATATGCGCAAGACCACCATCTATGGCGGCTCCAACGAGGTGCAGCGAAACATCGTCGCGCAGACGGTGCTGGGCTGATTCGGAACTGGCGGCAGCGCGGATATTTCGCTTGCGCGAACACGCACTGCTACCCCGTGCCCCCTCCGGGAGGGGGTTCTTGCTAGAGCTTCGCTGAATGTGATGGTGCGCAAAGCGCACTCGCTTCAGCAGCAGGAGACAAATATGGATTTCGATTTTTCCGACGACCAGCAGCAACTGCGCGATGCCGTGGCCCGCTGGGTGGACAAGGGCTATACCTTCGAGCGCCGCCAGAGCATTGCCAAGCAGGGCGGCTTCTCGCGCGAGGTCTGGAACGAGCTGGCCGAACTGGGCCTGACAGCCCTCACGGTGCCCGAGCAATATGGCGGCCTGGGTCAGAGCGCGGTCGATGTGATGGTGGTCATGGAGGAGCTGGGCCGCGGTCTGGTGATGGAGCCGCTGACCCAGGCTTTCGTGGCCTCCGCCCTGCTCGGCCAGTTTGGTGACGAAGCCGTCAAGCAAGCCTGGCTGCCCCGTATCGCCAGCGGTGAAAAGCTGGTGGTGCTCGCATCGCAGGAGCGCAAGGCGCGCTACCAGATTGATGTTTGCGCGGCAAAAGCCTCCAAATCCGGCGATGGCTATACGGTAGATGCTAGGAAAAACATTGTTCCTGCAGGCGACCAGGCCGACGCCTTCATCGTGCCGGCACAGCTTGACGGCAAGATTGCGCTCTTCCTCGTCGAGAACGGCCGCGAGGGCGTGAGCAGCAAACCCTATGCCACCCAGGACGAAGGGCGCGCGGCCGATCTGGTCTGCCATGGGGCATCGGCCACCCTGATCACCACCAACGGCGTGGCAGCCCTCACCCTGGCACAGGATGTGGCCAATGCCGCGCTGTGCGCCGAAGGTGTGGGCGTGATGGAACAGACGCTCAAGCTCACCACCGAGTACATGAACCAGCGCAAGCAGTTCGGCGTGGTGATCTCCAGCTTCCAGGCCCTGCGCCACCGCGTGGCCGACATGAAGATGCAACTGGAGCTGGCACGCTCCATGAGCTACTACGGCACGCTCAAGCTGGTGGCGCCCGCCGAGGAGCGCCATGTCGCCATCGCCCGCGCCAAGGTGCAGCTGGGTCAGTCCATGCGCTATGTGGGCCAGCAGGCCGTGCAGCTGCATGGCGGCATCGGTGTGACGGACGAATATGTGGGCAGCCACTATTTCAAGCGCCTGACACAGATGGAGATGACGGGCGGCGACACCTTGCACCACCTGGGCACTGTATCGGCCCATATGCAGGACAGCGCCGGCGTCTTTGCCTGAAAGCCTGCATCAACATTCATCAAAATCACGGCAACTGCATTCAACCCAAAACTAAAAGTCAACAGCACGCTTCGGCGTGCTGTTTTGCTTCCTGCATGCACTATGGGCCCTATCGCTCTTCCTATGATTCTTGCGCCACTCACAAGAATCAAAGGAGACATGCATGAGCAAGCAAGACAGCGAAAAGTATCTGCTGGAGTCCATCCGCCTGGCCATGGGCAATGTCAAGGGCCGCGAATCCGCGACCTGGCCCTTCGGCGCCGTGCTGGTGCGTGACGGCAAGATCCTGGCGCGCGCCGTCAACCAGGTCGATGATCTGTGCGATCCCACGGCCCACGCCGAGATGCAGGCACTGCGCATTGCCGCCAAGGCCCTGGGCAGCACGGATCTGTCTGGCGCTGTCATGTATGCCAACGGCTATCCCTGCTCCATGTGCCACACAGCCATGCTGCTGGCCGGCGTGAAGCAGGTGTATTTCGCCTACTCCAACGAAGACGGCGAGCCCTACGACCTGTCGGCTGCGCGCGGCTATGAGGAACTGGCCCGCCCCGAAGGCCGGCGCGAGCTGCCCGTCATCGGCCACCGCGTGCGCGATGCCGGCGAGGACCTGTACCAGGCCTGGCAAAAGGCCGTGGACGAGGATCGCGCCACGGTCTAGGCGACATTGGAGCCAGGCGCTATCAAAAACAAAGCCCTGAATGATGAGTTCAGGGCTTTGCATTGCGGAGAGTCTCAGGTCAGCAGATAGTCCACCGGCTTGAGCGGCGCCGGCACCTGGGGGTCGCCCAGCGACTGACTGAGGCTGATCTCGATGCTGCGGCAGATGCTGTCCAGCGCCAGATCGTTGCTTTCCATGCCGAACGGCTCCTCCAGCTCATCCCCCAGCACATCGAGGCCGTAGAAGGTATAGGCCACGATGGCCACGACAAACGGCGTCATGAAGCCCGTGATGTCCACCAGACCGAACGGCAGCAAAAAGCAGTACAGATGGGCCGTACGGTGCAGCAGCAAGGTGTAGGAAAACGGAATCGGCGTGTTGCGGATGCGCTCGCAAGAGGCTGCGGCCGTCGTGAAGCCGTTAAGCGTGCGGTCCAGCTCCACGGCCAGGCAGGGGTCTATGCGTCTGTCGCGCACGCACTGCCCCAGATCCTGGCCCATGGCCAGCATCAGCGCATCGGTGCGCTGATTCAGCGGCAGCAGTTGCAGGCGCTGCCACTCGGCATGGGTCAGCCACTGCTGGGCTGCCACATCGTCCTTGAGGCCGCGCAGCTGGGCCCGCAGTACATGAGAAAAAGCCACGGCCCGGTGCACCATGCGCACCCGTACATCGTTGGCCCGCTGGCGCGGGTCCACGGGGTGATCGAGTTCGATCAGGCTCAGGCACTGGCGCGCCAGCGTGCGTGCATAGATCACGATCTCGCCCCAGAGCTTACGGCCCTCCCAGTAGCGCGCATACGCGGTGTTGTTGCGAAAGCCCAGAAAAATCGCCAGCGGCAGACCGATCAGGGTGAACGGAATCGGCGTGATGGGAATCTTGGTGTGAAACAGCGTGCCATGCGCAACGGTGACGATGATGGCCAGCACGATATTGACGGCGAGCACGCCTTTGATGCGTTGCAGCACCGAGCCCCGGACAATCCACAGCAGCTTGAAGCCCGACGGGCGATCTCTGACGATCATGAAAACGAGAAATGAGGTCTAAACCCGAATTCAATCACAAGCATGCGGGGATTTCAGCCAGCGCAGAGAACTCCCACTGCGGCAGTAGGCAGCCTGGGCCGCGCCAGCGCACGCCATGCGACATCCGCAGTACATGGGCCCCTCCCCCGATATACGGTGCCAACCAGCCAGAAAACATAAGAGGCATAAGAAAAGCCCCGCATCGCGGGGCTTGGACGGTGATGCGGGGCGCTTAGGCAGTCTGCAGGCTGCCAGCACTCACGCGTTGCGACAGGCGCAGACGGCTGATGAAGCCGATCTGGCGCAGGGCTTCGGCGAACTCCTGCTCGGTGCCGCGCTCGGCACGCGAGGCTAGCTCGGCAAACAGGCCGGCGCGCGTGTAGTGGCGCACGCAGGCGATGAAGGGAAAGCCATGGCGCGTGCGATAGGCCTGGTTCAGCTCGGCCAGGCGCTCTCCCTGCTCCTGCGCCAGATCTCCCAGCCCCGCGCTTTGCTGCTCCTGCTGCGAGTCAACGGTCAGCGTGCCGGAGCGCACGGCACTGACCGACAGCTCGGGGTGGCCACAGAGAAAGCGCAGGGTCTGCTCGCGCGGGCTGCCATGCACGGCGGCCAGCATGGCCTGGTGCAGTGCGTCCAGGCTGGCGAAGGGGCGCTGCTGCGCGGCCGCCTCGGCCACCCAGGGGGCGTATTCGAAAACCTCGCCGAGCGCGGCCGCAAAGGCCGCCTGCGTCATGGTGTTGAGCTCGTCGAGCGAGGGGATGGAGGAGGTAGTGGTGCTGGTCATGAGGCCAGTGTAGGAAGCGCGTTTCCCGCCTCACAGTGCTGGCTTGTTATAGCCCGTATAGCAGCCGGCTACGTCGATGTCGTCAACACCTGCGAGGCCTGATTGAGCAGAGCGCGCAGCCAGATGTGGGAGGCATCCCGGTGCCGGGACGAATGCCAGAGCTGGTAGAAGCGCATGACGCGGTTGCCCATGGGCAGAGGCACCATGGCCAGCGGCAACCGCCTTGCGTGGTAGGCCGCGAAATGGCGGCTGGTGGTCAGCAGCAGGTCGGTGCCCACCAGCAGGTCCGGCGCCATCGAGAAATGCGAGCATTGCACGCGGCCGTCACGGCTCACGCGCATGGTGCCAAGACTGCTCTCCACCACGCCGCGCTGATCGGGCGAGTAAGGCGTGAACACCACATGCGCGGCCTGCAGATAGTGCTCGGCCGTGAGCCGGCCCGGCTGCGCCAGAGGATGCTTTTCATCGAGCAAGCAGACCACCTCGTCCTCCAGCAGCGTGGACATATGCAAATGCTCGGGCGGACTCGGCCAGTTGCCGATGACGATATCCACCTCGCCGCTTTGCAGGGCCTGCTCGTAGTCGAAGTTCTGGCCAAGCGGCAGCAGGACCAGTCTCGCGCCCGGCGCCTGCGCGCGCATGAGCTGGACCACGCGCGCCATGAAGGGCGGCGCCAGATAGTCGGGCATGGCGATGGTGAAGCGCAGCTGGGTGGTCTCGGCCACAAATTCCTTGCCGACGCTCAGCAGACCGTCGATCAGCCCCAGCGCCGCACGTGCCTGCTCCACCGCCTGAAGCGCGCGTGCCGTCGGCACCATGCGGTTCTTGTCCCGCACCAGCAGCGGGTCGTTGAAGATGGCCCGCAAGCGCCGCAGCGCCGCGCTGATGGCCGGCTGTGACTGATTGAGGCGTATTGCCGCGCGCGACACGCTTTTCTCGCTGATCAGGGTGCACAGCACGCGCAGCAAATAGGTATCGAACGGTTCTTCGCTGCGAGACACGTGTTTTCCCTAGAGATATGCATTTTGCTATGCGGCTCATAGCAGGCGCTTAGTTTCGCATATCGCCACAAGTCGCGACCATGCAAGTGTCCGCAAACCCAACAACAAATTTCCGAGACAAGGACTTGCCATGAGTGCTCATCATGTGCCGATCAGCGGCACCGCTGCTTCCGTCGATCAGGTCGACGTCACCTATTCCAAGATTTCCTGGCGCCTGCTGCCCTTTCTGGGCGTGCTGTGGGTGCTGGCCTGGCTGGACCGCGTCAACATCGGCTTCGCCAAGCTGCAGATGCTCGACGACCTGAAGTTCAGCGAAGCCGTCTACGGCCTGGGCGCCGGCATCTTCTTCATCGGCTACTTCCTGTTCGAAGTGCCGTCCAACATGTTGCTGCAGAAGATAGGCGCCAAGAAGACGGTGATGCGCATCACCATAGGCTGGGGTCTGATCTGCATCCTCCAGGCCTGGGTGACGACACCGACCCAGTTCTACATCCTGCGCTTTCTGATGGGCGTGTTCGAGGCCGGCTTCTACCCTGGCATCATCCTCTACCTGACCTACTGGTATCCGTCCAAGCGCCGCGCCAAGGCCTTTGGCACCTTCATGTCGGCCTCGGCCATCGCCGGCGTCATCGGCGGCCCGCTGGCCGGCGGCATCATGACCTGGGCGGCGGGCGCACACGGCATGCACGGCTGGCAATGGCTGTTCATCATCGAAGGCATCCCCTCGGTGCTGGCCGGCATCTTTGCCTACTTCTACATGACCGACCGTCCCGAGGAAGCCAAATGGCTCACCGATACGGACCGCGCCGTCGTGCGCCAGCAGCTCGAGATCGACCAGAAGGCCCAGGGCGAACGCCACAGCGACTGGCGCACCCTGTTCGGCAACCCCATGGTGTGGCTGCTGATCGCGGTGTTCTTCTGCCTGCTGTGCGCCAACTCCACGTTGACCTTCTGGATTCCCACCGTGATTCGCGAAGCGGGCTTCACCTCGCCCATGCAAGTGGGCTGGATCGCCGGTGCCGCCTATCTGCTCGGCGCGGCCGGCATGATCATCAACGGTCGCCACTCCGACCACCGTGGCGAGGTGCGCTGGCACTTTGCGGGCTCTGTCCTGCTGGGCGCCGCAGGCATGCTGGCCCTGGCCGTCACCATGGGCATGGACAGCATCCCCGTGATCGTGGCGCTGACGGCCATGGTCCTGGCACTGGTGGGCACCATGAGTGCGATTCCCGTCTTCTGGCAGATGCCCAATATGCTGCTCAGCGGCGGCGCAGCTGCCGTGGGCGTCGCGCTGATCAACTCGGTGGCCAATCTGGCCGGCTTTGGCGCCCCTTATCTGATGGGCGTGATCAAGGCCTCTACCGGCAAGGTCGCTCCGGGCCTGTACCTGGTGGCCATCGTGGAAGCGCTGGCAGCGGTTCTCGCTATCGCCTTCGTCGCCCGCATCCAGCGCCGCAAGAACGCCTGAAGGAGTCATCCCGCATGCATTCCACACCCACATCAACCCCGTCGCGCCGGCAGTTCGCACTCTCGGGCCTGGCGCTCGGCGCCTCGGCCCTGACGGGCACACACGGCGCACTGGCCGCCGATAAGGCCCCGGTAGCGCCCGCCCAGGCCACCGGCCCCATCGTGCTGCATGGCGTCAGCCCGCGCCTGACCATGCATGCCGTGGACACCTTCCATGGTTCTGCGGCCACGGGCTTGCGCATCGACTTCTCGCGCTTCGACGGCGAGACCTATGTGCCGATACGCAGCTTTGTCGTGAATGCCAACGGCCGCGCCGACGAACCGCTGTTGATCGACGACAGCTACCGCAGCGGCCGCTACGAAATGCTGCTGCACGTGGACGAGTACTTTGCGGCCAAGGGCGCCAGGCTGCCGCGCCCGGCCTTTCTGTCCAAGGTGCCGGTGCGCTTCCAGATCGTGAACACGGCAGAGCGCATCCACCTGCCCATTCAGTTCGGCCCCTGGAGCTACACCTACTCGCGCGGCAGCTGAGCCGCCATACCCGCGCTCTATCGCAACCCACCGAAAGACCACCATGGCAGGCATCAGCACCCATGTACTCAACCTCACCAACGGACGTCCCATCGCCGGCATGCGGGTGGAACTCTACGATGTGGCGCAGACCCCGGCGCAGCGCCTGAGCAGCACCCGCACCAATGCCGACGGCCGCACCGACACCCCCATGCTGCCCGCCGCCGCGGCCCGCACCGGGGACTTCGAGCTGCGCTTTTACACGGGCGAGCATTTCAAGGAGCCCACGGCGCTGTCGGAAGAAGTGCTGGTGCGCTTTTCCATCTTCGACGCGGCCCAGCACTACCACGTGCCCATGCTGTGCTCGCCGTGGTTCTTCAACACCTACCGCGGCAGCTGATTTTTACCAAGGAGAACGACTCAATGAACAATGAAAACGACAGCGGCAAATACCTGCTTGAATCCATCCGCCTGGCCATGGGTAATGTCAAGGGCCGCGAATCCGCGACCTGGCCCTTCGGCGCCGTGCTGGTCAGGGACGGCCAGGTGCTGGCGCGCGCCGTCAACCAGGTCGACGAGCTTTGCGACCCTTCGGCCCACGCCGAGATGCAGGCCCTGCGCATAGGGGCCAAGGCCCAGGGCAGCACCGATCTGTCGGGAGCCGTCATGTATGCCAGCGGCTACCCCTGCTCCATGTGCTACACGGCCATGCTGCTGGCCGGCGTGAAGCAGGTGTACTTCGCCTACTCCAACGAAGACGGCGAGCCATACGACCTGTCGGCCGCGCGCGGCTATGCGGAACTGGCCAAGCCTGAAGACCAGCGCGAGATGGCACTGATCGGCCAGCGCGTGCGCGATACGGGCGAAGATCTTTACGAAGCCTGGCAAAAAGCCGTCGCCACCACCGCCTGATCTCCTGCCCGCGTCCTCTCTTCACAGCCCCGCGCGTTCCAGCCCGGGGCTTTTTTCATGCCTTTTCAGCTGCGCCAGCGCGATCCACGCGGCACATGGGCCACGAGAAACTCCATCTGGTCGGCCAGAATGCGGCGGTTTCTCAGGATGAAATCCTCCCACAGCGTGGGCGTGTAGGGCGTGTAGAGCAGCGGCATGCGGGCCTGCTCCGGCGTTCTGGCCCCCTTGCGGTGGTTGCAGGCGCGGCAGGCCGTGACCAGATTCATCCAGCTGTGCTGTCCGCCGGTGCTCACGGGGACAATGTGCTCGCGAGTGAGATCGCCCTCGTGGAATTGCCGCCCGCAATAGGCGCAGACACAGCGGTCGCGTGCAAAAAGCTTGCCGTTCGTCAGCCCCGGCAGCAACTCGTGCGGGTTGATGTTCGGCATGCCCTTGGTGCCGATGATGGAGTTGATGTGAATGACTGACTGCTTGCCGGTCACCGCATTGTGGCCACCACGAAAGCAGGCGATTTCGACACCGGCTTCCCAGCGCACCTCTTCTGCTGCGTAATGCAGCGCCGCCTGCTCCAGCGTTACCCAGGACTGCGGCAGCCCCTGGGCTGTCAGCTTCAAGACTTTCACAACCAGCCTCCATACAGTCAAACATCGACCACGGAAAACGGACAAGCGTCTTGGCGCTTTTGGGCACACTCATGCAGCCTGCACGGCTGCCTGATTTGAAGCAATATACTCTGAAACTATGTCAAATTGACGGCTTGTGTCGCATGCATCGGCGCCAGTTGCTATAAAGAACGAAGCAGTCCATGAAGATTTTCCGCGGTATCAATCATCCCGGCCTGGCCCCGGCCTGCGCTGTGACCATTGGCAATTTTGATGGTGTACACCGGGGACATCAAGCCATGCTGGGCCTGCTCAAGGCCGAGGCAGCCCAGCGCGGCATCCCCAGCTGCGCCATGACCTTCGAGCCGCACCCGCGCGACTACTTTGCCAAGAAGCTGGGCAAGCCTGAGATGGCCCCGGCCCGCGTGGGCACGCTGCGCGACAAGCTCAGCCAGCTCGAGGTCTGCGGTGTCGATCAGGTCGTGATCCTGCCCTTCAATCAGGCTCTGGCCAGCCAGAGCCCTGAAGACTTCATTCAGGATGTGCTGATCTCGGGCCTGGGCGCCAAATACGTGCTGGTGGGCGACGACTTCCGCTTTGGCGCCAGGCGCGCCGGTGATTACGCCATGCTGGACAACGCCGGCCAGGCCCTGGGCTTTGATGTGGCCCGCATGAACAGCTATGAAGTCCATGGCCTGCGCGTCTCCAGCACGGCCGTGCGCGAGGCGCTGGCCGCCGGCGACATGCTGCAGGCCGCCAAGCTGCTGGGCCACCCCTATCGCATCTCTGGCCATGTGGTGCACGGTCGCAAGCTGGGCCGCAAGCTGGCCGAATCCCAAAGCGGAGCCGAGGACGGCTTTCGCACGCTGAATCTGCGCTTCGACCACTGGAAGCCTGCCGCCAGCGGCATTTTTGCCGTGCTGGTGCATGGGCTGACGGACAAGCCGCTGCAGGGCGTGGCCAACCTGGGCGTGCGCCCCTCGCTGGACCCCAACGACATCAACGGCGGGCGGGTGCTGCTGGAGACCCACTGTTTCGATTGGCCCGCCCAACTGGGTGGAGAAGGTGCCTACGGTAAAATCATCCGCGTGGAACTTCTGCACAAACTGCACGACGAGCTGAAGTATGACAGTCTCGATGCCCTGACGGTCGGCATCGCCAAGGACTGCGATGACGCGCGCGCGTTTTTCGCCTCGGCCCACATACCGTCCCATACCTCGTCGCACACAGAGACTCGTCGCCAGACCACGCGCGACCGAATTTGACGCTCGCTGCTCGCACGTCCCAGGCGCAGCAGCGCACTGGCGCTCACCTCACCATTCACGCCCAGGCAGAACTGCCCGGGCATTGCATTGCTTTCAAGGTTTCCCATGTCTGATTCGAAGTCCAACAAGCCCGAAGCGTCCGCCTACCGCGCCACGCTGAACATGCCCGACACTCCCTTCCCCATGCGCGGCGACCTGCCCAAGCGCGAGCCCGCCTGGGCCAAGGAATGGGACGACAACGGCATCTACAAGAAGCTGCGCGACGCCCGCAGCGGCGCGCCCAAGTTCATCCTGCACGACGGCCCTCCTTACGCCAACGGCAAGCTGCACATCGGCCATGCGGTGAACAAGATCCTCAAGGACATGATCGTCAAGAGCCGCCAGCTCGAAGGCTTCGACGCGCTCTATGCACCAGGCTGGGACTGCCATGGTCTGCCCATCGAGAACGCCATCGAAAAGCTGCATGGCCGCAATCTGCCGCGCGACGAGATGCAGGCCAAGAGCCGCGCCTTTGCCGCCGAACAGATCGAGCAGCAGATGGTGGACTTCAAGCGCCTGGGCGTGCTCGGCGACTGGGACCACCCCTACAAGACCATGAACTACGCCAACGAGGCCGCCGAGCTGCGCGCCTTGAAGAAGGTGATGGAGCGTGGCTTTGTCTACCGCGGCCTCAAGCCCGTGTACTGGTGCTTTGACTGCGCCTCCTCGCTGGCCGAGTTCGAAATCGAATACGCCGACAAGCAAAGCCAGACCCTGGACGTGATGTTCCCCTCTGCCGAGCCGGCCAAACTGGCCGCAGCATTCGGCCTGGACAAGCTCGACAAGGAAGCCTTCATCGTCATCTGGACGACGACAGCCTGGACCATCCCTGCCAACCAGGCGCTGAACGTCAACCCCGACCTGGAATACAGCCTGGTGGAGACCGAGCGCGGCCTGCTGATCGTGGCCTCCGCCCTGGTCGAGAAATGCCTGGCCCGCTGGAAGCTGGAAGGCCACGTGCTCGCCACTGCCAAGGGCGAAAAGCTCGACCACATGCCCTTCAAGCACCCGCTGGCCCATGTGGACAAGGGCTTTGACCGCATCTCGCCCGTGTACCTGGCCGAATACGCCACCGCCGACGACGGTACCGGTATCGTGCACTCGGCCCCTGCCTATGGCGTGGACGACTTCAACAGCTGCATGTCCAACGGCATGGACTACAAGCAGATCCTGAACCCCGTGCAGGGCAACGGCGTGTACGCGGCCGATCTGCCCATGTTCGGCGGCCAGCATATCTGGAAGGCCGTGCCCGTCATCCTCGACGCCCTGAAGGTCGCGGGCCGCCTGATGGACACCACCACCATCAGCCACAGCTATCCGCACTGCTGGCGCCACAAGACGCCCGTCATCTACCGCGCCGCCGCCCAGTGGTTCATCCGCATGGACGAAGGCGAAGGCGTGTTCACCGATCCCGCGCAAAAGCCCGAGAAGACCCTGCGCCAGATCGCGCTGGATGCCATCGAGCAGACCAACTTCTACCCGCAAAACGGTCAGGACCGCCTGCGCGCCATGATCGCCGGCCGTCCCGACTGGTGCATCTCGCGCCAGCGCAGCTGGGGCGTGCCCATCCCCTTCTTCCTGCATGTGGACACTGGCGCCCTGCACCCGCGCACCATGGAGATCATCGACCACGCGGCCGCCATGATCGAGCAGGGCGGCATCGAGGCCTGGAGCCGCGTCAGCACCGAAGAGATCCTGGGCACCGAAGAAGCCAAGAGCTACACCAAGAGCACCGACATTCTGGAAGTCTGGTTCGACTCCGGCTCCACCTTCTGGCATGTGCTGCGCGGCACCCACCCCGAGCACCACCACGACAAGGGCCCCGAGGCCGACCTCTACCTCGAAGGCCACGACCAGCACCGCGGCTGGTTCCACAGCTCGCTGCTGCTGGCGTCGGCCATCTTCGGCCGCGCGCCCTACCGCGGCCTGCTGACCCATGGCTTCACCGTGGACGGCCAGGGCAAGAAGATGTCCAAGTCGCTGGGCAACACCGTGGCCCCGCAGGACGTGTCCAGCAAGATGGGCGCGGAAATCATCCGCCTGTGGGTGGCCTCGACCGACTACTCGGGCGACCTGGGCATCGACGACAAGATCCTGGCCCGCGTGGTGGACGCCTATCGCCGCATCCGCAACACGCTGCGCTTCCTGCTGGCCAACACCAGCGACTTCGACGCGAGCAAGGATGCCGTGGCCTACGGCGAGATGCTGGAGATCGACCAGTTCGCGCTGGCCCGCTCGGCCCAGCTGCAGCAGGAAATCCTGGCCCACTACAAGGTCTACGAGTTCCACCCCGTGGTCGCCAAGATCCAGCTGTTCTGCTCCGAAGACCTGGGCGGTTTCTACCTGGACGTGCTCAAGGACCGCCTCTACACCAGCGCCCCCAAGAGCCTGGCACGCCGCTCGGCCCAGACCGCGCTCTACCAGATCACCCAGGCGCTGCTGCGCTGGATGTCGCCCTTCCTGTCCTTCACGGCCGAGGAAGCCTGGAAGATCGTGGGCCACAGCGAATCCATCTTCCTGGAGAAGTTCACCGAGCTGCCCGCCGGCGACGAAGGCCTGCTGGCCAAGTGGACGCGCCTGTGCGAGATCCGCAACCAGGTCAACAAGGACATCGAAGTGGTGCGTACCACCGGCGCCGTGGGCTCGTCCCTGCAGGCCGAAGTCACGCTCACGGCAGAGCCCGAAGACCTGGCCCTGCTGCAAAGCCTCAAGGACGATCTGAAGTTCGTCTTCATCACCTCGGCAGCGACTGCCGTGGCCGGCGATGCCCTGACCACCACCGTGAAGGCCAGCGAACACGCCAAGTGCGAGCGCTGCTGGCATTACCGCGAAGACGTGGGCGTGAACCCCGAGCATCCCTCGATCTGCGGCCGCTGCGACAGCAATCTGCACGGCTCGGGTGAAGTCCGCACCAAGGCTTGATCCATCAAAAAGTGAGCTGCCAGCGCCTGCTGGCAGCCATTTTCAGCATTGATTTATGCTGAAATCCTTTTGAATCAAGCGCTAACCGCTATCAAAAAACCTTAGCAAAGAGCTGCCATGAGCAACACCCAGACCTCCTCCGCAGGCCTTGGCCGTATCTGGCCCTGGCTGCTGTGGGCGCTTGTCATCATCGGCGTGGATCAGATCACCAAGCAGATGATTTTGAGCCACTACCAGTATGGGGACTGGACTCCCATCACCGGCTTCTTCAACATCGTGCGCGCGCACAACACGGGCGCTGCCTTCTCCTTTCTTGCGGGCGGCAGCGGCTGGCAGCGCTGGTTGTTCGTGGCCATAGGCGTGATTGCCACCGTGCTCATCGTCTGGCAGCTGCGCAAGCACCCCGGCGAGAAGATGTTCTGCCTGTCGCTGTCCAGCATCCTGGGCGGGGCCATCGGCAATGTGGTGGACCGCCTGCAGCACGGCTATGTGGTGGACTTTCTGGACTTCTACTGGGGCAGCAGCCATTTCCCGGCCTTCAACGTGGCCGACATGGGCATCACCCTGGGGGCCA
>NZ_JBKFBC010000001.1:151345-451169 GCF_053345995.1 Comamonas sp. C24C | reverse complement strand
GCTTTTTCATTGCTCCGTGCCCGGCCCGGATGCCGCCGACGCATAGACAGGCGCATCGGCCCAGATCAGCCTGTCGTCCTTCCAGTAGCGCACGTTGATCGGCGTGGTGATGAAGCAGGCGTCAAACACCCAATCCTTGAGCAGCAGGCCGTCCAGGCGCCTGGGAAACAGGTTTTTGTCGAAGCTGCGGGGCTGCTCGCCAGCAGTCAGCTGCACCATGTTTCCGGGCTCGCAGCTCACCGTCTGCCGGCCCGGCGCCGAGAATTCGTAGGGCTGGTCCAGCTCCAGCAGCACCTGGTGGTAGACGCTCAAGGCGTTGACCCAGATATCGCCCAGCTGCACGGGATGGGGAAAGCGTATCTCCTTCAGGCCTCGCAGATCGGGCTGCCCGCCCTGCTTCTCAGCGCCCTGGGGCGCTTCGCGCTGAATATGGCTGCCTGCGGGCAAGACGATGTCGCCCCAGACCACGGGCCGCTCCAGCGTGATGTGCGTGAGCCGCTGCTGCGCGGTCCTCTGCCGCTCCTGCCGGTGATCAACCCAGGCAATCTGCGCCAGCCCCACCAGTGTTGCAATGGGCAGTATGGACAGCCATACGGCCAGCTCCCACTGCCAGATGCGCAGCGGCGGCCTGGGCCGGCCGCAGCGCACATGCCACTGCCGCCAGCCCCACCACAGCAGCAAGCCGACGGCCACCAGGGCCGCCAGCAGCGTCAAAAGAAAGCCCACAACAGCAGCGCTGGGCAGTGAAGGAATCATGAAACCACCTTTTTGATAGCAGCATAGGCAATGCAGACTTCAAAAAATTTCGGTTTTTTCCTATTTCGCATCCGTAGAAACGATGTTTTAAATATTTCGTTTTTGTTCTATTGTTTTCCTTATTCCGCACTTATTTGTGCGAGAAGAGGGAGGACTCCGGGCAGAACCGCCTCACTCAGGGGTATATTAGGTCGCTCCTTCGCGGGCAGAACATGAAGCATTTATTGAATCTTTTAGCAGCCATTGCCCTGTTGATCTGGGGCTCTCAGATGGTTCGCACCGGCGTTCTGCAGGTCTTCGGCGCCAACCTGCGCAATATTCTTGCCCGCAGCATGAGCAACCGTTTCTCGGCAGCGCTCTCGGGCATGGGCGTCACGGCCCTCGTGCAGTCGAGCACCGCCACCTCGCTGATGACCTCGTCCTTCGTCGGCCAGGGTCTGATCACCCTGCCCTCGGCCCTGGCCGTGATGCGCGGCGCCGATGTCGGCACGGCCCTGATGGCCGTGCTGTTCTCCACCGATCTTTCATGGCTCTCGCCGCTGTTCATTTTTGTCGGCGTGGTGCTCTATATCTCGCGCAAGGACTCCAAGCCCGGGCGTATCGGCCGTGTGCTCATCGGCCTGGGCCTGATGCTGCTGGCCCTGCGCCTGGTGGTGGAGGCCACCGAGCCCTTGCTGCAGGCCCCGGCCGTGCGCACCCTGCTGGCTTCGGTCAGCAGCGATCTGTTCATGGAGTTGCTGCTGGGCGCGGTACTGGCCGTGCTGGCCTATTCCAGCCTGGCCGTGGTGCTGCTGATTGCAGCCATGGCCAGCTCGGGCGCCATTCCGCTGGATGTGGCGCTGGGCCTGACCCTGGGCGCCAACCTGGGCAGCGGCCTGGTCGCGGCGCTCACCACCGCCAAGTCGGCGGTGGAAGAGCGCCAGGTCACCGTGGGCAATCTGCTATTCAAGATCATGGGCGTGGCCATCGTCGCGCCCTTCATCGGACTGTGGACGCAGTACGCCCAACCCTATCTGGCCAACGCCGGCCAGAACGTGGTGATGTTCCACCTGGCCTTCAACATCTTCAACAGCCTGTGCTTCATCGGCCTGACCCAGCTCGTGGCCCGCTGGGTGACCGCCATGCTGCCCAAGCCCGAGGAAGAAAGCGCAGCCAAGCTGCTGCGCCCTCGCCACCTGGACCCGTCGGCCCTGTCCACGCCTTCGCTGGCCATCACCTGCGCCGTGCGCGAATCGCTGCACCAGGCCGACGTGGTGGAGTCCATGCTGATCGGCCTGCAGAAGGTCGCCGAGACCGACGATGCCAAGCTCTCCGAGGAAGTGCGCCACCTGGAATCCACGGTGGACGATCTGTACTCGGCCATCAAGTACTACATGACCAAGATCTCGCGCGCCGAACTCGATGAGCGCGAAGGTCAGCGCTGGACGGAAATCATCAGCTTCACCATCAATATGGAACAGATCGGCGACATCATCGAGCGCGTGCTGCTGGATCTGGAAGACAAGAAGATCAAGAAGGGCCGTCAGTTCTCGGCCGCCGGCAAGCTGGAGATTCACGAGCTGACCCAGCATCTGCTGGACAATCTGCGCCTGGCCATGAGCGTCTTCCTCAACGGCAATGTGCGCGAGGCGCAAAAGCTGCTCGAGGAAAAAGCGCGCTTCCGCGATCTGGAGCTGGCCTACTCGGCCACTCACCTGGAACGTCTATCGCAGCACACGGTATCGAGCATAGAGACCAGCTCTCTGCATATCGACATGATCAGCGACCTCAAGCGCATCAACTCCCTGCTGTGCTCGGTGGCCTATCCGATTCTCGAGCAGGCCGGAGCCCTGGCGCCCAGCCGTCTCAAGTCCACCGCACTGGAGAGCCAGCGCTAGCGGCCTTGCCGCCCTACCAGCCCATGTAGGCGGCAAGCACCAGGGAGGCCTCGGGCGTGAAACAGCCCTGAAGCATCCAGCTCTGAACCTCGGCCAGATCCAGCCGCTCGAAACGCTGCACCTCGCCGTCCTGGTTCGCAGGCTGCAGCGCATCGGGCACCAGGGCCGAGAACCAGTCGATGCGCTCGACCATATAGCCCTGACCCTCGGCTTCGTCGCTGGGCCTTGCGAACACCACCTCGCCACCATGACTGAGCTCGCCCAGCTCGGCCACCCGCAGACCGGCCTCTTCCCAGGTCTCACGCGCCAGCGCCTCGGCCAGACTGTCTGCTGCCGAGACCATGCCCCCCATCAAGGTGTCCCACATGCCGGGGTTGTTGGCCTTGTCTTCTGCGCGCTGCTGCACCCAGAGCGCGCCGTCCGCGCAGACGCCCACCAGATGCACGGCCCGGGTGGCAATGCCCAGCGGCCGCACGGCACCTCGCTCGATGGTTGCCAGTTGCCGTCCCTGCGCATCGCAGACCGCCAGTTGCTCATTGCGCCAAGCACCGGCAAGACCGGCGCTGCGCATGGCCTGCGCCAGCCGGTTCAGCTTGTCCGTCGCCCCGCCCTGGCCTTCCAGCCGCCATTGCCCGGCCAGCAGCCTCAGCACTATTCCGTGCGCAGCCAGCAGATCGGCCCCCAGCTTGCGCGCAAAGTCTTCCTCGATGCTGCCGATCTGCTGCTCATCAATGCACAGCGGCTGGCGCGGGCGCAGAGGATGCCTGCTGGCCATGGCCTGCTGTGCCTGCAGCCATTGTTGCTGCTGCGGCGGCGTGGTTTGCTGCTTCATGAAAAATCTCCCAAGTCTGCATTGTGCTCAGCTTCGCAAAACGGGAAGGCTTGCATCACTATTGAGGAGCGCCAGCCACCGCAGCAAGGCGCAGCCGGGCTGCCCGCCAGCGACCTCGGGTTACAGTGACAATCCATGAATTCCCCCCTGAAACCTGCCACGGTCGCCATGCTCAGCCTGGCTCCGGCACTGTGGGCCGGCAATGCCATCGTGGGCCGACTCGCTCACGATCTGATCTCGCCGTTTGCACTCAACTTTCTGCGCTGGTGCATCGCCTTCGTGCTGCTGCTGCCGCTGGCGTGGCGGGTGCTGCGCAGGAACAGCCCGATCTGGCCCCTGTGGCGGCAATACATGCTGCTGGGGCTGCTGGGCATAGGCTGCTACAACGCCTTGCTGTATCTGGCGCTCAAGACCTCGACCCCGCTGAATGTGACGCTGGTGAGCTCCAGCATGCCGGTGTGGATGCTGGCCATAGGCCGGCTGTGCTGGGGCATTCGCGCCAGCCGCCGGCAGATGGGCGGGGCTTTGCTGTCGGTGCTGGGCGTGGCGGTGGTGATGTCGCGCGGCGACTGGCAGACGCTGCTCGATCTGCACTTTGTGCCCGGCGACCTGTTCATGGTGCTGGCCACCATCGCCTGGGCTTTCTACACCTGGCTGCTTTCGCGCAGCAGCGGCCCACAGGAGGTGAAATCGCACTGGGCCAGCTTTTTGCTCGCTCAGATCGTTTTCGGCCTGCTCTGGTCCGGTCTCTTCACGGGCGGCGAAGCCCTGCTGGGCGAATTCCGCCTGGTGCCGGGCTGGCCGCTGCTGGGCAGCCTGCTGTTCATCGCCGTGGGCCCGGCCATTCTGGCCTACCGCTTCTGGGGCATGGGCGTGCAGCGCGCCACGCCCGCCATTGCAGGCTTCTTCGGCAATCTGATTCCGCTGTTCACGGCCCTGCTGTCGATTCCCGTGCTCGGCGAAACCCCTCACCTCTACCACGCGCTTGCGTTTGCGCTGATCGTGACCGGCATCGTCGTGTCGTCCCGCAAATAGGCAGCCGCCCCGGACAAAAGCCCCGCAATGCGGGGCTTTGTCGTTTCGGCCGTCGATCAACGATCAGTAAGTGCCGGGGTACAGACCGCCGTCGGGCAGGATGTTCTGGCCCGTCATATAGCCAGCCTGGCGGCTGCACAGGAAGGCACAGATGGCGCCGAATTCTTCGGCCGTGCCAAAGCGCTTGGCAGGAATCTGGGCGGCCTGGGCCTGGCGCACGGCATCCAGGTCCTGGCCGGTCTTGTTGGCCGCTGCCTGATGGGTGGCCACCAGACGATCGGTGTCGAACTTGCCGGGCAGGATGCTGTTGATGGTCACGCCCTTGGCGGCAATGCCTGAACGCGCCAGGCCGGCCACAAAGCCCGTCAGGCCGCTGCGCGCGCCGTTGGACAGTCCCAGGATGTCGATAGGTGCCTTGACCGCGCTCGAGGTGATGTTGACGATGCGACCGAAGCCACGCGCGGCCATGCCGTCCACCGTGGCCTTGATCAGCTCGATGGGGGTCAGCATATTGGCGTCCACGGCCTTGATCCAGGCTTCACGATCCCAGGTGCGGAAGTCGCCAGGAGGCGGGCCGCCGGCGTTGGTCACGACGATGTCGTAGTCCTTGCCCGGGCCGCCAGCGGCTTCGAACACTGCCGTGCGACCTTCTGGCGTGGTGATGTCTGCTGCGACACCGATGACCTTGATCTGAGGAGCAATGGCTTGCAGCTTCTGCACTGCCAGCTGCAATGTCTCGGCGTTTCTGGCATTGATGACCAGATTCACACCCTCTTCGGCCAGGGCCTTGGCGCAGCCAAAACCCAAACCTTTGCTGGCGCCGCAGACCAGAGCCCAGCGCCCGGAGATACCAAAGTCCATGTCAGTGTCCTTTCACACAGTTTCCAAGCCGGGCAAGCTGCCCGACACTATCAAAATTCATACCTGCCAGCGCTTTGTGAGTAAGCACCAGCAGTCAACTCAATGTTCAATGACTGCGACCATGAAACAGCTTGTGGTGCAGCCTGCGCAGCGACCACCAGACACCCAGGGCCACGACCGGAATGGCCATGGCCGCCGTCGACTCGGGCGACCAGGGCCAGCCCAGTTTCTGCCCGCCCTTGGCCAGATAGCTGATCAGGCCGGTGATGTAGTAGGTGATGGCCGCGACCGACAGGCCTTCCACCGTGGATTGCAGCTTGAGCTGCGTGCCCTGGCGGTCGTTCATGGTGCCCAGCAGTTGCTGGCTGCTTTGCTGCTGCTCGATCTCGACGCGCGTGCGCAGCAGACTGCTGACACGCGAGACCCGCTCGGACAGCGCATTCTGGCGGCGTGTCGCCCATTCGCAGGTCGCGCGCGCAGGCGTGAGGCGCCGGTCCATGAATTCGCGAATGGTCTGGATGCCGTCCACCCGCGTCTCCTGAATTTCCTGAATGCGCCTGTCCACCAGCTCGAAATAGGCGGAGCTGGCCGAAAAGCGCGAATGCGTGGCCGCGTACTCGCTCTCCACCTGGCCGGCCAGCCGGGTCAGGCGGTCCAGCAGGGCCGGCTCGGTGTCGCGGTCGGCAGCGCGGATGGCATTGGCCAGCTCGGCCAGCTCACGCTCGGCCGTGGCCAGCACGGCGGCAGCCTTGCGCGCGGCCGGCAGGCCCAGCAGCGCCGCCATGCGATAGGTCTCGATCTCCAGCACGCGCTGCACCAGACGGCCCAGGCGGCGCGGCGACAGATCGGCGCCCGCCAGCAGCAGCATGCGCGAGAAGCCGTCGGGATGAATCGCAAAGTCGGTATAGATGGAGCCTGCGCCGCCGGAGACGCGTGAGCCGACCAGGGTATCGGCATGCAGCATGTGACGCATCAGATAGTGCGGGTCCACATCCTGCTCGTTCAGCGCCCACAGGTGCAGGCTGCTCAGGCACTGCCCCGGCAGGGCGGCCAGCCAGTCGCGCGGCACGGCATCGATGGCGGTCTCGGGCTCGCGCACATCGGCCACGCCGGCCTGCGCCATGGGCGTGGTGAAGGTCCAGGCCACGAACTCGGTGTGCTGCTCCCAGCGCAGGCGAAACGCGCCCAGGTCGATCAGCACATGGGTGGTTGCCGCATCGGGCAGGGGGCGGTGGTGGTTGCGCAGCAGGGCCGCCACATGTTCGCGGCTGGCCTCGCGCTGGGCCGCATCGGTGAGCATCACGATATGCGTGATGGCCAGAGGGGCCTGCATGATTTCCGCAGGACGCGCGTGAATTTCGTTGTGCAGCAAGACCCGCTGGGGGTGTTGCGCGGGCAATAGAGACAAGGCCATGCAATCTTTCGAATAACTGCAGCTATTTTGCCGCCCTAATCCATGGCCCCCGAAACAAAGGTCCTCATATCAAAAAAGCGGCCCTTGCGGGCCGCTTTTGCGCTTGATTCAGCAATCAGGCAAGACCATCAGTCTTCCACGAAGGCTTCTTCACGCTTGTTCTTCACTGCAGGCATCAGCACCACGACCAGCAGCACCAGGGCAGCGGCCAGCAGGCAGGCAGAGATGGGGCGAGTCACGAAGACCGACCAGTCACCACGCGACAGCAGCAGGGCACGGCGCAGGTTTTCTTCCATCATCGGGCCCAGGATGAAGCCCAGCAGCAGAGGAGCAGGTTCAGTACCCAGCTTGTGGAACACATAGCCGATGAAACCGAAGATACCCACCATCCACACGTCCCAGGCGTTGTTGTTGGTACCGTACACGCCGATAGCACAGAACAACACGATGGACGGGAACAGCCAGCGGTAAGGCACTGTCAGCAGCTTGATCCAGACGCCGATCAGCGGCAGGTTCAAGATGATCAGCATCAGGTTACCAATCCACATGGAGGCAATCAGACCCCAGAACAGTTCCGGGTTGCTGGTCATCACCTGAGGACCGGGCTGGATGTTGTGAATCGTCATGGCACCCACCATCAGCGCCATCACGGCGTTGGGAGGAATACCCAGGGTCAGCAGAGGAATGAACGATGTCTGCGAACCGGCGTTGTTGGCCGACTCGGGAGCGCACACGCCACGGATATTGCCTTGACCGAAAGGAACTTCGCCGGGCTTCAGCTTGGTCTTCTTTTCGATGGTGTAGGCAGCAAAGGCCGACAGCATGGCACCGCCACCGGGCAGGATACCCAGGGCCGAACCCAGGGCCGTGCCGCGCAGCATGGCAGGAATCATGCGCTTGAAGTCTTCGCCTGTGGGCATCAGACCGGTCACCTTGGCGGCGAACACTTCGCGCTCGTCTTCAGGCTTGGACAGGTTGGCAATGATTTCGCCGTAACCGAACACACCCATGGCGATCACGACGAAGTCGATGCCGTCGGTCAGCTCAGGAATATCGAAGCTGTAACGGGCCACGCCAGAGTTCACGTCGGTACCGACCATGCCCAGCAGCAGACCCAGCACGATCATCGCGATCGCCTTGAGCAGCGAGCCGGAAGCCAGCACCACGGCACCGATCAGACCCAGGGTCATCAGCGAGAAGTACTCGGCAGGGCCGAACTTGAAAGCGACTTCGGTCAGGGGAGGAGCGAAGGCAGCCAGAATCACGGTACCCACGCAGCCTGCGAAGAAGGAGCCGATACCGGCTGCCGCCAACGCGGGCCCCGCCCGGCCTTTTCGGGCCATCTGGTAACCGTCAATCACGGTCACCACAGAGGACGATTCACCTGGCAGGTTTACCAGAATGGCGGTGGTGGAACCACCGTACTGGGCGCCGTAGTAAATACCGGCCAGCATGATCAGCGCCGCCACGGGAGGCAGTGCATAAGTTGCTGGCAGCAACATGGCGATGGTCGCCACAGGGCCAATGCCGGGCAGCACGCCAATCAGCGTACCGAGCAGACAGCCCACAAAGCAGTAGATCAGGTTCTGGAACGTGAAAGCCACGCCAAAACCCGTCGACAAGTTCTGAATCAGATCCATGGACGATGCTCCTGATTAGCCAGCGATGAAGCTAGGCCACACGGGGAACTGCAGATTCAGCGCCCACACGAAAGCGAAATAGCTGCCGACCGCCAAAATGGTGGCCAGAACGGCTGTTTCCTTGAGGTTGAAGGTCTGACCGGCCATGCTGGCGATAAAGACCAAAGCGTAGATCGCAATGATCAGACCGAACTGGGGGATGCCCACAGCCGGTACGCCCACCAACAGAATGCCGAAGGCAAAGTTGGCAGCCAGCACGAAGAACACAGGCTTCCAGGCCCACTTACCGATCTTGTCACCACCTTCGGGGCCCTTGGTCAGGCCGCCGACGCAGATGGCTGCACCCAGGATGGCCATGAGCACACCCAGGATCAGAGGGAAGTAACCTGGACCCATACGGGCGCCGGTGCCAATGGTGTAGTTGGACGCGCCGATCGCAAATGCGAGACCGACGGCCAAGAACATCAGACCGGAGAAAAAGTCTTTTTGGCTCTTGATTTTCACAAAACGTCTCCTTACGGAAATCACGACTTGGCGATTCTCGTTTCATAGATATGCCAAATTGATGTGGATTCCACCTACAAAGGGCATACCCTAATGCTGACGTTCTGCCCCCTTCTACCGTGGGCAAGCCCGATGCATGTCGGCCTTGCCTGGCTGCCCTGGCAGGACAGCAAGCACTTGCAGTCCTGCCTTCAGATTTCGCTCATCAGCGGCGTGCAGGCCAGCACCTCGGGCAAGGTGGTCAGACCTTCCGCAACCCGCAAGGCCCCTGCAAGACGCAGGGGACGCATTCCGTCCTGTACGGCCTGGCGACGCAGAACGTCCATCGACGGAGCATCGTGAATCTGCTTCTTGAGGGTCTCGGTGACCATCAGCAGCTCGTACAACCCCATGCGGCCGCGATAGCCTGTCATGCGGCAGTCTTCGCAGCCCACGGGCTTGTACGGCTGGTAGCTGCCGGTCAGCTTCCAGGGCCTGACCGATTCGGCCAGATCCTCGGGCTTGGCATCTTCATCGCGCACCTTGCAGCTGGGGCACAGCGTGCGCACCAGTCGCTGGGCCAGCACGCCCAGCAAGGTGGCATTGATCAGATACGAGGGCACGCCCAGCTCCATCAGGCGACTGACGGCGCTGGGTGCATCGTTGGTGTGCAGCGTGGAGAACACCAGATGGCCGGTCAGCGCGGCCTGCACCGCCATTTCGGCCGTGGCCAGATCGCGGATCTCGCCCACCATGATGATGTCCGGGTCCTGGCGCATCAGCGCGCGCAGGCCTTCGGTGAAGCCGAAGTCGAGCTGGGGCTGAACCTGGGTCTGGTTGAAGCTGGGCTCGATCATTTCGATGGGGTCTTCCACCGTGCTGACATTGACCTCCTCGGTCGCCACCCGCTTGAGCGTGGAATACAGCGTGGTGGTCTTGCCCGAGCCCGTGGGACCGGTGACCAGAATGATGCCGTGCGGACGCTTGACCAGATCTTCCCAGCGCTGGGCATCATGGGCGCTGAAGCCCAGGGCGTCCAGATTCTTGACCGTGTTCTCGGGATCGAAGATGCGCATCACCATCTTCTCGCCAAAGGCCGTGGGCAAGGTGGACAAGCGCATTTCCACTTCCTCGCCGCGCGGGTTGCGCGTCTTGATGCGCCCGTCCAGCGGGCGGCGCTTTTCGACCACGTCCATGCGCCCCAGCAGCTTGACGCGCGCCACCATCGCGTTCAGCACTCCCATGGGCATCTGATAGACCGGATGCAGCACACCGTCGATGCGAAAGCGGATCACGCCCTGCTCGCGTCGGGGCTCCAGGTGGATGTCGCTGGCGCGCTGGTCGAAGGCATACTGCCAAAGCCAGTCCACCACGCGCACCACGCCCTGGTCGTTGGCGTCGAGCTGCTTGTTGCTCTTGCCCAGCTCCACCAGTTGCTCGAAGCTCGCGCCGCCGGTCGCACCGCCAGCCTTCTCGGCAGCACGCACGGATTTGGCCAGCGCAAAGAACTCCGCCGTATAGCGCTTGATGTCCTGCGGATTGGCCACCACGCAGCGCACGCTGCGGTGCGACTGCCGCTCGACCTCGCTCACCCAGTCCTTGATGAAGGGCTCGGCCGTGGCGATCACCACCTCCTTGGCCGTGACCTGCACGGGCAGCACCTTGTGGCGCTCGGCGTAGCTGGCGCTCATGATCTCGCCCACGCGGCCCACATCCACGCGCAACGGGTCGATGCGCAGATAGGTCAGGCCACTACGCTGGGCCAGGTACTGAGTCAGGGTTTCCAGGTCCAGCGGCTGGTGCGTCAGGGCGCCGACAACGCCCACGTTGGCCAGACGCACCAGCGGCAGTTGCGCACTCTCGGCGGCCGAGCAGCGCGCGACCGTGCGCCCTGCCTCCTGCGCCGTGATCACACCGTCTTCCTGCAGCCATTGCACCAGCGTGCGCCAGTCCAGAGGCCCGTGATACTGGGCTGGCTTGACGGATCGAGGCAGGATGGTTTCAGTCAATGACATGGGCGGCTGCAGCAACAAAACTGCCCTGACTGTACCGCCATCGGCCCATGCTGCCGATCAGGAAGATGCATGACAGGCCGATGAAGCTCTGTTGTCTGATGCAGCTCAGGCGTATTCGTCCAGCAGACCGCCCAACCCGCCCTGACCCGGATTGCTGCGACTTCTGCTCTGCATCGCATCGTCCTGCTTTGACTGAACGGCTTCGGTGCCACGCTGAGCAGCCTGCTGGGCTTGCTGCGCCTGCTGATTCTGCAGAGCCTCGATCTGGGCCTGCAGCATCTGGATCTTGGCCTGCAGCAACTGCGTCTGCTGCTGCTTGGTCTTGGCATCCGCGTCGCTGTTGGCGACTTCCTTGAGCTCGTTGGTTGCATCCTTGATCTGCTTTTGCAGCTGCTGGATACGCGATGCCGCGCCGGCCCCCGAAGAGGCTGAGCTGGCAGAACTGGAGGAGATGGCACTGATCGTCATGTCTACATCATCGGCACAACTCCGCTCCAATCAATGCTGCACCCTCAGCTTTACTCAGGCTTTGCAATCATTCGGCTGCGCCCCTGCCGACTCGGGCGACCCTGGATCTGGCCGTCTTGCTGCCGGCCTCGGCATCGCGGGCCGGCACGAACACCTTGGCCCAGCGTGTGGTGTTCAGATCCCAGCGCGCCTGCACCTGGTCGCAGGCCAGATCCAGCTCGGTGCCCTGCAGCACACGCGGCCTGCGCTGGGCCAGCACCACGGTATTGCCTTCGCGCGTGGGGCGGAAGGCCCAGAGCGCGTCCTCGCCAAAAGCCTGGGCCATCTGGTCCAGGCTTTTGTCAAAGCTTGAAGAGCGACCAAACAGATTGACGGTCATGATGCCGTCCTCAGTCAGCAGATTGCGGCAGTCGGTATAGAACTCGGCACTGTCAAGAACAGGGGCCGCTGCCTCATGGTCGTAGAGATCGACCGCCAGCGCATCGACCGTGCCCTGCCATTCGGGCTTTTTGATTTCCTGGGCCGCATCGGCCAGCACCACCTGCAGCGTGCTGCTGTCGGGGGGCAGCTTGAACCAGCTGCGGCACACGGCCAGCACCTGGGGATTGAGCTCGACCGCCGTGGTCTTCATGCGCAGCTTCTTGTGACAGAACTTGGTGATGGCAGCCGCCCCCAGCCCCAGTTGCATGGCGTGCATCCGGGGCACTTCGGCCGGCTCGGCAAACAGCAGCCAGCCCATCATGCGTTGCACATATTCCAGGTCGATATCAAAAGGGTCGCGAATGCGCATGGAGCCCTGCACCCAGGGCGTTCCCAGATGCAGATAGCGGATATCGCCATCGTCGGAGACGCTGACTTCGGGCAGCTCCTGCGCACTGCCCACATTCTTGTCCTGCGCGGATTTGGCACCGCCACGGGTTTTACGGATCACGTTTCACACCAATCTTCAAAGCAGGCCATGGGCCGCCAGCGCATGGTGCCAGGCCTGCAGTTTTTTATCGAAAGACCAACTGGCATTGGCCGGGCTGGTCGATGGCAGTTTGAGCGCCGTCAGCCCCAGCGCCTCGGTCTGGCGCGCATGCTTGTAGCTCTCGCCGCCGTTGTGCAATGCCAGCTGCAGATCCGGGCAACGCAGGCGCAGCCCGGCAAAGTCGTTGACCTGGGCACAGCGAATGGCGCTGTCCAGACTGCCCTCGCGCTCGCAGCTCGCATACACGTCCCACAGGCCCAGGCCACGCTCCAGCAGCCACTCGCAGCGGCCCGCGTAGTCGGCGCGCGGCGGCTGCGGATGCCGAGGCCACAAGGCCTGCAGCAAAGGCCAGAACTGGTTTTGCGGATGGGCGTAGTACTGCGCCAGCTGTAGCGACTTCAGGCCCGGAAAACTGCCCAGCACCAGTGCCCGCGTGCGCGCATCGGCCACGGCCGCCAGCCCCTGCCAGCGCGGGCCTGTCTCTGTCACTGTGGCAGAAGAATCCTCGGTCATGCCCTATTGTCGCCCAGCCATGCTTGGCATGGCCCTTGGGCTGATATTCGAAAAGATGAGCAACCGCCACTTGGTCTGCAACGGCCAGATGCTGTTTTCCTACAAGAGCGCCGGCAAACCTGAGAGCGCTGCGCGTGCATTGGCTGTACTGGCCTGCGCCAGCTGCTCAATGCCCATGCCGCGCAGCTGCGCAATCTCCGTCGCAATGCGCGGCAACTCTGCCGAGCTGTTGCGCCCCTGAGGCTGGCCGGCCGCGCGCTGCTCGGCCGTGATGTAGAGCCAGTGCGGCGGGATATCGGGCGCATCGGTCTCCAGCACCAAAGCCTGCAGCGGCAGGCTGGCCGCCAGCTCGCGCAGCTTGAGCGCGCGCTCATAGGTGATGGCACCGCCAAAGCCCAGCTTGAAGCCCAGATCGATAAACGCCTGCGCCTGCTGGACGCTGCCGTTGAACGCATGGGCTATGCCACCTACAACCCTGTGCTGGCGCAAGGTCTTGAGCAGACGATCGCTGCTCTTGCGCACATGCAGGATGACGGGCAGCCCGAACTCGCGAGCCAGCCGGATCTGCTGCTCGTAAAACCAGATCTGGCGCTGCTCGTCCAGTCCGGGGACAAAAAAATCGAGACCGATTTCGCCCACCGCCACCAGATGCGGGTCGCCGCGCTGCTGGCTCAGCAACTCGCGCAGCGCCGCGATATCGGACTCCTGGGCACCAGGCGTGTAGAGCGGATGAATGCCCAGCGCATAGCTGTCGCCATGACGATGAGCAAGCGCAATCACGTCCTGCCAGTGGCTGCGCTGCACGGCGGGAATGACCAGATGCTTGACGCCTGCGGCCTGCGCAGCGGCGCGCACGGCATCTCTGTCAGGCGCAAATTCGGGCGCATCCAGGTGGCAATGGGTATCTATCCAGGTGGGCATCTGCACATCATGCATCGGCCGGGCTGCTTGCGCAGGCTGGCCCCTGCATATGACACGTCAAGTGACTACAGACAGTTTCCAGTCTTGTCCTACTGTACACACATTGAAACAAATAAAACATTAAGCAACTTCACCCACTGCCCTGCGCTACCGGCCAAAGGAGCAAGTTATGACGGGACTTCTGCAAAGCACGCTCTGGCAACGCCTGAGTCAAAGTCATCAGCGCGCCGACATGCAGGGCAAGCTGGCTGCACTCGATCAGGTGCAGGCCGTGATCGAGTTCGATCTGCAAGGCCATGTGCTGACGGCCAATGACAACTTTCTGCGCACCATGGGCTACAGCGCCGAGCAGATCGTCGGCCAGCATCACCGCATGTTTGTGGACGAGGAGACCCGGGCCTCTGCCGAGTACGCCCAGTTCTGGCAGCGCCTGGCGGCAGGCCTGCATGACAGCGGCCGCTACCGTCGCATCAACAGCCAGGGCGAGGATGTGTGGCTGCAGGCCAGCTACAACCCGATCTTTGACAGCCAGGGGCAGCCGCGCAAAGTCATCAAGTACGCCACCGACATCACCGAACAGCAGCAGCATGAAGACGATGCCCGCGGCCAGCTCGAAGCCATTGCCAAGGTGCAGGCCATCATCGAGTTCGATCTGAACGGCAACATCCTCACGGCCAACGATCTGTTTCTGCAGACCATGGGCTACTCCCTTGCCGAAGTCGTGGGCAGACACCACAGCATGTTCGTCCAGCCGCACGAGCGCCAATCCCCGGCCTATCAGCATTTCTGGCACAAGCTGGCCCTGGGTCATCACGATGCGGGCCAGTACCTGCGCATAGGCAAGGCCGGTCGTCAGGTCTGGATCGAAGCCAGCTACAACCCCATACTCGACGCAGAAGGCCGCCCCTTCAAGGTCGTCAAGTTCGCCACCAACATCACACGCCGCGTGACCGCGGCGCAAACCCTGCGCGCCACGGTGGAAGGACTGACCGAGAGTGCCAACCATGCACGCCAGGCCAACGAGCTGGCCCAGGACGCCTGCAGCGTGGCCGAAGCCGGCGGCCGCACCGTGCAGGATGTGGTGAGCACCATGGAATCCATCAGCGCCAGCTCGCGCAAGATCAGCGACATCATCGGCATGATGGACTCCATCGCCTTCCAGACCAATCTGCTGGCGCTCAACGCCGCCGTGGAAGCGGCCCGCGCCGGTGACCAGGGACGCGGCTTTGCCGTGGTGGCCAATGAGGTGCGCCAGCTGGCCCAGCACAGCGCCGAGGCCGCCAAGGAGATCAAGCAGCTGATCCAGACCTCGGTCACCCAGGTCACCCAGGGGGTGACCCAGGTGCGCGAAGCCGGCACCACCATGGCCGAGATCGTGAACTCCTCGCGCCAGGTCACGCAGATCATGGGCGAGGTGGTGCAGACCTCGCTGGCCCAGTCCGCCAGGCTGCGCGAGGTCACCGACGATCTGACGGCGCAGGATGTTTCGGCCAGACCGCGCCCTGCCGTGCCGCTGCAGGCCTCGGCACGTGAACAGGCCACGATTGCTATCAGAAATGCAGCTGTCAGCGCTTACTAATCAAACGTTTGAGGCGCATTCTTCATAAAAAAGGCCCAGGTCGCTGCAGCTGCAGTGACCCGGGCCTTGCCGTCGCTCGATGACGCTCAGGCCAGTTGCCCGCGCCCCAGTCTGACCATGCGGTCGCAGCGCCCTGCCAGTCCTTCGTCATGGGTGACCATCACAAACGCCGTGCCATGGCTGCGCGCCAGCTCCAGCATCAGCGCAAACACCGTATCGGCCGTGCCGCGATCCAGGTTGCCCGTGGGCTCGTCGGCCAGCACACAGGCCGGACGCGTGACCAGCGCACGTGCAATGGCCACGCGCTGACGCTCGCCGCCCGAGAGCTCTGCCGGGCGATGCGCCATGCGCTCGCGCAGCCCCACGGCACGCAGCATCTCGGCCGCGCGGTCCATGCAATCCTCTTTGACGTCGCGTCGAATACGCAGCGGCATGGCCACATTCTCCTGGGCCGAGAACTCGGCCAGCAGGTGATGGAACTGGTAGATAAAGCCCAGATGCCGGTTGCGCAGCGCGCCCTGCTTTTGCGGGCTGAGCTGGTGCAGAGGCTGACCCATGAGACTGACGCTACCCGTGGTGGGCGCATCCAGCCCACCCAGCAAGTGCAGCAAGGTGGACTTGCCCGAGCCCGAGGCGCCGACGATGGCCAGTGTCTCGCCCGCCTTAACCTGCAGATCCACACCCTGCAGCACGGTCACATCCAGCTTGCCTTCGGCAAAGCGCTTGGTCAGGCCGCGTGCCTCCAGCACGCTCTGGTCCATCACAACATCATTCATAACGCAGTGCCTCCGCAGGGTTCACGCGGCTGGCACGCCAGCTGGGGTAAATCGTGGCCACAAAAGAAAGAATCAGGGAAATCACGGCGATCGGCACGATGTCCGTGGACTGCGGCTCGCTGGGCATCTTGCTGATCAGGTAGATGTCCTTGGGCAGGAAGTTGGCATGCAGCGCATGCTCAATGGCAGGAACGATGACGTCGATATTGAAGGCAATCGCCAGCCCCAGCGCCAGACCGGCCAAGGTGCCGATGACGCCGACCATGGCGCCCTGCACCATGAAGATGCCCATGATGGACGAGGGCGAGGCTCCCAGGGTGCGCAGGATGGCAATGTCGGCACGCTTGTCCTGCACGCTCATCACCAAGGTGGACACCAGATTGAAAGCCGCCACGGCCACGATCAGGGTCAGGATGATGAACATCATGCGTTTTTCAAGCTGAACGGCGGCAAACCAGGTCTTGTTCTGCTGCGTCCAGTCACGGATGAATAAACGGTCCGTCAGGGTGTCCGCCAGTTCATGCGCAACGCGCGGCGCCTCGTGCAAGTCCTTGAGCTTTAGGCGAATGCCGGTCGGCCCTTCCAGGCGGAAGATGCGCTGTGCATCCTCGTAATGCATCATCACCAGCGCCGAGTCATATTCGTAGTGGCCGGAATCGAAGGTGCCGGCCACCGTCATCTGCTTCATGCGCGGCAGCACGCCGGCCGGCGTGACCTGGCCGCTGGGAGCGATCAGCGTGATCACATCGCCCTCGCTCACACCGAGACTGCGCGCCAGTTCGATGCCGAGCACCACCTTGAACTCGCCGGGCACCAGACGCTTGAGCACCTCGCCGCTGGTGGCCGCCAGATCGGTCACCTCGCCCTCACGCGCCGGATCGATACCGCGCACCAGGGCGCCTTTCATATCCTCGCCGCGTGCCAGCAATGCCTGGGCCGCCACAAAAGGCGCGGCCCCCACCACATCGGGGTTGGCTCTGGCCTCGCGCATGGTGCGCTCCACATCGGGCAGGGGTGCGCCCTGCGGGGCGTAGATTTCCACATGGGAGACGACGCTGAGCATGCGATCCCGCACTTCCTTCTGGAAGCCGTTCATCACGCTCAGCACAATGATCAGCGCCGCCACGCCCAGCGCAATGCCAAGCATGGAGACACCCGAGATAAAGGAGATGAAGCCATTGCGGCGTGTGGCGCGCCCTGCACGGGTATAGCGCCAGCCCACGGCCAGTTCGTAGGGAAATTGCATGTTGCCAGCATTGTGGCATTGCCGGCAATGCCCTGCCGACAGCGCCAGCCTTATGCGATCTGACTGCCCGCCGCCCCTCTACCGGGGCGGCCTGCTGCGCCCTATGCGCGGCAGATCCGCATACTGATCCTGCTGCTCCAGCGTCACCGCATGGGCCTGGAGCCTTGCCAGCAGGCCGTCAAACAAGGCCAGTTCCTCATCGCTGAGAACGGACACGATATCGGCATGAATCTTGACCATCTCGGGCAGTATCAGACCGTACATGCGCCGCCCCTCCTCGGTCAGATAGATGGCCACGCGCCTGCGGTCTCCATCAAGAGGCTTGCGCAGCACCCAGCCTTTTTCCTCCAGGCCGCTGAGCGCCCGCGAAGTGCGCGCCCTGTCCAGCTGCGCCTTCTGCGCCAGCTCGGATGACAGCAAACCCTCCTCGGTCGCCAGCGTCGCCATCACGCCCCATTCACGGCGTGTGAGGCCGAAGCGGGCCTCGCACATGCGCATGGCCATGCCGCCCGCCACACCGAAGAAGCGGCTGATACGAAACAGCAGCATCTGCTGAATGGAGGTGGGCTGTCGGGTATTCACGGAGATGAGTTGATTAGATCAATTGTGGCCGCCACTTCTACAGTGGGTGCTCCCAATACAGAGACAAGGGAAATGCTGGGATTTTCGCAAATGCCAGCACTTTCCTCAGACAAGAGAGTGATTCCATGGCCCGCCTGATTGCACCCCGTCGCCTTCTTCAAACCAGCCTAGCTCTGCTGCTGGGCTGCACGGCATTCGCCTCCCAGGGCCAGCCTGCCGATGGTGCCGCCGTCGCCGCCTGGCCCGGCAAGCCGGTTCGACTGATCGCCTCCTTCGCTCCCGGAGGGGCGGTGGACATATTGGCGCGCGGCGTGGGGGAAGTACTCCAACGCGAGACCAAGCAGCCATTCGTTGTTGAAAACCGCACCGGCGCTGGCGGCAATATAGGAGCCGATTACGTCGCCAAGGCTGCCGCCGACGGATACACCATGCTGATCAGCCTGGACACGAGCTTCACGGTCAACCCGCTGATCTACAAAAGCATGCCGTTCAAAAATGGCGACCTGCGTCCTGTCATGGTGTTCGCCTCGCAAGGCATGCTCATGGCCGTCAGTCCCAAGACAAATATCAAGACACTGGAGCAGTTCATCGCCCGCGGCAAGGACAAGGGCCTGACCCTGGGGTCCGCCGGCTATGGAACCCCCGGCCATCTGGCCTCCAGCATCCTGACTTACGCCACCGGAGCCAAGGTCAACCATGTGCCCTACAAAGGCAATGCACCTGCCACGCTGGCCATGCTCTCTGGCGAGGTCGACGGCGGCGTCATCAGCTCCACCGCCATGCTGCCCCATGTGACCACTGGAAAGATCACGGCGCTGGCCGTGACCACGGCCCAGCGCAACCCCTTGCTGCCGGAAGTTCCATCCGTGGGCGAGCTCGGACATAAAGAGCTGCAGCAGGAAGTGCTTTTCGCTGCCTGGGTACCCAGCAGCACACCTGAACCGCTGGTGCAGAAAATCCAGGCCCAGTTCGAGAAGGCCATGAAGGACGGCACTTTGCGTGAACGCATGCGTGTCAACGACATGGTCTACGAAGGACTGACAGGCGATGCAGCCGCCAAACGCATTCAGGCTCTGGCCGACCGCTACCGGGTTCTGGCCCAGGCCACCGGCATGAAGATGGAATGAGCGCCTGCGCCAGCCATCAGCCCCATGACAACGCCCCATATTTCATGACTCGTCCCAACATCATCTTTATCGTCGCCGACGATCTCGGCTATGCCGACCTCGGCTGCTACGGCGGCCGCGATGCCGACTTCGGCCCGGTCTCCCCGGTGCTCGACCGCCTGGCCGCCAACGGTCTCAGGCTCACCCAGGGCTATGCCAATTCACCCGTGTGCTCGCCCACGCGTTTTGCCTTGGCCACGGCCCGCTATCAATACCGCTTGCGCGGTGCAGCCGAGGAGCCCATCAACAGCAAGACGCGCGGCACGCCGCTGGGCGCCAGGCTGGGCCTGCCACCCGAGATCCCCACGGTCGCCTCGCTGCTCAATGGAGCGGGCTACCGCACGGCACTGATAGGCAAATGGCATCTGGGCTACCCTCCCCACTTCGGCCCGCTGCGCTCGGGCTATGAGGAATACTTCGGCCCCATGTCGGGCGGCGTGGATTACTTCACCCATCTGAGCAGCTCGGGCCAGCACGATCTGTGGGTGGGCGAAGAGGAGCATCACGACGAAGGCTATCTGACCGATCTGCTGTCCCAGCGCAGCGTGGACTTCGTCAACCGCATGAGCGAGGGCGATGCCCCCTTCTTCCTGAGCCTGCACTACACGGCCCCGCACTGGCCCTGGGAAACCCGTGATGACCGTGAGACCGCCGAGCAGCTGGGAGCGGGCATCACGCATCTGGCGGGAGGCAATATTCACCAGTACCGCCGCATGATTCATCACATGGATGAGGGCATAGGCTGGATCGTCGAAGCCCTGCGCAAGAACGGCCAGCTCGACAACACGCTGATCGTCTTCACCAGCGACAACGGCGGCGAGCGCTTCTCGGACAGCTGGCCTCTCGTGGGCGGCAAGATGGACCTGACCGAAGGCGGCATCCGTGTGCCCTGGATCGCCCACTGGCCTGCCGTGATCGAGGCCCATCGCAGCAGTGCCCAACCATGCATGACCATGGACTGGTCTGCCACGGTGCTGGATGCAGCCGGTGTGAGCGCAGACCCCGATTACCCACTGGATGGCATCTCCCTGCTGCCCGTGCTGCGCACCGACGGGGCAGAGTTTGCCCGGCCGCTGTACTGGCGCATGCTCTACCGCAACCAGCGCGCGTTGCGCGAAGGCGAATGGAAATACCTGCGCGTGGAGGACAACGAATACCTGTTCAATCTGGCGCAGGACGAGCGCGAGCGTGCCAATCTGGCCGGCCAGCAACCCGAGCGCCTGCAAGCCATGCGCCAGCGCTGGGATGACTGGAATGCCGGCATGCCCGCCATCGCCGATGATGCAAGCTACAGCCTGGTCTACACCCTGAAAAATATGCCTGCGAGGTGACAAAGCCCCCCGCACCATGCCCAGGCGGCGGCCATGCCCGACAATAGCGCCCATGTCTTTGACCGCGCCTTTGCTGCCTGCCGCCCAAGCCCTGGGCACAGGCGCCTCTGAAATCATTGTTGCCTATGCCAGCGGCCCTGCCGACATTCCCCAGGCATGGGACGGTTTGCAACTCCCTCACCTGCAGGCCTTGCTAGCAACGCTGACGCCGACCTCGCTGGTGCAGGGCGACGAGATGGACTTCTCTCCTCCGCATGAGCGCGCCCTGGCCCGTGGCATGCAGCTGCCCGATACACCCGGGCTGATTCCCTGGGCTGCGCTGGCGGCTGGAGACAGCAGCCAGGCCTGCGCCTTCATCACGCCCTGCCACTGGCATATCACGCCGGACCAGGTCCATCAGACCGACCCGGCCGGCGCGCCACTGGACGAAGACGAATCCCGCCAGTTGCTGGCGCTGATCGCACCCTGGTTCAGCGACGACGGCATCACTCTGGAATATCTGCGCGCTGACCTCTGGCTGGCACGAGGCGCGGCCTTCAAGGGTCTGGCCACCGCCTCGATGGACCGCGCGCTGGGCCGTGACGTGCGCCCCTGGATGCCCGACCCGATTCAGGGAGCCATCATTCAGCGTCTGCAGACCGAGCTGCAGATGCTGCTCTACACCCATGTCTTCAACGATCGACGTGCCGAACGCGGCCTGCCGCCCATCAACTCCTTCTGGGTGCATGGCACGGGAGACCTTGCCAGCCTGCCTGCGGCGAACTCCCGGACCGTGTGCGTGGATGATCTGCGCCACACTGCGCTGCAAGGCAATGTGCAAGGCTGGCAAAAGGCCTGGCAGGCACTGGACAGCAGCCTGATCGCCGAGCTGCAGCAGCGGGCTGCCCGCGGAGAACCGGTCAAGCTCACGCTCTGCGGCGAGCGCAATGCCGTTCAATGGCAAAGCCAGCCACGCGGCCTGATGGACCGGATCAAGAGTGTTTTTGGCACGAAACGCTTGCCTGATCTGCGGGAAATGCTATGAAGATAATTCCCCGATCCATCCCCAACGACAGTGTCTCTGTACTGCTGCAGGCCAAGATTCATCCCTTGCTGGCCCAGCTCTATGCAGCGCGAGGCGTCTGCTCGGCCGACGAGCTGGACGATGCGCCGGCCCTGCTGCTGCCGCCCTCGGGCCTGCGCGGCATCGATGCTGCCGTGCAACTGCTGGCCGATGCCATAGCCGCGCAAAAGCGCCTGTGCATCGTCGCCGACTACGACTGCGATGGCGCAACCGCCTGCGCCGTGGGCCTGCGCGGCCTGCGCATGCTGGGCGCGGCCCATGCCGACTACCTCGTGCCCGACCGTGTGGTCGACGGCTACGGCCTGACCGCACCCATCTCGCGCCGCGTCAAGGAGACCGGTGCCGATATGCTGATTACCGTGGACAACGGCATTGCCAGCGTGGAAGGTGTGGCCGTGGCCAAGGAGCTGGGCATGTCGGTCGTGGTGACCGACCACCATCTGCCGGGCGACCACCTGCCGCCAGCGGACGCCATCGTCAACCCCAACCAGCCTGGCTGCGAGTTCGCCAGCAAGTCCATGGCTGGCGTGGGCGTCATGTTCTATGTGCTGCTGGCCCTGCGCACCGAGCTGCGCAACCGCGGCCGCTTTGATCGCCACAACCAGCCCAGGCTGGAGCAATTGCTGCCCCTGGTTGCGCTGGGCACTGTGGCCGATGTGGTCAAACTCGACGCCAACAACCGCCGCCTGGTGGCGCTGGGCCTCAAGCAGATTCGCAAAGGCAGCATGCAGCCCGGCATACGCGCGCTGTTCGAGGCATCGGGCCGCCGCTTTGACATGGCCTCCACCATCGACTTCGGTTTTGCCCTGGGACCACGCATCAATGCCGCCGGTCGTCTTGCCGACATGACCATAGGCATCGAGTGCCTGACTACGGAAGATGTCAGCCGCGCCGACAATCTGGCACGCATGCTGGACAGCATCAACCGCGAGCGCCGCGAGATCGAAGTCAGCATGCGCGAGCACGCCCTGCTTATGGCCGAAGGCCTGTGCGAGGACGGCATGACGCCGCCACCGGCCATCAGCGTGTTCGACCCCGACTTTCACGAAGGCGTGGTCGGTGTGGTGGCCTCGCGCATCAAGGACAAGCTGCACCGCCCCACATTTGTCTTTGCAGCCAGCGGCGCTCCGGGCAAGGAGCATGAGCTCAAGGGCTCGGGCCGCTCCATTCCAGGCTTTCATCTGCGCGATGCGCTGGACCTCGTCAGCAAGCGCCACCCCGGTCTGATACTGCGTTTTGGCGGCCACGCCATGGCAGCAGGCTGCACCATCACGGAAGCGCACTTTGACGAGTTCGAAAAGGCTTTTGCCCAGGTCGCCCGGGAATGGCTGGATGCTGCCACGCTGACACGCAGGCTGGAGACCGACGGGCCGCTTTCGCCCCAGTGGCTGGACACCGGCCTGATCGAACAAATGCAGCTGGCCGTCTGGGGTCAGGGCTTTGCCGCGCCGACTTTCAGCGAAGAGCTGGAAATCACCTCGCAGCGCCTAGTTGGCGAAAAGCATCTGAAGCTGGAGCTGCTGCACCATGGCTCCAAGATCGACGGCATCTGGTTCAACCACACCGACCCGCTGCCCGCGCGCACCACCCTGGCCTATCGCCTGGACATCAACGAATGGCGCGGCGAACGCAAGGTGCAGTTTCTCGTGGAAGCCGCGCAGGACTTCGAGGGCGGTGCCGGCAACATGGGCTTCTGATCTCACCAGCTATGCCACGCGGCCTGCTTGCTGGTCCCCGGTCTCTTGGCTACGTCAAGTAAGCATCAGCCTTAAAAACATGGGCCCTTCTCGGGCCCATGTTTATTTAGAACGTTTCCCAGTCCCCATCGTCGGAGTCCGCAGCAGGCTTAGCCTTGCTGGCGCTCAGTGCCGAAGGAGCCGGGCCGGCGGGCGCTTTCTTGATCGCAGGCCGAGCTGCAACGGCAGTCTGCTTTACCGGGGCCATGGCCGGCATGGCGCGGCTGGCCGGGCGCTGGGGTGCTGCCGCCTTGGCATAGCCGGCCTCATGGCCAAGCTTGAAGACGGACACCACCTCCGCCAGGCGGCGCGCCTGCTCCTGCATGGACAGCGCCGCCGCGCTGGACTCCTCCACCAGCGCCGCGTTCTGCTGCGTCATCTGGTCTAGGTTGCTCACTGCCTGATTGACCTGGTTGATGCCGTCGCGCTGCTCGGTGGACGAGGCCGTGATCTCGCCGATCAGGTCGCTGACGCGGCGCACGCTGGCCACGATCTCGCTCATGCTCTGTCCCGCCAGCTCCACCTGCTGCGAGCCCGACTGCACGTTGTCCACGCTGGTGGTGATGAGCTGCTTGATCTCCTTGGCGGCTTCGGCACTGCGCTGCGCCAGGCTGCGCACCTCGCCAGCTACCACCGCAAAGCCACGGCCCTGCTCACCGGCTCGTGCCGCTTCCACGGCCGCATTCAGGGCCAGGATATTGGTCTGGAAGGCAATGGAGTCGATCACGCCGATGATGTCGGCAATCTTGCGGCTGCTGTCGGTGATCTGGCCCATGCTCTGCACCACCTGCTGCACCACCCGACCGCCTTGCTCGGCGGCCTGGGCAGCGGTCGAGGCCAGCTGATTGGCCTGACGTGCCGTGTCGGCAGACTGGGTGACGGTGGCCGTCAGCTCTTCCATGCTGGCTGCGGTTTCCTCGAGATTGGCCGCCGTCTGCTCGGTGCGTGCCGACAGATCCTGGTTGCCCGTGGCAATCTGGCCCGAGGCCGAAGAGACGGACTCCACACCCGAACGCACCTGGCCGACGACGGAGCGCAGACGCTCGGCCATGGCGTTCAGGGACTTGAGCAGCAGGCCCAGTTCGTCATGACGGTCATTGCGCACGGTCGCCGTCAAATCGCCGGCAGCGATGGAGTCGGCCAGAGCGACCGCCTCATTCAAGGGAGCGATGATCGAGCGCAGGATCAGAGCCGCCATCGCCAGACCGAGCAGAACGATCAGGCCGCAGACCAGACCGATAGCCACATAGGCCTGAGACTGGCGTGCTTCGCCATCGGCAACCGCACGCTGGCTGCGTTGCTCCTGCAACTGCACAAACTTGCGCTGCGCATCCACGTAGACCTTGGCGTTGGGACGCAGCTGCTTTTCAACCAGATCGAAGGCCGCCGCAAAGTCATTGTCCTTGCGCGCGGCCTGGACGGCGGCATTGCTTTCCAGCGTCGCGCGCCTGCGCTCGGCGACTTCATCCAGCACCTTGCGCGATTCCTCGTCGGTGACCAGTTCGTTGAGCTTTTTCTGCAGCTCGGTGATATGCGCAATCCCGTCGCTCATCAGCTTGCGCTGCTGCTCCACCAGATTCTCTTCGGAAGAGATCGCTGCAACGATGGAGCGGTCCACGCTTTGCTCGGTCAGGTGGCGCCACTCGCTGGCAATGTTGGCAGCCATTCGGGTGCGTGTGGCCTCCTTGGAGATGCTCACATAGACGCGATCCAGATAGATCAGGCTGCCTGCCGACACCAGCAGCAAGCCTGCCAGCAAGCCGATCACCAAAGCCCACAGCTTTTGTGACACCGAGAACTGATTCAATTTCATTTTTTATCCATCTCAATAAATCAAGCAATACCGTGGCAGCCGTAACGCTTTCTGAGTCTCACAAGCGCTGCAGCCAATCCTTCTTCGGCATACGGGCGGCATATTTGAGCTTTGTTACAAGCGGCCACCGCAAGCATGCTCGCGCGATGACCCAGGTCATGATCGCCTGCAGCGGCCTACAATGAAGCCGTGCCAAAAACCTATCTCAACGCCGATCTGCACTGTCACTCCGTCGTCTCCGACGGCACCTTGACGCCCGAGCAACTGGCTCTGCGTGCTGCCGAGCGCGGAGTGGAGTTGTGGGCGCTGACCGACCACGACGAGGTCGGCGGCCAGCATCGCGCGGCAGCAGCCGCCAGATCAGCGGGACTGGACTATCTGACAGGCACGGAAATTTCCGTCAGCTTCTCGGGCAGCAGCGTGCACATCGTGGGCCTTGGCTTTGACGCCGACAATGCCGCGCTGACGCAAGGCCTCTACGACACGCGCCACGGCCGCGGCCCGCGCGCCCGCGAAATGGCCAGGCAGCTGGAACTGGCCGGCATTCCGGGGGCCTATGAAGGCGCGCTGCGCCACGCAGGCAACCCCGAGCTGATCTCGCGCACCCACTTTGCCCGCTTTCTCGTGGAGACCGGGGTCTGCGCCGACACCTATGAGGTCTTCAAACGCTATCTGACCGAAGGCAAGCCCGGCTATGTCGCCCATGTCTGGGCGAATCTGCACGACGCCGTGCGCTGGATCGTGGATGCCGGCGGCGTGGCCGTGATTGCGCATCCAGCGCGTTACGACCTGAGTCACAACGAGGAATATGCGCTGTTTTCCAAGTTCAAGGAGCTCGGCGGCCAGGGCGTGGAAGTTGTCACAGGCAGCCACCGCCCGCATGAATATGCAAGCTACGCCGATCTGGCTGTGGAATTCGGGCTGGCCGCCTCGCGCGGCAGCGACTTTCACAGCCCCGACGAATCGCAGATAGACCTGGGACAGCTGCCCTATCTGCCCAGCCAGCTCACCCCCGTCTGGGAACTGCTGGAGGACCGCATACAGCGCGCATAAAAACAGAGAGAAGCCGCATGACCACCGTTTTTGAAGTCTATCCAGAGAACCCGCAGCCGCGCATCATCAAGCAGGCAGCGGACATGCTGCGCAAGGGCGCCATTCTTGCCGTTCCCACCGACTCCAGCTATGCCCTGGTCTGCCATCTGGACGACAAGAACGCCGTGGATCGCATGCGCCGCATCCGGCAGATCAACGACAAGCACCACCTGACGCTGCTGTGCCGCGATCTGTCCGAGCTGGCCAACTATGCCCGCGTGGACAACCGCCAGTACCGCCTGCTCAAGCTGGCCACGCCAGGCCCCTACACCTTTATCCTTGAAGCCAGCAAGGAAGTGCCCAAGCGCCTGAGCCACCCCTCGCGCAAGACCATAGGCCTGCGCGTGCCGGATCGCAAGGGCCTGCAACTGCTGCTGGAAGAACTGGGCGAGCCCTTGCTGGCCACCACCTTGATCGCGCCCGGCGAGACCGAGCCACTCAATGATGCCGACTCCATCCTGGAGCGCTTTCCGCATGAGCTGGATGCCGTGGTCGACTCCGGTGCCTGCCCGCAGCAACCCACCACGGTGCTGGACCTCACGCCCATGGCCTCGAACAATCCGCCCGTCGTGGTGCGCCAGGGCATGGGCGGCCTCAAGGACATCGGCCTGCAGCCCGAATAAGCACCGCCTCATGCAGAAAAGGCAGCCGCCGCAAGACTTTGTTCAGCGCCACTGGCCCAGGCTCATCGGCTTTCTCGGCACCTACTCGGTAATGGTGATGCTGCTGTTCTGGCAGGCATCTCTGTCATGGCTGATCTATGCCCTGGCCACCCTCTGGACGGCGTGGGCGATCCTGGCCTATGGCAAAGGCCAGTCATTCCATGTATCTCCAGGGCTGTCGGCGCAGGCGGATGATTCCATGCTGCGCCGCAGAGCCCTGCTGGCAACGGCCATCTGCCTGCACTGTGGCTTCACGGCCCTGGCCGTCTACGGCCGTCTGCGCGCTTTGTCCTGAATCAGAACTCTTCGTAGGCCAGCTCTGGTGCACGAGCTGGCTGAGCCTGAGCCGCCGCAGCCCGGCGCGGCGCCGGCATGGCCGCAGGCGCCAGACCCGGTGCCTCATCATCATCGAGCTTGAAGGCACCCACGGCCTGCTGCAGATCCTGCGTGCGCGCATTGAGCGCCGCTGCGGCCTGCGTGGCCTGCATGACCAGGGCTGCGTTTTCCTGATTGGTGCTGTCCATATGGGCCACAGCCGTGTTCACATGGGCAATGCCCTCGCTTTGCTGCTGCAGCGCGCCCGAGATTTCACTCAGCAGCCCGGTGACCTGGCCCACGGACTGCATGATTTCCTTCATGGTGCTGCCGGCCTGCCCCACCAGGCCCGAGCCGCTTTCGACCTGCGTCACGCTGGCCGTGATCAGTTCCTTGATCTGCTTGGCCGCTTCGGCACTGCGCTGCGCCAGCGAGCGCACCTCGCTGGCCACCACGGCGAAGCCACGTCCCTGCTCGCCGGCGCGGGCCGCTTCCACGGCCGCATTGAGCGCCAGGATATTGGTCTGAAAGGCAATGCCTTCAATCACCTGAATGATGTCCACAATCTTGCGCGAGCTGCTGCTGATGGCGTCCATGGTGTGAACCACCTGATCCACCACATCACCGCCGCGCCCGGCCGTGGCCGAAGCAGTGACGGCCAGAGAGCTGGCCGAATGGGCACGCTCGGCATTCTGGCGCACGGTGACGGTGAGCTGCTCCATACTGGCGGCGGTTTCGGTCAGTGCGCTGACCTGCTGCTCGGTGCGGCTGGAAAGGTTGGTGTTGCCGGCATCGATCTCGTAGGCCGACACCGCCAGCGAGTCGGTGGACTGCTTGATACGGCCCACCAGCTCGGTCAGCGTGTCTTCCATGGTGCTCAGCGCAGTCAGCAAGCGCCCGAACTCGCCTTCGGCATTGGAAGAGAACTCCTTGCTCAGATCGCCTGCGGCCACGGTCTCGGCAATCAGGATGGCCTCCTGCAAGGGCGCCACGATGCGGCGGCGCAGGCTGACCCAGGACCAGGCGCAGGAAATGCAGACCCAGCCCCCCAGTGCCAGCAGCCACCAGCGCGAGCGTTCCACCTCGGCCATCAGGCTCTGAGACTGCTGCACCGTCAGCGAGCCCGCCTTGAGCACCTCCAGCACATCGGACATTGCTGACCAGGCAATTCCCATCAAAGCCAGCACAAAAACACTGATGCTGACAAACGCGATCACCAGTCGCTTGCTTACCGTCATATCGATCCCCTTGCCCTGTCCTGCCGAACGCCGTGTTATGTATTGATGTCGTCAAACCGCACAAACCTGCTCCGACATGCAAGCCGTGCCCGGGAATTTGTGCGAGTTGCATTTTGCTACATCTGGTTTACCACACAACTATGTGCAACCCGTATTTCTGCAAGCACCCACGGCTTGTCCCGACACAACACAGCAGCTTGACGCGACGTCTGAGACAATCAGCGCGTGGAACCCACCGAACTCATACAAACCGTCCTGATCTACGCACTGCCCGTGCTGTTCGCCATCACCATTCATGAGGCGGCGCACGGCTATGCTGCGCGTCACTTTGGCGACAACACCGCAGCCATGATGGGGCGCATCACGCTCAACCCCATCAAGCATATCGACCCCATCGGCACCATCTTGATGCCGCTGCTGCTGTATTTCGCAACCTCGGGCGCATTTCTTTTCGGCTACGCCAAGCCCGTACCCGTGCGCTTCGACCAACTGCGTCACCCCAAGCGCGACATGATCTGGGTCGCGCTGGCCGGTCCTGCCTCCAATTTCGTGCAGGCCGTGTTCTGGGGCCTGCTGCTGATCGTGCTGGTCGGCACGGGTCTGCAGGAGCGCTTTTTCCTGGAGATGTGCCGCGCCGGCATCCTGGTCAATCTGGTGATGTGGGCCTTCAACCTGTTTCCGCTGCCACCTCTGGACGGCGGCCGCATCCTGGTCGGCCTGCTGCCCTGGAAGCAGGCTCAAGTGCTGGCCCGCGTCGAGCCCTATGGCTTCTTCATCGTCATGGCATTGGTGATCGCCGGCGTGGTCGGCAGCTTCTGGCTGCGTCCGCTGATGAGCCTGGGCTACTCGGCCATCGATCTGATCCTCTACCCCTTCATGGCCTTGCTGCGCTGAACCCAGCGCCTGGTCTGCTACTGATATCTGTTGTTGATCCCTATGAGCACCACCCGTTTTCTGACCGGCATCACCCCCAGCGGTACCCCGCACCTGGGCAACTACGCAGGCATGATGCGCCCGGCCATCGAAGCCAGCCGCGACAAGAACGTGGAGAACTTCTACTTTCTGGCCGACTACCACGCCCTCATCAAGTGCCAGGACCCCGAGCGCGTGCAGCGTTCGACCATCGAGATCGCCGCCAGCTGGCTGGCCGCGGGCCTGAACCCCGAGCATGTGACCTTCTATCGCCAGTCGGACATCCCCGAGATTCCGGAGCTGACCTGGTTTCTGACCTGCGTGACCGGCAAGGGTCTGCTCAACCGCGCCCATGCCTACAAGGCGGCAGTCGACAAGAACAATGCATCCGGCACCGAACCTGACGACGGCGTGACCGCCGGTCTCTTCATGTACCCCGTGCTCATGGGTGCCGACATCCTGATCTTCAATGCCAACAAGGTCCCCGTGGGCCGCGACCAGGTCCAGCATCTGGAGATGGCGCGCGATATGGCGTCCAGCTTCAACCACATCTACGGCAGCGAGTACTTCACCCTGCCCGAAGCCGTGGTGGAAGAGTCTGTTGCCACCCTGCCCGGCCTTGACGGTCGCAAGATGAGCAAGAGCTACAACAACACGATTCCGCTGTTCGCACCACGCGAGCAGCTCAGGAAGCTCATCAACAGCATCACCACCGACTCGCGCGCTCCCGGCGAAGCCAAGGAAGTCGAAGGCTCGGCCCTGTTCCAGATCTACCAGGGCTTTGCCAGCGAAGAGGAAAGTGCCGCACTGCGCCAGCAATATGCCGAAGGCATTGCCTGGGGCGATGCCAAACAGATCCTGTTCGAGCGCATCGACCGAGAAATCGCCCCCATGCGCGAGCGCTACGAGTATCTGATTGCCCATCCCGCCGAGCTGGAAGAGATTCTTCAGGCCGGCGCGGTCAAGGCCCGCAAGCTGGCGACTCCTTTGCTGCAGCAGCTGCGCGCCGCCGTAGGCATTCGCAATCTGGCACAGGCCAGCAAGGCCAAGGCCAAGGTTGCCAAGACGGCGCTGCCCCAGTTCAAGCAGTATCGCGAGACGGACGGCCAGTTCTACTTCAAGCTGGTGGCTGCTGACGGCCAGCTGCTGCTGCAAAGCCTCGGCTTTGCAGCGCCCAAGGAAGCGGGCCAGAGCATTGCCCAGCTGCAACGCGAAGGCGCGACGGCGCTGGCCGGCCTCAAGCCGCGCCTGCAGACGCTGGCCGACGTCAGCGACGACCAGGTGATCCAGGCTCTGGAACAACTGCGTGAGGCCGCCGAGCAATAGCTCCTCACCCCTATGGGACGCTGCCTCTGCACTCACGAGGCAGCGCGGATTTAATCCTTCGCACTAAAGGAACGACCGATGCGCATTGCTGCCCTGGATGACGATCCACTACAACTGGAACTGTTGCAACAAGTCGCGACGGAAGCTGGGCACAGCTGTCACTCTTACCTCAAGGGGGCTGCCCTTCAGCAGGCCCTGCGTCGTGAAAGCTTCGATCTGCTGCTTGTCGACTGGGAACTGCCCGATAGCAGCGGGCCGGACATCGTGCGCTGGGTGCGCGAGCAGATCAGCAAGGAAGTACCGATCATCTTCGTGACCCACCGCAGCGAAGAGGCCGACATCGTCGAAGGCCTGGCCAGCGGCGCCGATGACTTCATGATCAAGCCCATCCGCGCGGGCGAGCTGCGCGCACGCATCGCCGCTCTGCTGCGCCGCGCCTATCCGCTGACGGCACAAAGCGTGCTTGACTTCGGCCCCTACCGCTTTCTCACCACCACCAACGGCATAGAGCTGGAAGGCAAGCCCGTGGAGGTCACGCACCGTGAATACACGCTGGCGCTGACGCTGTTCCAGAACCAGGGCCGGCTGCTCTCGCGCGATCATCTGCGCGAGGTCGTCTGGGGGCATAACGCCGAGGTGCAATCGCGCTCGCTGGACACCCATGTCTCGCGCCTGCGCAATCTGCTGAATCTGCGCGCTGGCCAGCCCTATGCCATCTCGGCCGTTTATGGCTATGGTTACCGCCTCGATGCCCCCGAAACTGCGGAGCCTGCAACCCCGGCTGCTTGAGTTCGAGCTGCCCCTTCACCTCTGATCCTGAAATGCCTGATTTACGTCCCACCCTCCGCTCTGCCCGCACCCCTTTGCCCATGCTGGGCGCTGGCATGCTGTGGATGGCGTTCGGGGGAATGACGGCGACAGGTGTCGCCCATGCCCAGATCACGCCGCGCGGCAACGATGCCATAGCCCACCGCGTGGTGAGCGGAGATACGCTGGAGGTGCTGGCGGCCCGCTATCTGGGCGACCACAAGCGCTGGACTGCGCTGCAAAGCCATAACAAGGTACTGGACCCGCTGCGTCTGCGCCCCGGCTCGGTGCTGGAAATTCCCACCCGTCTGCTGCGCGCGGCGATGGCCTCGGTGGAGTTTGTGCAGGGCGATGTGCAAAGCACGCGCCCGCTCGACCATCTCGCCGACTCGGCCAAGGCGCCGGCCCAGCCCGTGCGAAAAGGCCAGTTGCTGCAGGAAGGCGATTCGCTCCAGGTTCCCGCCAACGCATTTGTCTCCGTGCGCCTGGCCGATGGCTCTCTGGTGCGCGTGCAGTCGGAATCCGATGTCGAGCTGCGCCAGATGCGCCGCAAAGGCCGTGCCGGCAACCTGCAGTCCGTGATTGATCTGCGCGAGGGCGCTATCGAAGCCAACGTGCCCAAGCAAGCCAATGGCGAGCGCCGTTTCGAGGTACGCACCCAGGCAGCGTCGACCAGTGTGCGCGGCACCCGGTTTCTGGTGTGGAGCGACGAGCAGGGCCGCACGACTGCTGCCGTCGACGAAGGCTCGGTCGCCGTGCATACGGGCCAGCCCTCGGAACTGCTCAAGCCCGGTCAAGGCCTGTCCGTGTCCGTCGACGGCCAGCTCGGCAAGCCCACGGCCATGCTGGCAGCTCCCGATATCGCGGCCTGGCCCTCCTTGATCGAAGACGCCAGCTGGGTCAGCCTACCCCTGCCCGCGATGGCAGGTGCCGTGCGCTATCAGGTGCTGCTGGCCCAGGACAAGGATTTGACGCAAATCGTGCGCGGCGGCCTGTTCAGCCAGTCACCGGCACGCCTGACGGGTGTGGAAGACGGCACCTATACCGCTGCGATTCGCGCCATCGATGCCAATGGCATTCCCGGCAAGCCCAGCCTGCAGGCGCTGCGCGTGAAGGCCCATCCGGTGCCCCCGCTCTATGAATCGCCAGCGCCCGACGCCACCGTTGGACAGGGCCAGCACGGTCTGAAGTGCACCCAGGTGGCCGAAGCCTCGGCCTACCGTATCCAGGTCATCGCTGCGAACGGCAACTTTGCCCAGCCCCTGATCGACGCCGGCGAACTCAAGGACTGCGCCCTGCCCGCCGAGGCGCTGGCCAAACTGCCCGTCGGCGAATATCAGTGGCGCGTGGGCAGCATCCGCACGCTGGGCAACGGCCAGTCGGATGCGGGCCCATTCGCCGCCCCGCAAAAGATGAAGCTGGCCCTGGCCCCGCAATCGCCCGAGCTGCAGATCGGCGGCGCGCCCGGCGAGGGCAGCAGCCTGATTCACTGGGCAGGCGAAGAGGGCCAGCGCTACCGCATCGTGGTGGCCAGCGATGCCGGTTTTGCCGCGCCCCTGGTCGATACCTGGGTGACCCAGCCGCAGTGGAGCACGCAGGAACTGGCCCCCGGCACCTACTATCTGCAGATGCAGGTCGAGGATGCCAACGGTCTGCGCAGCAACCTCTCTGCCGCGCGTCAATTCCAGACCGGCAGCTGGGTGACCTCGTCCGAAGGACAGGCGCTGACTTCCGGCGATGGCCTGCGTCTGATGCGTCAATAAAAACAATAGCTCCCAGCGCTTGAATTTCATGAAATTCCATAGGATTCATGCCTCAAATTCATATCTACCAGGCGCTAGTAGCTATGGTTTGATGAGCGCCAAACCAGGCCATGCCCATGGTTGAAGCTTCCATCCCGCGCAAAAGCCGATTGCAGAATCTGCGCCTGAGCTGGCTGCTGCTCAGCGCCTTCCTGCTCGGCCTGACCTGGTGGCTCAGCGGCCCGGGCCAGCTACCGCGCATCAACGGCATTCTTCAGGACACCTCGGTCTGGCTGCACCAGCGTCCGGCCTCGCCCGAGGTCGTCATCGTGGCCATCGACGATGACAGCATCGACAGCATAGGCCGCTGGCCCTGGCGCCGCGCGCTGCACGCGGCCTTGCTGGATCGCATCGCGCAGGGCCAGCCTCGCGCCATCGGCATGGATGTGGTCTTCAGCGAAGAAGACCTCGACTACCCCGGCGACGATCTGCTGCTGCAGCAGGCACTGAAAAAAAGCGGCAATGTGGTGCTGCCCGTCACACGCGCCGCGCAGAACGGCGCCACCGCTCCGCTGAAGGGCCTTGCCGGCGAAGCTGCCGCACTGGGCCACACCCAGATGCCGATGGATGCCGACGGGGTGGTGCGGCGCTTTTACGCACAGGAAGGCACGCCCGCCCAGCCCTGGTGGCATATGGCACTGAGCCTGCACTGCGTGGGCCAGAACGCCGGGCCCTGCCCGCCACCTGCCCAGTCGCCAGCCGGCCCGGCGGCGGGCGACTCCTGGCAGAAACGGGAGCCCCGCTTCATCGCCTTTGCCCAGGCGGCGCAAGACCGCCAGAAAAGCCTGGGTTCGCCGTTCACCACCTACTCCTATATCGACGTCCTGCGAGGCGACATTCCAGCAGCCGCCTTTCGCGGCAAATACGTGCTGATTGGAGCGACCGCGGCTGGTCTCGGCGAAAAATTCACCGCCCCCATCGGCCTGGATGCACGCCTGATCTCCAATGTGGAAATGCTGGGCCATGTGCTCAACGGCATATTGCAGGGCACGCACCTGGAGACGGCATCTGCCCTGCTCAACCGCAGCCTCAATCTGCTGCCCGTGCTGCTGGGCCTGCTGGCCCTTGCCTGGTTCGGACCCTCTGGCGGGCTGATGTCCAGCATCCTGCTGGCCTTGCTCAGTCTGCTGATTGCCGGCCTGGCACCGCGCTGGGGCCATATCCAGACAGAACCCGCAGCAGCGCTGCTGAGTCTGGCACTTGCCTACCCGCTGTGGAGCTGGCTGCGCCTTCGCGCCGCGACACGCTTTCTGGCGCTGGAGCTGCGCGATCTGCAGGACCAGGGGCTGCCGACTGCCAGCCGCAGCGCTCTCAAGGGAGATGCCCTGGATCAGCGCATCTCGGCCGTGGAGCAGGCCTCGCGCCAGCTGCGCTCCCTGCATCACTTCGTGAGCGAAAGCCTGCGCCAGCTGCCATCCGCCACCTTTGTCTGCGGCCGCAACGGACTGGTGCTGCTGGCCAATACCGCAGCCCACCGCTATATCGAAAGCCTGGGCCTCAACCTGCAGCAAGGCGACGACCTGGTCTTGCTGCTGGCCGAACTCCACCACGCCGCCAGTGACGAGGAACGCGCTGCCAAAGCGCCCGGCGCCAACACCCCCCTGCTGAACCGCAGCGCCATGCAAAATGCCACTCTGCCGCGTCAAAGCGAGGGGCGCGACTCCCAGGGCCGCCATCTTATGCTGCTGAGCCAGACCTTCGAGGCACCGCCCACCTCTGGCTGGCTCATCACCCTGGTCGATATCAGCGACCTGCGCAGCGCACAGGCCCAGCGCGACCAGGCCATGCAGTTCATCTCCCACGATATCCGCGCGCCCATCGGCTCCATCATCACCTTGCTGGAGATGCAGCGTACGGGCAAGCGCATCGAGTCGGAGGAGGCCCTCTTCGCCCGCATAGAGGGCTACGCCCAGTCGTCGCTGCAACTGGCGGACGACTTTGTGCATCTGGCCAGAGCCCAGCGACAGCAATACCGCAGCGAGATTGTGGACCTGGGCCTGCTGGCGGATCAAGCCGTCTCGGACTGCTGGGCCCAGGCCAGCCAGCAGAACATGCAACTGGTGTTCGAGCTGCCGGATGCCGAAGCCTGCGTGCACGGCGACCCGGGCCTGCTGCACCGCGCCGTCATCAACTTGCTGACCAACGCCATCAAGTACGGCAAGCCGCAGGATACAGATGCAGGCGCGGTGGTCGACATCCGCATCGTCGAGCAGGGCAGCCAATGGGGCATTGCCGTGCACGATCACGGCCCGGGCATGGATGAGGAGTCACTGGCCAGACTCAGCCAGCCCTTCGAACGTCTGCATCAGCACCAGCGCATGGACGGCGTGGGCCTGGGCCTGGCCTTCACGCGCACCGTGGCACAGCGCCACGGCGGCAGTCTGCAGATCAGCAGCCAGCCCGGCCAGGGCAGCACCTTCAGCCTGCTGATCCCCAAGGCCTGAGAGCGACTGAAAACCGAGCGGCCTCAGGCCCGGAAACGAAAAAACCTCAGAACTTTGCAGTTCTGAGGTTTGACGTTTTTTGGTGCGGCTGGCAGGAATCGAACCCACGACCCCTTGGTTCGTAGCCAAGTACTCTATCCAGCTGAGCTACAGCCGCAACAGGGTTGTATTCTAGCAGCGCAAAAACGCCCGCCAGATCAAACCTGGCAATTTTTTCACACCCGACAAAGAAAAAAGCCTGCCATCGATGAAGACGGCAGGCTTTCATGCTGCTTGCCAGGGCGTGGCGGACTTGAGCCGACGACCAAAGGATCATGAACCCTGTCAACCCAACGGATCGGTTTGACTACCGATATTCCAGTGTCACCACTCGGCTCGGATGCATGGTGCCCACCTCGGAAGTTGCAGCCATCGGCGAATCTGACACGCTTACCTTGACCATGTGTTCGGTTGCAGGAGCAAGCTTACCTTCGCGGGTGAAGCAACTGGCTTGAGGTTTGGTGGGCGCTGCGGCGCCGAACTCTGTGACCTTGCAGTGCGTGGGTTCCACAATCGAGCCAACGAATCGGATGGTTCCACTGGCTGCTTGAGTCATAGATGGAACACACAGTTGAAGCGCAATAGCAATTACTGGCAGGCATATTTTCATGACCATTCCACTTTCTGAGATCGTTGAAGAAAAGGCTCTTCCCATTTGTTAACGACCAATAATTCGCATACTTGAGTTTTCTGCGCTAAGGGAAGCCACCATGGCGCACCTGCCGGTTTATTCCACGATGTTCATGGGCATCACGGATAGGTTCTGAGTGGACGCTGCGTTCCTTGCGACGTCGAAGCGGATACCGATATCTCAGCGAAGGACTGTCACTGCGTACTCGAGGCAACGGCCGGCGCACGTCCACTTTTGTTGAGGACCTGTGCCGCTTTGCGCTGACTAAAGTCCCTCCGTGCGCTCTGAGCCAGCCAGAAGCAGCGCATGAGGAACAGGCCGAGCTCAATCGGTCATCGCGACAGCTTCAACAACCATGAAGTTGATCGACAAAGGCTGCCAGCAAACAGCTCAACGAAGCCGCTCACGAAGCAGCAAACGATTTGAGGCCAATGCACGAAATCGAGTTGCCAATGCTCCGGCCCTGTCTGCAGGAAGTGAGACCTAGGCGCGGGACCCGGCTTGAGGCTGGCTCAGACTTAGCCAAACCGCTTCTGTGCTTGGGAAGGAACAGGCTTGTACCTTGGTGACCTGGCTGATGAAGAGAGCAATGTCCGGCTGCTGGTCCTTCAAGCACAACGCGCGTGACTGTCAGTTCTTGCACGCCTCTGACGGATAACAAAAAACGAGAGCAGGCAGTGCCATCAAGCCGCTAGAAAGTACAAAACCATGTACTACTGGATGCATATGGAATGCATCAACAGATAAAGAAAAAGCCCGCTATTTTTTAGATAGCAGGCTTTCCTTATGTAGATTGGTAGGGCGTGGCGGACTTGAACCGACGACCAAAGGATTATGAGTCCTCTGCTCTAACCAACTGAGCTAACGCCCCAACACTGACAACAGCCGTGGCTGCCACCAGAAAAACTTCGCCATTGTAGGGCCTAACGCTTGTGACTCAGAGCATTGCTCACCAGTTTGGATGTGATATCGACAATCTGGATCATCTTGTCGTAGTGCATGCGCGTGGGGCCGATCACCCCCAGGGTGCCTACCACCTTGCCATCAAGCTCATAGGGAGCGCTCACTACGGACAAATCTTCAAACGGCACGGTCTGGCTCTCGCCACCGATATAGATGCGCACGCCATCGGCCTGATTGGAGAAGTCCAGCAGCCTGAGAATCTGCGTTTTCTGCTCGAACAGGTCGAAAGCGCGGCGCAGATTGCCCATGTCGCTGGAAAAATCGCTCACCGACAGCAGATTGCGCTCGCCGGCGATCACCACATCCTCGCGATCGTGGTGGCTCATGACTTCGGCACCTACATTCACCGCCGCCTGCATGAGGCTGGCAACCTGGCCCCGCAATTGCTCCACCTCGGTTTGGAGACGCGCGCGCACCTCCTCCATTGTCAAACCGGCGTAATGGTGATTGAGGAAATTCGAGGCTTCTATCAGTTGCGAGGACTCGTAATCCACATCCGTGAAGATCACGCGGTTTTGCACATCGCCTTCGGGCGAGACGATGATGACCAGAAAGCGCCGCTCCGACAGGCGCACGAACTCGATATGCTTGAAGACGGAGCTGCGACGCGGCACCATGACCACGCCCACGAACTGGGAGAGGTTGGACAGCAGGTTGGCCGCATTGGCGATCACCTTCTGCGGCTGTTCGGGGATCAGGCCGGGCGTTACAAGATCGGAGCGGTCCACGGTCAGCATGGTGTCGACAAACAGGCGATATCCCCTGGCTGTCGGCACGCGGCCTGCCGATGTGTGAGGGCTGATGATCAGACCCATCTCTTCCAGGTCGGCCATCACGTTGCGTATGGTGGCAGGCGACAATTCAAGCCCGGATGCACGTGAAAGAGTGCGCGAGCCGACTGGTTGACCGTCAGCGATGTAACGCTCGATCAGCGCTTTGAGCAATAACTTGGCACGTTCGTCGAGCATGATTTCATTTTAATGATGTAATTTCCCAGATGACATCCACGTTCCACCATATTGCCCTGATCGGCAAGTACCACACACCGGCAGCAGGGGTTCCCTCCGATGCGGCCAGCGAAGCACTGCAACGGATTGCCGGTTATGTGCGCAGCATGGGTTGTGAGGTGATTCTGGATACCCAGTCGGCCATCTACGCGGGCCTGCCCGATTACCCGAGCATGGACGTGGACGGCCTGGGCAAGCATTGCGACCTCGGCCTGGTGGTGGGCGGCGACGGCACCATGTTGGGCGTGTGCCGCCATCTGGCGCGCTATGGCACGCCGCTGGTCGGCATCAACCAGGGCCGCCTCGGGTTTGTCACCGACATTGCCCTGGATGAATTCGAAGCCTCCATCACGCCCATCCTGCAGGGCGAATACGAGGAAGACGAACGCACGCTGATGAATGCTCGCGTCATGCGCGACGGCCAGTGCGTGTTTGAAGCCCAGGCCATGAATGACGTGGTGGTCAACCGTGGCTCTACCTCGGGCATGGTGGAGCTACGCATCGAGGTCGGCGGCAGCTTTGTCTCCAACCAGCGCGCTGACGGCTTGATCGTGGCCACCCCCACGGGCTCTACCGCCTATGCGCTCTCGGCCGGCGGCCCCATGCTGCACCCCTCGATTCCGGCCTGGGTGATGGTGCCCATCGCGCCGCACAACCTCTCCAACCGCCCCATCGTGCTCTCCGACGCCCAGGAGGTGACTATCGAGGTGGTGGGCGGCCGTGGCGATGCCAGCGCGAACTTTGACATGCAGTCCCTGAAATCGCTGCAGCATGGCGATCGCATCCTGGTGACCCGCGCCGATCACAGCGTGCACTTTCTGCACCCCAAGGGCTGGAATTACTTCGACACCCTGCGCAAAAAGCTGGGCTGGAACGAGGGAGGCGTCTGACCATGGCCTTGAAGCGCATCGTCCTGCGGGACTTTGTGATTGTTCAGTCACTCGACCTGGACTGGCAGACCGGCTTCACGGTGCTGACCGGCGAAACCGGCGCCGGCAAATCCATCATGCTCGACGCCCTGCAACTGGTGCTGGGCGCACGCGCCGACGCACAGGTGGTGCGCGAAGGCTGTCCCCAAGCCGATATCTGCGCCGAGTTCGATTGCCCCCCTCACCTGCACGAATGGCTGGAAGAGTCGGGTTTTGCGCAAGAGCAGGATTTGCTGCTGCGCCGCGTCATAGACAGCCTGGGCCGCAGCCGCGCCTGGATCAATGGCTCGCCCGCCACGGCCACGCAGCTGCGCCATCTGGGCGATCAGCTGATCGACATTCATGGCCAGCATGCCTGGCAAAGCCTGACCCGCCCGGACGCGGCACGCGCCATGCTGGATACCTACGGCGGTATTGAAACCGCACAGCTCAAGTCGTTGTGGCAGGAATGGCGCCAGAGCCATCAGGCTCTGGAGCAGGCGCTTTCGGCCCAGGACAATCTGCAGCGCGAGCGAGAGCGACTGCAATGGCAGATATCCGAGCTGGACAAGCTGTCGCCGCGCGCCGAAGAGTGGGATGAGCTCAACGCCCAGCACACGCGCCTGTCGCACGCGCAGACCTTGATGGACTCGGCCCAGTCCTGCCTGCAGCTGCTGGAAGATGACGATGCGGGAGCGGCCACCCCATTGGGCAGGGCCCACCACCTGCTGCAGGATCAGGAGCACCTGGAGCCCGAGTTTCAGAGCATTGCCGACGTGCTCGGCTCCTGTGTGGCCCAGTTGCACGACGCCCGCCACTCGCTGCAGGCCTATCTGCGCCGCGCCGACCTGGACCCCGAGCTGCTGGCCGATCTCGACGAACGCCTGTCGCTGTGGATGCAGCTGGCGCGCCGCTACAAGCGCACGCCCGAAGAGTTGCCCGCCCTGCTCGAAGGCTGGAAGCAGGAGCTGCACCAGTTGGATGCCGCCGTCGATGTCGAGGGCCTGCGCGCCAAAGAGCAGGCTGCCCATCTCAAATATCAGGCCGAGGCGCGCAAAATTTCGCAGCAGCGCACCCTGGCTGCGCCGCGCCTGTCACGCGCCATCACCCAGTCCATGCAAAGTCTGGGTATGAAGGGCGGCCGTTTCGAAGTACAGCTGGAACATGCCGAAGCCGCCAGCCCGGCCGGCACGGACGGCATCACCTTTCTCGTGGCCGGCCATACCGGCGCCACGCCCAAGCCCGTGGCCAAGGTGGCATCAGGCGGCGAGCTGTCGCGCATCTCGCTGGCGATTGCCGTAACCACCAGCGAGCTGGGCCAGGCCGGAACCTTGATCTTTGACGAGGTGGACTCCGGCGTGGGCGGTGCCGTGGCCGAAACTGTGGGCCGCCTCATGCACTCTCTCGGCGGGTCGCGCCAGGTGCTGGCCGTCACCCACCTGCCCCAGGTCGCTGCCTACGCAGACCAGCATTACCGGGTGACCAAGCGCCCCAAGTCCAACACCACCATCAGCAGCGTGGACCCGCTGGCGGGCGAAGAGCGCGAGATGGAAATGGCCCGCATGCTGGGCGGCGAGCATCTGTCCGAAGCAACCATGGCCCATGCCAGAGAAATGCTGGCCATGGCAAGATTGCCTGCAAAGCAGGCCGCCAACAGCGCCCTGCGTTCGTCGGCCACCCCGGCCCGAAGTGCCAAGGCCAGCACGGCAGCCCGCAAGAGCGGCAAAGTCAGAGGAGTTTGAAATCATGTCCATGGAGATTGTTCTGATCAGCGGCATGTCCGGATCGGGCAAATCCGTTGCGCTGCACGCGCTGGAAGATGCTGGCTACTACTGCGTCGACAACCTGCCCCCGGAATTGCTGCAGTCCTTTGTGGAGCTCAAGCTCAACCATCAGGACGATAAAGTCGCCATTGCGATGGATGCACGCAGCGCCAAGGGCCTGCCCCAGCTGCCCGACCAGCTGCATCGACTGAAAAAGCAGGGGCTGATGCCACGCATGATCTTTCTCGACGCCGACAGCGGCACTCTGATCAGGCGTTTTTCGGAAACCCGCAGGCGCCACCCCCTGTCCCCCGGCTCCCTGACCAACGAGCGCCAGGCACTGGAGCTCGATATCGAAAAGGAGCGGGAGCTGCTGGGCCTGCTGCGCGACCGCTCCATCGTCATCGACACCGGGGACCTCAAGTCGGCTCAGCTGCAAAGCTATATCAAGCAGATCATCGAAGCACCGGCAGGACAGATGACGCTGATGTTCCAGTCCTTTGGATTCAAGCACAGCATGCCCATCGACTCGGACTATGTGTTTGACGTGCGCATGCTGCCCAACCCCTTCTACGACAAGGAACTGCGTGCCTTGACGGGCCTGGACAAGCCGGTTTCCGACTATCTGGGAGCCCTGCCCGAGGTGCAGCAGATGCAGCTGGACATACAGCAGTTCCTCGAACGTTGGCTGCCGCTGCTGGCCAGAGACCACCGCAGCTATGTCACCGTGGGCATAGGTTGCACGGGCGGGCAGCACCGCTCGGTCTTTCTCGTCGAAGCCCTTGCCCGGCATTTCGAGAAGCAGTGGCCCACCGTGCGCCGCCACCGCTCGCTGGATTTCCGCGACAAGTTCATCCAGGTCTCTCAACAATTTCTGGCCCCGGAAGCCGCCCACCCGATCAGCTGACCCGCATGCTCAGCCCTCAGACGTCAGCCATGCATGTGCTGCTGCTCGAAGACGACCCGGCCATTGCACGAACGGTTTGCTACGCTCTGGAGCGCGAGGGCATTGCCGTCACCCACAGCCTGCTGATCGCCGATGCGCGTCAGCAATGGAGCAAGACACCGTTTGACGTGCTTCTCATGGATGTGGGCCTGCCCGACGGCAACGGCCTGGACTGGTGCCGCGAGCTGCGCTCTGCCGGCTCCATTGTTCCTGTACTGGTGCTCAGTGCCAGAGGTGAGGAGATGGACAAGGTTCTGGGCCTGGAACTGGGCGCGGACGACTATCTGACCAAGCCCTTCAGCCCGCGCGAACTGCTGGCGCGCACCCGCGCCCTGCTGCGCCGCTCCAGGCAATTTCAGCCTGCAGCGCCCGCCCAGCTTACAAAGGCACTTCAAATAGATGAGCAAGGCCAACGGGCTCTGATCCACAGCAGGGCACTGGATCTGACCAGGCGCGAATATCAGCTGCTGCAAAGCCTTGTCAACGCAGCGGGCCGCATCCTGAGCCGCGACGCCTTGCTGGAGCAAATCTGGGGGCTGGACAGCGAGAGCACGGACCGCACGGTGGACACCCATATCAAGACCCTGCGCGCCAAGCTGCGCGAGCGCTTGCCCGATCAGGAGCTCATCGTCACCCACCGCGGTCTGGGCTATAGCCTGAACCAGCCCGGATAGCCGGTATGCGCCTGGGTCTGCGTCTCTTCTTTGCCTTCTTCCTGATCAACGGCCTGGCCGCCTTTTTCGTGCTGCGCGTCTTCATGGTGGAGATCAAGCCCAGCGTGCGCAAGGTGACCGAGGACACGCTGGTGGAGACCGCCTATGCGCTGGCCACGCTGGCCAGTGCCGACATGGAAAAAGGCCGGCTGCAAGCCGGTGCGGGCAGCGCCTTTGCCACCCAGCTGCAGGGCTACACGCAAAAGCCGATACAGGCCTGGATCTGGGACACACGCAAGACCACGCTGGATCTGCGCATCACCGTCACCGACGCCCGGGGCATGGTGCTGTTCGACTCCCAGGGCAAGGACCAGGGCGCCGACTACTCGCGCTGGCGCGATGTCTACCTGACGCTGCGCGGTGAATACGGCGCACGCACCACGCGAGCCGTCAAGGAGGACGAATCCAGCAGCGTCATGTATGTCTCGGCGCCCATCATGGTGGACGGCAAGATTGCCGGGGTGCTGACCGCCTCCAAGCCCTCCAGCTCGGTACAGAAAATCGTCGACAGCGCGGAGCAGAAGATTCTGCGCGGTGGCCTGCTGTTTGTGCTGCTGTCCGCCGCCGTGGGCTGCGCCGTGACCTGGTGGTTTGTGCTTCACGTGCGTCGGCTGCGCAACTATGCACAACAGGTGCAGGCCCCCACGCTCAACGAGTCTGCCCACCCCGCACAGGCCTCGGCTCCTGCGGCCATACCCGACATGCCCGGCGAGCTGGGCGAGCTGGCCCAGGCCATGGACAATATGCGCAAGCGCCTGGAAGGGCGCGACTATATCGAGGGCTATGTACGCGCCCTGACCCACGAACTCAAAAGCCCGGTGGCTGCCATACGCGGCGCAGGCGAGTTGCTGCAGGAAGAGCTGCCGCCCCAGGACCGGGCCATGTTTGCCATACAGGTGGTGGACCAGAGCCTGCGTCTGCAGAACCTGATCGACCAGTTGCTCCAGCTCAGCCGTCTCGAGCAGCGCCAGCAACTGGACACCCGCCATGGTTGCAGCCTGATGGAATGTGCCCTGCAAGCCATGAACTCCTTGCAAAGCCATACCGAGCAACGCGGCATTGCCATGCGCCTGAACGGCGTGGACAGCAGCGGCCCCTGGGAGGCTGGCCTGGTCACTCTGGCCATCAGCAATCTGCTGCAAAACGCCCTGGATTTCTCTGCAGAGAACAGCGTGATCGAGCTTGATCTGGCCCCGCACCGCATCACCGTCAGTGATCGGGGCCCGGGCGTGGCCGAGCCCTTGCTGGCCCGTCTGGGCGAGCGTTTCTTCACGACTCCCAGACCCAACGGAGAGCGCAGCGGCACCGGACTGGGCCTGTCCATCGTCACCCGCATCATGCATCTTCATGGCGGCAGCATGCAGGTGGCAAACCGACATCCCGGCCTTGCCGTGACGCTGGATTTCGCTCCCGAAAGCTAGGCAGCCAGAGCTTTCAAGCAGGACTTCACACCCGCTTCACAGACTTCATTGCGTCCACACAGTCGCTGCCGACACTGCGTCCTGAACCCCTCATTCAGGAGCACGCATGAAAAACCGACTGCTGTTCAAGACAGTCTCACTGCTGATCGTTCTGGCCTTGCTCATGGCCGGTCTGTCCATGATTCAGGATGTGGTGAAAGACCGCATCCGCAACCGCGACTACGCCGTGCAAAGCGTGGTCTCCAGCCTGGCCGGCACCCAGACGCTGATCGGCCCGGCCCTGGTGCAGAACTGCACGGAAACCACCAGCACGACCAATGGCAAGAAAATCGAATACAGCACACGGGAATTCCAGCGCATGCTGCTGCCCGACACGCTCAACCACGACGCCAATGCCAAGATGGAGGAGCGCTCGCGCGGCCTGCATCACATCAACACCTATGTGCTGCACGACCAGATATCGGCCGGTTTTGCCAATCCCGCGCAGTATGCCGAGCTGCCCAAGCCCAGCGAGCCCAATGCCGTGGTGCGCTGCAAGAAGGTCCTTGTGGCATTTGCGCTCAGCGACCCGCGCGGCATCCGCAGCGCGACGCTGCAGGCCAACGGCCAGGATCTGGCGGTCGAATCTGGCACACCGCTGGAGCGCTACGGCAAGGGCATTCAGGCGGAGATTGATGCCAGCCTGCTGAAAAAAGGCGAAGCCCTGAACCTGGACCTCAAGCTGCAGCTGCTGGGCACGGAGCAGCTCGCCTTCAGCCCCATCGCCACAGAAAGCAAGGTCACGCTGACTGCCGACTGGCCTCATCCCTCGTTTGGCGGCAGCTTTCTACCCAGTCGACGCGAGGTGACGGACAGTGGTTTTACCGCCAGCTGGGAGCTGTCCTCGCTGGCCACCTCTGCCAGCACCGCCTTCACCCGCCAGCAACGTCTTTGCAGCCCCGGCTACTTGGGCAGCTCGGAAACCTATGCAGCCTCGGCAGCCCGCGGCCATGACGACAGCGGCCCCTGCCTCGAAACCATGGACACGGAGTTCGTCAACCCGGTCAATGTCTACTCGCTGAGCGAGCGCGCCACCAAGTACGGCATTCTTTTTGTGATCCTGACCTTTGTCGCGGTCGGCCTGTTCGAAGTCATGAAAAAGCTGCGCGTTCACCCCGTGCAGTACCTGCTGGTCGGCTCGGCCTTGTGCAGTTTCTTCCTGTTGCTCATCAGCCTGTCCGAACACCTGGGCTTTGCCACGGCCTATGCAATTGCTGCCAGCTCCTGCGTGGCTCTGCTGGCCTTCTATGCCAGCCATATTCTGGGCAGCATCAGACGCGGCCTGCCGTTCGCGATTGCCATCTCGGCCCTGTACGGCCTGCTGTATGTGCTGCTGCAGCTGGAACAGACCGCTCTGGTCGTCGGCTCCATCGCCCTGTTCGGCGTGCTGGCCCTGGTCATGATCTGCACCCGCCATGTGGACTGGTACGCGTTTGGACGCAGCGAGAGCGACGTGCCGGACAAGTCTTCGAAGCAGGAGGAGGCCGCATGAGCCAGTCACGACACAGCCCGCAGGCCCAGGCCTTGCTGAACGTTTCGTCGCGCCATCTGCTCGGCGAGCCTTGCCAGCTCAGCGTGCAGCAATACCAGCAACTCTGGCTGAGCGCACAGAGCCAAGGCGACCGCAGGGCACAGCAAGCCCTGCGCCAGCAGGTGGTGGCCGCGGGCCGGCAATTGCAGGCGCAGCGCAGCAACCCGCAGGCCAGGGCGCTGTGGCTGGCCTTGATGGGGCTGCGCTGCTCCATGCTGATGCCCAGATTGCGTTTCTGAAATCTGCAGCCATGAAAAAAGGTGACGCCGGCCGTCACCTTTTTTCATTCATGCGGCAGGCGCTCAGGCCAGCTCGGCGTCGAGCAGCTTGCGGATCGGGGCCGGCAGACCCAGCTCGGCCCATGCCGCTGCATCCGCCCAGCAAGATTCATCGGCCTCTGACACCAGGGCGGCATGGGCCTGATCGACGGGCACCAGAACCGGATGCAGGTGCAGGTCCTTGTGGGTCAGCACATGCAGAAAGCCTGGAAGATCCTGCCAGCTGCGGGTCCCGTCCTGGGACCAGGCGGCCTGCGCATGGCTTTGCAGTGCCGCATAGTCTTCAAAGACCGGTGGGCTGTAAAGCCCGGCCCAGATACCGGCTTGCGGACGCTTTTGCAGCCATACGCGGCGCTGCCCATCCACCGCCAGCAGCAGCCACCAGGACTCGGAGCTGCGCTTGATCTTGCGCGTGCGCACAGGATAGTTTTCCGGATTGCCGGCGCGGGCCGCCCGGCATTCGGAATGCAGGGGGCACACCAGGCAAGTGGGCTTGCGCGATGTGCAGACGCTGGCGCCCAGATCCATCATGCCCTGGGTGTAGCGCGGCATGGCTTCGTGCAGATTCTCGGTGGGGCACAGTTGCTGGGCATATTCCCACAGCTGCTTTTCATTTCTGGACTGCGCCAGATCCGCATCAAACGCCAGCACCCGCGTGAGAACACGGCGCACGTTGGCATCCAGAATCGGCACCCGCTCTGAAAAGCAGAACGATGAAATGGCACCGGCCGTGGAACGGCCAATGCCTGGCAGGGTCGCCAGTTCTTCGGCCGTTTGCGGAAAGGCCCCGCCCCACTGCTCCATCACGGTCTGCGCGCATTTGTGCAGATTGCGCGCGCGGCTGTAATAGCCCAGGCCGCTCCAAAGCGCCAGCACGGCATCCTGAGGGGCGGCAGCCAGGCTGGCCACATCGGGAAAGGCATCCAGAAAACGCTGGTAGTAGCCCAGCACGGTGCTGACCTGGGTCTGCTGCAGCATGATTTCGGACAGCCAGACACGGTAAGGATCACGGGTCTGCTGCCAGGGCAGATGATTGCGGCCATGACTGGCCTGCCACTGCACGACGGCGGTGGCAATCGAAGGGAGAGTCAAGATTTCAGGCTACCAGGTTGATGTCCAGCGGCATGGAAGCGACTGGCGGCTGCCCGGCACCGAGCGGATCCAGCAACTGCGCCGATGCGCTGGTCAGCTGTGTCTGCAGCGCTGCGAGGCGGGTTTGCGCATTCTCCATGTCGGCAATGCGCTCCTCCAGCTCCGTGGCAGCGCCGCTGATGCGGTCCACCGCTTCCAGGCGGCGCGTGTAACTGCGTTTACGTTCGCGCAATTGTGCATCGACCGGCGCAGTCAGTGATTTGCTCCACATCTCCACATCGTTCGATGCCGCTTCGAACACCGTGCGCAGACGCAGCGCCAGCGCCTTGATCAGGCGCTGCGAAAAATCGGCGCTGCTGAGCTTGAGAGCGCTGCTCAACCCAAGGTACTGGGTGTAGCTGCCCTCGATGCCGCGCAAGTCGTCCCTGAACTCGGACAGCACCAGTTGCGGCGGCGTCTGCAGGGAGAAACCGAACTCCGCATTGAGCTCCTTGAACGAGGCACTCATCATGGTCTGGATTTCATCGGCCTGGACCTGCACCCTGGCAGCCACGGCATGCAGACGCCCGAAGGTCCGCTCATAGACATTGCGCAGGCCCAGTTTGAGCCCGCGTTGATCCAGGGTCTCTTTGAGCTCCGACAGCTCGGCCTTCAATGTGGTCGAACTCAACAGCTGGAAAAGCTCCTTGAGCATGCGCATATGGATGTTGCGCATGGCCTGGATGCGGCTGGCGCTCTGGTCGAACTCCTTGTGCTCGGCCTCGATGCGGGAGCGCATGCTGGCGATCACCGTCGCATTCTTGCCGCGCAGACCGCAAAGTTCGGCCAGCTGATCATCAAGATCGCCGCGGCGCATATTGATGACGCGCTCCACCTGCGACTGCAGCTGCTGCACATTGGTGCGCATGGCGGTCTGCAGCACTTTCTGGCGCTGTCCCATGATGCCGTTGGCCAGCAGGTCCTCGAAGGCGGGCAGTCCGCTGGCCTGAAGCAGGCTGTCGTTGTGCCCCACCTTGGCCACCAGCCCCTTCTGGGCCGAGACGGGCAGCACGCGCTCCAGCGCCACCCCCAGCAACTGGGCCGAGTCCTGCTGCTGGCGGCGCAGCTGAGCCTGCACCTGGGCACCGGAGCTCAGGCTGTCCCACAGCGTATCCACCTTGTTGAGCACCACCAGACGCGACGCAGCCAGCGCTTCGTCGTCCCCGACCTTGCCTGCCCCTGCCGGCAGCACATGATCGCGCCAGATGGCCAAATCGGACTTGGTCACGCCGGTATCGGCCCCCAGCACAAAGACCACGGCATGCGCCTGGGGTATCAGATTGACCGTCAGCTCCGGCTCGGCCCCCACGGCATTCAGCCCGGGAGTGTCGAGAATCACCAGCCCCTGCTTAAGCAGAGGGTGAGGCATATTGATCAGGGCATGGCGCCACATGGGCACTTCGACCCAGCCGTCGGCATCGACCATGGGATTGTCGGCAGTCTCGTCGTCATGCCAGAAGCCCCAGGCCCTGGCCTGGTCGATGGAGACCTTGCGCACCTCGGCAACCTTGGCCAGGGTGTCCGCAATCTGCTGCGCATTGGCGATATCCAGCGGGTGCTGCACCCAGGCATCGGCGCGCATGCGCCACTGGCCCAGGCTCTCCGGCGACTCTCTGGTATCGATGGGCAGCAGACGCAGGCAGGGCGGCAGCTCGGGCTCCCAGCCCAGTTCCGCCGGACACATGGTGGTGCGACCGGCGCTGGCCGGCATCAGCCGGCGGCCGTAATGGGCGAAGAAGACGGCATTGATCAGCTCGGACTTGCCACGCGAGAACTCGGCCACAAAGGCCACCATGACCTTGTCCGAGCGCATCTGCTCTTCCAGCCTCTGCAAGCGCTCCTGCACCGAGGCGTCCAGCAGATCCTGGGCAATCAACCATTCACGCAACTCCTGCAGCTGGGTGGCAAAGCCTCGTCGCCACGCGCCATACTGACCGAACTGCTCGTTGAATGAAGCTGACACATCTACCCCTCTTGTTTGTCTGAGTCGGCAGGCCAGACAAGGCTGGCCGCCTGATCAATATATAGCATTGCCCCTTGACGGCATCTACGGCTCTTCCAGAGTCCGGCCTGATATTTATCACTGTGAAGTATCTGCGATCGGCGGCACGAAACAGCGCCCGTCCCGATGCATTGACGACAGCTCCGAGACATATCAGGCCCGGCCTGGAATTGTGACCTCAAAACAGGGTTGAACGCATACTCAATCTAAGGTATTTGCTATCAAATTCAGAGAGTTTTCGCGCCTTTCTGGCAGCTGGCGCAGTAATAGGTACTGCGCTGCCCCTGGCGCATGAGCCGTATGGCTGCGCCGCAATGCGTGCAGGGCAGGCCATCGCGGCCATAGACCTGGGCCTGCAGCTGGAAATGCCCTTCCATGCCGTTGGCAGCGGAAAAGTCGCGCAAGGTGGTGCCGCCTTTTTCCACCGCCAAGGCCAGCACGGCGCGAATGGCCTCATACAAAGCCCTGACCTTGCGCGCCCCCACATCGCGCGCCGGGGTTGCCGGGTGAATACGCGACAGAAACAGCACCTCGGAGGCATAGATATTGCCGACACCCACAACCACGCTGCCGCTGAGCAGCAACTGCTTGATGGGAGAACGGCTGGCGGCCAGCCCGGCCTTGAAGGCCGCCAGCGTGAACCCCTCGCTCAACGGCTCCATGCCGAGATGGTCAAGCAGCTTGCGCGCCAGGGCATCGCTCTCGCCCGGAACATAGACTACGGCACCGAAACGGCGCGGATCATGCAGGCGCAGCAAGCCGCGCGATGTCTGCAGGTCGAAGTGATCATGCGGCCCGCCATCGCCCAGCGGCGCCTCGTCACTGCCCGCGAAGCGCAGACTGCCCGACATGCCCAGGTGCATGAGCAGCAGGCCTTCACTCAGGTCCACCAGCAGATACTTGCCGCGTCTGCGCACCCCCAGCACCACTCTGCCGGCAAGCGCCTGCGGTTGCAGGCCCAGAGGCCAGCGCAGGGGCTTTCCCAGGGTGGCGGCTTCAATCTGCGCGCCCGCAATACGGTCTGCAAAAGAGCGGCGCGTGACCTCGACTTCGGGTAACTCAGGCATGCAATCTCTTCTTCGCCAAGTGTTCAACAAGCTTGGATTATTATGAGCCGATGGTTCATCCTCTACGTTTTCAGGGACTCGCCGTGGCTGCCGTTGTGGCCATGGGATCGGCAATCGCATCCGCCCAGCCTGCCGACCCGCCGCCCCAGCAGGACAAGATCGAGCAAAGCACCGATCTCGAACGGGCCGCCGAGCGTGAGAATGAGCAAGCGGCCCTGTCTGCCGAGCTGTTCTACGAGATTCTGGTGGGAGAGATGGCCGCCCAGGAAGGCGCCCTCACCGACGCCCAGGCCCTGATGATGGAAGCGGCGCGCAGCAGCAACAACGAAAACCTCTATCGCCGCGCCACCGAGCTTGCCGTCCAGTCCCGCTCGGGTGACCGTGCCCTGCGCAATGCCCGCGCCTGGCTGGAAGCCTACCCCGAGTCACGCGCCGCCAATCGCGCCGTGCTGCGCATCCTGGTGGTGATGAACCGCATCGCAGACTCGGCCAGCTATCTGCGCCGCGAGGTCGAGCTGACCCCGCAAGCCAATCGCAGCGCCACTTTTCTGGCCATCACCCAGCTCTACAACAATGCCTCGGACAAGCCCCTGGCCGCCGATGTGGTCGAGCAGGCGCTGGAGATCGACCTCAAGGACCCGCAGAATGGCCCCATGGCCTGGGCGACCATAGGTCATATGCGCCTGATAGCCGGCCAGAAGCCTGCCGCACTGCAAGCCTTGCAGAACGGCGCCAAGCTGAGCCCCGAATCAGGCGCAATCGCCTTGCTGGCCATGGAGCTACTGGAATCGGGCTCGGCCGAAGTGGAGCCGCTGGTCAAGCGCTATCTGGAAAAGAATCACTCGCCGCAGTTGCGCCTGACCTATACCCGCGTGCTGCTGGGACAAAAGCGCAATGCCGATGCCAAGAACCAGTTGCAGCTCATCACCCGCGAAGCGCCCGAGTTCCCCGAAGCCTGGGCCATGCTCGCCAATCTGCAACTGCAGGACAACGAGCTGGATGCTGCCGACACATCCCTGACACAGTTCAGCTCCCTGCTGCCCAAACTGCCTGAAGGCGTGGGCCGCTCCGCCGGCGAATCCCAGCTCTATCTGCTCAGGGCCGATCTGGCAGAAAAACGCCAGCGCTACGATGAAGCCGACATCTATCTGCAGCGCATCCCCGACTCCGCCAACCTGCTCAGCGTGCAGGCCCGCCGCGCCGATCTGCTGGCCCGCCAGGGCAAGGTGAAGGAAGCTCGCGCCCTGATCCAGGCCATTCCAGCCAACGGCCCCAACCAGAAGCGCCTCAAGCAGATTGCCGAGGTGCAGTTGCTGCGCGATGCCGGTCTGAACAAGGAAGCCTATGCACTGCAGGCCCAGCTGCTGAGCCAGTTCCCTGATGATGTGGAACTGGCCTACGACACCGCCATGCTGGCAGAGCGAGCCGGCAATTTCAGCGAGATGGAGCGCCTGCTGCGCGACATCATCAAGCGCGCCCCCGACTTCAAGCATGCATACAACGCACTGGGCTACTCCTATGCGGATCGCAATATCAAGCTGGAAGAAGCCCAGACCCTGATACAGACTGCTCTGGACATGGAGCCCGGCGACCCGTTCATCACCGACAGCCTGGGCTGGGTGAATTTCCGCCGCGGCAATCTGAACGAAGCCGAGAAGCTGCTGGAGCAGGCCTATGCCAAGCGCCAGGATGCAGAGATTGCCGCCCACCTGGGAGAAGTCCTTTGGGCCCAGGGCAAGCAGGACCGCGCCCAGCTCGTATGGCGCCAGGGCCTGAAGGCGGACAGCAGCAATGACACGCTGCTGGAAACACTCAAACGCCTCAAAGTGACGCCATGAAGCGCCGCCCGACCTTCTTGAAGATGCTTCCGGCCCTCGGGCTGGCCCTGGGAGCGCTCATGCTCGGCGGCTGCGCCCAGCCCGTGCGGCAGCTGCAGCTCGATGCAACGGCCAGCCACCACTGGTCCGGCCGCATGGCGCTACAAGTTCAGGATGCTCAGCAACAATCCTTCAGCGCCGGCTTCGAATTACAAGGTCAGCCCGAAAGCGGTACCTTGCTGGTCTTCAATCCCCTGGGCTCCATCATGGCCCGGCTCCAATGGACACGTGCCGGAGCCACCTTGCAGCAGGGCGATCAGATCACCCAGTCCGACTCCCTGCCCGAACTCATCAGCCGGATGACCGGCAGCGAAATCCCCGTTGCAGCCCTGTTCGACTGGCTGCAAGGCAGAAACACTGCCGTCAGCGGCTGGCAAACCGATCTTTCCCGCATCGGCGAGGGCCGTCTGCGCGCCGACCGCACCAGCCCGCCCCCCGAGGCATCCTTGCGCATTGTTCTCGACCAGGACGCTCGCTGACCCGCCAGCAGCCCGGCGCCATCGCCGCACCGTTTTTTTGACTGACACATACACGCCATGCACTCGCTCTATGACGTGCCGGCCCCGGCCAAGCTCAACCTCTTTTTGCACATCACCGGCCGCAGGCCTGATGGCTATCACCTGCTGGAATCCGTCTTCATGCTCATCGACTGGCATGATGTGCTGCATTTCGAGCGCACGGCCTGCGGCCAGATCAGCCGCGAGGACCTCAACGGCATCGCCCTGCCCGCCGACGATCTGATCACCCGCGCGGCCCGCGCCCTGCAGCAGGCCACAGGCTGCACCCAAGGCGTGCGCATAGGCATTGAAAAGCAGCTGCCGGCCCAGGCCGGCATGGGCGGCGGCTCGTCCGATGCAGCCAGCACGCTGATAGCGCTGAACCGTCTCTGGAATCTGAAGCTCTCGCGCCAGGAACTGCAAAGCATTGGCCTGAAGCTCGGCGCCGACGTCCCCTTCTTTCTTTGCGGCCACTCGACCTGGGTCAGCGGTATCGGTGAAGTCATCACCCCGCTGACAGACGGCGACGCCCTGCCGCAGCAGCAGTTCCTGGTGGTCAAACCCGAACAGGGCCTGGAGACCGCAGGAATTTTTTCCAGCGAGTCACTGAAGCGCGATACAAAGCCTGCTACAATCTTCGACTTCGCTGCGAATCACTTCGGTTTTGGCCGAAACGACTTGCAGCCCGTCGCTGAAGGTCTGCAGCCTGAAGTGAAGAAAGTCAGAGAATGGCTCGAATCACTGAAATTGCATGCTAGAATGACGGGCTCGGGAAGTGCAGTATTTGCACCGATCACGCAAAACATTGATCTGAGCACTGCCCCAGGCAGCTGGCAGATCAGGGTTTGCAAAAATCTGGAAAAACACCCACTTCACAGCTGGATTCCAGAGAACAAGTTATAAGGCTGTTTGTCTTCGACAAAAGGCCTGTGTAGGGGAGTCGCCAAGTTGGTTAAGGCACCGGATTTTGATTCCGGCATGCGAAGGTTCGAATCCTTCTTCCCCTGCCAAACATCTTCTTGCGTCATAGCAACCCACAGCACTGGGACGCACAATGCATTCACATCACTCTGATTTCATGGTCTTCACGGGCAATGCCAATCCTGGCATGGCCGAAGAGATTGTTAAGCACCTCGGCACCACCCTGGGTGCTGCCGACGTTGGCCGTTTCTCCGATGGGGAAGTCGCGGTCGAGATCAAGCAGAACGTTCGCGCCCGTGACGTTTTCGTGGTTCAGTCCACCTGCGCACCGACCAACGACAACCTGATGGAGTTGCTGGTCATGGTCGATGCCCTCAAGCGCGCATCGGCCGAGCGCATCTGCGCCGTGATCCCCTACTTCGGCTATGCCCGCCAGGATCGCCGCCCCCGCTCCAGCCGCGTGCCCATCACCGCCAAGGTGGTGGCCAATATGCTGCAGGCAGTTGGCGTCGAGCGCGTCCTGACCATGGACCTGCACGCCGACCAGATCCAGGGCTTCTTCGACATTCCCGTGGACAACATCTACGCCACCCCTGTGCTGCTGGGTGATCTGCGTCAGAAGAACTACGAAGACCTGATCGTCGTCTCCCCCGACGTTGGCGGTGTGGTGCGTGCTCGCGCCCTGGCCAAGGAACTGGGTTGCGATCTGGCCATCATCGACAAGCGCCGCCCCAAGGCGAACGTGTCCGAAGTCATGCACGTGATCGGCGATATCGACGGCCGCAACTGCGTGATCATGGACGACATGATCGACACCGCCGGCACGCTGGTGAAGGCTGCCGAAGTGCTCAAGCAGCGCGGCGCCAAGAACGTGTACGCCTACTGCTCGCACCCCATCTTCTCGGGCCCGGCCCTGGAACGCATCGGCAACGGCAGCGCTCTGGACGAAGTGGTTGTGACCAACACCATTCCTCTGAGCCCCGCAGCCCAGCAGTGCGGCAAGATTCGCCAGCTGTCCGTAGCCGGCCTGTTTGCCGAGACAATTCACCGCATTTCCACAGGTGATTCGGTGAGCAGTCTGTTTACCGCTTAAAATCTCTGGTTTTTCAGCTTCGAGCCCAAGCAAACCTCCTTCGGGAGGTTTGACCGTTTCGAGGCCACCGCAAGAATCCACGGCCTTGCTGCAAGGTGCAGATTCTTTTATCAATCGGGCGAGACTGGTCGCGGTCCGTCCATCTAGGAGTTAGTTATGCAATTCGTCGCTACTGAGCGCGCCAAGCAAGGTACGGGTGCGAGCCGCCGTCTGCGTCTGTCGGGCAAGACCCCCGGTATCGTCTACGGTGCTGGTGAAGCCCAACTGATCGAAATCGATCACAACGCCCTGTGGCACGCTGTGCACAAGGAAGCTTTCCACTCCAGCATCCTGGACATGGAAATCAACGGTCAAGTGACCAAGGTCGTGCTGCGCGACGTGCAGTTCCACCCCTACAAGAAGCTGGTGCAACACATCGACTTCCAGCGCGTGGACGGCAACACCAAGCTGCACATGAACGTGCCCCTGCACTTCGAAGGCGCTGCTGAATCCCCCGCCGTGAAGGTCGAGAACTGCACCGTGACTCCTCTGATGCACGAACTGCAAGTGATCTGCGAACCCGCAAACCTGCCCGAGTTCATCAAGGTGGACCTGAGCGCCCTGACTTCCAAGTCCGTGCTGGGCCTGCAAGCTCTGAAGCTGCCCAACGGCGTGAAGGCTGTGGTGCGTGGCGCCAACAAGAACCCTTCGCTGATCTCCATCAAGCTGCCCGAAGTGGCTCCTGCCGAAGGCGCCGCACCTGCTCCCGCAGCTGCTCCCGCCAAGAAGGGCAAGAAGTAATTCTTGTGTCTTCGGTACGGCGCCTGCCGCTGTACTCCAAGAAAAGGCCCACCTCGGTGGGCTTTTTCTTTGGGCCACGCAGAACCAGCGTGCCAGCCCAGCTTTGCTAGCAAGAAGATAATCCAGCAATGATCAAACTGTTTGTCGGCCTCGGCAATCCCGGCCCTGAATATGAAGACACCCGGCACAATGCCGGCTTCTGGTGGATTGATGCGCTGGCGCGCGAACTCAAGGTCAGTCTGGTTCCCGAACGCAGCTACTGGGGACTGATGGCCCGCACCAACATCCACGGCCAGACCGTCTGGCTGCTGGAGCCGCAGACCTTCATGAATCTCTCGGGCAAGTCGGTAGGCACGCTGGCGCGCTTCTTCAAGATCCAGCCCGAGGAAATCCTGGTCGTGCATGACGAGCTGGACTTCGAACCCGGCGTGGTCAAGCTCAAGCTCGGCGGCAGCCATGGCGGCCACAACGGCTTGCGCGATATCCATGCCCAGCTGGGCTCGCCCAATTACTGGCGTCTGCGCGTGGGCATAGGCCACCCCGGCCACAAGGGCGAGGTCGCCAGCTGGGTGCTCAAAAAACCGGCCCCCGACCAGCTCAAGCTGATCGAAGACGCCATCGCGCATTCGCTCAAGGCCTGGCCCGAGATGGTGGCAGGCCAGATGGACAAGGCCACTCTGGCCATCCACACCACCAAGGCGCCCCGCCCCAAGCCTGCCCGCAAGCCGGCGCCCGATGCCGTCCAGCCTGCAGGTGGCGAAGCCTGAACCTGGGGCAGAATGAAAAATAGCTCCTGAATCAGGAGCTATTTACGCTTGATATACAAAGAATTCAGCCCCTAAAAGCCTTAACTTTCTTTCTTGGCCTGCGTAAGCTGCTCATATTTTTTGAACAGCACCTCATGGCTTTCGATGTATTCGGGGTTCACCGGTATGCAGGCCACAGGGCAGATCTGCACGCACTGCGGCTCGTCAAAATGCCCTACGCATTCGGTGCACTTGTGCGGGTCGATTTCGTAGAACTCCTCGCCCATATAGATGGCATCGTTAGGGCACTCGGGCTCGCACACATCACAGTTGATGCATTCATCGGTAATCATCAATGCCATGTGCCAGCTCCTGTGCAGTTCTCGGTATCGGCCCACATTATCCCAAGCTCCCCAAGACATGGCTGCACCCGGGACAAAGCCTGCACCTCCAGGAAACGGCACAATGGCCGCTATGCTGCGCAGCACGCACACGCCGCCTGCGCCCACTTCACGATGAAACAACGCCTCACGCCATGAGCATCTTCTTGCTCAAACGCCTGCTCACGCTGATTGCCACATTGATAGGCGCCTCCATCGTGGTGTTTGCCGTGCTGGAAGTCCTGCCCGGCAATGCCGCCCAGATGCTCATGGGCCCCGATGCCGAGCCCGAGGCCGTGGCCGCCATGACGCAGCAACTGGGCCTGGACCAACCTGCGCTGACGCGCTACTGGCAGTGGATCAGCGGCCTGCTGCAGGGCGATATGGGAAACAGCTATGCCTATGGCTCCGCCGTGACCGAGCTGGTCTGGGAGCGCCTTGCGGTGACCGTGCCGCTGGCCGTCATGGCCATGTGCATCACCGCCGTGCTGGCCATTGCGGCGGGCGTGCTGGCCGCCGCCAACCACAAGCGCTGGGGCGATGTGGGCCTGATGGGCCTGGCCCAGATCGGCATTGCCATTCCCAATTTCTGGTTTGCGATTCTTCTGATCCTGCTGTTTTCGGTCAAGCTGCAATGGTTCTCGGCCGGCGGCTTTCCGGGCTGGAGCGAGGAAACCGGCGGCGGCCTGCTGCCCGCGCTGCAGGCGCTGCTGCTGCCCGCCGTGTCGCTGGCCGTGGTGCAGTCGGCCATCCTGGCGCGCATCACGCGCTCTGCGGTGCTGGAAGTGCTGCGCGAGGACTTTGTGCGCACCGCCCGTGCCAAGGGACTGTCACGCGGCGCGGCGCTCTGGCGCCATGTGCTGCGCAACGCCATGATTCCCGTCGTCACCGTCATGGGCCTGCAGTTCGCCAATCTGCTGGCCGGCACCATCGTGGTGGAGAACGTGTTCTATCTGCCGGGCCTGGGCCGGCTGATCTTCCAATCCATCTCCAACCGCGACGTGATCGTGGTGCGCAACTGCGTGCTGCTGCTGGCGGCCATGGTGGTGGTGGTGAATTTTGTCGTCGATGTGCTCTATGCCGCCATCGACCCCCGCCTCAAAGCCAGCGACCTATGAGCAGGCAGACCGATACCCGCTTTCGCGTGCCCGACTACCCGACACGCGCCTTCTCGCGCACAAAGCCGCTCGGCCTTGGCCAGCGCGCCAGGCAGCACCGCAGCTTTGTGCTCGGTGCCTTGCTCACGGCCTTGCTGATTGCCGCCGCACTGCTGTCTTTTGTCTGGACGCCGGGCTCGGCCTACGAGATGGACATGGACGCCGCCCTGCAGGCCAGCAGCAGCCGGCACTGGCTGGGCACCGACGCCTTCGGGCGCGACCTGGCCTCGCAGATTCTGGTCGGCGCGCGCGCCTCGATTGCGGTGGGCCTGATTGCCGTGGGCATAGGACTGGCGCTGGGCGTGCTGCTGGGTCTGATCGCTTCCGCATGCCGCGGCTGGGTCGAGGAAATCATCATGCGGCTGGCGGACTTCACCTTTGCCTTCCCTGCCTTGCTGTCGGCCATCATGCTCACGGCCGTCTACGGGCCGGGCATGGTCAATGCCATCATCGCCATCGGCATCTTCAACATCCCCACGTTTGCGCGCATCACCCGCGCCTCGGCCAATGCCGTCTGGTCGCGCGACTATGTGATGGCGGCACGCGCCTGCGGGCAAAGCCGCACGGCCATCACCTTGCGCCATGTGCTGCCCAATATTGCCTCGGTACTGGTCGTGCAGGCCACCATTCAGTTCGCACTGGCCATTCTGGCCGAGGCTGCCCTGTCCTATCTGGGCCTGGGCACGCAGCCGCCCGAGCCCTCCTGGGGGCGCATGCTCAGCGAAGCCCAGACCCTGATGTTCCAGGCACCGCTGCTGGCCGTCTGGCCCGGCGTGGCGATTGCGCTGTCGGTGCTGGGCCTGAACCTGCTGGGCGACGGTCTGCGCGACCTGCTCGACCCCCGACTGACACGCGAGCGCTGAATCAACATGGCTTTGCTCGAAGTCTCCAACCTCACCATCAATCTGCAAACTCATCGTGGCCGTGCCCAGGCCGTGCGCGATGTGAGCTTCACACTGGAGCGCGGTGCCACGCTGGGCCTGATCGGCGAATCGGGCTGCGGCAAATCGCTGACGGCACTGGCGCTGCTTGGATTGCTGCCCGAACATGCCCAGGTGGACGGCAGCATCCAGTTGGACAGCCAGGAGCTGCTGGGCCTGAGCGAGCGCCGGCTCTGTGCGCTGCGCGGCAACCGCATGGCCATGGTGTTTCAGGAACCCATGAGCGCCCTCAACCCCGTGCACGGCATCGGCCGCCAGGTGGCAGAGCCGCTGCGCCTGCATCTGGGCATGAGCCGCGCCCAGGCCCGCGCCCGCGCCACCGAGCTGCTGGAGCGCGTGGGTATTGCACAGGCCGCACAGAGGCTGGACGACTACCCGCACCAGTTCTCCGGCGGCCAGCGCCAGCGCATCATGATTGCCATGGCTCTGGCCTGCGGACCCGATCTGCTGGTGGCCGACGAACCCACCACCGCCCTGGATGTGACGGTGCAGCAGCGCATTCTGGATCTGCTGCAGGAGCTGGTGGCCGAGCACTCCATGGCGCTGGTGCTCATCAGCCACGACCTGGGCGTGATTGCCCAGAATGTGGAGCAGTTGCTGGTCATGTATGGCGGCACCGTGGTCGAGTCCGGCATGACGGAAGCCGTGTTCGCCAGGCGCGCCCACCCCTATACGCGCGGCCTGTTCGCAGCCCGGCCGCAGCTCCAGGCCGCGCCAGCTGCGGGCCATCTGCCCACCATCGCAGGCGCAGTACCGGAGCTCGTGGACCTGCCCGCAGGCTGTCCGTTTGCAGGCCGCTGCCCCCACACCCGGGACGACTGCTATGTGCAGCCGCCCCCGGCCCGCACCCTGCACCAGCCCAGCATGGCGGCACCGGCCTCTCTGGCCTTCTGGCGCCAGCCCCATGTGGCGCGCTGCCTGTATGAGCAGGTACTGGCCCAAGGAGCCAAGGCATGAACGGGCCGGGCGCTACCGGCGCGACAGGAGCCTCCAGCGAAATGCTGTTGAGGGCCAGCGGCCTGAAACGAGCCTATTCGCGCCCGCGCACATCGCTGTGGCACAGGCCCGAGCCGCTGCAGGCGCTGCGCGGCGTGAGCTTTGAATTGCCGGCGGGACAGAGTCTGGGCGTGGTCGGCGAATCGGGCTCGGGCAAATCCACGCTGGCGCGCCTGGTCATGGCACTGGATCGCCCCAGCGAGGGCACGGTGGAGCTGCTGGGCCGCAATCTGCATCAGCTTGACGAACAGGCGCTGCGCGCAGCGCGGCGCGACTTCCAGATGGTGTTTCAGGACCCCTATGGGTCGCTGGACCCGCGCATGACGGTGGAGCGCATCGTCAGCGAGCCGCTGGCAACCCTGAACAAGAAACCCGGCCGCGAGGCGCGGCGTCTTCAGGTACTGGAGGTGCTGGAACAGGTGGGTCTGCGCGCGCAGGATGCCGACAAATATCCGCACGAGTTCTCCGGTGGCCAGCGCCAGCGCATCGCGATTGCCCGCGCCCTGATCACCCGGCCCCGCCTGATCGTGGCCGACGAGCCGGTCAGTGCACTCGATGTCTCCGTGCAGGCCCAGGTGCTCAATCTCATGCAGGACTTGCAGCGCGAGCTGGGCCTGTCCTATCTGTTCATCAGCCATGATCTGGCCGTGGTGCAGCATGTCTGCGATCAGGTTCTGGTGCTCCATCAGGGCCTGGTGGTGGAGCGCGGCACGCCGCGCCAGCTGTTTTCCGCCCCAGCTCACCCCTATACCCAAGCCCTGGTCCGGGCTGCGCCGCGAGTCCTCTGAAGCCGCACGGCGAACAGTTGTTCACACTCCCGGCAGCGATATACCGGCAGCCCCCGCAAAGACGGTTGCGACTGGTGTAAAAACGCATGGGAAACAAGTCCGCTCCCCGCGATGACTTGCAGCGCTTTTGCGGGCCGCTTGCGGCCTGCCCCCATCGGAGACTTTGTTGATGTTCAATCGTCGCTCCTTGCTGGCCAGCTCGGCTGCCAGCTTGCCCTTGTTCGCCACCTGGCCGGCTCTCGCCCAGGCCAGAAAAGACAGTGTCACGCTGGCCATGACCCTGGAGCCACCAGGACTCGACCCCACGGCCGGAGCCGCCTCTTCGATTGCCGAAGTCGTGCTCTACAACGTGTTCGAAACCCTGACCAAAATCAATGCCGACGGCAGCGTCTCGCCACTGCTGGCCGAGAGCTGGGAGGTCTCCTCCGACCTCAAGACCTATACCTTCCGCCTGCGCAAGGACGTGAAGTTCCAGAACGGCGAGCCCTTCAACGCCGCAGCCGTCAAGTTCTCGTTCGACCGTGCGGCGGCTGACAAGAGCACCAACAAGGACAAGCGCACTTTTGCCAATCTGAGCACCAAGGTCGTTGACGAGCACACGGTGGTGCTGAGCAATCAGGAAATCGACCCCGACTTTCTGTTCATGATGGGACAGGCCACGTCCATCATCGTCGAGCCCAAGAGTGCCGCCACCAATGCTGCCAAGCCCGTGGGCACCGGCCCCTACCAGCTGTCGGCCTGGGCCAGGGGCGCATCGGTCACGCTGAGCGCCTGGCCCGGCTACCGCTCGGCCACGGGCATTCGCATCAAGCGCGCCGTGTTCCGCTTCATTCCCGACCCCGCAGCGCAGGTTGCCGCACTCCTGGCCGGCGATGTCGATGCCTTCCCGCGCGTCTCGCCGCGCAGCGTGCCTCAGTTCAAGGCCAATGCCCGCTTTCAGGTGGTGGTGAGCAACTCGCGCGCCAAGACCATTCTGGCCATCAACAATGCTCGCAAGCCCCTGAACGACATCCGCGTGCGCCGCGCCATTGCCGCCGCCATCGACCGCAAGGCCGTGATTGCCGGCGCCGCAGACGGCTATGGCGTGCCCATCGGCAGCTACTACGTGCCCACGGCCTTTGGCTATGTGGACACCACGGGCGTAAACCCTTTCGATCTGGAAAAAGCCAAGGCACTGATGGCCGAAACCGGCATCAAGACGCCGCTGACGCTGACCATGACGCTGCCGCCCGCGCCCTATGCGCGTCAGGGCGGCGAGCTGATTGCGGCCCAGTTGGCCAAGATCGGCATCCAGCTCAAGCTGCAGAACGTGGAGTGGGCGCAATGGCTGTCTGGCACCTACACCAACAAGAACTACGACCTGACCATCATTTCGCATGTCGAGCCGTTTGATCTGGGCAACTTCGCCAAGCCCGACTACTACTGGGGCTACCAGTCCAAGGAGTTCAACGAGCTGTTCGACAAAATCAAGAGCACACCGCGCCCTGCCGATCGCGCACGCCTGCTTGGCGATGCCCAACGCCTGCTGGCCCACGACTCGGTGCATGGCTTTCTCTACACCCCGCAATGGGTGACCGTGGCGAACAAGAAGCTGCGCGGGCTGTGGAAGGACATGCCGGTGTTTGTGAACGATCTCTCGGCGTTGTCCTGGGGCTAGCACCGGCCTGCCCGCAGGAGCCCTGGCTCAGAACGACCACTGCTGCAGCAGCAGCGCGCGCACCTGCCCCAACAGTTCCGGCTCCTCGCCTTTCGCCGGCAGCAAACCAAACCAGACCCGGGGCAGGCCGGGCAGGTTCAGTTCCGCCGGAACCTGCACCACACCCTCTCCCAGCGCCGAGGCATTGATGCAGGCCACCCCCAGGCCTGCAGCGATGGCCGATTGCAGCCCTGCAACGCCCGAGGCCTGATGCGCGATCTCATACGCAATGGCCCGCTTTTCCAACTCCCGGATTGCCAGCTGATGCAAGGCGCAACTCTGCGGCAGCACCAGCAGCGGCAGCGGCCCTGCCTGCTGCCAGCCCGGCGCACTGGCCCACACCAGCGCCTCACTGGAGCCCATGGGCTGCAGCTGCGTCTGTGCGCTGTCCAGCGACATCACCAGGCCGAGATCGCTGCGACCTGAAGACACGGCTGCGTGCACCTCGACGCTGCGCAACACGCTCACCTCCATGCGCACGCCTGGATGAATATGCGCCAGCTGCTTCAGCATCCGGGCCAGCAGGGCGGGCTTGAAGTAGTCCGTCACCGCCAGGCGGATCCGTCCGCGCAGGGACTCTCCACGCAAGTCCAGGAGCGCCTCGTCGGCCATGGCCGTGATCCGGCGGGCATGCTCGAGCAACTGCAGACCGCTTCCGGTCGGCGTCACACCGGCCTTGCCGCGCAGCAGCAGCTGCTGACCCACACAGTCCTCCAGTTTCCGGATCTGCTCGCTGACCGCAGATTGAGACAGAAACAACCGGGGTGCGGCCGCTGTCAGGCTGCCGGCCTCGCTCACCGCAATCAGGGTTCTCAACTGGGAAATTTCGAGAGAGGCCATGTTCTATCCATCGGAAAAACCGGAGATATCAATCATATCTTTCCGTTTTCCAAATGGATAGAGAGTCCACAGAATGAGACTGTCTTCACCAACCCATTCAGGGACAATGCCATGCCACATATCGACATCCAGCTATCGGGACAAGCCAATGCCCAGCTCAGCCGCGAAGTCAGCTCGCAGATTGCGCGCCTGACCCGGGACATCCTGCACAAGCAGCCCGAGCTCATCGCCATTTCCATTCGGTATGTGCCTGCCGATACATGGTGGATCGACGGCCGGACCCTGGCCGAAACCGGCCATAGCTCGTTCTACCTGGGTATCAGCATCACCGACGAAACCAATACCAAGGCGGAAAAAGCGCTCTATCTGGAGGCCGTTCACCAGACCATGGCGGGCTTGCTGCCCAGACTGCACGAGGTCTCCTATGTGCATCTGATCGATGCGCGTGCTGCGGCCTATGGATACGGAGGAAAAACGCAGGAGTTTCGCCACCAGCATCGCTAGGCCCTGTCCCTCGCTACCGCTGCACCATCACCAGGCGCAGCGCCAGCGCGCCGAAGACGGTGGCGGCAATGCGGTTGAGCCAGCGCTGGGCGCTGGCGGAGCGCTGCAGCAGCTGACCGAACAGACCCGAAAAGCAGGCGATGGAGCCGAACACCAGCCAGGCCGCCAGCATGAACACGCAGCCCAGCACCATGACCTGAAGCGCGACGCTGCCGCGTGCGGGGTCGGTGAACTGGGGCAGAAAGGCCAGAAAGAAGATCAGCACCTTGGGATTGGTGAGGTTCATGACCACACCGCGGCCCATCCAGCGCATGGCGGCTCTCAAGCTCAGCACATCGCGCTCGGTCTGCGCCCTGGCAGTTTCCTCAACATGCACGGGCGCACGCCAGGCCCCCCAGGCCAGATAGGCCAGATAGGCAGCACCGCAGAGCTTGAGCACCGTGAACAGCATGGGCGATGCCGCCACCACGGCCGCCAGGCCCAGTGCCACCGCCGCCGTGTGCCCGACAATGCCCAGACACAGGCCCGCCACCACGCACAGCCCCACGCGCCAGCCGCGCTGGGCCGATTGCACCAGCACAAACAGATTGTCGGGGCCGGGGCTCAGGCCCAGCAGCAGGGCCACGCCAAAGAATGTGATCAGAACTTCCCAGGTCGGCATTGTCAGGTCTCTTCAAAAAACAGCGGCTTACGATCCATCGGCAAAGGCTGCAGGCCAATTCGATACATCCGCCCATTTCAACCCAGCCCCAGAGCGGTCACGCCCAGGGCAATCATGATGGCACCGGCGATGCGCAAGGCTCGGTCGCCCTCGCCCAGCAGCCTGCCGCCGATCAGGGCTGCGAACAGCATGGACACCTCGCGTGCAGGCGCGACATGGGAGATGGGCGCGCTTTGCACCGCATACAGCACCAGCACATAGGCAATCGGACTGAAAAACGCCACCACGGCCGCATAGCGCCACTGCAGACGCCACAGGCGCTTGGTCTCGGGCCAGTCCCGGGCGGCCAGTGGCGCCAGAATCACCAGCCGGATCAGATTGCCCATATAGTCCACCAGAATCGGCGACATCATCAGCATCTTGACGGCATAGCTGTCCACCACCGTGTAGCTGGCAATGAACAGCCCCGTCAGCAGGCCGTAGTAGAGACCGGACAGCACGCGCTGGCGCGCCTCCAGATCCTGCCCCTCGCGGATGGCAACAATCATGCGCGGGCCGCCCGCGATCAGAAACACGCCCAGCACCACGCCCGCAATACCGGCAGCACCCAGCGTGGAGATCTGCTCGCCGAGAAAGATCACGGCCACCAGCGAGGAGATCAGCGGCCCGCTGCCGCGCGCCAGCGGATAGACCACCGTCAGGTCGGCCACGCGATAGCCGCGCAGCAGCACTATGAAATAAGCCACATGCAGCACGGCGCTGGCCGTGACGAATGCCCACTCCATCCAGCCCCAGCCAGGCACCACATCCTTGCCCAGCCACCAGCCCAGCGGCAGCCAGATGACGGCGTTGCAGATGGCGGTGTAGAGCGAAAAGCGGGCGTCTCCGCCGGCCTTCTTGGCCACGATGTTCCAGCCCGAATGAATCAGGCCGGCCAGGATGATGAGAGTGAACGCTTGCAGGGACATGGGAGCCGGAAATGCAAAAAGGCCGCGCGACGCGCAGCCTTTTGAAAGGAAAAGTTCATTTGCTCATCTGGCCAGCTATGGCCAAAACCTCATAAAACTGGCACCAGCCGTCAGAGGGATGCCGAGCAAGAGCCGCCTCGCAGCTAGGGCATCGTCCCCCTTGGGGGAAGGCGCGCAGCGACTCAGGGGGGATCATTTACTTGCGGGCTGCTATGAGCGAGAGGAATTCGCGGCGCAGTTCGGAGTTGGTGAGGAAGGCACCGCGCATGACGGAGTTCAGCATCTTGGAGTCCATCTCGCGCACGCCGCGCCAGGACATGCAGAAATGCGAGGCTTCCATGACCACGGCCAGTCCGTCGGGACGGGTCTTGTCCATGATCAGATCGGCCAGTTGGATGATGGCTTCTTCCTGAATCTGCGGACGGCCCATGATCCAGTCCACCAGACGCGCGTACTTGGACAGGCCGATCACATTGGTGTTCTTGTTGGGCAGCACGCCGATCCAGATCTTGCCGATCACGGGGCACAGGTGGTGGCTGCAGGCACTGCGCACGGTGATCGGGCCGACGATCATCAGCTCGTTCAGGTGCTCGGCATTGGGGAATTCGGTGATCGCGGGCTGGGCCACATAGCGGCCACGGAAGACCTCGTTCAAATACATCTTGGCCACGCGGCGGGCCGTGGCACGGGTGTTGTGGTCGTGCACGGTGTCGATCACCATGGAATCGAGCACGCCCTGCATCTTCTCCTGCACCTCGTCCAGCATTTTCTCCAGCTCGCCGGGCTCGATGAATTCGGAAATATTGTCGTTGGCGTGGAAACGCTTGTTCGCCGCCTGCAGCCGCTCGCGGATCTTGACCGAGACGGGCGTACCTTCGGCCTGGTTGTCTTTTTTCATATCGGCGAGATCTCTGAACATCCAAGGATGGTACCAGTGAATCAACTTCCCGAAGCTACAAAGGATTTGGCATCCAGAGGCAGATTCACAAGGCGTCGGAAGCTATTGTTTCAGGAGCAATCACTCAATCAGCCTGCACCCGGAGCCAGAGATGGCGAGAAAGGGGAAGGCACAGGGCTGCTACAGCTTGAACTCCGCGATCAGCGGCAGATGATCCGACATGCGCCACCAGATGCGCCCCTTGGGCACCTGCAGCCCCAGCGGCGTCAGGCCGCGCACATAGATATGGTCGAGCTGCGCAATCGGCAGCCGCGAGGGATAGGTCAGAATGCCCTGCGTCTCCTCGTACTCGAACAGGCCGAAGCCCGCCAGCATGCGCTTGATCTGGTTGCCCCAGTCGTTGAAGTCGCCCGCCACCACCAGCGGCGCATTGGGAGGCACCTCGCGCTCGATGAAGCGCTGCAGCAGTGCAATCTGGCGAATGCGGCTGCCCGGAATCAGGCCCAGGTGCACGACGATGGAGTGCACGCGCTTGCCGTGGATGTCCAGCTCCACATGCAGAAGGCCGCGCTGCTCGAAGCGGTGGTCCGAGATGTCCTCGTGCTGGTAGCCGATCACCGGCCAGCGGCTGAGCAGCGCATTGCCGTGCTCGCCGTCCCGGGTGTAGGCATTGGTCAGATAGACGGACTCGTAGCCTTCGGGAGCCAGGTACTCGGCCTGCGGCACATTGGGCCAGCGGTCGAAATACTGCTCCTCCTTGCGGTTCATCTTGCGCACTTCCTGCAGGCAGACGATGTCCGCATCGAGCTGCTCCACCGCGAGTCCCAGATTGTGAATCTCCAAGCGCCTGGCAGGGCCCAGGCCCTGCACACCCTTGTGAATGTTGTAGGTGGCCACGCGCAGGATCTGCGGCTCTGGCGGTGTGAACAACTGAACTTCAGACATAGGCACTGATGGTTTCAAGGCTGCTGCCTGCACCGGCGCTCGGCCAGCGCCGGCTCGAAGCGCGGCAACAGCAAAATAGCTTCTGCATTGGAAGAAGAAAAGCAGCGCTGGGCTGCCTCACGCCAGTCATGCCAATCATGTGCGGTGTGCTCCCTGGGATTCAAGTGCACGCTCAGGTGAGACGGCACACGCAGGCCGAAGACACGCTCCTGGTTATGGCTGACACCCGGCGCGTAACGATGCAGCCATTGAGGATAGATGGCGTAGACGTTCTCGAGTTCCCAGTCGGTCAGGCAACAGTCCGGCGCCAGCGCGTCGATGCCGGTTTCCTCCAGCACCTCGCGCACCGCGGTTTCATGCCAGTCCTCGTCCAGGCTGTCCTTGCTGCCCGTGACGGATTGCCAGAAAGGCTCGCCCTCGGGCGCCGCAATGCTGCGGCGCAGCAGCAACACCTTCCCGTCTTCACGGTAGATCACGACCAGCACGGACTGCGGAATCTTGTAGGGCCTGACTTCCATCGCAGCATATTAGCGCGGCCAGGATGACAGCATGCGGAGTCGCCCTGCTGCTTGATAGCCATCAATATTCATAGCTGCAACCGCTCTCCATTCATTGAATTCATAGAAAAAACTATCTGAAATCCAAGATTGACAAGCGTAAGCAGCTCCCAATTTCAAAGCAACAAAAAAGCGCCAGCCGCTTTCGCGAACTGGCGCTCGGGTGTGAACAGCGACCGGCGCTGTTCACGGGGAGCTTGGCAATCAAGCCTCGGTGGTGACCACCATGGGGTTGCGCAGCTTGATGTGCAGCTCGCGCAGCTGCTTCTCGTCCACGGGCGAGGGAGCCTGGGTCAGCAGATCCTGGGCGCGCTGTGTCTTGGGGAAGGCAATCACGTCGCGGATGGAGTCGGAGCCGGTCATCAGCGTGATCAGACGATCCAGACCGAAGGCCAGACCGCCGTGGGGAGGCGCACCGTACTGCAGCGCGTCCAGCAGATAGCCGAACTTGGCGCGCTGCTGCTCGGGCGTGATGTTCAGGGCTTCGAACACCTTGGCCTGCACGTCGGCGCGGTGGATACGCACCGAGCCGCCGCCCAGTTCCCAGCCGTTCAAGACCATGTCGTAGGCCTTGGCAATGCACTTGCCAGGATCGGTGTCCATCAGGTCTTCGTGACCGTCCTTGGGCGAGGTGAAGGGATGGTGCACGGCCACCCAGCGGCCGGATTCCTCGTCATGCTCGAACATGGGGAAGTCCACCACCCACAGAGGCGCCCACTTGTCTTCGAACAGGCCGCTCTTCTTGCCGAATTCGCTGTGGCCGACCTTCAGGCGCAGGGCGCCGATGGAGTCGTTGACGATCTTTTCCTTGTCGGCGCCGAAGAACAGCAAGTCGCCATCCTGGGCGCCGGTGCGCTTGAGGATTTCGGTCAGGGCAGCATCATGCAGGTTCTTGACGATGGGCGACTGCAGGCCTTCGCGGCCCTTGGCCACTTCGTTGACCTTGATCCAGGCCAGACCCTTGGCACCGTAGATCTTGACGAACTCGGTGTAGCCGTCGATCTCGCCACGCGAGATGGCAGCGCCGCCGGGCACGCGCAGGGCCACGACACGGCCACCCTTGGTGGTGGCGGGGGTGGAGAAGACCTTGAAGTCCACGTCGCCCATGATGTCGGTCAGCTCGGTGAACTCGAGCTTGACGCGCAGGTCGGGCTTGTCCGAACCGAAGCGGAAGGCCGCATCCTGGTAGGTCATGATGGGGAACTCGCCCAGATCCACGTTCAGCTGGGTCTGGAACACTTCCTTGATCATGCGCTGGAAGATGGCACGAATTTCCTCTTCGTTCAGGAAGGAGGTTTCGCAGTCGATCTGCGTGAATTCGGGCTGACGGTCAGCGCGCAGGTCTTCGTCGCGGAAGCACTTGGTGATCTGGTAGTAGCGGTCGAAACCCGAGACCATCAGCATCTGCTTGTACAGCTGGGGCGACTGGGGCAACGCGAAGAATTCGCCGTCATGCACGCGCGAGGGCACGAGGTAGTCGCGGGCGCCTTCGGGCGTGGACTTGCCCAGCATGGGAGTCTCGATGTCGATGAAGCCTTCCTTGTCGAGGAAGTTGCGCACCTGGATGGCGGTCTTGTAGCGCAGCATCATGTTGCGCTGCATCACGGGACGGCGCAGATCCATCACGCGGTTGGTCAGACGCACGGTTTCCGACAGATTGTCGTCGTCCAGCTGGAAAGGAGGCGTGACGGAGGCGTTGAGCACATTCAGCTCATGGCACAGCACTTCGATCTGGCCGCTCTTGAGCTTGTCGTTGGTAGTGCCGGCGGGACGCGCACGCACCACACCCTTGACCTGCACGCAGAACTCGTTGCGCACGTCTTCGGCCACCTTGAACATCTCGGCGCGGTCGGGATCGCAGACCACCTGCACATAGCCTTCGCGGTCGCGCAGGTCGATGAAGATCACGCCACCATGGTCACGGCGGCGATTCACCCAGCCGCACAAGGTCACGGTTTCGCCCATTTGGGCTTCGGTCACCAGACCGCAGTATTGAGAACGCATTGCCATGAAAATTCTTCCTGCACCTTAGGGGTGCGACAAGGTTGTTTGTTTGGATTCTTCGATCAGTGCGAGGTCCGGCGGAGCCACCACGCCCATCGAAACAATGTATTTGAGCGCCGCATCCACACTCATTTCCAGCTCGATGCATTCGCTCTTGCGCACCAGCACGAAATAACCCCCTGTGGGGTTGGGCGTGGTGGGCACAAAGACGCTCACATATTCGTCGCGCAACAGGGCAGCCACCTCACCGCTGGGCTGGCCTGTGACGAAAGCCACGGTCCATACGCCCTCACGCGGCCACTGCACCAGCACTGCCGTGCGAAAAGCGTTGCCGCTGTCGGAGAACACGGTGTCCGAGACCTGCTTGACGCTGGAATAGATGGAGCGCACCACGGGAATGCGGCGCACCAGCGCATCACCCCAACCCACCAGCTTGCGGCCGATGAAATTGCTGGCAATGCCGCCCACGAGCAGCAGAATCAGCAAGGTCAGAATAACGCCAAAGCCCGGAATATGCATGCCCAGCAATCTGTCGGGCTGCCAGGCTTCGGGAAGAATGGCCAGCGTCTGATCCAGCGTTCCGATGATCCAGTTGAGCACGCCCAGCGTGATCACCAGGGGAACGATGACCAGCAAACCGGCAATCAGCCACTTGCGCAATGCAGACATAGTGTGGGTAAGCCTCAGGAATTGGCGGGTGCAGGAGCTGCAGCTGCTGCAGGTGCAGCGGCACTGTCACTGGATGAAGAGGTGCTTGCAGCCGGCTTGCTGCCGCTGTTCTTGAAGTCCGTGGCGTACCAGCCAGAACCCTTGAGCTGAAAGCCCGGAGCGGTGAGCTGCTTGGAAAAGGCCTCGGCCCCGCAAGCTGGGCACACGGTCAGCGGCGCGTCCGAGATTTTCTGCAGCACATCCTTGGCGTGGCCGCAGGAACCACACTTGTATGCATAGATAGGCATAGCGCTAAAAACGGGGGAAGTGCAAAAACCCTCAATTATAGGCGCCGCCCCTGGTTTTGCTGCGCTGCGCAAGCAAGCCCCGGCGGCGCCGGTTTGCGCCCTCAAGCCTTGATCTCGGCAAAGGACTCTATTTCACGGTGATGGTTGCTGATCCACTGGGGCAGCAGCGAGCCTGCCACCATGCCGACGACCGCAGCCAAAAGACCAGCCAGCTGCTGTGGAAAAGCCTGGTTGAGCGCGGGCGTGACCATGAAGATGAGCCACACACCGATGCCCAGCGCCACGGCGCTGATGGCGCCCTGGGTGGTGGCGCGCTTCCAGTACAGGCCAAACACCAGCGGCACGAAGGCCCCCACCAGCGGCACCTGATAGGCGCTGGCGACCAGCTCATAGATGGGCGTGCCTTCCATGACGATCGAATAGGCCAGCACACAGGCCGCGAACACCAGCACGCTGATGCGCATGGTCCTGAGATTGTCCTTGTCCGAGGTGTAGGGCCGGAACTGACGCCAGATGTTCTCGGTGAAGGTCACGCTGGGGGCCAGCAAGGTGGCAGAGGCGCAGGACTTGATGGCCGAGAGCAGCGCACCGAAGAACAGCACCTGCATGGCAAACGGCATCTTGTCCATCACCAGGGTGGGCAGCACCTTCTGCGGATCATCGGCCAGCAGGGCCGTGGCTTCGGCGGGCATGATGATGAGCGCACTGGCCACCAGAAACATGGGCACGAAGGCAAAGATCACATAGCAGGCACCGCCGATGATGGTGCCGCGCACGGCCGACTTCTCGGTGTCTGCCGACATCACGCGCTGAAAGATGTCCTGCTGCGGAATCGAGCCCAGCATCATGGTCACGGCAGCGCCGATGAAGAAAACGATTTCGTGCAGCGAAGGCTCGGGCAGAAACTTGAAGAGATCGCGGCTGGTGGCCAGATCGACCACCTTGCCCGCACCGCCCGCCATGTCACCGGCAAAAAATGCCAGGATCAGCAGGCCGGCGACCAGAATGATCATCTGCACGAAATCCGTCACGGCCACCGACCACATGCCGCCGAACAGGGTGTAGACCAGCACGGAGAGCACGCCGATCGTCATGCCCATGGGAATGCTGACGACACCGCCCGAGAGCAGATTGAAGACCAGGCCCAGCGCCGTGACCTGGGCCGAGACCCAGCCCAGATAGCTGAGCATGATGATCAGCGAGCAGACCACCTCGATAGCCCGGCCATAGCGCGAGCGGTAGTAGTCGCTGATGGTCAGCAGATTCATGCGGTAGAGCTTGGCCGCAAAGAACACGCCCACCAGGATCAGGCACATGCCCGCGCCAAATGGATCTTCCACCAGCGCATGCAGTCCGCCTTCGATGAACTTGGCAGGCACGCCCAGCACCAGCTCGGACCCGAACCAGGTCGCAAAGGTGGTGGTGATGATCATGTAGAGCGGCAGATGACGGCCGGCAATGGCGAAATCCGCCGTGTTCTTCACGCGTCTGGCGGCCCACAGACCAATGCCGATGGTCACTAACAGGTAGACGATCACCAATGAGAGCAGCACGCTGGCACTCCTCGAACTCTAAAGAAGGGGAAAGCTCAGAAGCGGATGCGCAGCAGAACCTGCAGCACCACCAGACCGATGACGAAACCAATACCGCCGCAGAGGATAGCCTGCAGCAGACGGTTGGTCGTTTTCTGCTGCTGCAGCAGTTCCTTGAGCAGGGTCTCGCTGTCATTGCCGGAGCCATGCCTGGACAGATACTGGTGCAGCACCCGTGGAATGTCGGGCAGGATCTTGGCGTAACGCGGGGCCTGAGCCTGCAGCTCATGCCACAGACGCTGCGGCCCCATCTGATCCAGCATCCATTTCTCGAGGAACGGCTTGGCCGTGCTCCAGAGGTCGAGGTTGGGGTCGAGCTGGCGCCCCAGGCCTTCGATATTGAGCAAGGTCTTTTGCAGCAGCACCAGCTGGGGCTGGATCTCGACCTGGAAACGGCGCGAGGTCTGGAACAGGCGCATCAGCACCATGCCCAGCGAAATTTCGGCCAGAGGCCGGTCGAAATAAGGCTCGCAGACGGCGCGGATGGCCGCTTCCAGTTCCTCGACGCGTGTCGTGGCCGGTACCCAGCCGCTTTCCACATGCAAGGCGGCAACGCGCTTGTAGTCGCGGCGGAAGAAGGCCAGGAAGTTCTGCGCCAGATATTCCTTGTCGAACTCGGTCAGCGTGCCGACGATGCCAAAGTCCAGCGAGATGTAGCGTCCGAAGGTATCGGGCTCCAGGCTGACCATGATGTTGCCCGGGTGCATGTCGGCATGGAAGAAACCGTCACGGAACACTTGGGTAAAGAAGATGGTCACGCCATCGCGCGCCAGCTTGGGGATGTCCACACCGGCTTCGCGCAGGCGCTCGACCTGGCTGATGGGCACGCCCTTCATGCGCTCCATCACCATCACATCGGTATGGCAGTAATCCCAGTGGATCTCGGGGATCAGCACCAGATCCAGCCCTTCCATATTGCGGCGCAACTGCGCGGCATTGGAGGCTTCGCGGATCAGATCCAGCTCGTCGTGCAGATAGTTGTCGAACTCGGCAACCACTTCCTTGGGCTTGAGACGCTTGCCGTCGTGGGAGAGCTTTTCCAGCCAGCTCGCCATCATGTGCATCAGCGCCAGATCCTTGTCGATCACGGACTTCATGCCCGGACGCAGCACCTTGACGGCAACGTCGTGCTCGATGCCGTCCTTGTCGCGGATCCGGGCAAAGTGCACCTGGGCAATCGATGCGCTGGCCACGGGCTCGCGCTCGAAGCTGATGAAGATCTGCTCCAGCGGCTTGCGAAAGGAACGCTCGATAGTGTCCACCGCGATCTGGGAATCGAACGGCGGCACGCGATCCTGCAGCTTGGCCAGTTCCTCGGCCACATCGGGCGGCATCAGGTCGCTGCGTGTGGACAGCACTTGACCGAACTTCACGAAGATCGGTCCCAGCTCTTCCAGCGCTTCGCGCAGGCGTACGCCACGTGGCTTGTCCAGCTTGCGGCCGAAGGTCAGCACGCCGCGCAGGCTGCGCAGTCGCGGATGCGGGATCCCGGAGAGCACCAGTTCGTCGAGCCCATAACGAAACACCACCCAGAGGATGGCCCAGCCTCGCAGAAAACGGCTCATGGCTGTGTGTAATCGGCGCCTGGCATGGCTGCCACGGGGGCCGTGCTGGCAGGATGGGCCGCATCGGCAGCAGAGGAGGACTTGCCGCCCATGCGTGCGCCGACGAACTGACGCAACCCCTGAGCAGCGGTACGAGCCACCTTGGCGATGGTGTGGGCCGGCACGTCACCGATCAGGCGGGCCAGGTCTTCCTCCACATCCCACTTGACGTTGTCCACCAGCCAGTTGATTTCGGCCGCAAACTGCACGTCGCCTTCGATGCGAATGCTGGGCTTGTCGCCACGCAAGGCCGTCTGGGCCAGCGACAGTGGAGAGGTTTCCGTGACTTCCAGCATCAGATCGGGCGCCGCCTCTGCAGGAGCCAGATCGAACAGGCCGGCAGGGGTGACCAGCAAGGCAACCGAGTACTGGCGCCATTGCACGCGCGCAATACGGCCTTTCTGGCGCACGAGGCGATCCCTGGCCTCTTTTTCCTGCATCAGCACATGGTTGAGGAAAAGCACCAGACGCTGATGCATTTCACTCACCAGCCATTCGGGAGCTTGGGGGCCGGCCATCACGCGTTCGACGAGACCGCCCAGAAAAGAAAAAGGGGACTGTGTTGCCATAGTCCCCGATTATTCATGAAATTGATTCCCCCCTGTGGCGCTTTGCGCCTTCGCCTTGAGGGGCGGGCGGCTTCGCTGCGAGGCGAAGGGCCGGCCAGGCTCTCGCTGAGTGCCCCGGATCGGGACATGCCAGTTCGAGCCGTGGCTTTATTGCAGCGCCTGCACGCCTGCCACCAGCCAGCCGCTGGTGCCGCTCTTGGGCTTGGTCATGTTCCAGACTTCGCGGAAGGGGCTGGGGCCTGCCGATGCCTCTTCGCGGATCATGCCGGAGAACTCGACGCTGGCCATATAGCCATTGCCCAGGTCCTCGATGCCCAGCAACTGCGCATCGATCATCAGCACATCGGTGAGGTTGGGTTCACCGGCACGCTGGCTCTCGCGTTCGGACAGCTGGCTGCGGATTTCCGAGAGCATCTCGTCGGTCATCATGGAGCGCAGGGTTGTGATGTCGGACTTGTCCCAGGCCGATTGCAGCGTCACGAAGTTACGCTTGGCTGCCGTGAGAAAGCCTTCGGCATCGAAGTCTGCGGGCACGCCCCAGTTCTGCGAACCCGACAATGCAGAGCCGATCATGGAGCCACCGGCTGCTGCTGCGGCTTCGGGAATATGGTTCTGTTCCCAGGGACGAGCCGACGCATCGTTGCCCACTTTTTCAGGGTTGTACTGGCGAGCCTGGGGAGCGTTGGCATCACCACCCAGATTGCCTGCGCCCTGAAAGGCGAAGGGGCTGTGATTGCTCTGCATGGCAGGCGCGGGCTTGCGACGGCGCATGATCATGCCGACCACCACCATGATCACCATGGCCAGCAGACCGAACATCAGCATATTGGCAAAGGCTTCGCCCATGCCCAGCGAGTTGGCCAGCCAGGCCAGGCCCAGGCCTGCGGCCAGGCCGCCCAACATGGCGCCCCAGGGCTTCTTGGGTGCAGCGGCCGGAGTTGCGGGCGGGGCCGCGCGGTTTTGCTGCGCCGCATTCTGCTGCCCAGCCTGCTGGGGATTCTGAGCGGGAGCACGAGAAGCTTCACGCTGAGTGACGTTGCCCGACTGTTTGCCGAGCGATGAGCCGCCGCCCATGCGCTTGGCGTCGGCCTGACCATGTGCCACCACCAGCATTGCCACCAAGGCGATTGACCAAAGTTTCTTCATCTCATCTCCCTTCTTCTAGAAAGTCGCTACAAATCTGCGCACCAGGCGCACTTAACACTTGATTCCCACATGCAAGGCACAGACGCCCCCAGTCATGTTGTGATAGTCCACATGACCAAAGCCGCATTGCTGCATCAAGGCCTTGAGCTCCTTCTGCCCCGGATGCATGCGGATGGATTCGGCCAGATAGCGATAGCTTTCGGCATCGCCGGCAATCATCTTGCCCATGGCCGGCAAAACCTTGAACGAGTACCAGTCATAGGCCTTCTCCAGGGGCTTGGCCACCTTGGAGAATTCCAGCACCAGCAGCTTGCCGCCAGGACGCAGCACGCGGTTCATTTCCTTGAGCGCGGCATCCTTGTGCGTCATATTGCGCAGGCCGAAGGCCACGCTGACCAGATCGAAATAGTTGTCGGGAAAGGGCAGCTTTTCCGCATCGCAGACCAGCGTGGGCAGGATCACGCCCTTGTCGGTCAGACGGTCGCGCCCCACACGCAGCATGGCTTCGTTGATGTCGGTGTGCACCACCTGACCGCTGGCCCCGACCTTCTTGGAAAAAGCCAGGGACAGATCCCCAGTGCCGCCCGCGATGTCCAGCGCCTTGTCGCCTTCCTTGAGGTTGGCCACCATCAGCGCGTAAGCCTTCCAGGCACGGTGCAGACCACCCGACATCACGTCGTTCATGACGTCGTACTTGGAAGCCACGGAGTCGAACACACCGCGTACGCGCGATGCCTTCTCGCTTTCATCAACAGTCTGGAATCCGAAGTGTGTGGAGCTCATAACAAAGAATGCTAAGCAGGCAGTGCTTGCGCGTACAGCGACAACCCCGTATGGCTACAGGCTTTGAAGCACTATGGTTTTTGGAAAGAATTCGCCTTGAGCGCTTATTTCACATGCGCTGCCAGCTATTGGAAATATAGCACCAGCCTCAATAACCCTGTGCTGCACGCATGGGCGCTGTGGCGTGTGCGGGACGTTGCTGCCGGCTTTTGGACCGACATGCAAGCCCCTGGGAGTCAAAGCTCAATGCACGCTGCAGCCATGGCCGCCGGCGCCTTTCTCGGGCATGGGCGTGTCGCGCTCCAGTCCGGCCTCCTGCAGACGCTGCAGATATTGCTGCCACAGAGCGTCCTGCTGGCTACCCAGCTGATAGAGGTATTCCCAGGTGTAAAGACCGCTTTCGTGCCCGTCGCTGAAGAAGGGCTTGATGGCGTAGTTGCCCACCGGCTCGACGGTGTTGATGCCCACATCGCGCTTGCCGGTCTGCAGCACTTCCTGGCCAGGGCCGTGGCCCTGGACTTCGGCCGAGGGCGAGTACACGCGCAGCAGCTCGAACGGAATGCGGAAAGTCTTGCCGTCCGAATAAGAGACCTCCAGCACGCGCGATGCACCATGCACGGTCAGCGACTGGGGGGTGGGAGTGTTGGCTTGCAGTCCTGCCATGGTTTTCTCCTAATCAATGCATAAAAGGGCAGCCTCAAGCTGCCCTTTGGATCTCCCGACGGAGACGAAAACATCACGCAGCCCAGAGGGCCAGTGCCTTTTGCAGCATCTCGTCCACCTGCGGCAGCTGGCGGGCAATCGCAGCTTCGCGGGCTTCATCGCGCTCGCGCTGGGCTCCAGCCCAGACCGAAGCGGGAAAGTGGCTGTCCCAGTCATAGCGCGCAATCACATGCCAGTGCAGATGCGCCACCATATTACCGAGCGCCGCCAGATTGATCTTGGTCGGAGCCAGCTGCTCGCGCAGCACGCGCTCCACCAGGGCCACCGCATCCATGCAGACAATGCGATCCACCGCACTCAGATCCGAGAACTCGGCCGCATGATCATTCCAGACCACGCGATAAAAGGCCGGAAAGCCCTGCTCGGCGGCCCGGATCACACGCAGCTTGTCGCCGCGCCAGACCAGCGTACCGCCGTCGGCAGTGCACAGAGGACAATTTTCAACCAACATCTGAAATCTCCATTGCAATGCTTCTTGCCCACATCACTGCGATGTAACCCCAGCGCAGGCCGGAGACACCGAGGAAGGGCCTATGTGGCCCCGCCGCCCCGCGCCGAGGGTGATAAGGCGCGAAGCGACTCAGGGGGCATCACACCAGCACGCGTTCAATACCGCCCTGGTTGGCGCGATTCACATACTCGGCCATCCAGTTCTCGCCCAAAATGTCCTTCGCCATTTCGACCACGATGTAGTCGGCTTCGAGCAGACCGTTGTTCAGGTCGTTGCCGTAGCGGCTCAGGCCCTGCAGGCAGCTGGGGCAGCTGGTCAGGATCTTGACGTTGTCCTGGGCACCGAGCTGACCGTTGTCGCGCAGCGCGGCCTCGCCCTTGCGGATCTCTTCGGTCTTGCGGAAGCGGATCTGCGTGGAGATGTCGGGACGCGTCACCCCCAGCGTGCCGGACTCGCCGCAGCAGCGCTCGCTCTTGAGCACGTTGTCGCCCATCAAGGCCTTGACGGTCTTCATCGGGTCCTGCTGCTTCATGGGCGTGTGGCAGGGGTCGTGGTACAGGTACGAGCCCTTGTTCTGCAGCGTGATGCCTTTTTCGAGCAGATATTCGTGGATGTCGATGATGCGGCAGCCAGGGAAGATCTTGTCGAACTGGTAGCCCTGCAGCTGGTCATAGCAGGTACCGCAGCTCACCACCACGGTCTTGATGTCCAGATAGTTGAGCGTGGTCGCCACACGGTGGAAGAGCACACGGTTGTCCGTGATCATCTTCTCGGCCTTGTCGAACTGGCCCGAGCCGCGCTGGGGATAGCCACAGCACAGATAGCCGGGCGGCAGCACGGTCTGCACGCCGGCATGCCAGAGCATGGCCTGCGTAGCCAGACCCACCTGGCTGAACAGGCGCTCGGAGCCGCAACCTGGGAAGTAGAACACCGCCTCGGTGTCCGACTTGGTGGCCTGCGGGTCGCGGATGATGGGCACGTAGTCCTTGTCCTCGATGTCCAGCAAGGCGCGCGCCGTCTTGGTCGGCAGACCGCCGGGCAGCTTCTTGTTGATGAAGTGGATCACCTGCTCCTTGATGGGAGCCGTGCCCACCGATGCGGGCGGGTGCGCGGTCTGCTTCTTGGCAACCGCTCCCAGCACGTCGGCCGCCAGGCGCTGGGCCTTGAAGCCCACGCCCACCATGGCCGTGCGCATGAACTTGATGGTGTCGGGATTGGTGGCGTTGAGCATGGCCATGGCCAGCTTGTTGCCGGGGCGGAAGCTCTTCTTGTCCATCTTGCGCAGCAGATTGCGCATATTCATGGTCACGTCGCCGAAGTCGATCTTGACCGGGCAGGGGTTGAAGCACTTGTGGCAGACCGTGCAGTGGTCGGCCACGTCCTCGAATTCCTGCCAGTGCTTGATAGACACGCCACGGCGTGTCTGCTCTTCGTAGAGGAAGGCCTCCACCAGCAGCGAGGTGGCCAGAATCTTGTTGCGTGGCGAGTACAGCAGATTGGCGCGCGGCACATGAGTGGCGCACACGGGCTTGCACTTGCCGCAGCGCAGGCAGTCCTTGACGGAATTGGCGATGGCGCCGATGTCCGACTGCTGCATGATGATGGATTCGTAACCCATCAGACCAAAGCTGGGCGTATAGGCATTGGTCAGGTCGGCAAACATCAGCGACTCGCGCGGCGAGCGGCCGTCGTGACTCTGGTGCGCCAGGGCATCCCACTCTTCGTTGCGGATCAGCTTGCCCTTGTTGAAGCGGCCTTCGGGGTCCACACGCTTCTTGTAATCGGCAAACGGCGCCAGCTCGGCATCCGAGAGGAATTCCAGCTTGGTGATGCCGATGCCGTGCTCGCCCGAGATCACGCCGTCCAGACTGCGCGCCAGCTCCATGATGCGGGCCACGGCTTCGTGCGCGGTCTGCAGCATTTCATAGTCATCGGAGTTGACGGGAATATTGGTGTGCACATTGCCGTCGCCGGCGTGCATGTGCAGCGCCACCCAGACACGGCCCTTGAGCACCTTCTGGTGAATCTCGTTAACCGACTCGCGCAGCGGCTGGAAGGCAGCGCCCGCGAAAATCTTGGACAGCGGCTCCTTGAGCTGGGTCTTCCAGCTCGCACGCAGGCGGTGATCCTGCAGCTCGGGGAACAGCGTGGCCACGCCGTCCAGCCAGCCTTGCCAGAGATCGCGCACCTCGGCCACCAGCGCCAGCGCCTGCTGCACGCGGTCTTCCAGCAGCTCGGCGCTGGGAATGTCGCCGGCATCGTCGCTCTTGCCCAGGGGCAGGTCGGAATGCTTGAAAAAGCCGCTCAGCTCGTCGCAGAGCTTGAGCTTGTTGCGCAGCGACAGCTCGATATTGATGCGCTCGATGCCATCGGTGTACTCTGCCATGCGCGGCAGAGGAATCACCACGTCTTCATTGATCTTGAAGGCGTTGGTATGGCGCGAGATCGCGGCCGTGCGCTTGCGGTCCAGCCAGAACTTCTTGCGCGCCTCGGCGCTGACGGCGGTAAAGCCTTCGCCGTTGCGCGAATTGGCGATGCGCACCACCTCTGCCGCCACGCGGGCCACTTCGTCGGCGTCGTCACCGGCGATATCGCCCAGCAGCACCATCTTGGGCAGACGACCATTGCCCTTCTTGCTCTTGGTCGCGTAGCCCACGGCCTTGAGGTAGCGGTCGTCCAGGTGTTCGAGACCGGCCAGCAGCACGCCCGAGCGCTTTTGCTCGGCGAACATATAGTCCTTGATCTCGACGATGGAGGGCACGGCATCCTTGGCATTGCCGAAGAACTCCATGCACACGGTACGCGTGTGCGCCGGCATGCGGTGCACCACCCAGCGTGCGCTGGTGATCAGACCGTCCGTGCCTTCCTTCTGAATGCCGGGCAGGCCCGAGAGGAATTTGTCGGTCACGTCCTTGCCCAGGCCTTCCTTGCGGAAGGTGTGGCCGGGAATGTCCAGGCGCTCGGTGCGCACAGGGGTCTTGCCGTCCGCCTCGAAGTACTTCAGCTCGAAGCAGGCCATCTCGGCATCGTGAATCTTGCCGAGGTTGTGATCCAGGCGCGTGACTTCCAGCCACTGCGCATCCGGGGTGACCATGCGCCAGGACACCAGATTGTCCAGGGCCGTGCCCCAGAGCACCGCCTTTTTGCCGCCCGCGTTCATGGCGATATTGCCGCCGATGCAGGATGCCTCGATGGAGGTCGGATCCACGGCAAACACAAAACCGCCGCGCTCGGCCGCATCGGCGACACGCTGGGTCACCACACCGGCTTCGGAGTAGATGGTGGGCACTTCGTGGTCCACGCCGGGAATCATGCGCATCTCGACTTCGGTCAGCGCCTCCAGCTTTTCGGTGTTGATGACCACCGAGCGCCATGTCAAAGGAATGGCACCACCCGTATAACCGGTACCGCCTCCACGCGGAATGATCGTCAGGCCCAGCTCGATACAGCCCTTGACCAGGCCGGCCATCTCGGCTTCGGTATCGGGCGTCAGCACCACAAACGGGTACTCGACGCGCCAGTCGGTCGCGTCGGTCACATGGGCCACGCGCGACAGGCCGTCAAACTTGATGTTGTCCTTGGCGGTATAGCGGCGCAGTGTCTTCTGTGCGCGACGGCGCAGCTGCTCGGCTTCGACAAACGTGGCATTGAATTCATGCACTGCGCGATGGGCAGCCTCCACCAGCTGACCCACCAGCTGATCGCGCACGGCATCCTCGTTGGGCTCGCGGCGCTTGTCGATCTCGGCCAGACGATGCTCCAGCGCCTCGACCAGCGACTTGCGGCGGTCGGGGTTGTGGATCAGATCGTCCTGAAGATAGGGATTGCGCTGCACAACCCAGATATCCCCCAGCACTTCGTAGAGCATGCGGGCGGATCGGCCGGTGCGGCGTTCCTGACGCAGCTGATTGAGCACATCCCACATGGATGAGCCCAGCAGACGAATCACGATCTCACGGTCAGAGAACGATGTGTAGTTATAGGGAATCTCGCGCAGTCGTGCGGGTTCGGCAGCCTGGGCCTGGAGGGCGGCAGCCAACGCAATCGGTACATTCATGGGGTAGACCGTATCGGGCGCCCTCTGTGTGGCGCCCCTAAGCCAGTGGGATGGCGATTTTAAGCGACGGCGGCTCAGCCATGCTTTGCTATGGGTTCTGAGTGGTCAGCCCTGCTATCGCCAAAGCAGCAGCAAGCCCCGGGCAGCTTCGCTGCATGACACAACACCGCGCAGCACTGCGAATTCGTTCAAGGCACGCGCCTCCCAATCATCGATGAATCTTCCATAGGCTATTTAGACAAAAATCATACATTTCCGAATCAAAAACAACTCAATACGAAAGACTACCAACAACAAACGAAATGCCGTTGACCTAGAATGGCGCAGCTTCGCGCACCATCAATTGTCACCAGATCGTCATGCAACGGCTTTTGACTGCGGGTTCTGCCCATGGTGAAGCGCACAAGCCCATGCAAACAATGACATCCATATGTCATACGAATGACTTAATGTGCATCACCGCATATTTCGTCAACGAAAGTTAGAGGAGCCTTCATGCAATTCAAGCAACTGGCCATGGCCGCCGCCGTCGCCGCAACTGCCTTCTCGGCACAAGCCACCACCGAAATCCAATGGTGGCACTCGATGACTGCCGTGAACAACGAGTGGGTCAATGACCTGGCCAAGCAGTTCAACGAGAGCCAGAAGGACTTCAAGATCGTCCCCACCTATAAGGGTGCCTACGACGAGTCCATGACAGCCGCGATTGCAGCCTTCCGCTCGGGCAATGCACCGGACATCCTGCAGGTGTTCGAAGTGGGCACTGCCACCATGATGGCTTCCAAGGGCGCGACCGTGCCCGTGGGCAAGGTGATGCAGGACGCCGGTGTCGCTTTCGACCCCAAGGCCTACATCCCCGCCGTGGCCGGTTACTACACCGCCCCCAACGGCCAGATGCTGAGCTTCCCCTTCAACAGCTCGACCACCATCTTCTATTACAACAAGGACGCCTTCAAGAAGGCCGGCCTGAACCCCGACAAGGCCCCCACCACCTGGCCCGAAGTCTTTGCTGCCGCCAAGAAGCTCAAGGAAAGCGGCCACAGCTGCCCCATGACCCTGGCCTGGCAAGGCTGGACCCAGCTGGAATCGTTCTCCACCTGGCACAACGTTGAGTTCGCCACCGAGCAGAACGGCCTGAGCGCCAACGGCTACAAGGCACGCATGAAGGTGAACTCGCCTCTGCACGTCAAGCACATCGACAATCTGGCCGCAGCTGCGAAGGCTGGCGAGTTTGTCTACAAGGGCCGCGGCTCCATTCCCCAGGCTTCGTTCACCGCCGGTGAATGCGCCATGATCCAGACTTCGTCCGGCTTCTACGGCGATGTGGCCAAGAACGCCAAGTTCGCCTACGGCCTGGCTGCCCTGCCCTACTACCCCGATGTCAAGGGCGCTCCCCAGAACACCGTGATCGGTGGCGCTTCGCTGTGGGTGATGTCCGGCAAGAATGCCGAGCACTACAAGGGCGTGGCCAAGTTCTTCGAATTCCTGTCGCAGACCAAGGTACAGGCCGCTTCGCACCAGCGCACCGGCTACCTGCCCGTGACCATGGCCGCCTATGACCTGACCGACAAGTCCGGCTTCTACGCCAAGAACCCCGGCACCGACACCGCCGTGACGCAGATGATCCGCAAGGTGACCAACAACTCGCGCGGTATCCGTCTGGGCAACTATGTGCAGATCCGTACCATCGAGGACGAAGAACTCGAACAGGTGTGGGCTGGCAAGAAGACCGGCAAGCAGGCTCTGGACGCCATCGTGACCCGTGGCGACGAGCTGCTGGCCCGTTTCGAGCGTTCCTACAAGAAGTAATCCTGAGGGTGCCGCAGGGCACCCCCAGGCCCGCTGTGCCTTCACCCAAGGCACAGCCCTTTGAATGCCACGTTGACTGAACCCAGGCTCCGGTGGTTTTTTTATTTGTGACTCCTCATGGAAAAACGCGTTCTTTTCCGATCCAGGTGGCTGCCCTGGGTGCTTATCGCACCCCAGCTCCTCATCATCGGCATCTTCTTTTTCTGGCCCGCTGGTCAGGCGGTACTCCAGTCATTCCAGATGGAAGACGCGTTCGGCATGAGCACCGAATGGGTGGGCCTGGACAACTTCCGCCAGTTGTTCGCCGACCCCACCTATCTGGACTCCTTCTACCGCACCGCGCTGTTCTCGGTGCTGGTGGCAGGCGTGGGCATCGCCACATCGCTGGCCCTGGCCATTTTTGCGGACCGCATCGTGCGCTTCGCCATGGTCTACAAGACCCTGCTGATCATTCCCTATGCCGTGGCCCCCGTGATTGCCGGCGTGCTGTGGATTTTCATGTTCTCGCCGTCCATCGGCGTGGTGGCATATTTTCTGGGCAAGCTCGGCTATGACTGGAACCACCTGATGAACGAGAACCAGGCCATGGCACTGATTGTTCTGGCCGCCGTGTGGAAGCAGATTTCCTACAACTTCCTGTTCTTCCTCGCCGGACTGCAGTCCATCCCCAAGGCCCTGATCGAAGCGGCCTCGATTGATGGTGCAGGCCCCTGGCGCCGCTTCTGGAACATCCAGCTGCCGCTGCTCTCGCCCACCACCTTCTTCCTGCTGGTGATCAACATCGTTTACGCCTTCTTCGACACCTTCGGCATCATCGATGCGGCCACCCACGGCGGCCCCGGCCAGTCCACGTCGATCCTGGTCTACAAGGTGTATCTGGACGGCTTCAAGGCGCTGGACCTGGGCGGCTCGGCTGCGCAGTCCGTGATCCTGATGCTGATTGTTGTTGTGCTGACTGTGATCCAGTTCCGCTATGTTGAAAAGAAAGTGCAGTACTGATCATGGTTGACCGCAACCCCTGGCTCAATTTCTTCTCGCACCTGGTGCTTGTCGTCGGCGTGGCCATCGTGGCCTTCCCGCTGTATCTGGCACTGGTGGCCTCCACCCACACGGCCAGCGAGATCGTGCAGGCGCCCATGCCTCTGCTGCCCGGCACCCATCTGTGGGAAAACTACAAGGAAGCACTGCTGGGCTCCGGCAAGCTGGGCTCCAACACCAGCGTCGTCCACATGATGTGGGTGAGCTTTGTCGTGGCCATGATCATCACCGTGGGCAAGATCGCCATCTCGCTGCTGTCGGCCTTCGCCATCGTGTACTTCCGCTTCCCGTTCAAGATGATCTGCTTCTGGGCGATTTTCCTGACCCTGATGCTGCCCGTGGAAGTGCGCATTCTGCCCACCTACAAGGTCGTGGCCGAACTGGGCCTGCTGAACAGCTACGCCGGTCTGTCGCTGCCCCTGATTGCCTCGGCAACCGCCACCTTCCTGTTCCGCCAGTTCTTCCTGACGGTGCCCGATGAGCTGGTGGAAGCCGCCCGCATCGATGGCGCCGGCGCCATGCGCTTTTTCAAGGACATCCTGGTGCCCTTGTCCAAGACCTCGATTGCCGCGCTGTTCGTGATCCAGTTCATCTACGGCTGGAACCAGTACCTCTGGCCTCTGCTGATGACCACCTCGGAAGACATGTATCCCGTGGTCGTGGGCATCAAGCGGATGGTCGCTGGCGGTGGCGAAGCCGCCATCGACTGGAACATCGTGATGGCGACAGCCATCCTGGCCATGCTGCCCCCCACACTGGTGGTCATGCTGATGCAAAAGTGGTTTGTCAAAGGCCTGGTGGATACCGAGAAGTAATGCTCTCGACCACGACCTCCACCACCTTCTTTTGACCCATTGAACGAATACCTGGAATACCTCCCATGGCATCCATCTCCCTGAAGAACATCGTCAAGCGCTATGGCACGGGCAAGTCCGCCGTGCCCGTCATTCACGGCATCAACGTCGAGATCAACGACGGCGAATTCATCGTGCTGGTCGGCCCCTCGGGCTGCGGCAAGTCCACCCTGCTGCGCATGATCGCCGGCCTGGAAGAAATCACCGATGGCGACCTGCTGATCGGCACCAACAAGGTCAACGACCTGGAGCCCGCCAAGCGCAATATCGCCATGGTGTTCCAGAACTACGCGCTCTACCCCCACATGAGCAACTACGAGAACATGGCCTACGGCCTGAAGCTCGCCAAGGTGCCCGAAGACGAGATCAAGCGTCGTGTGGACAAGGCCGCCAAGATTCTGGAACTGAGCCATCTGCTGGACCGCAAGCCGCGCCAGTTGTCGGGCGGCCAGCGCCAGCGCGTGGCCATGGGCCGCGCCATCGTGCGTCAGCCCCAGGTGTTCCTGTTTGACGAACCCCTGTCCAACCTGGACGCCAAGCTGCGCGGCCAGACCCGTCTGGAGATCCAGAAGCTGCACGCCGAGCTGGGCATCACCAGCCTGTTCGTGACCCACGACCAGGTCGAGGCCATGACCCTGGCCCAGCGCATGGTCGTGATGAACGGCGGCAATGTGGAGCAGTTCGGCACACCCGAAGAGGTCTACCACACGCCGGCCTCCACCTTTGTGGCGGGCTTCATCGGCTCCCCTCCCATGAACCTGCTCAAGCACTCGCCCAATGGCAAGCCCGGCCTGATCCTGGGCATCCGCCCCGAGCACATCGACCTGGTGGAAGCCGGTGGCGTGGAGTTCAAGGTACAGACCGTGGAATTGCTGGGCGCCGAACGCCTGCTGCACGGCAAGGTGGGCGATGAAGACGTCACCGTGCGCGTGGAAGAAGGCAAGCCCTATCCCAAGCCCGGCGAAACCGCCCGCATCTCGGCACGCGAAGACCGCCTGCACTGGTTCAACGCCGAAACCGGCAAACGTGCCTGAGCCGGCACAGAGGTCGCACTAGACTGACGACTTTTTAGAGAGCACCCCAAGCCCCGCTTGCGGTGCTCTTGTCACGTAAAGGCTACGAAGAAAGTTATGACAACTGCATTGAAACCCTGGCCCTACCCACGTTGGGTCGCCCACCGCGGCGCCGGCAAGCTGGCACCGGAGAACACCATGAGCGCCTTCCGCCTGGGCGCGCAGCATGGCTACCGATTCTTTGAATGCGATGCCAAGCTCAGCCAGGACGGCGTGCTGTTTCTGATGCATGACGCCACGCTGGAGCGCACCACCAACGGCCACGGCATTGGCGGCGAGCTTGGCATGGGCGAGATCGCCCAGCTCGACGCCGGCAGCTGGCACTCTCGCGCCTATGCGGGCGAGGCCCTGCCCACGCTGGAAGCCCTGGCGCGCTGGTGCCTGGCCAACCATCTGCATCTGAATGTGGAAATCAAGCCGACCCCGGGCCAGGAACTGGAAACCGGCCGTGCCTGCGGCGAGCTGATGAACCGCATCTGGCCGAAGACCGAGGTGCAGCCGCTGTTCACCTCGTTCAAGCCCGACTCGCTCAAGGGCGCCCGCGAGACCGCAGCCCATATTCCACGCGGACTGCTGGTGGACAAACTGGCAGACGGCAACGGTGATGCCGACCTGAAGCTGGCCCTGGAGCTGGACTGCAGCGCCATGGTGCTCAACCACGCCCTGTGGACGCCCGAGCTGGTGGCCAAGGTGCATGGCGCAGGCCTGCGCTGCAGCAGCTACACCGTCAACGACCAATGGGCCGCACAACGCCTGATCGACCTGGGCACGGACGGCATCATCACCGACCGCGTGGATATGTTCAGCCCGGCACAGAGTGGCGATCACCTCTAAAACATGAGCTGCTAACGCATGCTCACAAAGGATTTCAGCATCAATCAATTCTGAAATCCTTTCAAATCAAGCGAAAACAGCTTCGATATCCATAGCAAGACAAAAGCCCAGCCACTACAAAGTGACCGGGCTTTTTTGCATTCACCACCTCCAATACTGGCACTGACAAATCAGGGCAGCCGCGCAAGGGCCTAGGCGGCCCCGCCGCGCTGGCTGCGTCCCCTGCCCGCAGTGCGCAGCACTGCGAGAGCGGGGGAAGGCGTGGGGCCGCCTAGGCACTGCGCCTCAGGGGGGGTCAATCCAGTTTGGTGCCCGAGGCCTTGACGGCTGCCGCCCAGCGCGGCGTCTCGCCGGCCAGGAACTTGCCGAAGGCTTCAGAGCCGAGGAAGGCCGGATCGGCGCCCTGCTCCACCATGCGGCTCTTCACGTCGGGCATGCTCATCACCTGCTGGAAGGCATTGCTGAGCTTGGCCGTCACCTCCTTGGGCAGGCCGGCAGGTGCCAGGAAGCCATAGAAACCCACCACCTCGAAGCCCTTGAGGCCGGACTCGATGGCGGTCGGCACTTCGGGCAGCGCGGGGTTGCGCTCCTTGCTGGTCACGGCCAGGGCGCGCACCTTGCCCTGCTTGTGATAGGCGGCCGCCTGAGGAATGCTCTCGGCCATGAACTGCACCTGGCCGCCGATCAGATCGGTGAACGCAGGCGCGCTGCCCTTGTAGGGAATGTGCACCAGATCCACGCCTGCAGCGCTCTTGAACATCTCGGGCACCAGATGGCTAATGCCGCCGTTGCCGGCCGAGCCGAAGTTGATCTTGCCGGGGTTCGCCTTGGCATAGGTCGTGAACTCGGTCAGCGTCTTGGCCGGCACCTTGTTGTTGACCAGCAGCGCCAGCGGCTGCATGGCGGTGCGGGCAATCGGCGTGAAGTCCTTGAGCGTGTTGTAGGGCAGCTTGCTGTAGAGCGCAGGGTTGATGACCATCACGCCGGTATTGGCCAGCATCAGCGTGTAGCCGTCTGCGGGCGAGCGCATCACGTCCTGCGCCCCCACCGAGCCGCCCGCTCCGGGCTTGTAATCCACCACCAGCGGCTGACCGAGCACGCCCTGCAGCTTGTCGGTCAGCAGACGGGCATGCTGGTCCAGCGGGCCGCCGGCAGGGAAGCCCAGCACGATGCGGATGGGCTTGGTCGGAAAGGCGTCCTGAGCCTGTGCGCCCGCGGACAAAAGCAGGCCTGCGCCAGCCATCAGGCCGGCCAGCATATTCATTGAAATCTTGTTCATTGTTGTCTCCTTGGTTTTAAAAATCGTCGGCAGCGCCAGGTACGGCCCAGGCAAACCCGGCTCGGCCAGCCTGCACCGGGCAGCGGCATTCGAGCCTTGCTCTGAACCATGACGGGAACCAGCCGGCATAAAAAAGCGCTTCTCGAGGGAAGCGCTTGCTTGCCAGAGTGCCAGGCGGCAATCAGCGCTTGGGCTGCCAGGCCAAGGCCTTGTTCTGCTGCTCGGCCACCTGGGCAATGGTGAGCTTGTTGGCCGTTTCGTCGCGGCGCTTGGCGGCGTCGCCACCCAGCTCCATGGCTGCCAGGTTGTACCAGAAGTAGGCCCTGGCATTGTCACGCGCCACACCCTGGCCCTGTGCATAGACCATGCCCAGGTTGTACTGGGCGGCGGCGTCACCCTGTTCGGCCGCACGCTGATACCACTGCACGGCCTTGCCGTAGTCGCGCGCAGCGCCCTGGCCTTCGGCATACATCACGCCCAGGCGATTCTGCGCACCGGAATGACCTTGCTCGGCCGCCGCGGCATACCACTTCATCGCCTGAGCAGGGCTGGCGGCACCGCCCTGGCCATCGGCATACAGACGCGCCAGGTTGAACTGGGCCGAGGCATCGCCCTTGTCGGCCGCACGGCGGAACCACTGCATGGCCGTCGCATAGTTCTGCGGCACGCCACGGCCTTCGGCGTACAAGGTGCCCACGTTGTTGATGGCGGCGGCATGGCCTTGCTCGGCCGCCTTCTGATACCACTGCAGGGCTGTGCCGTAGTTCTGGGGCGTGCCCAGACCTTCGGCATAGATGGTGCCCAGGTTGTACTGGGCATCGGCATGATTCTGGTCGGCCGCGCGCTGGAACCATTGCGCCGCATAGGCAGGGCTTTGCTCCACACCCAGGCCGTAGAGATACAGACGACCCAGATGGTTCTGGCCGTCGGCATTCCATTGCTCGGCGCTCTTCTGGAACCAGGAAGCCGCCAGCTTGTAGTCGCGCGGGACGCCCACGCCATCCATATACATGCGGCCCAGGCTGTTCTGGGCCCTGGCATCGCCCTGCTCGGCTGCGCGCTGCAGCCACTGGGCAGCCTGCACGGGGTCCAGCTTCACGCCCACCCCGTCGGACAGCATGGAGCCCAGCTGGTTCTGCGCTTCCGCATGGCCTTGATCGGCCGCCTTCTTGAACCAGTCGGCGGCCGTCATGTAGTTCACGGCCACGCCATTGCCCTTGAGGTAGCGCTGGCCCAGCTCGAACTGGGCCGTCACATGGCCTTGCGCAGCGGATTTCTCCAGCCACTGGGCGGCGGTGCTGAAGCTCTGGGGCACGCCCAGACCTTCCTGATAGAGGTGAGACAGGTTGTACTGCGCCACGGCATTGTTCTGCTGCGCCGCGCGGCCGTACCACTGGGCTGCCTCGCGGTAGTTCTGCGGTAGGCCCTGGCCGTTGGCGTACAGCGCGCCCAGACTGTTCTGGGCACCCGCATGTCCCTGGGCCGCGGCCTTGCGGAACCATTGCGCGGCCGTGGCGGCATTCTGGGGCACGCCCTGGCCGTGCACATACATCTCGCCCAGCTGGTTCTGTGCCTTGGCATCGCCGCGCTCGGCCGCCTGCAGCGGACCGGCCGTGGAGGCCACACGCGAGCCTGCAATCGGCAGCGGGCCATATTGCAGACGACTGAATTCAAACTGGGGACCCGATGTGGCGGCTCTGGAATCGCGCAAAAAATTCATGCGACCTTCCGCACCGGTTTGCGCGGATGCGCTCTGGGCAAAGGCCGCCAGACTCGACATGACCAGCGCTGCGATGGGAGTGAACTTCATTCCGGTACGATTCCTAGACGCGTGTTGTTACATCAGACATACGATGACACCAACCTGCGAGCGTAACTGATTCTGATAGCAGCTTCGATAAGGAATCCCTCAATCGCGGCATCCTCGCCACAGTTTTTTGACATTTGGCCGTGACATAAAAAAGCCCGGCAATGCCGGGCCTCGCAGGACGCAAAGGTTTCAGCCCCTGCTCATCTGCTGGCGCACATAGTCCGCCAGCACCTGCATGAGCTCGGCAAAATGCGCGCGCAGCGGCTCGAAGCCGGCATTCGGTTCACGCGTGTCCTCGTCCATATAGACGGGGCGACGGATCTCGATCTGCATGGAGTGGCGATTGAGCTGCGGCTGGCCGATGCGCCCGATCAGTTCCACACCTTTGTAGGGCTCGTTATAGGCCACGCTGTAGCCAAAGCCCTTGAGCGTATCGCCCACCAGATGGATGAACTCGGGCGCGCAGGTCGTGCCGTCACGGTCGCCCAGCACGAAGTCGGCCAGCGGCGGCGCATCGCTGCGCCCCAGTCGCTGGTACACATCGTTGGGCATGGAGTGCAGATTCAGATGCCACACGGCCCCGAAGCGGGACACGCTGTCGTCGATGGCCTGCGCCAGCGCCGCGTGATAGGGGCGCCAGTAGCGGGCGATACGGTGCTGGACCTCGGCCACGGTGCGCTTGCGTTCATACAGGGGAGTGGCCACGCCGGCCTTGCTGATGCGCTGCCAGATCAGGCCCAGCCCCTGCTGGGTCTTGATGCTGGGCGACAGCGGCACCGGCCATTCGCCCTCGATCTGCGCGGGGTCCAGGTCGGACTCGTTGCGGTTCGGATCGACATAGGTGCGCGGGAAAGTCGCTTCCAGCAATGTGGCGCCGAACTCGGGCCAGCGGTCCCAGAGCGCTGCCACATGCGTGTCCTCACCGCGGCGCAGCAGGCTCATGGGCACGACAGTGCCGAAATCTTCGGGATAGGCCGTGCCGCTGTGCGGCGAGTCGCAGACTATGGGCAGAACCTCGCCCCGGGCCGGGTGCACCAGCACCGGCTCGGCCGGTCTGGCTTGCAGAAAATCAGGCACAGACATTGAAGCCTTCATCAGTCCAGCTTGATATTGGCGCGCTTGGCCACGGCCGTGTAGCGCTCGATAGCAGTCTTGATCTGCTTGGCAAACTGCTCGGGCGTGTTGCCCATGGACTCGCCGGAGATGGACTTCTGCTTTTCCAGATAGTCGGGCGAAGCCATGACCTTGTGGGCCGCAGCATTGAGCTTGTCGATGATGGGCTTGGGTGTGCCCGCAGGCGCCACCAGGCCAAACCAGCCGCCGTCGCCCATCTGGGGATAGCCCAGCTCGGTATAGGTGGGCACATCGGGCAGCACATCGCTGCGCTTGAGGGCCAGCACGGCCAGAGGACGCAGCTGGCCGGCCTTGATATGCGGCAGGGTCGAAGGCAGGTTGTCCGTCATGGCATTGACCTGTCCGCCCAGTGCATCGGTAATGGCCTGACCCGCCCCCTTGTAAGGAATGTGCAGCAGCTGGATACCAGCCAGATTCATGAAGTTCTCGATATTGGCATGGCCCAGCGAACCCGTGCCCGGCGAGGCAAAGGTGTACTTGTCGGGGTTGGCCTTGGCCAGCGCGATGAACTCCTTCATGGTCTTGGCAGGCACGCTGGCATTCACGACGAACACGCTGGGCACGCTCATCACATTGGTGATGGGAGCAAAGTCCTTGATCGCGTCATAGGGCAGCTTGCGGAAGATGGCCGGGTTGGAGCCATGGGTAGACACCGTGGCCATGCCGATGGTGTACCCGTCGGGAGCGGCCTTGGCGATTTCCGAAGCGCCGATCGAGCCGCCGGCTCCGCCACGGTTGTCCACCACCACGGCCTTGCCCAATATCTGGCCCATCTTGTCGGCCAGCAGGCGCGCCACCATGTCGGTGGAGCCACCGGCTCCAAAGGGCACGATCAAGCGGATGGGGCGATTGGGGTAGTCCGCTGCTGCATTCGCAGCGAACGCGGGGGACAGCGCAGCGGCTGCGGCGCAGGCGGCAATGGATGACAGAACGGTACGACGAATAGCCATGCGGCTTCTCCTTGACTGGTTATGAGTCGGTCGAAGGGCGCAGGACTTGGCACTCCAACCTTTTTTTCATTCTGTGCCGCAGGCCGCGCCACGAAAAGCGACAAGACGGCACGCAAGTATTACCAGCCGTCATAATTCAAGCCGTCATGCGCATGCACTCCCCGTCCCTGTCCGAACTTCACGCCTTTGCCGCAGCCGCCCGTCTGGGCAGTTACTCGCTCGCCGCACAGGAGCTGTATGTGACGCAGGGCGGCATCAGCCGGGCCATTGCCAGGCTTGAGGAGCATCTGGGCTTTGCCCTGTTCGAACGCCTGGGCAGACGCAATGCGCTTACCGCGGCAGGACAGGACTATCTGCAGGCGATAGAGCCCGCCGTGATGGCGATCGAATCCGCATCGGCCGCCGCACGCAGGCGCCGCCATGGGCCCCAACTGCGCCTGTCGGTCATTCCCACGCTGTTCAGCCACTGGCTGATTCCGCGCCTGCCCGACTTCAACCGCCGTCATCCGCAAATCATGCTCTCCTTCGCACCCTACCGGCGCGACGATCCGCTCAATGCGCCGGAGATCGATGCCTGGATTCGCGTCGGCAGCCAGCAATGGCCGGCGGGCGTGGAAGCCGAGTATGTGATCGGCCGCGACCTCATTCCCATCTGCCACCCGCGCGAGCTGCAGGGGCCGAACCCCATCCGCAGCGAGCAGGATTTGCTGAGCCGCCCGCTGCTGTTCCACACTAACTACCCGGGCAACTGGGCCAGCTGGATGCAGGCCCGGGGCCTGAGCCAGCCTTGTCCCGCTCCGGTCGCGGACTTTGAGACCGTGGCCCTGCTGGTGCAGGCCGTGGCAGCCGGCATGGGTGTGGCCATGGTGCAGCGCTGCCTGGTGGAAGAGGATCTGGCATCGGGCCGCGTGGCTCTGGCGCTGGATGCACCGGTGCATATCGAGCGCGGCTACTTTCTGTGCCAGCAAGGCAACCGGCCTCCCACGGAGGCCCTAAGGCAGTTTCGCAGCTGGATACTGGAGCAGGCCGAACCCCGGGCCGTCAGTGACTGAGGCGAGGCCGGACACTGGCGCGAATACAACAAACACTCTTGAGTCAGATCAAGATTTCACGCAAAACAGCTTTCCAGCCAACGCCTCAATCAGCGCCAGGCTCTGGAAAGCACCCACTGGCAGCAGGCACTTGCGCATACCAGCGCGGCATAGCCGAGCATCTTGCCATCGCGTGAAAACAGCCAAAGACTGGCCAGCAAAACCGCTACACCCAATATGAAATTGATAGCTACTTGCGCAGTGAAGGATTGGGCCCCAGCCTTGTTTTGCTTGAACCATCGAGCGCAGATCGCCAGGCCCAGAGCGAGAAAAAAAGCCGGGGCGACGAAGTTGAGTAAATGATTAACGCTCGCAACAAGATCCATGGCAACAATCGATTCCAAGGCTTTGGGACCGGGGGGTGCCCAATCCGGTTCTAAATTTTATAATCCTCTGTTATGGCAGTCTGGGCTTTAGGTATCAATCACCACACGGCTCCGCTCGATATGCGGGGCCGTTTTGCGTTCGCGCTCGATCAGATCGCGCCGACGCTGCAAGGCCTGCGCGCATCCCTGTCCCACGCGGGCCGGGCTCACAGCGGCGTGGAAACCGCCATCCTCTCCACCTGCAACCGCACCGAGATCTACTGCGCTGCCGACGCCCCCGCCATGGATCACACCATGCACTGGCTGGCCAACAGCGGCGGCGTGGCGCCTGAGCTGCTACGCCAGCACTCGTATCTGCTGCAGGATGGCTCGGTCGCCCGCCACGCCTTCCGCGTGGCCTCGGGGCTGGACTCCATGGTGCTGGGTGAAGCGCAGATCCTCGGCCAGATGAAGAACGCCGTGCGTGCGGCCGAGACTGCAGGAGCCCTGGGCACCACGCTCAACCAGCTGTTTCAACGCAGCTTTGCCGTGGCCAAGGAAGTGCGCAGCTCCACCGAGATCGGTGCGCACAGCATCTCCATGGCTGCCGCTGCCGTGCGTCTGGCCGGCCAGCTGTTCGAAGACCTGAGCAAGATTCGCGTGCTGTTCGTGGGCGCGGGCGAGATGATCGAGCTGGTCTCCACCCACTTTGCCGCCCGCAATCCCAGGCAGATCACCATCGCCAATCGCACCATGGAGCGTGGCGAGAAGCTGGCGGCCCAGTTCGGCGCCGGCACCATGCGTCTGGCCGACCTGCCCGAGCATCTGCACGAATACGACGCCATCATCAGCTGCACAGCATCCACCCTGCCCATCATCGGCCTGGGTGCAGTGGAGTCCGCTCTCAAGAAGCGCAAGCGCCGCCCCATCTTCATGGTGGACCTGGCCGTTCCGCGCGATATCGAATCCGAGGTCAAGAACCTCAACGACGTCTATCTCTATACCGTGGATGATCTGGCAACCGTCGTGCGCACCGGTCAGGCCCAGCGCCAGGCCGCCGTGCAACAGGCCGAGGTCATCATCGACACCGGCGTGCAAAGCTTTATGCAATGGATGGACCAGCGCAACCCTGTGGGCGGCGCGGTCTCGCTGATCCAGCAGGTCAACGCCCAGGCCGACGAATGGCGCGCGCTGGAGATTGCCCGTGCCAAAAAGCTGCTGGCCAAGGGTGAAGACATCGACACCGTGCTGGAAGCGCTCTCGCGCGGTCTCACACAGAAAATGCTGCACGGCACCATGGCCGAGCTGCACAAGGGCGACGCCGAAGAACGCGCCCAGACTGCAGACACCGTCTCCCGTCTGTTCCTGCGCGCCAGCCGCAACCCCAGCAAGCTTTAGCGGCGCTCGCCCGCTTCGGCGCTGCCCTCCTCGTGCAGCGCATGGCCCGACCGTGGCCCGCCCTCCCTCTTCCCTGACTCCACAAAGGTGAGCACCCTCACCTTTTCCAAGCCTTAGCGACCCCCTATGCAAGACTTTTTGCGCAACCAGCTCGAACGCTATGCCCAACGCCTGCAGGAGCTGGATTTCCTGCTCTCGCGCGAAGACATCATGGGCGACATGAAGCAGTACCGCACCATCTCGCGCGAACATGCCGATGTGACGGCCATTGCCAGCCGCTACACGCGCTACCTGCAGACCGAAGCCGACATTGCCGCCGCGCGTGAAATGCTGGACGACCCCGACATGGCCGAAATGGCACAGGAAGAGATCGGCAGCGGCGAAGCCGAGCTGATCAAGCTCGAGGACGAGCTCCAGCGCCTGCTGCTGCCCAAGGACCCCGACGATGCCCGCCCCGCCTTTGTCGAAATCCGCGCCGGCACGGGGGGCGACGAGTCTGCCCTGTTTGCCGGCGATCTGACCCGCATGTACACCCGCTACGCCGCCAACGTGGGCTGGAAGGTGGAAGTGATGAGCGCCAGCGAAAACGAAATCGGCGGCTACAAGGAAGTGGTGCTGCGCATCGAGGGCGACAATGTGTACGGCGCGCTGCGCTTCGAGTCGGGCGGCCATCGCGTGCAGCGTGTGCCTGCCACCGAAACTCAGGGACGCATCCACACCAGCGCCTGCACCGTGGCCGTGATGCCGGAGCCCGACGAGGCCGAGGCCATCACGCTCAATCCTGCCGATCTGCGCATCGACACCTTTCGCGCCAGCGGTGCCGGCGGCCAGCACATCAACAAGACCGACTCCGCCGTGCGCGTGGTCCACCTGCCCACGGGCATCGTGGCCGAGTGCCAAGACGGCCGCAGCCAGCACAGCAACAAGGCCAAGGCCCTGCAGGTGCTGCAGGCCCGCATCCAGGAAAAGGAACGCAGCGAGCGTGCAGCCAAGGAAGCGGCCATGCGCAAGGGCCTGATCGGCTCGGGCGACCGCAGCGATCGCATCCGCACCTACAACTTCCCCCAGGGTCGCCTCACCGACCACCGCATCAACCTCACGCTGTACAAGCTGCTGGCCGTGATGGAAGGTGATCTGGGCGACGTGATCCAGGCCCTGCAACATGCGCGCGAGGCCGAGCTGCTGGCGGAGCTGGCCGCTTCCTGAGTCCGCAGGCACCGGCCAGGCTGCAGTCGGCTCGAACCGGGTCCGTTCGAACGCTCCGCCAGAAATGGGGACAATCTCAAGATGACACAGCGCTTTTTGCCGGTTCTGGTTTCGGCCCTGCTCTCCAGTCTTTTGCTCGCATCAACCGCGGCCCAGGCTCAGGCCCTGCGCAAGCCGTCGGCCTATGACTCGGGCGCGGGCCGTCCGGTCGATGCGGCGGGCAGCCGCAACACGCCCGCCAGCCTGCCCGTGCTGGCCGGCCGCGCCGACTTCGATCGCGTGGCCCGCATCTTCGACCCGGCCAGCGCCATGCCCCATGTGCAGTTTGTGATCGACCGTCACAGCAAGAGCGCACCGCTGCATTTCATCAACACGCCGCGCTACGCGTTTCACGAAGATTTTCTGCGCGCCAAAGGCCTGCTGCAGGGCGGAAAGCCTGCGCTCAACCGTAATTACCGCGAGCCGGATCGTCGCTTCATTCTCGGCACACTGAGCTGGCAGCCCGCGCTCAAGGACTACAGCTACGAGTTCTGGGAGGGCGACCAGCTCACGCCCGAGTTGCTGCAGACCACGGCCGCCGCGCTGAGCACCGGTTTTTTTGCGCCGGCTCGCTTCAAGGCCAACTCCACACAGCAGGAAGCCGTGGCCCGACAGGCCGGTGTTGCAGCGGTTACGCAAGCCCAGTTACTGGGTGCCCAGAGCTATCTGCCGCTGAACCAGGGCCAGGCCGTGGGCCGGCTGCGCATCCTGAACCAGGCCGAAGGGGTGAACGACCTCCAGCCCAGGGACATCGTGCTGTTGCGAGAAGTACCCATCAGCCTGCCGCCCGTGGCCGGTGTGATGACGGAGCGCCCCTCCACGGTGCTGTCCCATGTCAATCTGCTGGCGCGCGGCTGGGGCATACCCAATGCCTATGTGCAAAAAGCCGCCGAGCAATACGCGGACTTCAACGGCCGCTGGGTGCATATCGACGTACAGCCCGCCAGCTTTGCGCTGCGCGCCGCCACGGCTGCCGAACAGCAGAGCGCGGAACAGCAGGCACTGCGCCAGCCCGCCAAGGGCAGCAAGGTCTTGCTGCAGCCCGATCTGCGTCGCAGCGAACTGGTGCCCCTGGCCGGCCTGCGCAGCGCGGATCGCCGCCGCTGCGGCGCCAAGGCCGCCAATCTGGGCGAGATCCAGTCCGCCCGCCTGGCAGACGTCAGCGTACCCGATGGATTTTGCATTCCGTTTGCCGCCTATGCCGACTTCATGCGCGCCAACGGCCTGGCCGAGCGCATTGCCCGCATGCGCCAGCAGCCCGGTTTTGCGACGGATGCAGGCCTTCGAAAGCAGGCCTTGTCCGCACTACAGGCCGAAATCGAGCAATGGCCCATCAGCCCGGCCGTGGCCGATGGCTGGGCACAGCGCTGGTCCGGCCAGCTGGGCAGCCAGGGCGTGTTCGTACGCAGCTCTTCCAGCTCCGAGGACCTGCCCAACTTCAGCGGAGCAGGCCTCTACACCACCGTTCCCAATGTGCGCAGCGGCACGGATCTGGCCGCCGCCGTGCGCAAGGTCTGGGCCTCGGTCTACAACTTCGAGGCCTGGGAAGCCAGACAGGCAGCGGGCATAGACGATGCGCAGGTGATGATGTCGGTGTTTGTGCAAAAAGCCGTGGACTCCTCCGCCTCTGGCGTGATGATCACCCGCGACCCCTTCGATGCCTCGCACCGCTACATGAGCTATATCGCCGCCAAGCGCGGCATAGGCATCCGCGTGGTCGAGGGCCGGCGGGTCGCAGAGCAAATCCTCTACTCCAGCCGCAGCAAGGCCGTGCAGGTGCTCAACCGTTCCCAGGACGATGTGGCGCTGCAGCTGGATGCCAGGGGCGGCGTGCGTGAAGTGGCGGTGACTGCCGGCCGCGCCGTGCTCAGCGACGCACTGGTGCAGCGACTGGCCCGCGCCGGAGCCGGCATCAAGCAACGCTTTGGCGGCCGGGACCAGGATATCGAGTGGGCCATGCAGGGCGACCAGCTCATCATCCTGCAGGCGCGCCCCTTCATCTCGGCGCCCGGGCGTTGAAAATCCGCCATGCTGAATTTCGAGTCACCTGTCGTCATCGAGCTGCTGCAAGCCCGGGGCTGGACCCCGCAGCGAGAGGTCGCCATACCCGTGCCTGTGCAAAGCGCTCTGGGCCGTCAGCCCAGTCTGACCAGCCACCCCGCCGTGGCGGCACTGCAGAACCTGGCGGGCTTGCACATAGGCCAGGTGGGCAAGGGCCGGGAATGCGCCAGCAGCGATATAGAGTTTGACTGGCTTGAAGCGTATTTCACCGGGGAAGATGCGGACGACGCCCTGCTCTCCTGGGAACAGCGCCTGCACACCCGGCTGATAGCAGTTGCCGACGTTCACCATGCCCACGGCCAGTTGCTGATGGCGGGCGATGGACGCTGCTTTTCCTGGTCCTTTGTAGGCATGAGCTTCGAGGGCGAGAATATTCAGCAGGCGCTGGAGCATCTGTTGCTGGGAATACGTTCGCGCCCCATGCTGGAGCCCGGCCAGTCGTCGACCCAGCTGTACGGCACGCTCTACAAGGCGGGCGACCCCGAGATATACCCTTGCTGAATTTCCGAAGAAGATGGCCGCCGGCCAAGCCATGACCGAACCCTCGCCCCCCACTTTCTCCGTCGCTCAAGCCCTGCAGCAAGCCGCCCGCCAAGGCCTGGCGCGTGTCGATGCACAGATGCTGCTGCTGCACCTGATGCAGCAGCCAGCGCATGCCCGCGCCTGGCTCATCACGCATGACTGCGATGCCCTGAATCAGGAGCAGCAGCAACGCTGGAGCCAACTGTGCGCCCTGCGCCAGCAAGGCACGCCTGTCGCCTACCTGACCGGAAACAAGGAGTTCTACGGCCTGGATCTCGCCGTGGACAGCAGGGTGCTGGACCCGCGCCCCGATACCGAGACCCTGGTGGACTGGGCGCTGGAGCTCATGCCTGAAGGGCAGCCGGTTAGCGTTGTAGACCTGGGCACCGGCAGCGGCGCCATCGCCCTGGCCCTGCAAAGCCAGCGCCCCTCAGCCCGGGTCATCGCCGTGGACGCCAGCGCCGATGCCCTGGCCGTGGCCCGCAGCAACGCAGCCCGGCTCCAACTGCCCGTACAGTTCGCCCATGGCAGCTGGCTGGAGCCTCTGGACGGGCTGGAACCTGTAGACCTGATCGTCAGCAATCCGCCCTATATCCGCGCCGACGACCGGCACCTGGCGGCGCTGACCCACGAACCGCTGTCGGCCCTGGCCAGCGGCGCCGATGGGCTGGAGGACATACGCAGCATCATCGACCAGGCTCCGGCCCGCCTGAAAGACGGCGGCTGGCTGCTCTTCGAGCATGGCTGGGATCAGGCCGAAGACGTGGCGCGGCTCATGCAGGCGGCCGGCTTCGAACAGGTCCAGCACCGCCACGACCTGGCCGGCATTGCCCGCTGCACAGGCGGCTGCCGGAGCGGCAAGGCTTGATTTCCCGACCTCCACCCCCAAATATCCTGTCAGCAAGATTTCCTCACAGCATCGCATTCCTTGCGGTCGGTGAAATAATTGCAGACATCGCGGCTGGTACCGCCATTTCCAAAATCCGGAGCCCACTATGAGCAACACTCAACAACGCATCGACGACCTGGTCAAGAACAACGACATCCTGCTGTTCATGAAGGGCAACGCCAGCTTCCCTCAGTGCGGCTTCTCCGGCCGTGCCATCCAGATCCTCAAGGCCTGCGGCGTGGATGCAAAGTCCATCGCCACCGTGAACGTGCTGGAAGACCAGGAAATCCGCCAGGGCATCAAGGACTACAGCCAGTGGCCCACGATTCCCCAGCTCTACATCAAGGGCGAATTCATCGGTGGCTCGGACATCATGATGGAGATGTACGAATCGGGCGAGCTGCAGCAAGTGCTGGCCGCCAAGTAAGCCTCATCCCGTCTGCAAGCCACCGGCACCCCGGTGGCTTTTTTCATGCCGCCTCCCAGACCCATCCCCCCTCATCACTGCTGCATCCATATCGATGGCAGCTCCCTGCCCAACCCCGGCCCCATGAGCCTGGGCGTGCTGCTGCAGCTGCCTGACGGCAGCCGCCATACGTTGTCGCAGAATCTGCACCGCAGCGGCTGCAACAACGAAGCCGAGCTGCGCGCCCTGATGGCCGCCCTGAAGCTGGCACGCGAGCTCGGTGCGCGCAGCCTGACCGTGCGCACCGATTCCCAGATCCTGCTGGAGCAGCTCGGCCCGCCCACGGCCAAGCCGGCTCGGCCCATCGCCCGACTCGCCCCGCTGTTCGAGGCCGCCCGCGCACAGATGCAGGACTTTGACGAACTGGTTCTGCAATGGGTGCCCAGACACCGCAATACCGAGGCCGATGCGCTGGCACGCGTGGCCCATTCGGCAGCCGCGCTTCAGCCCTGAAGCCAGTACAGCTGCCTGCCACAGGCTTTATGTGGTCGAATAGAGACTCCTTGATAACTGGCCGCAGGCACTTCGACGTGCCGCAGCAGCCCTGCCTATGAGTGTGTCCCAAAGCCTTGCGGTGATTGTTCTGCTGATTCTGCTCAGCGCCTTTTTCTCTGTGGCGGAGATTTCTCTGGCCGCCTCGCGTCGCCTGCGCTTGCGCCAGATGGCCGACGATGGCAATGAGGGAGCCGAGCATGCCCTGCGCGTACAGGAGCAGCCGGGCGAATATTTCACCGTGGTGCAAGTGGGACAGAATGCCGTCGCCATCCTCGGCGGCATCGTCGGCGAGGGTGCGTTCAGCCCCGCACTGACCGAGTTTTTCTCGATCTGGTTCTCGCCCAGCCTCTCGTCGACCCTCGGGTTCCTGCTCTCGTTTTTCATAGTCACCTCGGCCTTCATCCTGCTGGCCGACCTGTTGCCGCGTCGCATCAGCATGAACGAGCCCGAGCGCTATGTGGTGCGCGTACTCGCGCCCATGCGCTGGTTTGTGGTGATCTTCAAGCCCGTCATCTGGTTCTACAACCTGGCGACCGACACCCTGTTTCGCCTGCTGGGCCTGCCGGCCACGCGCGACGAGCGCATCACCAGCGACGACATCCTGGCCATGACCGAAGCGGGCACCAAAGCCGGCGTGCTGGCCGCCCGCGAGCAGCAGGTGATTGCCAATGTGTTCGAGCTGGACTCGCGCACCGTGGCCTCTGCCATGACCCAGCGCGACAGCGTGGCCTTCTTCTACCGCGACGACAGCGACGCCATCATCCGCGCCCGCATTGCCGAGGAGCCTTTTTCCACCTATCCCGTCTGCGACGGCGATATCGACCATGTGATCGGCTATGTGGACGCCAAGGACCTGTTCCAGCGCGCGCTCAACAACCAGCCGCTGTCGCTCACCGACGACAGCCTGATCCGCAAGGTGCTCATCGTGCCCGACCGCCTGACGCTGGCCGAGGTGCTGGAGCAGTTCCGCATGGTGCACGAGGACTTTGCCGTCATCGTCAACGAATACAGCCTGGTCGTGGGCGTGGTGACGCTCAACGACGTGATGAGCACGGTGATGGGCGATCTGGTCGGCCCGACCGACGAGGAGCAGATCATCCGCCGGGACGAGCACTCCTGGCTGATCGACGGCATCACGCCCATCGAGGACGTGATGCGTGTGCTGCATCTGGACGATATGCCGCATGACGACGAGTACGAGACACTGGCCGGCTTTCTCATGGTCATGCTGCGCCGGGTGCCGCGCCGCACCGATACCGTCACCTGGGGCGGCTTCAAGTTCGAGGTGCTGGACGTGGACAGCTACCGCATCGACCAGGTCATGGTGACCCACCTTCCCGAGCCTGCGGCGGAATCTGCCGCACCTTCGGCAGCCGCTGCGGCCAAGGTACAGGGCAGCGCGGCCCAGGCCCAGGCTGGCAAAAGCAGTCACTCCTGAATCAGGAGCTTCTTGCACTCACCCAAAAAGGACTTCAGGTTCTTTTCCTGCTGAAACCAATAAAAAGAGAGCGCCAGGCGCTCTCTTTTTATATATCGCCACGGTATCAGACCGACTGAGGCTCTTCCACCAGCCAGCGCCGCTGGGCGCCGAACACGGCATTCGGATACTGGGGCTGGCCCCGGCTGCCGTTGTAGCGGCCCAGTGCCATATAGGCATCGCCTTTTTCGCGGTCCATGTAGTGGCGCAGGATCACGCAGCCGAAGCGCAGATTAGTCTGCATGTGGAACAGCTTGCCGATATCGCCGTCACCGATCAGCCGCATCCAGAACGGCATGATCTGCATATAGCCACGCGCGCCCACGCTGGAGATGGCGTATTTGCGATAGCCGCTCTCCACCTGGATCAGGCCCATGACCATGGACACATCGAGGCCCGCGCGCTTGGACTCGTACCAGACGGTCTGCAGGAACTCGCGCCGCGCCTGCAGGTCGGGCTTGCGCTTGGCCAGCTTGTCGCTGCTGGCCACCAGCCAGCGCAGATAGCTCATGCGCGCCGCTGTGGAGGCGAACTCCAGCTCGGGCGGCGCGCCCGAACCCGCCACGGCCGCGCTGAGCGCCGTGCGCACGGAGTCGGCCAGCGGCTCTTCGAGCTGCCCACCGGCCCAGGCCACCTGCGGCCACAGCCAGCCGGCCGCCGGGGCGGCAAGCGCAGCGGCAGTCCTCAGGCAGTGGCGTCGGCTCAGCAGGGTTTCGGGCATGGAAACAGCAGCTTACAAGCCCAGGCGGCTCTTGAGGTGACCCAGCACCTCGTTCGTCGCCAGCTTTGTAGCTTCTGTGTCACGGCGCTGCTGGTACTCGACCACGCCTTCCTTCAGGCCACGGTCGCCCAGCACCACGCGGTGGGGCACGCCGATCAGCTCCCAGTCGGCCAGCATGGCACCGGGGCGCTCATCGCGGTCGTCCAGGATCACGTCCACGCCCAGTGCCAGCAGCTCGCCATAGAGCTTCTCGGCCTCGGTCTTCACGGCCTCGCTGCGACCCATGCCGATGGGGCAGATCACCACGGTGAACGGTGCAATCGCATCGGGCCAGATCATGCCGCGCTCGTCGTGATTCTGCTCCACGGCAGCGGCGGGCAGGCGGGTCACGCCAATGCCGTAGCAGCCCATCTCGAAGTGCTGGGGCTTGCCGTTGTCGCCGAGGAAAGTGGCTTCCATGGCCTTGGAGTACTTGGTGCCCAGGTAGAACACATGACCGATTTCAATGCCGCGCTCGATCGCCAGCTCGCCCGCACCGTCGGGCGATGGGTCGCCAGCCACCACATTGCGCAGATCAGCCACCACCGCAGGCTCGGGCAGGTCGCGGCCGAAGTTCACGCCGGTGATGTGGAAGTCTTCCTCGTTGGCACCGCAGACCCAGTCGGCCATCACGGCCACATCGCGGTCCACCACGATGTTCACGGGCTTCTTCAGGCCGATGGGACCCAGATAGCCGGGCTTGGCACCGAAGTGCTCCTCGATCTCGCCCACGGTCGCGAAACGGAAGCCCGCCAGGCCTTCGACCTTGCCAACCTTGATTTCGTTCATCTCGTGGTCGCCGCGCAGCAACAGCAGCCAAACCTGCGTCTTGACGATCAGACCCTTGTCGTCGAGCTCGTCCGTGGCCAGCACCAGCGACTTCACGGTCTGCGCCAGAGGCAGACCCAGCTGCTCGGCCACGGCTTCGCAGGTGCTGTTGCCGGGAGTGGCAACCTTTTGCATGGCCTGGGCGGCAGCAGGACGGGCCTGGGTGGGCGCCAGGCTCTCGGCCTTCTCGATATTGGCCGCGTAGTCGCTGTTCGGGCAGTAGACGATGGCGTCCTCGCCCGTGGAGGCGATGACCTGGAACTCTTCACTCAGATCGCCGCCGATGGCACCCGAGTCGGCACGCACGGCGCGGTACTGCAGGCCGAAGCGGTCGAAGATGCGCTTATAGGCTTCGCGCATGGTCTGGTAGCTGATCTGGGCCGCATCGCGGTCCTTGTCGAAGGAATAGGCGTCCTTCATGATGAACTCGCGACCGCGCATCAGGCCGAAGCGCGGACGGCGCTCGTCGCGGAACTTGGTCTGGATCTGGTAGAGGTTCTTGGGCAGCTGCTTGTAGCTCTTGAACTCCTGGCGCGCGATATCGGTGACCACCTCTTCGGAAGTGGGCTGGATCACGAAATCACGGCCATGGCGGTCCTGGATGCGCAGCAGCTCTGGGCCCATCTTCTCGAAGCGGCCGGTTTCCTGCCACAGCTCGGCAGGCTGGACCACGGGCATGGTGGTTTCGATGGCGCCGGCGCGGTTCATTTCCTCGCGCACGATGGCCTCGACCTTGCGGATCACGCGCAGGCCCATGGGCATGTAGTTGTAAATGCCAGCACCCAGCTTTTTGATCATGCCAGCCCGCATCATGAGCTTGTGGCTGACCACTTCGGCATCGGCCGGAGCTTCTTTCAGGGTGGAGATGAGAAATTGGGTGGCTTTCATGGAACTGGCAATTCAGTGGAAATAGGCATGGCCCGCTTGTCGATCACAAGGGGCCATGCATAATGAACACAATTCAAAAATTTGGGGTTTGATTATGCTTGACCGGGACGGATTTCGCCCGAACGTCGGCATCATCCTGCTCAACCAAAGAAACCAGGTGTTCTGGGGAAAACGCATTCGCACCCACAGCTGGCAGTTTCCGCAAGGTGGCATTGATCGGGGTGAGACACCCGAGCAAGCCATGTTCCGCGAGCTGCACGAGGAAGTGGGGCTGAAGCCCAATCACGTTCGCGTGGTTGCCCGCACCAGGGACTGGTTGCGCTACGAGGTGCCAGACAGGTACATCCGCCGCGACGCGCGCGGGCATTACAAAGGCCAGAAGCAGATATGGTTTTTGCTTCAACTGGTCGGGCATGACTGGGACTTGAACCTGCGTGCCACCGATCACCCTGAGTTCGATGCCTGGCGCTGGAATGACTACTGGGTTCCTCTGGATGTGGTGGTCGAATTCAAACGCGGCGTCTATGAAATGGCGCTGACCGAGCTGGCGCGCTTTCTGCCGCGCGGCGAGCAGCAGCGCAACCGCTATCTGCGCAGTGGCATGCGGCCACGAGAGCAGGAAGCAGGCCAGCCCGGCACTGCGCATCTGGCGCAGCACCACCAGGTCATGTACCCGGCCCGTACAGGAAGCTTTCGCATCAACCCCGGCATAGAGCTGCCGCCCGGTGCCAGTTTTGACCCTGACCCGCAGACCGGCATAGACAATCCGCCCGATCACAAGCCTCTGCAATGAACAAAGCCGTAATGCCTCGCAGCATTACGGCTTTTTTGATGACCGCCGGTACTCAGTGTCCGGCCACCACCATATTGTCGCGGTGCATCATTTCGGGACCGGCCGAGTAGCCCAGCAGCGATTCGATCTCCGAGGAGCTCTTGCGGCACAGCAGTCGCGCCTCGGCGCTGGCATAGCTGGCCAGGCCACGGGCGATCTCGGCGCCGTCCTCATCGCGCACGGCAATCACTTCACCACGCGAGAAATCGCCCTCCACGGCGATCATGCCGATGGGCAGCAGGCTTTTGCCCTCATCACGCAGCTTGGAGACGGCACCCGCATCCACGGTCACCGAACCACGCAGTTGCAGATGGTCGGCAATCCACTGCTTGCGCGCCTGCATCTTGTGCGTGTTGGCAACCAGCAGCGTGCCAATGGACTCGCCACGCGTCAGGCGCAGCAGCACGTCTTTCTCGCGCCCCCAGGCGATCACGGTGGAAGCACCGGAGCCCGCCGCACGCTTGGCCGCCAGGATCTTGGTGATCATGCCGCCCGTACCGATGGACAGACCTGCACCACCGGCCATGGCTTCGAGCTCAGGGTTGCCGGCTTCGGCCACGTCGATGAACCTGGCATCGGGGTTCTTGCGCGGGTCGGCACTGTAGAGGCCGCGCTGATCGGTCAGGATGACCAGCGCATCGGCCTCGACCAGGTTGGCCACCAGCGCACCCAGGGTGTCGTTGTCGCCAAAGCGGATCTCATCGATCACCACCGTGTCGTTTTCGTTGATGACGGGCACCACCCCCAGCTGCAGCAGCGTCAGCAGCGTGGTGCGGGCGTTCAGATAGCGCTCGCGATCGGCCAGATCCGCATGGGTCAGCAGCACCTGGGCGCTTGGCACGCCTTCGCCGCGCAGCTTGGTCTCGTACATCTGGGCCAGCCCCATCTGACCGACGGCGGCTGCGGCCTGCAGCTCATGCACTTCTGTCGGCCGCGTGGCCCAGCCCAGTCGCTTCATGCCTTCGGCAATGGCGCCGCTGGAGACCATGATGACTTCGCGCTTGACGCCGTCTTCACCATTCACCAATGCCGCCAGCTGGCGGCTCCACTCTTCAATGGCGGCCTCATCCAGACCACGACCTTCATTCGTAACCAGGCTGGAGCCGACTTTGACGACGATGCGACGGGCATCACGCAGCACATTGGAAGACATGAGAATTTACAGTGTTTTAGGCCTCTAACGCTTATAAGTAAAGCGCAAGCAGCTATTAAATTCAAAGCAAAACAGCGCACCAAGTGCGCTGCTGGGTTGTACCCTCTAGCTTATTCCGGATCGTAGGAAGCGAAACGCGGATCGGCCATATCCAGACCAGAATCCTCGCCTCCCGCAAAACGGGGGTCCACTTCCTTGGGCGCCTGTTCCGCCAGCTGCAGGTTGTGCACATGCTCGTAGATCTTGCGGATCAGCGGTTCGCAGCCTTCGCGGGTCAGCGCCGAGATCTCATAGACCGGGCCCTTCCACTTGAAGCGCTTGACGAAGTCCTTGACCTTGGCGGCACGCTCCTCCGCGGGAACCATGTCCAGCTTGTTGAGCACCAGCCAGCGTGGCTTGTCGTAGAGCTCGGCGTCGTACTTCTTGAGCTCGGCCACAATGGCCCTGGCCTGCTCGACCGGGTCCACGCCCTCGTCAAACGGTGCAATGTCCACGATATGCAGCAGCAGACGCGTGCGCTGCAGATGGCGCAGGAACTGGTGACCCAGGCCCGCACCTTCAGAGGCGCCCTCGATCAGACCCGGGATGTCGGCCACCACAAAGCTCTGCTCTGCGGCCACGCGCACCACACCCAGATTGGGATGCAAGGTGGTGAAGGGATAGTCGGCAATCTTGGGACGGGCGTTGGAGACGGCCGTGATGAAAGTGGACTTGCCGGCATTGGGCATGCCCAGCAGGCCCACATCGGCCAGCACCTTGAGCTCCAGCTTCAGGTTGCGGCGCTCACCAGGATAGCCGGGCGTCTTCTGGCGCGGCGCCCGGTTGATGGCACTCTTGAATCGCAGATTGCCGAAACCGCCGTCACCGCCCTTGGCGATGGTGATGACCTGGCCGGGCTCCAGCAGCTCGAACAGCACTTCGCCGGTATCCGCATCGCTGATGATGGTGCCCACAGGCATGTTCAGCGTGATGTCGTCACCGGCTGCACCGAACATGTCGGAGCCCATGCCGTGCTGGCCGCGCTTGGCCTCGTGGCGGCGCGAGTAGCGGTAATCCACCAGCGTATTCAGGTTCACATCGGCCACGGCATACACATGACCGCCACGGCCGCCGTCACCACCGTCGGGGCCGCCAAATTCCTTGTATTTCTCGTGCCGGAAAGACACGCAGCCATTGCCGCCGTCACCAGCTGCAATGTCGATAAAAGCTTCGTCAACGAACTTCATGAGGCATCCAGTCTACAAAATCAGTGTGCACCAGAAGCTCCGGGCCACACTTGAGTGCTCTATTACCATGCCCCATCTGCCAGAAATCTGCTGCCTGGAGCCTTTTCAAACAACAAAGCCCCGACAAGTCGGGGCTTTGTTGGAGTCACAGACGACTTATGCAGCCGTGATGTTGACTGTTTGCTTGGACAGAGCGCCCTTCACACCGAACGACACGTGGCCGTCAACCAGTGCAAACAGGGTGTGATCCTTGCCCACGCCAACGTTCTCACCGGGGTGGAACTTGGTGCCGCGCTGACGCACGATGATGGAACCAGCTGTCACCAGCTCGCCACCAAAGGCCTTCACGCCCAGCATTTTTGGCTTGGAATCACGTCCGTTACGCGTAGAGCCGCCGCCTTTTTTCTGTGCCATGACTTAGCTCCTAAAATTAAGCAGCGATTGCCACGATTTGCAGTTCGGTGAACTGCTGACGATGGCCTTGGCGCTTTTGATAGTGCTTACGACGGCGCATCTTGAAGATGTGCACCTTGTCGTGCTTGCCGTGAGCAACCACAGTTGCCTTTACAGATGCACCGGACACCAGGGGGGCACCAACCTTGATTTCAGCGCCGTTGCCGACGGCCAAAACTTGGTCGATCACGATTTCCTGGCCTACGTCCGCAGCAATCTGTTCTACCTTGATCTTTTCGCCAGCTGCAACGCGATACTGCTTGCCGCCGGTTTTTATGACTGCGTACATTGAAAACCTCTAAAGTCTGAGAGTTCCATGAAATGATTTCCACGGAGCCGGTAATTCTAGCACGCATGCATTTTTTCTGCTGCCATACCCCTAGGAAGCGCTTCAGCATACCCGCACGCCGCGACCGTGGCCGCGCGGGACAGATGTCAGGCACAGGTGCGCAGTGAGGCTTGCGCCTTGCGAGCAACAGCAATGTCGCAGCCTTCGTTCACTTGAACGGGCTCTGAGGACACCACGCAAAACTTGGTTGCATCTTTCTATAATCGTGAGTCCACTTGGCGGTTCATCACCTTGACTACAGAAATTTCCACATCCAATCCGCTTGCCTTGATCGCAGATGACATGCGCGAAGTGGATATCGTCATTGCTCAGCGACTGACAACCAGCGTCCCCCTGATCGCACAGATCTCCCAATACATCATTGCCGCTGGCGGCACACGCCTGCGTCCGGCGCTGCTGCTGCTGATCGCCGGGGCCCTCGGCCACCAGGGCAAGAACAAATACATTCTGGCAGCAGTGGTGGAACTGATCCACACGGCAACCTTGCTGCACGACGATGTGGTGGACGAGTCCACACTGCGTCGCGGCAGGGCCACGGCCAACGAGACCTTCGGCAACCCGGCCAGCGTTCTGGTCGGAGACTTTCTGCACACCCGCTCCTTCCAGATGATGGTGGAAGTGGGCAGCATGCGCGTGCTGCAAATTCTGTCCGACGCCACCAATGTGATCGCGGAAGGCGAAGTCCAGCAGCTCATCAACACCCATGATGCATCGCTGAATGAAGCCGGCTATCTGCATGTAATCCGCTCCAAGACCGCCCAGCTCTTCGAGGCCAGCGCACAGCTGGCTGCCGTGCTGGCCGGCGCCTCGCCCGAAATGGAACAGGCCTGCGCCACCTATGGTCAGGCCCTGGGAACGGCTTTCCAGATCATCGACGATGTGCTGGACTACACCGGCAACGCCCAGGAAATGGGCAAGAACCTGGGCGATGACCTGCGCGAAGGCAAATGCACCCTGCCCCTGATCGCAGCCATGCAGCGCGGCAGCGCCGAGCAGGCCGCCATTGTCCGCAACGCCATCGAGCAAGGCTCCACCGACCAGCTCGACGCCGTGGTGGACATCGTGCGCAGCACCGGCGCCCTGGACATTGCCAGAGCGGCCGCACATGCGGAAGCTCAGCGCGCCATTGATGCCTTGGCCGCACTGCCAAGCAATGCATACACCGCAAGTTTGCTACAATTGGCCTCTCAGCTTTTGGAGCGCCGCACCTGAATCGCCAGGTACACTTGGGTGCTGGGTGCTCGACAAACAAAGCTTGCGGGGTGTAGCTTAGCCTGGTAGAGCGCTACGTTCGGGACGTAGAGGCCGGAGGTTCGAATCCTCTCACCCCGACCAATCTCATTTTTGTCGCCGTTTCTTGCGCCAGGTCCAATGACGCTGTGTTGACGCCGGCATGCGGGTCTGACAGCATACCGCTGGTAACAACAAGAATGGTAGGATAGGACTCCTCCTACACCTCCCAGACTTGGATACATGGCCGCTGCCGACAATCTGCAAAAGAACGCTCCTGCGCCCATTGCCATCCCCGGTCTAGGCAGAGCCCTGATTTCCGCCGGCAAGGTCTCGCAGCAAGCAGCCGAGAACGCAGCCAAAAAAGCAGCCACAGGCAAGACGCCATTCATCACCGAACTGAGCCAGTCCGGCGAGATCAGCGCGCTGGAAATTGCCGAAACCATCTCCATGATGTTCAGCACACCGCTGCTGGACCTCAATGCCATCGACGCCCAGCAGCTGCCGCGCGAGCTGCTGGACCCCAAGATCAGCAACGCCTACCGCGTGCTGGCGCTCAGCAAGCGCGGCAACCGGCTCACCATTGCCACGGCAGACCCGACGCAGCAGGAAGCGGCCGAGCAGATCAAGTTCACGACTCAGTTGCTGGTGGATTGGGTAGTTGTCGAGGCCGACAAGCTGCAAAAGCTGGTCGAGCAGACCGGCAAGAGCGTCAGCGAATCCCTAGACACCTATTCCAGCTCCGGAGACTTTGACTTCGACGACGTCAAGATCGAGGATGCCCCCGAGGAAAAAGACAATGCCGTCGGCGCCGAGGTCGAGGACGCTCCGGTCGTCAAGTTTCTGCACAAGATGCTGCTGGACGCCTTCAATATGCGCGCGTCCGACTTGCACTTCGAGCCCTACGAACACAATTACCGCGTGCGCTTTCGTATCGACGGCGAGCTGCGCGAGATCGCCTCGCCCCCGATCGCGATCAAGGACAAGCTGGCTTCCCGCATCAAGGTGATCTCGCGCCTGGACATCTCGGAAAAGCGCGTTCCGCAGGACGGTCGCATGAAGCTCAAGGTCGGCCCCGACCGCGTCATCGACTTTCGTGTCAGCACCTTGCCCACGCTGTTTGGCGAGAAGATCGTGATCCGTATTCTGGACCCGAGCTCGGCCAAGATGGGCATCGACGCCCTGGGCTACGAGCCCGAGGAAAAGGAGCGCCTGCTCAAGGCCATCAACCGCCCCTACGGCATGATCTTGGTCACAGGCCCCACGGGCTCGGGCAAGACCGTGTCGCTCTACACCTGCCTGAACCTGCTCAACCAGCCAGGCGTGAACATCGCCACCGCCGAAGACCCTTCCGAAATCAACATGCCTGGCGTCAACCAGGTCAATGTGAACGAGAAGGCCGGCCTGACCTTTGCCGCTGCGCTCAAATCCTTTCTGCGTCAGGACCCGGACATCATCATGGTCGGTGAAATCCGTGACCTGGAAACCGCCGACATCTCGATCAAGGCCGCCCAGACCGGGCACCTGGTGCTGTCCACGCTGCACACCAATGATGCCCCGACCACGCTGACGCGCATGCGCAATATGGGCATCGCCCCTTTCAATATTGCTTCCAGCGTGATTCTGATCACCGCCCAGCGTTTGGCACGACGCCTGTGTGCTCAGTGCAAGGAACCCGCCGACATACCGCACGACGCCCTGATCGAAGCCGGCTACGCTGAAGAGGAGCTCGACGGCAGCTGGGTCAGCTACAAGCCTGTGGGCTGCCCTGCCTGCAATAATGGCTACAAGGGACGTGTCGGCATCTATCAGGTGATGCCCATCAGCGAGGAGATTCAGCGCATCATCCTGCGTGATGGCAGCGCGCTGGAAATTGCCGCACAGGCCAAGGCCGAAGGAGTACGCTCTCTGCGCGGCTCGGGCCTGCATAAAGTCAAGCTGGGTCTGACCTCACTCGAAGAAGTGCTGGCGGTCACCAACGAGTAAAACCAGTATCAGTGAGGGAACGCCATGGCAAGCGCAGCGTCCAAGGGAATCAAGGAATTTCTCTTCGAGTGGGAAGGCAAGGACCGTAACGGCAAGATCGTTCGCGGTGAGACTCGTGCCGGTGGAGAAAACCAGATCCAAGCCATGCTGCGCCGCCAGGGCGTGACTCCGTCCAAGATCAAGAAACGCAGAACCCGCGGCGGCAAGAAGATCAAGCCCAAGGACATTGCGCTCTTCACGCGCCAGCTGGCCACCATGATGAAGGCCGGCGTGCCGCTGCTGCAGTCTTTCGACATCGTGGGTCGCGGCAATACCAACCCCAATGTCACCAAGCTGCTCAACGACATCCGCTCCGATGTGGAGACCGGTACCTCGCTGAGCGCTGCCTTTCGCAAGTTTCCGCTCTATTTCGACAGCCTCTACTGCAACCTGGTGGAGGCCGGCGAGGCCGCAGGTATTCTGGAATCGCTGCTGGACCGTCTTGCCACCTACATGGAAAAGACGGAAGCCATCAAGTCCAAGATCAAGTCCGCACTGATGTATCCCATATCGGTGATGATCGTGGCCTTTGTCGTGGTGACCGTGATCATGATCTTCGTGATCCCGGCCTTCAAGGAGGTCTTCACCTCCTTCGGCGCCGACCTGCCCGCGCCCACCTTGCTGGTGATGGCCATCAGCGAGTACTTTGTGCAGTACTGGTGGCTGATCTTCGGCGTGCTGGGCGGCGGCATCTACTTCTTCATGCAGGCCTGGAAACGCAACGAGCGCGTGCAGCAGTTCATGGACCGGACCATGCTCAAAATGCCCATCTTCGGCGTGCTGATCGAGAAATCCTGCGTGGCCCGTTGGACGCGTACGCTGTCCACCATGTTTGCCGCCGGCGTGCCGCTGGTCGAGGCGCTGGACTCCGTGGGCGGTGCCTCGGGCAACTATCTCTATAGAAGCGCCACCGACAGGATTCAGTCGGAGGTCTCTACGGGCACCAGCCTCACGGTTGCCATGGCCAATGCCAATATTTTCCCTTCCATGGTTCTGCAGATGTGCGCCATCGGCGAGGAATCGGGCGCCATCGACCATATGCTGGGCAAGGCCGCCGACTTCTATGAAAGTGAAGTGGACGAAATGGTGGCGGGCCTATCCAGCCTGATGGAGCCCATCATCATCGTCTTCCTCGGCACCTTGATTGGCGGCATCGTGGTGTCCATGTATCTGCCTATCTTCAAGTTGGGTCAAGTGGTCTGATGATTTCCGAACTGGTGTTGAATGCCGCTGCCGGCGGCGTCCTGGGCTTGCTGATCGGCAGCTTTCTGAATGTGGTGATCCACCGCCTGCCGCTGATGATGGAGCAGGAATGGCATGCCGAAGGTGTGCAATGGGCCGAGGAGCAGAAGGAGAAGGACCAGAGCGCCAGGATTGAGCTGCCACCCGCCAAGCCTGCCGTCACGCTGAGCCAGCCCAGATCGCGCTGCCCGCATTGCGGCCATCAGATTGCCTGGTACGAGAACATTCCCGTTCTCAGCTATCTGTTTCTGCGCGGGCGCTGCGCCGAGTGCAAAAAGCCCATCAGCCTGCGCTATCCCTTGGTCGAACTGGTTTGCGCCGCACTGTTTGCCTTCTGTCTGGGTCGTGACGGCCTGACCGCCACCGGCTTTGCCTGGTGCGGCTTCAGCGCGGCCCTGCTGACGCTTGCCTTGATCGACTGGGACACCACATTCCTGCCGGACTCCATCACTCTGCCCCTGCTCTGGGCCGGACTGATCGCCTCCGCCCTGCAATGGACCCAGGTGCCATTGCAGCAGTCGCTGTGGGGCGCCGTCGCAGGTTATCTGTCGCTGTGGCTGATCTTCTGGGCCTTCAAGCTGGCCACGGGCAAGGAAGGCATGGGCTATGGCGACTTCAAGCTCTTTGCCGCGCTTGGCGCCTGGTTCGGCTGGCAGGCACTGGTGCCCATCATTCTCATGGCCTCGGTCGTGGGTGCCGTCATCGGCATTGCGCTCAAGATCAACAGCAAGCTGCGCGAAGGTGGCTATGTACCCTTCGGTCCTTTTCTCGCGGGCGGCGGTTTCGTCAGCCTGATCTGGGGCCCGCAAGCGGTGCTCGGCTTTGTGGGTCTTTAAGCCATGCAATCCTTGCCCGAGCGCTCACCATTCAGACTGGGACTGACGGGTGGCATTGGCAGCGGCAAGAGCACGGTTGCGGCCAGGCTGCAGGCACGCGGCGCAACGCTGATCGATGCCGACCATATCTCGCGCAGCCTGACGGCAAGCGGCGGCATGGCCCTGCCTCTGATCGCACAGGCTTTTGGCGCCGACCTGATCGACGCCCAGGGCGCCCTCAACCGCGCCCGCATGCGCGAGCTGGTATTTGCCGACTCCTCCGCGCGGCAGCGCCTGGAAGCCATACTCCACCCCCTGATCGCCGAGCAGACCCGGCAGCAGCATGAAGCAGCCGTGGCGGCCGGCAGCAAGCTCATCGTGCACGACATCCCGCTGCTGATCGAGTCCGGCCACTGGCGAACCAGGCTCGATGGAGTGCTGGTCGTGGACTGCCGCGAGAGCACGCAGACGGAGCGCGTCATGGCGCGCAGCGCTCTGAGCCGCGAGGCCGTTCAGGCCATCATCGACGCCCAGGCCACGCGCGCGCAGCGCCTGGCAGCGGCCGACTGGGTCGTCTATAACGATGACGGGGTCACAATCGAAACTCTCCACGCATATACCGATCAAATCGCTGCATGGTTCGGGCTATGATGCAGGCCATGGCTTGGCCTGTGCGTGTGATCGCCGCATGTGCACGTTGACCGCTGATTCCTGTGCGCCCCGAGGAGCCCAGCAAACGTGATCCTGTACGAATATCCTTTTAACGAGCGTCTGAGAACTTATCTGCGCCTTGAGCAGCTGTATCGCCGTCTGCGCGAGCTGCTGACCCGCGCACATTCGGTCGATCATCATTTCGCCCTGATCACCATCTTCGAGATCATGGATGTGGCCTCGCGCAGCGATCTGCGGGCCGACGTCATCAAGGATCTGGAGCGCCAGAAGCACCTGCTGGACGTGCTGCGCGACAACCCCGATATTTCCCAGCACATGCTGCACCAGGTGGCGCGCCAGGTGGAAGGCTGCTTTGCCACCATCAATGCACAGACCGGCAAGACCGGCCAGGCGCTGACCGAGAACGAATGGCTGATGTCCATCCGCAGCCGCGTGGGCATACCCGGAGGCACCTGCAGCTTTGACCTGCCGGCCTATCACGCCTGGCAGAACCTCGACCCACGCTACCGCCAGCGCGACCTCGAAGACTGGACCGGCGAGCTGACCCCGCTGGGCCAGGCGCTGGAGCTGATTCTGCAGCTGCTGCGCGAGACTGGCATTCCCCAGCGCGTGGTGGCCGAGCATGGCGTGTTCCAGCAGGCCATGCCGGCCGGCCGCAGCTTCCAGCTACTGCGCCTGCGCATAGACCCGCATCTGAATCTGGTGCCCGAGATCAGCGGCAACCGCCTGCTGGTATCGGTGCGCCTGCTCAAGCTGGCCCATGGCGGCAAGCCCCAGCCCAGCAATGACGACGCGTCTTTCGAGCTGACGCTCTGCGCCTGAGCCGCAGGCAGTCTTCTCCCTGCATCGAGCCGCAGCTTGCGGCTCGCTGTCTTTCAGGGTCGGCCACCCGTGTTTTCCAGCTGTGATACATCTACGCCATGAGCACTGACAAGCAATCCCCCACCATGGTGAAATGCCCGACCTGCGGCGGCCCCAGCGTTTTTTTGCCCAGCAACAAGTTCCGCCCCTTCTGCAGCGAGCGTTGCCGCAACATCGATCTGGGCGCCTGGGGCAATGAAGAGTTCCGCGTTCCGGCTCAGACGCCACCCGAAGATGCGCCGTTTGGCGATCCGCGCACGGAAAACTAAGCAAAGCAGCAAAAAACAAGAGCGCCTTGCGCTTGGCATGTCTTGATTTCAGCTTGATTACCCAAGTAAATCCAGACTCACCATACGCAAGGCGCTCTCCATTCAGTAGCGTAACGCCTCACTCCACGGGTTGCTGCGCCTCGTAATAGCTTTGATCAAAAACCAGGCCGCGCTCCTCGCTCAGCCATTGCAGCACGGGGTAGGCGCCTGGCAGGACTGGGTGCACATCAAGCGGCAGCTGCTGCCAGGCCATCTGCTGGCCCTCGCGCATCTCGAACTCGCCCGTCCATTGCGTCACCTTGCACCAGTGCAGACGCACCAGCGCATGCGGGTAATCATGCTCGGTCACCTTCCAGGCATGGGCCTGGCCGATGGTCACGCCCAGCTCTTCGATCAGCTCGCGACGCAAAGCCTGCTCCACGCTTTCACCGGCCTCCAGCTTGCCGCCAGGAAACTCCCAGTAGCCCGCATAAGGCTTGCCTGCAGGGCGGCTTGAAATCAGCAGCGCCCCATCGGATTCGCGCAACAGCACGCCCACGGCCACTTCCGTGTGCTTGCGCTGCGCCTGTGTTTCAGCAGTCACTTCCACAACACTCTTTCTTCATTCCAGGTCTGCTTCTTCAGCCAGACCGTCCACATCTTCAATGCGTTTCTTGACCGTCACGGGACGCTCGTTGCGGCCTGCATAGTCGCGCGCGAACTGGTGGGCCACACGACCGCTGCGCGAGCCGCGCTCCAGCGCCCAGACCAGGGCTTCGGGCCTGGCCGCCTCGATGGTGGCCTGGTCCATGCCCAGCGCGGACAGCCACTGCGCCACCACGCGCAGATACTCGTCCTGGCTGAAGGGGTAGAAGCTCACCCAGAGACCGAAGCGCTCGGACAGGGAGATCTTTTCCTCCACCACCTCGCCGGGATGGATCTCGCCGTTCTCGCTTTTTTGCTGTGCCAGGTTGTCCGTCATGTACTCGGGCAGCAGATGGCGGCGATTGCTGGTGGCATAGACCAGCACATTGGGCGTGGCCGCAGAAACCGAGCCATCCAGCATGGACTTCATGGCCTTGTAGCCGGGCTCGCCCTCTTCAAAGCTCAGATCGTCGCAATAGATGATGAACTTCTCGCTGCGGCCGGCGACCACGTCGACGATGTCGGGCAGATCGGTCAGATCGGCCTTGTCCACCTCGATCAGACGCAGGCCCTGGGGCGCATAGCTGTGCAGACAGGCGCGGATCAGCGAGGACTTGCCCGTGCCGCGCGCGCCCGTCAGCAACACGTTGTTCGCCGTGCGACCGCTGACGAACTGCTCGGTATTGCGGGCAATCTTTTCCTTTTGCACGTCAATGTTCTGCAGATCGGACAGCTGCATGGCGCCCACATGACGCACCGGCTCCAGCACGCCGCAGCCGTTCGCGCGCTTGCGGTAGCGCCAGGCAATCGCCGCATCCCAGTCGGCGGGCGCCTGCAGGGGCTGGGGCAGCACGGACTCGATGCGCTGCATCAATTGCTCGGCACGCTCGACCAAGCGCTCCAAAGGGTTCATCACATCTTGCACGACCAGATCTCCATATTTTTATAGCTTCTTGCGCTTGTGGAATCTTGATTTCAGAATGAAAAGCAATCAAAACTCAATATCAACAAACGCAGGAAGCTCCTGAAATTGCAGCAAACGCAGTCGCCTGCGAGGCATGAGGCTGACGCAGCCCAAGCCAGAGATACCGAGCAAGAGCCGCCTCGCAGCGAAGGTATCGTCCCCCTCCCGATGCAACGCATCGAGAGAGGGGGAAGGCGCGTGGCCCAGGCGGAACCGCCTAGGCAAAGCGCCTCAGGGGGTGAGTCAATTACGACCGGTAATCCGCATTGATCGTCACATATTCGTGACTCAGATCGCAGGTCCACACCGTCTGCGCGGCATCGCCACGACCCAACAGCACGCGCACCAGGATCTCCTGCTGCTTCATCACGCGCTGGCCGTCTTCTTCCTTGTAGGAAGGATTGCGGCCGCCATCGACCACCACATGCACATCGTCCAGGTACAGATCGATTTTGGTCTGATCCAGATCGGCAATGCCGGCATAACCCACAGCGGCCAGGATGCGGCCCAGGTTGGGGTCGGAAGCAAAAAAGGCCGTCTTGACCAGGGGCGAGTGGGCAATGGAGTAAGCGACCAGACGGCACTCCTCCTCATTCCGGCCACCCTCGACCTTGACGCTGATGAACTTGGTGGCGCCCTCGCCATCGCGAACGATCGCTTGGGCGAGCTTTTGCGCCACTTCCAGCAATGCTGCCTTGAGCTGCTCGCCCTCGGCGCTGGAGAGCGCCGTGATCTGGGCATTGCCGGCCTTGTGGGTGGCGATCAGCACGAACGAGTCATTGGTGGAAGTGTCGCCATCAATGGTCACGCGGTTGAAAGAGCCGTCGGCCAACTCCTTGACCAGAGGCTGCAGCAGCTCGGGGGCAATCGCCGCGTCCGTGGCCAGAAAGCCCAGCATGGTCGCCATATTGGGGCGGATCATGCCAGCGCCCTTGCTGATGCCGGTGATGGAAACCGTCTTGCCGCCAATGCTGACGCTGCGGCTGAAGGCCTTGGGCAAGGTGTCGGTGGTCATGATGCCTTCGGCAGCCGTGGCCCAGTTGTCAGCCTTGGCGGCAGCGATGGCCTTGGGCATGCCCGCCACGATGCGGTCAACGGGCAGCTCTTCCATGATCACGCCGGTGGAGAAAGGCAGGATCTGGCCTGCACTCAGGTCCAGCTCCTTAGCCAGCGCAGCGCAGGTGGCGCGGGCATTGGCCAGACCGGCGGCGCCGGTGCCGGCATTGGCATTGCCTGTGTTGACGACCATGGCACGGATGCCGGTGCCGGCCGCCAGATGCTCGCGGCAGATCTGCACGGGAGCGGCGCAGAAACGGTTCTGGGTGAACACGCCGGCCACCGAGGCACCTTCGTCGAGCAGGAACACCGTCAGGTCCTTGCGATTGGCCTTGCGCACGCCGGCTTCGGTAACACCAATGCGAACGCCATTGATCGCCAGCAGATCAGCGGCGACGGGAGCGGAAAGATTCACGGACATTTCTGTATGTTCCTGAGAGAGGCCTCCCCCTGTGCCGCTGCGCGGCTTCCCCCGAGGGGGACGACATCTTCGCCGCGAGGCGGCTCTTGCTCGATGTCTCTGGCCAAGAGCGCGCCCCGTGCAGCAGCCTAGGGGTCGAAAGTTAAAACGTTCCCCATTATCGGAACAAACGGAGGCCTGATCGGACTTGCCGGATTTTGTTGCGCAAAAAGCTGCGCCCCAATGCAAACACGGGCCGCAGCCCGTGTTGTTCGATAACGCATGCTCAAGTCAGAGACGGCCAGCAAGAGGCGCCCCACAGCAATGAGCCCCGTCAATGGGGGAAGGCGCAAAGCGCCTCAGGGGGTCAGGACAGCTTGCCGTGGCAAAGCTTGAACTTCTTGCCGCTGCCGCAGGGGCAAGGATCGTTGCGACCCACATGCACGCCCTCGGGCATGGCTAGCGGCTCGGCCAGCGTCACGTCGTCCTCGATGCTCATGCCTTCGGTATCCGAGGGCGAGGCATAGCTCATGTGCTCCAGGCTCTGGGCGCCGCGCTCGTTCATGGCGACGGCAGCTTCGTCCATCTCTTCGCGCGAGCGGACCTGCACCGTCATCAGCACGCGGGTGACTTCGGTCTTGACCTGGTCGATCAGCTGGCGGAACAGCTCGAACGCCTCGCGCTTGTACTCCTGCTTGGGCTGCTTCTGGGCATAGCCGCGCAGGTGAATGCCCTGGCGCAGATAGTCCAGCGCGGCCAGATGGTCGCGCCAGTTGGTGTCGAAGCTCTGCAGCAGCACGGCACGCTGGAACTGCGTGAAGTTCTCCTGACCGATCAAAGCCACCTTGGCATCGAACAGATCGTGGGCCGCCTTGACGACCTTTTCCAGAATCTCTTCGTCGGTGATGGATTCCGAACCCGCCACGTCTTGCTGCAAGGGCAGATCGATCTGCCATTCGCTGGCCAGCGCCTTTTCCAGGCCGGGCACGTCCCACTGCTCTTCCATGGACTCGGCCGGCACATACTGGCGCACCAGGTCGGTGATCACGTCCTCGCGCATGGCGGCCAGCATGCCGTTCAGATCGGTCGAATCCAGAATGTCGTTGCGCTGCTGGTAGATCACCTTGCGCTGGTCGTTGGCCACGTCGTCATATTCGAGCAGCTGCTTGCGCATGTCGAAGTTGCGGGCTTCCACCTTGCGCTGTGCAGACTCGATGGAGCGGGTCACGATGCCGGCCTCGATGGCTTCGCCTTCGGGCATCTTCAGGCGGTCCATGATGGCCTTGACACGGTCACCCGCGAAGATGCGCATCAGCTGGTCGTCCAGGCTGAGATAGAAGCGCGAGGAACCGGGATCGCCCTGACGGCCCGAACGGCCGCGCAGCTGGTTGTCGATACGGCGCGACTCGTGACGCTCGGTGGCGATGATGCGCAGACCGCCCAGGGCCACGATCTTGTCGTGGGCCACTTGCCAGTCGGCACGCAGCTGCTCGATCTGCTGGTTGCGCTCGGTCTCGCTGAGCGCCTCGTTGCTCTCGATGGCCTTGAGCTGCTTGTCGATATTGCCGCCCAGCACGATGTCGGTACCACGGCCAGCCATATTGGTGGCGATGGTGATCATGCCTTCACTGCCCGCCTGGGCAATGATGTCGGCCTCGCGCTCATGCTGCTTGGCGTTGAGCACCTGATGGGGCAGCTTCTCGCGGGTCAGCAGCTGGTCGATGATTTCGGAGTTCTCGATCGAGGTCGTACCGACCAGCACGGGCTGGCCGCGCTCGTAGCACTCGCGGATATCCTTGATCGCCGCATCGTACTTTTCCTTGGTGGTCTTGTAGACGCGATCGAGCTGATCCTGGCGCTTGCTGGGCTTGTTGGGCGGCACCACCACGGTCTCCAGGCCATAGATTTCCTGGAATTCGTAGGCTTCGGTGTCGGCCGTGCCGGTCATGCCCGACAGCTTCTTGTACAGACGGAAGTAGTTCTGGAAGGTGATCGAGGCCATGGTCTGGTTCTCGGCCTGAATGGCCACACCTTCCTTGGCTTCCACGGCCTGGTGCAGGCCATCGCTCCAGCGGCGGCCTGCCATCAGGCGGCCGGTGAACTCGTCCACGATCACGATTTCGTCGTTCTGCACCACATAGTGCTGATCGCGGAAGTACAGCTGGTTGGCACGCAGCGCGGCGTACAGATGGTGCACCAGAGAGATATTGGAGGGGTCGTAGAGCGACGAGCCTTCGGTGATCAGGCCGGCATGGCTCAGCAGGCGCTCGGCCGCTTCATAGCCCTGGTCGGTCAGATAGACCTGATGGGATTTTTCGTCGACCGTAAAGTCGCCGGGCTTGGTCACGCCTTCGCCCGTGCGCGGATCGGCTTCGCCTTCCTGACGCACCAGATTCGGCACGATCTGATTCATGGCCACATACATGGCCGTGTGATCCTCGGCCGGACCGGAGATGATCAGCGGAGTGCGCGCCTCGTCGATCAGAATCGAGTCCACCTCGTCGACGATGGCGTAGTTCAGCACGCGCTGCACACGGTCGCCGGGCTCATACACCATGTTGTCACGCAGGTAGTCGAAGCCGTACTCGTTGTTCGTACCGTAAGTGATGTCGGAGTTGTAGGCCTGCTGCTTTTGCTCGCGCGACAGATTGGGCAGGTTGATGCCCACCGACAGGCCGAGGAAGTTGTAGAGGCGAGCCATGGTCATGGCATCGCGGTTGGCCAGGTAATCGTTGACGGTCACCACATGCACGCCCTCGCCCGACAGGGCATTGAGGTACACGGGCAGCGTCGCGGTCAGCGTCTTGCCTTCACCGGTGCGCATTTCGGCAATCTTGCCGTCATGCAGCGCCATGGCGCCCAGCATCTGCACGTCAAAGTGACGCATCTTCATGACGCGCTTGGAGCCTTCGCGCACCACGGCAAAGGCTTCGGGCAACAGCTCGTCCAGCGCCTCGCCCTTGGCAACGCGATCCTTGAACTCCTGCGTCTTGGCGCGCAATGCCTCATCGCTGAGCTTTTCGTACTCAGGCTCCATCGCATTGATGCGAGCGACTGTCTTACGGTATTGCTTGAGCAACCGGTCATTGCGGCTGCCGAACAGTTTGGTGAGGAAATTGGTGGCCATGCGTGCGAAGGCACATCGCTTTTTTGCCGGTTGCGCAAAGCAATGTGTCCAGAATTCCTTGATTGTTGGTCTTCAGATGGGGCCGTCCCCGGGGCCGTCAAGAGCCACACCCAAAATAGGTGAAAAACCTCCTGGCGCCTCCAAAACAGGAACAGGACCAAAAAATCATTCTAACCGCGCAAGCCTGCCCTGGTTTTGCGCTGCTTCAGAGTACGTACGGGATTGCGTCGCAAGCGCAGGCACATCAACGCAAACGACCCGCACTGCCGCATTCATTGCCGACTGCGCTAAGCTTGGGCTTCGCCCCTCACCCAACCGCCCGCCCTTCGCATGACCATTGTTCGCCGTCATCACGCAGTTACCGCCATCAGTGCCATGGAGTCTTCTCCCACATTGGCGCGCCTGGCAGCGCTGACGCAGGACTCAAGCAACCGGCTCAAGGCTGTCCTGCCACTGGTTCCGCCCATGCTGCGCGCCAGCCTGCAGGCCGGACCCATTGATGAAGACGGCTGGTGCCTGATCGTGAAAAACAACGCAGCTGCCGCCAAAGTGCGCCAACTGCTGCCCGCCATGGCAGCCCATCTACGCACCAAAGGCTGGGCCGTCACCCGCATACGCATCAAGGTTCAGGCCTGATAAGGCTTTTTAGGCACTGAAAAACAAAAAAGGCCTCCGAAGAGACCTATTTGTTTGGTGCCGGTTGTCGGATTCGAACTGACGACCTACCGCTTACAAGGCGGGTGCTCTACCAACTGAGCTAAACCGGCGAAGACTGAATTCTAACGTAGAAAAACAGCCCCAAAAGAAGAAACCCAAAATTTCTTGGCTTGCCCTCGGGCATCCGGTTTCAGGATGTCTCTCCGCTTATTTCACACGCTTGAGCGCCGGACGACCACCTGCAGGCGGTGGCGTACGAGGAGCATCATCTTCACCGGAAGCCTCGGCTTCGGCCTTGACGGGAACCAGCTGCACCACACGCTCGGCCGAGGATTCGTCATCCGACTCCATGTCGGGCTCGCCATCGTCCATCAATGACACATCGCCATCCGCGGAGACTTCGTCCTCCTCGGGCGGGAAGGCCATGCCCTGGCCGGTTTCCCGAGCATAGATGGCCATGACGTTTGCCACGGGTACCATGATTTCCCGAGGCTGGCCGCCAAAGCGTGCCTTGAATTCCACGTACTCGTTGCCGATCAGCAGGCCGCTGGTCGCGTCGTAGCTGATGTTGAGCACGATCTGGCCATCGCGCACAAACTCCATGGGCACCTGGGTGCTGCGATCCACACGCACGGCGATATGCGGCGTCAGACCATTGTCGGTACACCATTCAAACAAAGCCCGCAGCAGATACGGACGGGTTGAAGTCGTTTCAGGGGCTGTCATCTCGTTTCCTGACGAATCAAATCCAGAAGATTGCAAAGACAAAAAAGCGGGCAGATGAAGGAAATCCCTTCAGCATGCCCGCTCTGCGCTCATGTGCAATTACTTGCGCATGACCTTTTCGGAAGGCGTCAGCGCTTCAATGTAAGCCGGACGCGAGAAGATACGCTCGGCATACTTGAGCAAAGGAGCGGCATTCTTGGACAGCTCGATGCCGTAGTAGTCCAGGCGCCACAGCAGCGGAGCAATGGCCACGTCCAGCATGGAGAAGTTCTCGCCCATGATGTACTTGTTCTTCAGGAAGATGGGAGCCATCTGAGTCAGGCGATCACGGATATGGGCACGGGCCTTTTCCAGAGCCTTTTCATTGCCCTTGACGTTGCGCTCCTCGAGTGCACTCACGTGCACGAACAGTTCCTTCTCGAAGTTCAGCAGGAACAGGCGCACACGGGCACGATCCACGGGGTCGCCAGGCATCAGCTGGGGATGGGGAAAGCGCTCATCGATGTACTCGTTGATGATGTTGGACTCGTACAGGATCAGGTCGCGCTCGACCAGGATTGGCACTTGACCATAGGGGTTCATCACGGCGATCTCTTCGGGCTTGCTGAACAAGTCCACATCGCGGATCTCGAAATCCATGCCTTTTTCAAACAGCACAAAGCGGCAGCGGTGTGAGAAGGGGCAAGTCGTTCCCGAATAAAGCACCATCATGGTGGAGACTCCTAAAAATCAAAAAGAGTGGGTTGCCCACGGCACCCCACTCTGCACTAACACGGTTTGGCTGCAGACAACTGCTGCACGGCGGCAAAGCTTATTTCACGTCTTTCCAGAACGCGGCATTCAGGCGCCAGGCGATAAAGATGAAGATACCCAGGAAAATCAAAACGCCCACCCCGATACGGGTTCGGGTGTTCTGAGCCGGCTCCCCCATCCATTGCAGGTAATTCACCAGATCGCCAACTGCCTGATCGTACTGCACTGCGCTCATCTTGCCAGGAGACACCTGCTCCCAACCCTTGAAGACCTGGGTCTTAGTTCCGTGGTCGTCATGCTCTTCGAAGATGGCGCGACGCTCGCCCTGCAGCTCCCACAGCGCATGCGGCATGCCTACGCTGGGAAAGGCGAGATTATTCCAGCCTGTGGCCTTGGTGTCATCCCTGTAGAAAGTACGCAAGAAGGTATAGAGGTAATCGGCACCCGAGCCACCCGAGCCGGCGCGTGAGCGCGCAATCACCGTCAGATCGGGAGGATTGGCACCGAACCACTCCTTGGCCTCCTTGGGATTGATGGCGGCCTTCATGGTCTCACCCACCTTGTCGGTGGAAAACAGCAGATTGTCCTTGATGTCCTGCTCGGTCAGACCGATGTCCTTCAAGCGGTTGAAACGCATGAAGGCAGCGGAGTGGCAGCTCAGGCAGTAGTTGACAAAGATCTTGGCACCATTTTGCAAGGATGCCGTATTGCTGGTGTTGACCGGCGCCTTGTCCCAGTGGATGCCGCCTTCGGAGGCTTGCGCAGCACCGGCGATACCCAGGACCGCAACCAGGGTCAGAATCAGTTTCTTCATTCTTGTTCTCTCCTGCTTCAGTGAGGCTTGAAGGTCACACGCTCGGGCACGGGCTTGGTCTCGCCCAAGCGACTCCACCAGGGCATGAGCAGGAAGAAGCCGAAGTAGAACAGCGTGCCGACCTGAGACACCTTCTCGCCAATCGGCGACGGAGGCTGCACACCCAGATAGGCCAGGACGACGAAATTCACCACAAACACTGCATACACATACTTGTGCCAGCTGGGACGATAGCGAATCGACTTGACCGGGCTGCAATCGAGCCAGGGCAGGGCAAACAGGATGATGACCGCACCACCCATGACGACCACACCCCAAAACTTGGCGTCGATGGACAGCATCATGGCGATGGCACCCAGCGCCACGATGGCCACTGCACCCTTGGCAAAACCGGGCAGGCGCGACTTGAGAATGCCGTAGCCGGCACCCAGCACCACGCAGGCGATCAGCACATACATCATCTCGCCGGTGATGGCACGCAGCATCGAATAGAAGGGCGTGAAGTACCAGACGGGGGCAATGTGATTGGGCGTCTTGAGCGGGTCGGCGGGGATGAAGTTGTTGTACTCCAGGAAGTAGCCGCCGAACTCGGGTGCAAAGAACACCACGGCCGAGAACAGGAACAGGAACACCGTCACGCCGAAGATGTCATGCACCGTGTAGTAAGGGTGGAAGGGAACGCCATCCAGAGGGCGACCCTTTTCATCCTTGGGCGCATTCGGACCCTTGATTTCAATACCGTCGGGATTGTTGGAGCCCACATCGTGCAGCGCCAGCAAATGCGCCACGACCAGACCCAGCAGCACCAGGGGCACGGCAATCACGTGGAAGCTGAAGAAGCGGTTCAGCGTCGCATCGCCCACCACATAGTCGCCGCGGATCAGCAAGGCCAGATCGGGGCCGACAAAGGGGATGGCGGAGAACAGGTTCACGATCACCTGGGCGCCCCAGTATGACATCTGGCCCCAGGGCAGCAGATAGCCCATGAAGGCTTCGGCCATCAGCACCAGGAAGATGGCGCAACCGAAGATCCAGACCAGTTCGCGCGGTTTGCGGTAAGAACCGTACAGAAGACCGCGGAACATATGCAGATAGACCACCACAAAGAACGCCGAGGCGCCCGTGGAGTGCATATAGCGGATCAGCCAGCCCCAGGGCACATCACGCATGATGTATTCCACCGAAGCAAACGCCTTTTCGGCGTCGGGCTTGTAGTGCATCACCAGGAAGATGCCGGTGACGATCTGAATCACCAGCACCAGCAGCGCCAGCGAGCCGAAGATGTACCAGAAGTTGAAGTTCTTGGGAGCGTAGTACTCCGACATATGGACGCGGTACGCATCGAATGCCGTCGGAAACCGGTTCTCCAGCCAGTTCATGGCCTTCGCTCCAGTCGTGGAGTTCGGGTCGATTTGCTTGAATTCGTGGGCCATTGTTCTTGTCTCCCTCAGGCTGCCTTGGTGTCTTCACCAATCAGCAGCTTGGTGTCGGACAGATACATATGTGGCGGCACCTGCAGGTTATCCGGCGCTGGCTTGTTCTTGAACACCCGGCCGGCCATGTCAAAGGTGGAGCCATGGCATGGGCACAGGAAACCGCCCTTCCAGTCTGCGGGCAGCGAAGGCTGAGGCCCGGCAACGAACTTGTCGGTGGGCGAGCAGCCCAGGTGGGTGCAGATGCCCACGACCACGAGGATTTCAGGCTTGATGGAGCGCGCTTCATTTTGCGCATAGGGCGGCGTGAACTCTTCGGGATGACGCACCGATTTCGGGTCCGCCAATTCGCCATCGAGGCCAGGCAAGTCCTTGAGCTGCTCGGGTGTTCGCTTGATGATCCACACCGGCTTGCCACGCCACTCGACGGTGAGCTTCTCACCATCCTTGAGATTGGAGATATCCACCTCTACCGCAGCACCTGCTGCTTTGGCTTTTTCAGAAGGCTGGAAGGAGCTCACAAAAGGGACGGCCGTTGCCACACCGCCCACGGCACCAGCACATGCTGACGTGATGATCCACGTGCGCTTGCTGGAGTCGACTGGAGAGTCACTCATGGATTTCCTCGAAGTACATCGCTTGATTTGGGGTCAACTGCAAATTCTAGCGGTGGGGTTATGGTTATTCCAGCCCCAGTCCGACGTTGACAACCGCCAAAGTCACGCAATACTGCGCTATCTCAAACTCTTAGTGACTGGAACTGCTTATGGGCATGATGCAAGAATTCCGTGAGTTCGCAATCAAGGGAAACGTCATGGATCTTGCCGTGGGCGTGATCATCGGCGGCGCGTTCGGGAAAATCGTTGATTCCGTGGTCAACGACCTGATCATGCCTCTGGTGGGTCTGTTCTTTGGCAAGCTGGATTTCTCCAACCTGTTCGTCGTTCTGGGCACCATGCCCGAGGGAGTTCCACGCACACTGGATGCGCTGAAAAAAGCCGGCATTCCTGTATTTGCCTATGGCAACTTCATCACCGTTGCAGTGAATTTCGTAATTCTGGCCTTCATCATTTTCATGATGGTCAAGCAGATCAACCGCCTCAAGCGCGAGGCACCCGCGGCACCGGAGCAAGCACCTGCTACGCCTGAAGACATTCAGCTGCTGCGCGAGATCCGCGACAGCCTCAATCGCAAGGCTTGAGATCCTTCAGGTCTTATGACTGCAAGCCTGCCGGCCCCGGCAGGCTTTTTTCATGGGGCGCTGCCGTGCAATGCATCCGGACGGATGTCGCACTGAGCTGCCGCTGAGGAACAGTCAAATCGCCAGACTGCGTGCCATATGTATGGCTTCGAGCAAGCTGGCCTCATCAGCCACGCCCTGGCCGGCAATGTCAAAGGCCGTGCCATGGTCGGGACTGGTGCGCACCAGCGGCAAACCAAGGGTCACGTTGACGCCTTTTTCCACACCCAAATATTTGACTGGGATCAACCCTTGGTCGTGGTACATCGCCAACACCACATCGAATTCACCCGGATGGGCTGGCGTATTTCGCGCCCGCATGAAGACCGTGTCCGGCGCAAACGGCCCCTGCACATCCATGCCTTCGGCCTGAGCTGCCGCGATCGCCGGGGCAATGATCTCGATTTCCTCACGACCGAAGATGCCGCCCTCGCCCGCATGCGGATTGAGCCCAGCCACGGCAATGCGAGGCGCGCGCCCCAGGTTCCTGCTCAGCGCCTGATGCGTGATGCGCAAGGTCTGCAGGATCTGCGGCCCGGTCATGGCCTCGATGGCCTCACGCAGCGACACATGGATGCTGACCAGCACGGTGCGCAACTCGTCGTTCGCCAGCATCATGCGCACCGGCATCTGCTCGAGCGAAACGCCCGCATGGGCGGCCGCCTCGGCCTGCAGAAGTTCCGTGTGCCCGGGGAAAGTCACTCCCGCCAGATGCAGCGCCTCCTTGTGCAGAGGCGCCGTGACCAGGGCGGCAATCTCGCCACGCAAAGCCGCTTGCGCGGCCCAGACCACGCATTGCGCTGCGGCCTGCCCGGCAGCTGCGCAAATCTGGCCATAGGGCTGAGGCCCCGCCAGTCCCGGCAGGTTCAGCAGCGCGACAGCACCCTCCGGGACAGACCAGGCTTCGCCCGGCTCATCGATCACCACCACGGGCTGAGCGATGCCCTGATCGCCCTCAGCAGCACGGGCGGCCAGCGCTGTGGCACGGCGCAGAGTCTGCAACTCGCCCACCACAAAGCAGCCGCGCATGGCCTGCGGCGCAGCCCGGAAGGCCTTGGCGATGATTTCAGGCCCTATGCCTGCGCAGTCGCCCTGGGTGATGGCGATGGTTTGGGTTGAAGCATTGACGGACATAGGCATCAGGGTTGCCGCAAGCTCCTCTGTTCTCAAGTGCTTGCAGCCATCAAAAGTGAGAGACGAAGGTCCGGGACCGGATCAGGCCGGGTTGTCGATATCGATGAAGCGGTGCTCCAGCCCGCACTCCTGGGCCACATGGGCCGCCACGGCCGGCGCGCCGTAGCGCTCGGTGGCGTGATGACCGGCAGCGATAAAGCTCACGCCCATCTCCCGTGCCAGATGCATCTGGGGCTCGGAGATCTCGCCGGTGATATAGGCATCGGCGCCGGCGGCAATCGCGGACTCGAAAAAGCCCTGCGCCCCTCCGGTGCACCAGGCCAGCTTGCGGATCGGCTGGCTCTCCTGCCCACCGGCCAGCGTCACCTTGCGCCCCAGCACGGCTTGCACATGTTCGGCCAGAGCTGTGGCATCGGCAAAGTCCGCATCGGCCAGCCAGCCCAGGTTCTGGTCGCCGAATGCGGCCTGACCCTGCACGCCCAGCCGAGCCCCGAGCTGCGCGTTATTGCCCAGTTCGGCATGGGCATCCAGCGGCAGATGATAGGCAAACAGATTGATGTCATGCGCCAGCAGCAGGCGGATGCGCTCCTTGAGCCAGCCCGTGATACGACCATCCATGCCGCGCCAGAACAGACCGTGGTGCACGAAGACGGCATCGGCCCCGCCCTCGATCGCTGCCTCGATCAGGGCGCGACTGGCCGTCACACCGCTGACGATGCGACGAATCTCGCTCCTGCCTTCAACCTGCAGGCCGTTGGGTCCGTAGTCCTTGAAGCGCTCTGGCTGCAGCAGCCCGTTGAAAACGGATAACAGGGTGTTTCGCTCAATGCTCATGCTCCGATTGTGCCCAAGCCCGCACACAGACCCAGCCAGCAAGGCTTTGACAGACGTAAAAAAGGGCAGCCCAGAGCTGCCCTTTCTTCAAGACAAGCGGCTTCAAGCCTTCTTGGCCTGCCAGCCCTTGCAGGCCAGCGGCCAGAATCCCATCGCCATGCCCAGCACGCCCATGGCCGCCACATAGTGGGCAGGAGCCATCACGTCCACCTGCTGCCACACGGACACCAGCATGGGAGTCAGACCGCCGAACACGGCATAGGCCATGTTGTAGGAGAAGGACAGACCGGTGAAACGCACTTCAGGCGGGAAGGCCCGGACACCCACCACGGGCAGCAGCGAGATGGAGCCCACGAAGAAGCCCACGGTCGCATAGTTGCAGATCAGAGACGCCTCGTTGCCTGGCAGGTTCAGGTAGAACAGATAGGCCGTGGCCGTCATGCCGCCCCAGCCGATGAGCATGGTCAGCTTGGTGCCGATCTTGTCGGACAGCCAGCCCCAGAACACGCAGCCCATGGTCAGCGTCACGGTCGCCACGGCATTGGCCTTCAGGGCCATGGCAGGCTCGATGTGAAACACTTTTTGCAGATAGGCCGGCGTGAACAGAATCACCACCACAATCGCCGTGGACAGCACCCAGGTCATCAGCGCCACGACAACGCAGGCTTCGCGGTGGTCGCGCAGGATGGTCTTGATCGGCAGTTCGCGGTCGGCGGCCTTGCGAGCCTGCAACTCCTGGAAGATGGGAGTCTCGTGCAGGAACTTGCGCAGATACACCGACACCAGACCGAAGACACCGCCCAGAATGAAGGGCAGGCGCCAGGCCCAGTCGTGGATCTCGCTCTGGCTGTAGGTGCTGTTGAGCCAGACCCCGATGATGGAGCCCAGGAAGATACCGCCGGTAATGCCAGAAGTCAGTGCGCCAATGGCGAAGCCGTAACGCTTTACGGGAGCATGCTCGGCCACGAACACCCAGGCACCGGGCATCTCACCGCCAATAGCGGCACCTTGCATCACGCGCATCAGCAGCAGCAGGATGGGAGCAGCCAGGCCTATGGTTTCATAGGTCGGCAGCAGACCGATGACCAGCGTGGGCACGGCCATCAGGAACACCGACAGCGTGAACATCTTCTTGCGGCCCAGAATGTCGCCGAAGTGGGCAATCAAGATGCCGCCGATGGGGCGTGCCAGATAGCCGGCGGCGAAAATGCCTAGCGTCTGCAGCTGGCGCATCCACTCGGGCAGCGAAGCCGGAAAGAACAGGCTGCCGATCACATTGGCAAAAAAGACGAACACCACGAAGTCATAAAACTCCAGCGTTCCGCCCAGGGCCGATAAGCCCAGGGTCTTGTAGTCCTCCCGGTTCAGGGGGCGATTCTTCGCAGCAGCCGGCGCTTTGGCCGATGCAGCGTGGTCAAGCGTAGTCATGGTGTTTCCCAGATCGAACAACAGGACAGCGCGGATAAGGCCGCTGATCACGGGTCAACGTGCAGTGGCATACCGATTGCAGCGGGCTTCAGATGCAAAGCCACACCAGACCGAATATGAGCACCTTGTGGGCAGTCATGGCGGCGTAAGCGCAGTCGAAAAAACATTCTAGGGTTTTCACTCATGGTTTCTGGCCGCGCAAAACTTTAGAAGCCTGCAGTCCTATAGCCATCGCTCCTGCAATCTGCAAAGCTTTGCGTTATGCAATTGCGCGCAAGCAAATGTTCGCTTCGACGCCCGGTGCAGCCATGCTTCACAATGTGGGCTTGTTCTCCTCACTACCTATACGCATTACATGAAACGCACCTGGTTGCTGTTTTCGCAGGTCGTCACCGTGCTGGTGGCTATCTATTTTGTAGTGGCTACCCTACAGCCCACTTGGCTTCAGCGCGGAAACATTCGCAGCAATGCCGGGGTTTCGCTGCTGCAGGCTCCCTCTGCCCCGGCGGGTGAAGTCGCCCCGGGCAGCTTTGCGCCAGCCGCACGCAAGGCCTCGCCCGCCGTGGTCAGCATCAACACGAGCAAGGCGGTCCGCCACCCACGCGCCAACGATCCCTGGTTCCAGTTCTTCTTTGGCGATCAGGGCCCGCAGGAGCAATCTGGTTTGGGCAGCGGCGTCATCATCAGTCAAGATGGCTACATCCTTACCAACAACCATGTGGTGGAAGGCGCCGACGATATCGAGGTCACGCTGACCGATAGCCGCCAGGCCAAGGCCAAGGTCATTGGCACGGACCCCGAGACCGATCTGGCCATTCTCAAGGTCGAGCTCGACAAGCTGCCCGTCATCGTGCTGGGCAACTCCGACCAGGTCGCCGTGGGTGACCGCGTGCTGGCCATCGGCAACCCCTTCGGTGTGGGCCAGACCGTGACCAGCGGCATCGTCAGCGCCCTGGGCCGCAGCCAGCTGGGCATCAACACCTTCGAGAACTTCATCCAGACCGATGCCGCCATCAACCCGGGCAACTCCGGCGGCGCCCTGGTGGATGCCAACGGCAATCTGCTGGGCATCAACACGGCCATCTACTCGCGCTCGGGTGGCAGCATGGGCATCGGTTTCGCGATTCCCGTCTCCACGGCCAAGATGGTGCTGGACGGCATCGTCAAGGACGGCAAGGTCACACGCGGCTGGATCGGCGTGGAGCCCAACGAACTCTCGCCCGAGCTGGCCGAGACCTTTGGCGTCAAGGCCGATGCCGGCGTCATCATCACCGGCGTGCTGCAGGCCGGCCCCGCCGCCCAGGCCGGCATGCGCCCTGGCGACGTGATCGTCAAGGTGGGCGAGACCGCGACCCGCAATGTCTCCGAGCTGCTGACGGCCGTGGCCTCGCTCAAGCCCGGCGAAGCCGCCAAGTTCGATGTGCGCCGCGGCGACAGCGAAGTGGTGCTGAACATCACTCCGGGCGCCCGCCCTGCAGCCAGCACCCTGCAGCAGCAAAGCCGCCCCCGCCGTTGACGGACGCTGCCGCTAACCACACCAGCCAGCGCCAGTCGCTGGCTTTTTTCATATTGCGGCCTGTTGCAGGCTGCAGCGAGCCATCACAGATCATCAGGAAATACGGCTCAAACGCTTGCAGATAAAGCGCTGGAAGCTATCAAAACAAAAGCCCTTGAATCACTTCAAGGGCTTTGCTGGGAGTCGGAGACGAAGATCAGTGACCGTCCGTGGATTTCTCCACTTCCGTGCCCGTACCCTCCTCGGCATCGGGCGCACGCGATACCCGGCTGAACCAGCCGGCCCCCAGAATGCCGATCTCGTAGAGCAGGCACATGGGCAAGGCCAGGGCCAGCTGAGAGATCACATCGGGCGGCGTGATGACGGCAGCAATCACGAAGGCCAGCACCACGAAATAGCCGCGGAAGGCCTTGAGCTTCTCGATCTCCACCAGACCAAAGCGCACCAGCAGCATCACCACGATGGGCACCTGGAAGGCCGCCGCAAATGCTATGTAGAGCGAGAGGATCGCTTCCACATACGAGGCAATGTCGGGCGTGGCCGCCACGCTGGCGGGCGTGAAGTGCTGGATGAACTTGAACATATTGCCCAGCACAAAGAACTGTACGAAGGCAATGCCGGCATAGGCCAGCAGGCTGCCGAACATGATCAGCGGCAGGGCGAACTTCTTCTCGTGGCTGTACAGACCCGGCGCCACAAAGGCCCAGATCTGGTACATGATCCAGGGCAGCGCCAGCAGCACGGCCACCATCATCAACACCTTGAGCGGCACGAAGAAGGGCGAAAAAACGCCCACCGCAATCAGCTTGGCGCCGGGCGGCATGTGCTCCTTGATGGGCAGGGCGATGAAGTCGATCAGGCCGTCGGGACCCGGCCAGAACATCAGCAGACCGACGCCGATCAAAACGCCATACAGGCTGTAGAGCAGGCGATCACGCAGCTCCATCAGGTGCTGGACAAACGGCTGCTCCGTGCCGGCGAGTTCGTCTTCTTTAGAGGGTTCGGACATGGTGCAAAACCGCGTCGGAGCCCGATCGGCTCCACACGCTTGAGAAACAACAACGCCCGTGAATCACGGGCAAAGAGCGACATGCGGGCAGCCAAGCCGGCCCACTGGGACCGGCCATGGCCGACCTTGCGGCCGGCAGGCTGCTGAGCTGCATGTTCAATGGAACTTCTTGGGGCGAAAGCGCGCCACGCGTGCCGCACCCGACTGGACCTTGCTGCGTACCCCGGCACGGGCCTTGTACCACTGGGGCACGGCACCGCGCTTGACGCGCCAGTTCTTGCGAGGATGGCGGTAGCTGGGCACCACGCTGCTGTGCGTATCCAGACCGGTGTAGCCACCTTCTGCGTCATAGGAGCCGAAGGACGAAGCCGAAGTCATGTTCGAGTCGTCGCGCAGGTCCTTGGTCGCATCGCTCCAGTCCTTTTCAAGATCGGAGGCCTGATTGCGCATGCTGGACTCCACATCCCGCGCGGCGGTCTCGACCGTGTCCTTCATCTTGCGCAGCTCATCGAGCTCCATGGAGCGGTTGACCTCGGCCTTGACGTCGGACACATAGCGCTGTGCCCTGCCAAGCAAGGTGCCCACCATGCGGGCCACGCGCGGCAGCTTTTCGGGACCGATGACCACCAGGGCCACGGCACCGATCAGCGCCATTTTGGACAGGCCAATATCAAACATCTAAATGTCAGTCCTGCCGCGATCAGCTCTTTTGCTTGGCTTCCACGTCGATGGTGGCCTTTTCGGCAGCCTGCTGGTTGGCCACTTGGCCGGTCGCAGCGTTGGCGTCGGCATCAGTCGCGCCGTCCTTCATGCCGTCCTTGAAGCCCTTGACGGCGCCGCCCAGGTCGGAGCCGATGTTCTTGAGCTTCTTGGTGCCGAACACCAGAACCACGATGAGCAGCACGATCGCCCAGTGCCAGATAGAAAACGAGCCCATGAGAATCTCCTAGAAATTGCAAACCATTTTAGACGGGGCTTGTGACAGATACGAATCAATCACCCAAAAAGCCTGCAGCGCACAGCTCTATCGCCGCGTGCAGGCCCGCTGCGCCGCCTGATCAGCCCTTGAGCCAGGGGCGCGGACCGCCCATGACGTGCAGGTGCAGATGGTGCACTTCCTGGCCGCCTTCGCTGCCGGTGTTGACCACGATGCGGAAGCCGCCATCGGGATAAGGATTGCAGCCCTGCTCCAGCGCCAGTTTGGGAGCCAGCGCCATCATGCGGCCCAGCAGGGGCGCATCTTCGGCGCCGACCTGGGCCATGGAGGGGATGTGCTTCTTGGGAATCACCAGGAAGTGCACGGGCGCACCGGGGTGGATGTCATGGAAGGCGAACAGCTCCTCGTCTTCATAGACCTTGCGCGAAGGAATCTCCCCCTTGGCGATGCGGCAGAAAATGCAATTGGCGTCGTAATCGTGGTCGTGCATGGTCTCTGGTATCTCTACGGTTCAGTACTCCGAACGCCCTGCCCTGCCCATGGCCCAGGAGGCCAGGAAGCAGGCAACGGCGTCGCCCCCTGAGGAGGCTATCCCCTATTCTCGTTGAATCGCAGCGTCTGCTTGATGCCAAGGTGCTCGCGGTTGAGCTGCAGCCATTGCTGGCCGCGCTCGCGACCCAGCTCGAACAGTTTGCGCACCATGCCCATGTCTGCGCGCACCTTGCTCGAGGCGCCAAAGGGTTTGAGCACCGAGCCGCCATCGATGCGGTGCATCAGCACATGCTTGTAGCGCTCCGGGTCCAGACGCTTTTGCTCCAGCAGCTTGACCACGAACTCGATGGCCCGCAGCTCGGCCAGCAAGCTGGCGTTGAAGGTGATCTCGTTCATGCGGTCCATGATCTCGCGGGCCGTATCGGGCGAGACATCGGACTCCTTGGGATTGATCTGCACCAGCAGGATGTCCCGGCTCCGGGTCTCGTAGATCAGCGGATACAGGGCCGGATTTCCAGAGAACCCACCATCCCAGTAACACTCTCCGTCAATCTCCACCGCCTTGAACAGCTGCGGCAGGCAGGCCGAGGCCATGATGGCGTCTGCCGTCACCTGCTCGCCCTTGAAGATCTTGCCGCCGCCCGTGCGCACGTTGGTGGCGCAGATGAAGAGCTTTGGCACCACGCTTGGATGAGCGGGATGGGCCAGCGTCTCGAAATCCACCACCCGTGTGAGCAGCTGCCGCAGCGGGTTGATATTGAGCGGATTGGTCTGATAGGGCGACAGAAACTGGTTGAGCACCCCCATGAACTGCTTGCTGCCCGGCAGCGGTGCGGCCCAGAACATCTTGCCCACGCTGCCCATGGTGCCCACGCCCTCCCACAGCTCGCGCAGAGACTGGCGCGCCAGCTGACGCCCGAGGTAACGGGCGTCGTCCAGATTCTTTTCCTGCGCGGCCGCCTGCGCGAAGCCATGGGCCAGCGCCACGGCATTCATGGCACCGGCACTGGTGCCGCTGATGCCTTCGAAGATCAGGCCGTCGTCGTCGAGCAATGCATCCAGCACGCCCCAGGTCAGCGCGCCATGCGATCCCCCGCCCTGCAGGGCCAGATTGAGGGTGTGGGAAGTCTCTGCAGCCATGGCACGATCCTGTGAAGGTTGAGGAACCAGGTAAGGGGCTTGGAGCCGTCGCTACGAACGCACAGTGGACATATCCAGCGAATCTGCGCAATTTCCGCAGCTTATCCAGCACCGCGAGCATTGCACAGGCCCGGCACCCGTGTCAGCCTGTCGACCCGAATCTGTTGCAGTGCAGCAAAACCGCTTGCAAAAACAAAAAAGCCCCGGCCTTAAAGCGGGGGCTTGGGTGTCTGGCAAGTTCTGCTCAGGGCTGGATCGCGCGATTCTTGTTCATGGCGATCATGCCGCTGACGATGCGGTAGAGGAACCAGATGGAGATCAGCACCCAGGCCGGGTTGAAGATCAGCAGGCCCAGCAGGAAGAACGGGAAGGTCACCGCATAGAGCACGATGGCCCAGAGCACGCTGCGCAGGCGCCAGGAAAAATGGCTCTCCTGCCAGGTGCCGCGCGCATCGTCGCGCTTGACCAGATCGATGACAACCGCAATCAGCAACAGCAGCACGCTGACCTGCGCGCCCGGCAGCACCGCGGCCACGGCCACGATCAGGTGCAGCAGATAGCTGACCCAGCCCCAGGCCTTCAGGCCCTCGACCTCGGCAGAGCCGCCGGGGCCTACATCGATGATGTCGCGATCGTCATTCATTCGTGCTTCCTTATTACTTGGCCGCCCCTTCCTGAGCAGCGCGTTCCTGGGCCTTGCGCAGGGCTTTTTCCTCCAGACCGCTGGTGCCCTCGCGGCGCTCCAGCTCGGCCACCACCTCTGCGGGTGTCAGGCCGTAGTGCGACAGCGCAATCATGGAGTGAAACCACAGATCCGCCACTTCATAGAGGAGCTTGCCCTTGTCCGCGCCATGATCGACATCCTTGGCGGCCATCACGACTTCGGTGGCCTCTTCGCCGATCTTCTTCAGAAAGGCGTCGGGCCCCTTGTGCAGCAGGCGCGCAACATAGCTTTTTTCGGGGTCGCCACCGTTGGCGACCTTGCGGCTTTCGATCACGGCGGCCAGACGGGCCAGTGCGCCCTCGACCGACGCGGTGTTTTGTTCAGACATGACTTTATTTATAGATGGAAGCAGGATCTTTCAAGACCGGATCGACAGCAAGCCACTGTCCGTCCTTGAACACGCTGTAGAAGCAGGAGTGGCGACCGGTATGGCAGGCGATACCGGGATCATGCCCCTCTTGCGTGATCTTGAGCAAAACCACGTCGTTGTCGCAGTCGATGCGCATCTCGTGCACGGTCTGCACATGGCCGGACTCCTCGCCCTTGAACCACAGCTTGTTGCGCGAGCGGCTGAAGTACACGGCACGCCCCAGCTCGGCAGTCTTCTCCAGTGCCTCGCGGTTCATCCAGGCGAACATGACCACGTCGCCGCTGCTTTGCTCCTGCGCAATCACGGGCACCAGCCCCTGCGCATCCCATTTGACTTGATCGAGCCAGCTCATTGCAGACCTTTGTTTTGTATAGCTGCCAGCGCAGGCCAGCAGCCGATTTCAACCACAAAACATATGGAAAGCCGCTTGTACCCTGCGCAAGCCGCTCTCAAAATAATCTTATAGACGCACAGGAATGCCGCGTGCGCGCATGCATTCCTTGGCCTGCTGCACGGTGTACTCGCCGTAGTGGAAGATGCTGGCGGCCAGCACGGCATCGGCGCCGCCAATGGTCACGCCATCGGCCAGATCTTCCAGATTGCCGACACCGCCCGAGGCGATCACAGGCACGGCCACGGCATCGGCCACGGCACGCGTGAGCTTCAGATCGAAGCCGCTCTTGGTGCCGTCCTTGTCCATGCTGGTCAGCAGGATCTCGCCGGCACCGCGCCTGGCCATCTCCTCGGCCCAGCGCACCACATCCAGCCCCACATTCTTGCGCCCGCCATGGCTGTACACATCCCAGCCCGGCCCCATGGGCGTGCCGCCAGGGCCGATGCGCTGCTCGTCCTCGGGCGTGCGGCGCTTGGCGTCGATGGCCACCACGATGCATTGCGCGCCGTACTTGTCGCTGCAGGCATTGATGGTGTCCGGGTTGGCGATGGCGGCGGAGTTGAAACTGGTCTTGTCGGCTCCGGCATTGAGCAGGCGGCGCACATCTTCCACGCTGCGCACGCCACCGCCCACGGTCAGCGGAATGAAGACCTGCGAAGCCACGGCCTCAATGATGGGCAGGATCAGGTCACGGCCATCGCTGGTGGCCGTGATGTCCAGGAAAGTCAGCTCGTCCGCACCCTGGGCGTTGTAGCGCGCGGCAATCTCCACCGGGTCGCCCGCATCACGCAGCTCCAGAAAATTGACGCCCTTGACCACGCGGCCGCCGGTCACGTCAAGGCAGGGAATGATGCGTTTGGCAAGCATGGACAAGTCTCGGAATATCTAGGAACAAGGGGGCCAAAGATACCACGGCCCCGCCTCCGCCCTGGACATCCATCCCCTTGCGCAGCCCTGCCGTGCAGGCATTGCACACCGCGCAAACCGTCCGGGCCGGAAAGCGGGCCGGCACCATTGCATCGCCGCCCGATCACAGGCCATTTTCTGAACGATTGGAAACACGCAGGTTCAGAAACCGGCCAGGGGCATTGGGATTCACCGATTCCTGCTGCTTCCAATTGAGTAACAGAAAACCCAGAGCCGGCTTCGAAATTCAGGACTTTCAGCTTTTGTTTCTTATCGAAACCAGCACTCCAGCACTTATTAACTGCCAAGCACGGGGCCATCGTCCATGTCCGGCCAGCCCGATAACAGAAACCCTGTTACCGACCATGGACGGCAGCCATGCGGCAGGAAACCGCATCAGTCAGGACTTCGAAAACCCTCTCCAAGCCAAGCCTGGCTTTATTGCAAGCCATTTTTCGGCCCTGACGTGCATACCCTGAATCATGTAAATAGAAAACCAATTTAGCTTCCAGATATACATAACGTAAAAAGATGTTATTTTTTACGCGGCGTTCTTGTTTGGATTGTTTTTATTAGTGAAACTATGAAAAAAAATAAATCAATAGTTTTAGTATTTTCAAATCCACATTCCTCTGAATCAATGGGCGGAATCGGAATGCCATCCCGCTCGATGACCGTACTCAAGCGCAGGTGATCATCATGGATATGAGACGCCAATATTTCGGTACCGACGGAATTCGTGGGCGGGCTGGGTACTTCCCGATTACGCCGGACTTCGCCTTGCACCTGGCCCATGTGGTCGGACGGATGCTTCACCGCAGTGAAGAGCGCCCGACCGTGCTGATTGGCAAGGACACGCGCATCTCAGGCCATATGCTCGAAAGCGCGCTGGTGTCGGGCTTCAATTCCGCGGGTGTGAATGTGATGCTGGTCGGCACGCTGCCCACACCGGGCGTGGCCTACCTCACACGCGCCTTGCGGGCCAGTCTGGGGGTGGTGATCAGCGCCAGCCACAACACCTTCGAAGACAACGGCATCAAGTTCTTCAGTGCCAAAGGCACCAAGCTGCCCTATGTCTGGGAAGTGGCCGTCGAGCAAATGCTGCTCGACGAGCCGCACTGGGTCTCGGCGATCGCGCTCGGAAAAACGCAGGTCCTCGATGACGCCGCCGGCCGCTACATCGAGTTCTGCAAGAGCACCTGCGACCATGCGTTCACCTTGCGCGGACTGAAGATCGTGGTCGATGCAGGCCATGGCGCGGCCTATCAGATTGCGCCCATGGTCTTTCATGAACTCGGCGCCGAGGTGGTGGCCATCGGCTGCGCTCCCGATGGTCTGAATATCAACCAGGGCGCCGGAGCCGCTCACCCTGAACTTCTGGCCACCACCGTCTCGGGTTGCGGTGCGGATTTCGGCATCGCTCTGGATGGCGATGCCGATCGCCTGCTGGTCGTGGATGCGGCCGGGCGGCTCTACAACGGAGACGAATTGCTGTACCTGGTCGTCGCGGATCGTCTGGAGCATGACGAGAGCATTGCGGGCGCCGTCGGCACGCTGATGACGAATATGGCCGTGGAGCAGGCCTTCGGTCTGCTGGATGTGGATTTCATGCGTACCAAGGTCGGTGACCGCTACGTGCTCGAGGAGCTCAGCCGCCGCGGCTGGACCTTCGGCGGCGAGGGTTCTGGCCATCTGCTGATCCTGGACCGGCACAGCACGGGCGACGGTCTGGTCAACGCGCTGCAGATTTTGCAGGCCTGCGTGCGCACCGGCCGAACGCTGTCGCAATGGCTGTTGCCGGTGCAGCTCTATCCCCAGGCCTTGCTCAATGTGCACCTGCCGCCAGAGCGCGATTGGCGCAGCAATGCCTTGCTGGCACGGGTGCAGGCGCAGGTCGAGGCGGAGCTGGGCTCCACCGGACGGGTGCTGGTGCGGCACAGCGGCACGGAGCCGGTGCTGCATGTGATGGTGGAAGCCCAGGATGGCGATCAGGCCAGCCGCTGCGCCGAACGACTGGTCTCCGCAGCCAGGGATGGTTAGTTGGCCGACGCGACGGCTTCGCTCATGCCATAGAGAAAGCCGGATCCGATCGCTGCCAGCACGAGGAACTGGCTGACATACCCAAAGCAGCGCGTGAAAGATGATTTTTGAGCAGGTACGAATGGAAAACGTCTGTTACCGATTGACTCAAAGGGAGAACACCATGAATCAGGACTCCGGGACTCTTCGCGCACAGCCAGATATCGCACAGTTGCTCATCGTGTCCGGGACCAGGCCTGAAATCATCAAGCTGGCCCCCGTCTACCACGCCTTGAAGCAGTCGCAATGGGCCAGGCCCATCTGGCTGCACACCGGCCAGCACGGCGATATGGCCGCTCAGATGCTGGACTGCTTCCATATCCAGCCCGACCATGTGCTGCAAAGACAGGGCAGTTCGCTGCTGGAGTTCGCCACCGGCTGCCGCACGCAACTGGAGTCCGTGCTGATGGAAACGGCCTGCGAGGCGGTGATCGTGCAGGGCGACACCGAGAGTGCTTTCCAGGGGGCATTGGCCGGCTTCTACTGCAAGGTGCCAGTCGTCCATGTCGAGGCCGGCCTACGCACCTACAACCTGCATCGCCCTTTTCCCGAGGAAGGTCTGCGGCAGATGATAGGGCGCATTGCCAGCCTGCATCTGGCCCCCACGCTCAGAGCCCAGCAGGCGCTGGAGCGCGAAAACGTGGCCACGGAAAATATCGAGATGACGGGCAACACCGTCGTCGATGCCCAGCTATGGGCCAGCCAGCATCACCACATCCATCGCCGCATGCAGGGCCGAGGCCATATCCTGGTCACCATGCACCGGCGTGAGAACTGGGGCCCCGATGTGGACCATGTGTGCGAAGCCATTGCCGATATTGCGCGCGAGTTTCCCCAGGTGCCGGTGCTGTTCCCGGTCCACCTCAATCCGGTGGTCAAGGAGCCCGTCCATCGGCTGCTGGGCGGACTGCCCAATATCAAGCTGACGGAGCCTCTGGACTATCTGGCCATGCAGCAGGCCCTGGCCGATGCCTGGCTGGTGCTGACCGATTCCGGCGGGCTGCAGGAGGAGGCACCCACCTTCAAGGTGCCGGTACTGGTGTTGCGCGACGAAACCGAGCGCCCCGAAGTGCTGGAAGCCGGCTGCGCCGCCCTGGTGGGCGCAGACAGGAGCAAGATCGTGCAGTCCGTGCGCCAGCTGATGCATGACGATGCCGCCTATCGCCACATGCAGGCCAGCTCCAACCCGTTCGGCGACGGGACTGCCGCGCAGCGCACCGAAAAAAGACTGCAGCAGATGCTCAGGCCCGGGCATGCAGGTCTGGCACAGCAAGCCAGGGAAAGGACGCCCCATGTCCTGGCTTGACCTGTTCACCGGATACCTCTATGTCCTCAAGAGCATCGCCATCGTCATTGCGGTAGTGATCTTCATCAGCGGACTGGACGACCTGTTCATCGACCTCTTTTACTGGGGGCGACGCACCTGGCGTGCACTGACCGTGTACTCGCGCCATGAGCATATGAATTACAAGGCCCTGATGGGCGTGGACGAGAAGCCGCTCGCCATCATGGTGCCCGCCTGGCAGGAGCATGGCGTGATCGGCAAGATGGCGCAGCTGGCAGCCACCACGCTGGACTACGAGAACTACCATATCTTCATCGGCACCTACCCCAACGATCCCCAGACCCATGCCGATGTGGAGCAGGTCAGAGCCCATTTCCCGAATGTGCACAGCGTGGTCTGCGCCCGCCCCGGGCCGACCAGCAAGGCCGACTGCCTCAACAATGTGCTTGATGCCATCTTCCAGTTCGAGCAGCGCTCGGGCATCGAGTTTGCGGGCTTTATCCTGCATGACTCGGAAGACGTGCTGTCCAGGCTGGAGCTGAGGCTGTTCAATTTCCTTGTGGATCGCAAGGATCTGATCCAGTTGCCGGTCTACCCTCTGGAGCGACCGCTGCGCGAATTCACCGGCGGGCATTACCTGGACGAGTTTGCCGAGCTGCATGCCAAGGACATCGTGGTGCGCGAGGCCATGGTGGGCCAGGTGCCCAGCGCCGGCGTCGGCACCTGCTTCAGCCGCCGCGCCATCACGGCGCTGCTGGAGCTCGGTGACGGCGTGGCCTTCGACACCCAGAGCCTGACCGAGGACTACGACATCGGCTTCCGGCTCAAGCAGCTGGGCATGCGCGAGATCTTCGTGCGCTTTCCCGTGCACGATGCGGACCAGCCCACCGATCCCGACCAGCCACGCCGACCCGGGCGCAGCGCGCGCGAAGCCAGCGTCATCTGCGTGCGGGAGTTCTTCCCCGATACGCTGAATGCGGCGGTGCGACAGAAGTCCCGCTGGATCACCGGCATCGTGATCCAGGGCTTCAAGACCCTGCGCTGGACCAATAGCGGCGTGCTGAACTATTTTCTCTGGCGTGACCGCAAGGGCGCTCTGACCAATTTCGCCAGCTTCCTGGCCATGCTGCTGGCGATGCAGCTGATTGCCATCTGGCTCTACCAGCGCCTGGTGCCGGACAGCTACCGGTTTCTCTCCATCTTCCAGGGTGACTGGTGGCTGTACGCTCTGCTGGCTGCGAACTTCGTGCTGATGCTCAACCGCATTGCCCAGCGCATGTTCTTCGTCACCAGCTACTACGGCATCGTCCAGGGATTGATGTCGCTTCCGCGCCTGCTGTGGGGCAATCTGGTGAACTTTCTGGCCAACTGGCGGGCCATCGCCCAGGCGCTGCAGGCCAAGGATATCCGGCGCATGGCCTGGGCCAAGACCGACCATGACTTTCCCATGCTGGGAGAGGGACCCCGACTGCGCCAGCCCCTGGGGCAGATACTGATCGCCCAAGGCGCCTTGACCGAGAGCCAGTTGCAGGAGGCCCTGGTACGCCCCACTCCGGGCCTGCGTCTGGGCAGTGCGCTGGTACACAAGGACCTGATCAGCACCGCACAGCTGGCCGCCGCAGTGGCCCAGCAGGCCGGCGTTTCCTGGGAGTTCCTGGGAGAGCGCCTGATCCCCGACGAGATCGCGGCGCTGCTGCCGGCGCATCTGGCACTGCATTACAGCGTGGTGCCGCTGCGCGAAGAGGGAAAGACGCTGGTCCTGGCCAGCGAGTCGGTCATAGACCCGGTCTCGCACGCAGCCCTGGAGCGCAAGCTCGAGAGGCCTGTGCGCTACCTCATTGCCCCTAAGGGAGAGGTCACGGTCGAGCTGCGGCGTCTGTATGCAAGACAGCATGGGGAGCCGGCTCGCGAACTGCTTGCCTGGGCCGTGGAACGCAAGCGCGTCTCCCCGGAACAGGCGAAAGAGCTGTGGAAATTCTATGTATCGCGACAGCTGATGCTGGGCGAAGTGCTGCAAGCCCTGGGCCGCATCGATACGGCCGTGCTGAATGCCTTGCTGCTCAGGCATGAGCAAAGCGATGACAGCCTGGGCATCTTCCTTGTGAACCAGGGGGCGTTGACCCAGGCCACGCTGGATGAAGCTCTGCGCCTGCAACAACAGTTGCAGGTCACCATGGCGCAGCTTCTGCGCCGCCTTGATGCCGCCCCGATCGTCTCCGTTGCTGCCTAGGTACCCATTTATGAAGCTTTCTCGCCCCATTCTGGTTCTTTCCCTTGCATGTGCCACCCCTTACGATGGAGTGGCGCAGGTGGTGGATCTAGGTCCGGATATCAGCCCCAGACAGCGCTTTCAGGTCTATCCCCGGATCGACAAGGCGTATGAGGCCATGGCGCGCGGCGATGGCCAGCGCGCCATCTCCGAGCTGCAGCAGGCTCAGCGCCTGGCACCGGAGAACACCGAGATCGCCCTGCAGCTGGCTGCAGCCCATCGCCGCTTTGGCCAACCCGCGCAGGCCGAAGCCGTATTGAAGGCCCAGCTTCAGCGTCACCCCGGTGATGCGCGTCTGGCCCAGGCCCTGCGCGATATGCACCAGGGCGCCGTACCGGCCAGACAGCCCGAACCTCAGGCCGTACCGGCCCCCCTGACCCAGGAAGTGCCCAAGGCGCCCAGCGCTGCAGCGCCTGCCGCAGCCACGACAGCGCAGCCTGCGAAGGCTGCAGCACCGGCTGTGGACACCCCGCAGCGCCCGCGCAAGAACCCGGCGCCACCGGCCATGCCCCCGGGCTACGCCAAGGCCAGCCAGGCCTATGCCGCCACCGAGCGACGCGACTTCGCCGCTGCCCTGTCTCTGGCCAGGCAAGCCGTAGCGGCGGCCCCGGCGCGTCTGGACTACCAGCGTCTGCTGGTCTATCTGCTGGTGGAGAACGGACGCTTCGACGAGGCCGAGGCACGTGCAGCAAGACTGGACAATGTGAAACAGCTGCAGTCGGACGCCGATTGGCAGATGCTGCGTACCTCCATACGCCAGCGCCAGGCCCTGCGCCCTTTCGAGCAAGCCTTGCAGGCCCGCGAGCAAGGCGACATGGCCAAGGCCCTGCGCCACGCCGAGTCCAGCGTGCGTCTGGCACCGCAGGCGCTGGCGCCGCGCCTGCAATGGCTGGGCCTGCTGCTTCAGGATGGGCAGGCCGCCCAGGCACAGCGCGTGGCGGAGCAAGGACTGGCGCTGCAGCATGATCCGGCACTGCAGGTGCTGCAGGGCGTGGCCCTGCATGTCCAAGGTCGCGGCATGGCCTCCGAACAGGCCTTCGACGCAGCGCTTGCCGCCCCCCATCTGTCGCGGTCGGAGCGGCAGAACTACGGCGTGATTGCCCTGGATGCAGCGTTGGCTGCCGGCCAGACAGAACGAGCCCAGCGGCTGCTGCAAGCGCTGGAGACGGACAGCAATGCCGATGTCAGCAGCCGCCGCGAGCAGCTCAAGGCCCTGCGCTCCTCAACCCTTTCACGCGGCTATGAGCTGCCCTTGCCCCTGGTCAACTGCTTCAGCGCCGGCGATGTGCCCGGCTGCGAAATCTGGCCCGGACAGGAAGCGCCGAACCCTGCCTACAAGGTCGCCCAGGAGGCCTATCAGGCCTACGGCGATGGGCAATATGTGCTGGCGGCAGACAAGGCCGCTGCCGCCATAGAACTCAACCCCAGGCATCTGCCCTATCGCCAGCTGCGCCTGCAGGCCCTGCTGGCTGCAGGCCAGAAGGCGCAGGCGCTTGAAGAAGCCGATCAAACCCTGCAGTTGCAACCCGATGCCGTCGAAGTGCTGGCCCTGCGCAGCCGTCTGCGTCGCGAGCAGGGCATGACCGAGGCGGCCAATGCCGATGCACAGACAGCCTTGCAAATAGGCGGCCTGTCTCTGTCCAGCGAGGTGGATCTGCTGCTGCAACTGGGACGACGCGAAGAGGCTGCAGCACGTTTTGCCCAGGCCACCTCGGAGCCCGAGCTGCAGCAGAGCGCCGATCCAAATCTGGCCTATATGGCCATCCGCGTGGGCGATGATCGCAGTGCCCTGTCCATCTTCAACCGCGCACGGGACCAGGACCGCCTGCCGGACACGGCGCTGCGCGATGGCGCCTACACCGCCAGCAGGCTGGCCGAGAACGAGCAGTCCATAGGCTACTTCAAACAGGCGATCAGCGCGGTCCATGAAGGCAGGCTGGACATGACGCCGCAGCAGCAATATGAAACGCGGCGCGAAATCTCCGACCGGGACCGCTCCTGGGGTGTCAACACCTTGCTGGGCTATCGCGGCATTTCCCTGGGTGCAGCCGGTGCCCAGCCTGGCCTGTATGGCGACGTGGCACAGCTCGTCAGCGAGGTGTACTGGCGCCCGCAGAAGTTCGGCGACGGCCGCTTCTGGGAGCTGTACGGCGGCGCAGCGCAAACCGTCTACAGCCGCCACGATGTACCCACCGGCGGCGAAACCACCCAGGGCGCCCTCGGCGTTCGTGCCAAACCGCTGAGCGATCACAACCTCATCCTCGCAGTCGAACGGCGCGTGCGCATCGGCTCGCTGTCCAGCAACGACTGGTTGCTGCGCATGGGGTATTCGGGCGGCATGGGCACCGACCTGCGCGTCGATGTGCCCAGCTGGAACACCGTCAATGTGTACACCGAAGTGGGCCGTTTTATTCATCGCAAGCAAAACTACGCGACGTTCGAAGCCCAAGCAGGGCGCAGTTTCCGTATGGGGGGGGGCGACTCGAGACTGGTGCTGTTTCCGCACGCAGTCCTGGGCGCTGATTACAACTCTGAACGCACAGCCTCGGGCAAGCAAAGCTCAGTAGGCGCTGGCGTTGGTGTGAACATGCGTTTCTGGTTCCGCGAGGACCGTGACCATGCTCCTCGCTCCTACCTCGACCTCTCCCTGCAGTATCGCGCCCGGCTTGCCGGGGACGAACGAGGGAAAGGCGTGTTTCTACGTGCTGCCTTGGTATTTTGAGACGGCACGCCTGCAAGGCCGGAACCCATCGCCATTTCTAGAGTTTGTGGAGATGGTGTTCTTTGACACTTTTTCTTTCTGCCCCCAGAAAGGAGACTCTCATGCACTCCCTCGATCAAAGGCAGGCCATGCGCGCGCTGCTCGCGCTGGCGCTGCTGAGCTGGGCCAGCTGGTCCCAGGCCTCCAACGTCATGCCGCCCCCGCTGCCACCTGGAAGCACCCAGATCCGCATGGATGTGGGCTCAGCCCCCGAAGAGCGCAAGCGCAACGAACGTGCGCACCACCACAAAGGACATTTCAAGAAGGATTTCACACGGGATGACACGCTGGATGTGCTGCCGGTCAAACCCGGCAACCCGTCCCCCGGCAGTCCACCGAAGGACAAGCCCAGTCCGGGCGGTCCATTCCGTGGCCAGCAGCAATAGACCCATCGTGTAAAGATCTCAGGAGAGTCTCATGAAAACCCTAGGACGCATTCTCGGGGCATGGCTGCTCGCCATGCTCTTTGCGAGCCCTGGCGCTTTTGCGCAAACAGGCCCGCGCACGCTGATCCTCTATGACGCGCCGCCCAATACGGCCTATACCAAGCTCGGATTCGGCTATGCCATCATGCTGCGCAATCTGCTCGGACATTTCGACAGCAAGGTCGATATGGTCCCGGTGCAGAACTACACGGCAGGCCAGCTCAGCGGCTACGACGCCACGTTCTACCTCGGCTCGTACTACGACAACCCGGTTCCCGCCGCCTTCATGGCCGATGCCGCCAGCTCGAGCAAGACCATCGTCTGGTTCAAGTACAACCTCTGGCAGTTTGCCTGGGACCCGACCTACGGCTTCCAGTCACGCTATGGCTTCAACCTGACGGCATTGCGAGGCCTCAATGCCGCGCCGACCTCCAGCAACACCACGCCGGGGTTCTTTGACACCATCACCTACAAGAGCCTGCCCTTTGTCAAATACTACGCATACGACAGCAGCACCGGCGCCGTGAATGCGGATCCCGATGTCGGGCTGACGGCCATCACCGACACCACCAAGGCGCAGAACCTAGTCTCCATGTCCAACCCCAAGACTGGCGAGCAGGCACCCTATATAGTGAAGTCGGGCAACTTCTGGTATGTGGCCGATCTGCCGTTCAGCTATATCGGGCCACGTGACCGCTATCTGGTGCTCACCGACATCCTGCACGACATGCTGGGAGTGAACCATGCCGAAAGCCACAAGGCCATGGTCCGGCTTGAAGACGTGAGCGCACTGGTCAGCGTGACGGCAATGAAATCGCTGACGGACTATCTCTACCAGCTGCGGATACCGTTTTCGATTGCGACCATTCCGTACTACAAGGATCCTCTAGGCGTCTACAACTCGGGAGTGCCGATGCAGGTGCCCATGTCGCAGGCCACGAACCTGAAGACCGCGCTCAACTATGCGCTGGCGCGCGGCGGCGAAGTCGTGATGCATGGCTATACGCACCAGTACAGCAATGTGCGCAACCGCTATACGGCCGTGAGTGGCGATGACTACGAGTTCTGGGACATCGTCAACAACAAGCCTGTTCCGGAAGACTCGACCGCCTGGGCATTGGGGCGCTACCGGGCCGGCCTGCTGGAGCTGAATCTCAACGGCTATCGCCCGACAGCCTGGGAGACTCCGCACTACCATGGCTCGGCGCTGGCATCCAAGGCCAGTACGCAGGTCTTTGCCAAGACCTATCAGCGCGTCGTGTACTTCACGGCTGACAAGCCCAATTTCAACGCATCGGTGGAAAAGGATTTTTCCTTGGGCCAGATCTTCCCCTACCCCATCAAGACCGACTACTACGGCCAGAAGGTGCTGCCGGAAAGCCTGGGAAATATCGAATACGACATCTCCCAGATCGATCCGACCTCGTCTTACAACTACACATGGCAGGACATTCTCACCAATGCCCAGTATGTGAAGACGGTGCGTGACGGCTATGCCTCGTTCTTCTTCCATCCGTTCTGGCTGGAGCCGCAGGTTGGAACCCCTGGTCTGGCGGACTTCAAGAGCCTGGTCAGCGGCATCTCCAATCTGGGCTTCACCTGGACGGTTCCCAGTCAGCTGCCTTGAAGGAAAAGCGCTTTCTCCGCAGGGAGAAAGCGCTCCACCCCATCGATATGACGATGCAACGATGCAGCAGACGCGAGGCCCTGGGCCTGGCCTGGGCGCTGGCCTGTGGTCTGCCCGAGGCGCAGGCCAAGCCCGGCCTGCGCCTGCCTGGCATGGTCTGGCAGCCCAGTGCCGCCACGCTGCGCCCTCAAGGCGCATGGCAGCGCCTGGGCATCCGACGCCTACTGGTGCAATGGACGGCCGTGGACCATCTGAGCCTGGTGCCCGGCACCTATCTACCAGCGATGAGCCGCAACCTGCCGGACTGGGAGCGCATTGCTGCCGAACCCTGGGCGCAGGAGCTGATTCTCGGCCTGGCCGGCATGCATGACGAGACCAGGGCGCGCGCCAGCCTCGCGGACCTGGCAATGCAGTCCTATGCCCTGAAGGCGGCCATCGCAGTGCTGCCGCTGCGGGTTGCCGGCTGGTACTTCCCGGTCGAAGTCGACCCCACCTGGGCAGCGCCCAGTCAGCTCACCGAGGTGCTCAACAAACTGCCGCGTCCGCTGTGGATCAGCGCCTATGACAGTGCCAATATGGGGCCTCAGGCGCTGGTGGACTGGATCATGCGCTGGATACCGGAAGACGTGGGCGTGTTCTTCCAGGACGGCGTCGGCGTGCACGCGCGCACGCCTTCCGTGGCGCGCGAATATCTGCAAATGCTGACGGCCCATCTGGGACATGCACGTGTGCGCGTGATTGCCGAGGCATTCCGGCCTGCGCCGGGCGGCGGCTTTCGCAGCGCCATGGCAGAGGAGTTTCTGCCGCAGCTGGCGGCCTACCAAGGCTGGACGGTCTTCGCCTTCGACGGCCCGCATTATCTGAACCCGCCTCTGGTCGATGCCTTGGCGGATGCCCTGGGCAACAAACCCCGCTGAGTCGACCTCCGCCCTGCTACCGCGGCTTGGGCCCATGGAGCCGGCGACAGGATTGAACAGGCGGGCGGCCTGCAGGTCTGCGCACACGGACCGATCAAGGCTCGGGGCGGCATCGCCCCTGCCTGTTCAGTGCTTCAAAAGCATTCGAAGGTCTGTGCAGCCTGCCAGCGCTGGTCGGCTGCAAGCACCACAGGCGCATCAATGGCCGCAGCCTCCACGCACAGCATCTGCTGCCAGCTGTCGGCTTCCATGTCCTTGAGCGTGGCGCACAGTGCGGGGCCTGGATTCCAGACCACGGTTTCGCTCCAGGGCATATCCTGGGCAAGCTGCAGCCAGGGCTGGCCCGAGCTTTGCAGCTGCAGGGCTGCCGCCGCACGGGGATAGACGCGATCGGTTTCCGCTCCGAAGGCTACGCAACCCGTCTGCGTGAAATGGGTGTCCGGCAAGGCCGCAGCCGCGTCCCAGTAGCTCAGCCCTTCAAGGCCGTGCAGGCTGGCCTGCTCGACCTGGGCCACGCGCAGATAGCCGTGCAAGGCGGCGGTAAAGGACAGGTCCTGCCGGCCACGGTTATGCACAGCCAGCTCCACGCGCAACATGCCAGGCCTGAGCTCGACCGTGAGCACGGCTTCAAAGGCATGCGGCCAGACGGCGCGCGTGGCTTCGCTGTCCGTCAGGTGCAGGGAGATTTGCGCACCATCCTCGCCCGATGGCTGCGCGGCATCGGCCTGCCAGTGGCTGATGCGCGCAAAGCCATGCTTGACCAGGGGGCCGCGTTGATTGAACTGGGGAAAGCAGACCGGAATGCCGCCGCGAATGGCGCTCTTGCCGTCATGGGATGCGCGGGAACTGAGGAACAGGCGCTCCTGCCCCAGGCCGACCCAGGACAGCACCTGGGCGCCCTGCAGGCAGATGAGCACCGAATCCCCCTGGCCCAGCTTCAGGGCAATCGCGGGAAGCCCTTTCCAGTCCAGGGCCTGGGCCTGAAACGTCAAATCACTCACCCGTGAGCTCGTCCGCACGCTCCTGGCCTGCGGCGAAGTCCAGGTCGCCGGTATAGATGGCGCGGCCGCAGATCACGCCTTCCACGCCTTCGTCCTGCACCTTGCACAGCGCTTCGATGTCGGCCATGCCGGCCAGACCGCCCGAGGCGATGACCGGAATCTTCAGCGACTGGGCCAGCTTGACGGTGGCGTCGATATTGATGCCGCTGAGCATGCCGTCACGACCGATGTCGGTGTAGATGATGGATTCCACACCCCAGTCCTCGAAGCGCTTGGCGGTTTCGATCACGTCCTGGCCGGTGAGCTTGCTCCAGCCATCGATGGCCACCTTGCCGTCCTTGGCGTCCAGGCCCACGATGATGTGGCCGGGAAAGGCACTGCAGGCATCCTGCAGGAAACCGGGGTTCTTCACGGCAGCGGTGCCGATGATCAGGTACTCGATGCCCAGATCGATGTAGCGCTCGATGGTGTCCAGGTCACGGATGCCACCGCCCAGCTGAACGGGAATCTCGCCATCGACTTCCTTGAGGATGCTCTTGATGGCCGACAGGTTCTTGGGCTGACCCGCAAAGGCGCCGTTCAGGTCCACCAGGTGCAGGCGACGGGCGCCAGCATCCAGCCATTTGGCGGCCATGGCTGCGGGGTCTTCACCGAAAGTGGTGGACTGGTCCATATCACCCTGAATCAGGCGAACGCAGTGGCCGTCCTTGAGGTCGATAGCGGGGATGAGCAACATGATGGTGATCTGCTAGCAAGTTTGGCCGTCAGAAATGGCCAGTGCACAAAGAAAAACTTCAGGGCTTCCAGCCCAGGAAGTTGCGGAACAGCGCCAGTCCCTGGTCCGAGCTTTTCTCGGGGTGGAACTGGGTTGCGAAAATATTATCGCGTGCGACGGCACATGCAAAGAGGCCGCCGTAATCGGTCTCGGCCGCGCAATGCGTGCTTTGTTGCACCAGTGCATAAAAGCTGTGCACAAAGTAGTAGAAGCTGCCGTCCGGAATGCCGGCCCACAGCGCATGGGGCTTGCCGCCCTGCTGCGTCTGCTGCACCTGGTTCCAGCCCATCTGCGGCACCTTGAAGCGGCTGCCGTCGGCTTGCGTCCTGCCTTCCAGGTCGAACTTGCGCACATTGCCGGGAATCAGCCCCAGACCCGGCACATCGCCTTCATCGCTGTGGTCGAGCAGCATCTGCATGCCCACGCAGACGCCGAACAGCGGCTTGTTGACAGCAGCATCGAGCACGGCCTGCTGCAGGCCCGATTCGCGCAGCTCGCGCATGCAGTCGGGCATGGCGCCCTGACCGGGCAGGACCACGCGGTTGGCGGCGTGAACCACCTCGGGATCGGCCGTGACGACCACTTCCCAGCCGGTATCGGCCGCAGCCGTGCGCACCGCCTGCGAGACCGAGCGCAGATTGCCCATGCCGTAATCGACCACGGCCACGGTGTTGTTCTTCAAACTCATAGCAGCTACCGCTTATGGAAATTGGTTTTTACAGACAAAGAGCTTTGAAATGCAGTGTGAACAGGCGCATCAAGCTCCTGATTACAGAGCACCCTTGGTCGAGGGAATCACGCCGGCCATGCGCTCATCATGCTCCAGCGCAAAGCGCATGGCGCGCGCAAAGGCCTTGAAGATGGTTTCGCATTGGTGGTGGGCATTGAAGCCCTTCAGGTTGTCGATGTGCAGCGTCACGCCGGCGTGGTTGACAAAGCCCTGGAAGAATTCGAAGACCAGCTGCGTATCGAGCTGACCGATGCTGCCGGCGGTGAACTTCACATCCATGTGCAGACCGGGGCGGCCCGAGAAGTCGATGACGACGCGGCTCAGGGCTTCGTCCAGCGGCACATAGGCATGGCCGTAGCGGCGAATGCCTTTCTTGTCGCCGATGGCCTTGGCGAAGGCCTGGCCCAGGGTGATGCCGATGTCTTCCACGGTGTGGTGGCCGTCGATGTGCAGATCACCCGCGCATTCGATGTCCATGTCGATCAGGCCGTGGCGCGCGATCTGGTCCAGCATGTGGTCGAGAAAACCGATGCCGGAGTTCAGGCTGGCCTTGCCCGTGCCGTCGAGGTTGACGCGCACGGCGACGCGGGTCTCTGCCGTGTTGCGCTGCACTTCGGCAATGCGCGGCAGGTTCTGGGCGATGGAGGGGACGATATTGCTCATAGGCTTTCTTTCAGGGCCGCCAGCATCTGGGCGTTTTCTTCGCGGGTACCCACGGTCAGGCGCAGGCAGTTGTGCAGCAGGGGATGCATGGCCGATACGTTCTTGACCAGCACGCCGCGCTGTTTCATCTCGATCTGGGCCTTGCCGGCGTCGCGCACGCGCAGCAGCACCATATTGGCTTCGGAGGGCCAGACTTTTTCCACGCCGTCCAGCGCTACCAGGGCATCGATCAGCGGCTGGCGTTCGGCGCGGATGGCAGCGGCCTGCTCGGCATACAGGGACTCGTGCTGCAACGCAAAGATCGCCGTCTCGCAGTTGAGCACGCTGATGTTGTAGGGCGGGCGCACCTTGTCGATCTCGTTGACGATGGCCGAAGGGCCGATCAGATAGCCCAGACGCGCACCGGCCAGACCGAACTTGGACAGCGTGCGCATCAACAGCACATGGGCATTGCGCGCAGGATCGGCCTTCATGCGGGTGATCCAGCTGCGGCTGGCGAAGGGCTGGTAGGCCTCGTCCATCACGACCAGACCACCGATCTCGGCCACGGCATCGATCACGGCCTGCACCTTGTCCTCGGCCCACAGCGTGGCCGTGGGATTGTTGGGATAGGCGATATAGGTGATGGCAGGCTGGTGCTCGGCGATGGCGGCCTGCATGGCCGGCACATCCAGATCGAAGTCGGACGTCAGATTCACGCCCACGAAATCCAGCCCCTGCAGCTTGGCAGACAGCGGATACATCACAAAACCCGGCATGGGTGCCAGCATCTTGGCGCGGGCATTGTTGCAAGGCTGGGCCGTGGCCAGCGCCAGCAGAGTGATGATCTCGTCCGAGCCATTGCCCAGCAGCACCGAGGTGCCGGCGGGGGCGCCGGCGTAGTCGGCCAGCATCTGCTTGAGCACTTCCTGGCGCTCGCCGGGGTAGCGGTTGATTTCCAGCGCGCCCAGATGCTCACCCAGCTTCTGCTGCAGCTCGGGCGGCAGACGGTATGGGTTCTCCATCGTGTCCATCTTGAGCAGGCCTTGCGCAGGCTGCACATGGTAGCCCTGCATGGCGCGCACATCGGCGCGGATGCGTTGCAGGGCTTTGGTCTGGATGTCTTGAGCAGTCATGGGTTCACTCCTTCACACGAGGCTTGCGTTGGCCAATGCAGTCGATACCAATCGCTGCGATTGTGGCGCTCAAGCCTCAAGATTCTGCGTGGCGGCTTGCTCCAGCGGGTGCACCACGGTTACGCCGCCAAACTCCGCCCCGTGGGGCAGATGCAGACTCAGCATCTGGTTGCAGCCGCTGTGCTGGGCGCAGGCCACGGCCAGGCAGTCGCCAAAGTCCAGTGCATGGCGGGCCTGTACGGCCCAGGCCGTCTCCAGCGTGGCGGCGTCGGTCTTCCAGGGCGTCCAGGTCTGGTAGCGGCGGATGGCGGCGCGGGCATCGCCCTGAGGCAGAGGCAGGGCGGCCGTGGTCGCCTGGTCATAGAACTCCACCAATGCCTGATTGCTGGTGCGGCCGCTGCGGCTGCGCCACAGCAGATCCAGCCATTCCAGCGTGGCCGCATACAGCGCACCGCCGGCCGCATCTTCCGCGGCAATCAACACCGAAGTATCGACAAACACGGGGTTCACTTGACCACCTCGGCTTCGGCATTGCTGTGCGCTGCAGCCCGTTTGCTGCTGGCACTGCGCGCCAGGGATTTCGCCGACTGGCCGGCAGCTTGCCAGGTGCGCTCATCCGTGCGCCAGGCCAGATAGGCTCGCTCGTAAGCATCCTCGCGCTGCATCAGCTCGGCCATGAAGTCACCCAGCATGCGCGAGACGCTGCTGCCGCGCCTGGCCGCTTCGATGCGTGCCCAGTCAAGCACGCTGTCTTCGACAGTGATGGTGACGTTCTTCATGCCTCGCATGGTACACGAATTTCGTGCAACACGAAATTCGTGTGAAATTCAAATTGCCAGAATTGCCTGCCGGAATCCATACTGCGGAAAAAAAGCGGCTAGCCAGCCTGCGGCAGCCCTGTGCAAGCGCAGACCCAACAACCGGGAGGAGAAATCATGAGCCAGCCATCCAGGACTGCATGGACCAGACGTCAGATGCTCGATCGTACGGTCCGCGCCGGAGCCGGCCTGGGCATCGCGGCCGGCTCCGGGCTGGCTCTGGCGGGCTGCGGCGGAGACGATGCAGCAGCGAAAGGCCTGAGCGCAGCAGAGGCAGCCCGAAGGCTGCCCGAGCTGGCTGCAACGCTGCGCCGCGTCAGCGGTGTTCCGGGCATGGCCTGGGCCGTGGTGCAAGGCACGCAAACGCTGGCCGCCCAAGGCTTGGGGCTTTGCGAGACCGGCGGCAGTGCGGCCGTGAATGCCGACACCGTGTTCCAGCTGGCCTCGGTGTCCAAGTCCCTGGCAGCCACCGTGGTGGCGCGCCAGGTCGGCCAGGGACGGGTCTCCTGGGACAGCCGCATGCAGGACTTGCTGCCCTGGTTTGCGCTGCGCAATCCGGGCAGCAGCGCGGTGCTGACCGTGGGCGATCTGTTCGCCCACCGCAGCGGCCTGCCCGACCATGCGGGCGACAAGCTCGAGGAGCTGGGCAACGGCCAGCAGGTGGTGCTGGAGCGACTGCGCCTGCTGCCCGTCAAGCCGCTGCGCAGCGAATACGCCTACACCAATGCCGGCCTGACTGCCGCTGCCGTGGGCGTCGCAGGCGCGGCCAACACGGACTGGGCTGATCTGTCACGCCAGTCCCTGTATGCGCCACTGGGCATGACGCGCACCACATCGGTCTATGCCGAATTCATGCAGCAAACCAATCGTGCCAGCCCGCATGTGCGCGCCGATGACGGCAGCTGGCAGCGCAGCACACCGCGCAATGCAGACCCGCAGTCCCCGGCCGGCGGCGCCAGCTCCAGCGTCAACGACATGGCGCGCTGGCTGTCCCTGCTGCTGGCTCAAGGGCGCTGGCAAGGGCAGGAGCTGGTCGCCGCATCAGCCCTGCAAGCCACATGGAAAGCCCAGGCTCCGGGCGGACATTACGGCTTTGGCTTCAATGTCGGGGCGACCGATGGGGGACTGGCATTCCTCAGCCATTCGGGTGCCTTCATGCTGGGCGCCGCCACCTGCTTCATGCTCATACCCTCTCTGGACGCCGCCGTCATCGTGCTCACCAACGGCATTCCCATCGGCGTTCCCGAAACCCTGTGCCGCCAGTTCGTGGACCTGATGGAAACCGGCAGCCTCACGCAGGACTGGTGGTCGCTGTACAGCGAGAAAATTGCTCCGCTGATGGCGCCCACGGGCTCCCTGCTGGGCCAGAAGCCCCCATCTACACCCCAGCCTCCGGGTGTGCTGCAGCGCTATGCCGGAAGCTATGGCAACGCCTACCATGGACCGGTGCAGGTCAGCCTCGTCGACAACCGCCTGCAGCTGAGCATCGGCCCCCAGGCCCAGACCTATGTGCTGCAGCACTGGAACGGCAGCCAGTTCTGCTTCGTTCCGGGCAACGAAAGCGCCGCCCCGCACAGCATTTCGCTGGCGGTTTTCGAGGCCGCCGACGCGGCGCCGGCCCAGAGCCTCTGGCTGGAGTTCTATGACGACGACGGACTCGGCCTGTTCAGCAGGCAGGCCTGAGAAACGCTGCGGCAACAGGCGGCAGCTTCCCGACTTCAGCGCCGATACTGCGGCGGCGGTGCATATCTGCCGTCGGCGGGAAAGGCTGCAGGCTCGGCCGCACCACGGGGTTCTGGCGCAGGCCGAGCAGCATCAGCCCCCTGCAGCCGGACTTCAAACAGGGCCGCTCCAATCACCCCCACGTTGCGGGCATCGCCCGCCGGGGTATTGCCGGCATAGGCGCGCTCCTTGCTGGCAAAACGAAAGGTTGCCACTTCGCGCTGACTCTTGCGAAAACCCTCAATGCGCAGGGTCTCGCCGGGGCGCAGCAGATAACCGGCATTGCGCACGCTGCCGCTCTGGCCGGTGAGCACATCCAGACCGTCCACCGTGACCACAACCTCATAGTGCCGCTGGCTGCGGTTGCTGTAGACCAATTCGTAGCGCTCGCCATGGCGGCCAGCCAGCTGATAGCCCTGGGCGCCGCGCATGCTGTAGATGGGCAGCGGCCGGCCTTGCCCGTCCTGCACCACCCACTCCACATCACCGTCGGCCAGCTGCACGCTGAGCTGCTGATCCATGCTGCTGCCCAGGGCACGGCGGATGCTGGCCTCATCGGAGTAGAGCAGCTGCGCCACGGTGCGCGGGCGCTCGGGGTCCAGGCGCGCAGCTTCCACGGTGCGTGTGACCGATTCCCGCCCTTCGCCCCATTGCGTGCCCAGCGTGGACTCGACCCTGGGCGTGCGCGGCGCTGTCGCCGCGCTCTCTGCGAGCTGGGCCGAAGGCGGTGCACCGCAGGCGGCCAGCCCCGCGACCAGCAGCAGTCCGCCCAGCAGCCGCCAGCCGCGTTGCGGCCAGGAACTCATGACCTGATTCATCTTCACGCTCCCTTGTTGTGATTGGCTATTGAATGCTGCGCTGCCACGCAGCCCGCCGAGTGTCACAGCAAACCCGCGCTTTCCTGCACCATGAAACATCTGGAGATGATTTGCCCCGGAACGGGGGGCATACCGACCTGCCCGGCAATGAAAAAAGCCGTGGGCTGGCCACGGCTTCAAGGGACAAGCGCTCGCCGATTTACTTCAGACGCATTTCGGCTGCACGGGCGTGACCCTGCAGACCTTCGCCATAGGCCAGCACGGCAGCGGTCTTGCCCAGGATCTGGGCACCAGCCTCGCTGACTTCGATGATGGAGCTGCGCTTCTGGAAGTCATACACCCCCAGAGGCGAGGAAAAGCGTGCCGTGCCGCTGGTGGGCAGCACGTGATTCGGGCCGGCGCAGTAGTCGCCCAGGCTCTCCGACGTATATGCGCCCAGGAAGATGGCGCCGGCGTGCCTGAGCAGAGGCTCCCAGCGATGCGGGTCGCGGCTGGAGACTTCCAGGTGCTCGGGCGCAATGCGGTTGCTGATCGCGCAAGCCTCTTCCATGTCCTTGGTCAAAATCAGCGCGCCACGGTCGCTCAGGCTCTTGGCAATGATGGCCTTGCGCGGCATCTCGGGCAGCAGGCGGTCGATCGCGGCCTGGACGGCATCGAGATAGGCCGCATCGGGGCACAGCAGGATGGACTGGGCCAGCTCGTCGTGCTCGGCCTGGCTAAACAGATCCATGGCCACCCAGTCGGGCGGGGTCGTGCCGTCGGCCAGCACCAGGATTTCCGAAGGACCTGCAATCATGTCAATGCCCACGATACCGAACACGCGCTTCTTGGCGCTGGCCACATAGGCATTGCCGGGGCCGGTGATCTTGTCCACCTTGGGCACGGTGGCCGTGCCGTAGGCCAGCGCCGCCACGGCCTGGGCGCCACCGACGGTGAAGGCGCGGTGCACACCCGCCACATAGGCAGCAGCCAGCACCAGCGGGTTCTTCTGGCCCTGGGGCGTCGGCACGACCATGATGATGTCCTGCACACCGGCCACATGGGCGGGAATGGCGTTCATCAGCACGCTCGAAGGATAGGCCGCCTTGCCGCCGGGCACGTAGATGCCCACGCGATCCAGCGGCGTGACCTTCTGGCCCAGCAGCGTGCCGTCCTCGTCGCGGTAGCTCCAGCTCTCGCCATTGGCCTTCTTCTGCGCCTCGTGGTAGCTGCGCACGCGGCGTGCCGCCGACTCCAGCGCTTCGCGCTCGGCAGCAGGCAGGCTGTCGAAAGCGGCTTTCAGCTCCTGCTTGGTCAGCTCCAGCGCCGCCATGGAATCGGCCTGCAGGCCGTCAAAGCGTGCCGTGTATTCCAGCACGGCGTCGTCGCCGCGGGCCTGGACATCGGCCAGGATGTCGGCGACCCGCTGCTCGATGGCTGCATCCGTGTCCGCCGACCAATGCAGACGCTGCGCGAAATCATGCTCGAACTGGGCATCAGCGGTTGACAGACGGGCGGGGGCAGCTACGAGTTCCATAGTATTCACCAGTGGGGAAAATCAGTTGTTCTTGGCGGCAACGGCCTGCGCAAACGCATCGATGATGTGGCGCAGCGGAGCCTGTTTGAGCTTGAGCGAAGCCTGGTTGACGACCAGACGCGAGCTGATGTCCATGATGGGCTCGACCTCGACCAGATCATTGGCCTTGAGCGTGTTACCGGTGGACACCAGGTCGACGATGGCATCGGCCATGCCGGTCAACGGAGCCAGCTCCATGGAGCCATAGAGCTTGACCATGTCCACGTGCACGCCCTTCTTGGCAAAGAAGTTACGGGCGATCTCGGGGTACTTGGTGGCGATGCGCAGACGCGCGCCCTGCTTGACGGCCAGCTGGTAGTCGAAGCCGTTGCGCACGGCCACGCTGACGCGGCACTTGGCAATCTGCAGGTCCAGCGGCTGGTACAGGCCCTGGCCGCCATGCTCGATCAGCGAATCCAGGCCCGAGACACCCAGATCCGCGCCGCCGTATTGCACATAGACAGGCACGTCCGAAGCACGCACCAGCACCACGCGCACATCGGAGCGGTTGGTGTCGAAAATCAGCTTGCGCGACTTTTCCACATCCTCGGTCACCTCGATGCCGGCAGCGGCCAGCAGGGGCACGGTTTCTTCAAAAATGCGGCCCTTGGACAGGGCAATGGTCACAGGCGTTGCGGTGCTCATGCGGAAATTCTCTCGATATTGGCGCCCAGGGCGCGCAGCTTGTCTTCCATGCGGTCGTAGCCACGATCCAGGTGGTAGATGCGATCGACGATGGTCTCGCCCTCGGCCACCAGACCGGCAATCACCAGGCTGGCCGAAGCGCGCAGGTCGGTCGCCATCACGGTGGCGCCGGACAGGCGCTTGCCGCCTTCGATGGTCGCCACGCGGCCGTCGGTGGTGATGCGCGCGCCCAGGCGCACCATCTCGTTGACATGCATGAAGCGGTTCTCGAAGATGGTCTCGGTCACCATGCTGGTGCCTTCGGCCACCAGATTCAGCGCCATGAACTGGGCCTGCATATCGGTGGGAAAGCCCGGATATTCGGTGGTACGGAAGCCCTGAGCCTTGAGCTTGCCGGAGGACGCCACCTTCAGGCCGCCATCCACGCAGTCCACGCTCACGCCCGCATCCTTGAGCTTGTCGATCACGGCGCCCAGATGGTCGGCGCGTGCGTGGTGCAGCCAGGCTTCGCCGCCGGTGGCCGCCACGGCGCAGAGGAAGGTGCCGGCCTCGATACGGTCGGCCACCACCTGGTGCTCGCAGCCATGCAGCTTGTCCACGCCCTGAATCACGATATGGCTGGTGCCGTGGCCGGTGATCCGCGCGCCCATCTTGATCAGCATCTCGGCCAGATCGGTGATTTCGGGCTCCATGGCGGCATTTTCCAGAACCGTCTCGCCTTCGGCCAGCGTGGCGGCCATCAGGAAGTTCTCGGTACCGGTCACGGTCACCATGTCGGTGGTGATGCGTGCACCCTTCAGACGCTTGCGGCCCTCGGGAAGGCTGGCCTGCATATAGCCGTTTTCCACGGTGATGATGGCACCCATGGCCTGCAGGCCCTTGATGTGCTGATCCACGGGGCGCGAGCCGATCGCGCAACCGCCGGGCAGCGACACCTTGGCATGGCCGAAGCGGGCCAGCAGCGGACCCAGGGCCAGTACCGAGGCGCGCATGGTCTTGACCAGCTCGTAAGGCGCTTCAGGTGTCAGGCTGTCGGGAGCCACAAAGCTCATGCCGCCGCGTTCGCCATGGGTCTCGGTCTGCACGCCCATATTGGCCAGCAGCTTGCGCATGGTGGCCACATCATGCAGACGCGGCACATTGTGCAGATGCACGGGCTCGGCGGTGAGCAGTGCGGCACACATTTCAGGCAGAGCGGCGTTTTTGGCGCCGGAAATGATTACTTCGCCCTTGAGGGGACGACCACCGTGGATCTTGAGTTTGTCCATGGCTTCAAGCCTTGAATGTTTATAGGTAAAAAATGCACTCAGCGCTTATGTATCAAGCGCTGACAGCTATCAATCTTGCTTTGCAAGCCGCCTCAGGCCTGGGCAGCCGTCCATTCTGCCGGGGTATAGGTCTTCATGGACAGAGCATGGACTTCATCGGTGGCCATGCGATTGCCCAGCGTGGCATAAACCAGGCGCTGACGACCCAGCAGACGCTGGCCTTCGAACTGCGCAGACACGATGGTGGCAAACCAATGTCGGCCATCGCCTTCCAGCGCAATATGCTCGCAGGGCAGGCCGGCGGCGATCAGGTCTTTGAGTTGGTCTGCAGTCATGGGGGGAACCTTTATGCGCAAAAGCTGGCGAAACCGGTCATTGTCTCGCAAGCAGCCCTGCGTCAATTCTAAAAATCAGTTACGAATCTTGTAGCCGATGCGCAGCAGGTGCACGGCCAGCGCGCTCACGGCCAGCCAGGCAGCGCCCACGATGGCAAAGCTGAGCCACGGCGAGACATCGCTCTGGCCGAAGAAGCCATAGCGGAAGCCGTCGATCATGTAGAAGAACGGATTGACATGGCTGACCGCCTGCCAGAAGCCGGGCAGCGAGTGCACGGAATAGAACACGCCGGACAGAAAAGTCAGGGGCATGATCAGAAAGTTCTGGAAGGCCGCCATCTGGTCGAACTTCTCAGCCCAGAGGCCGGCGATCAGGCCCAGCGTACCCATCAGGGCGCAGCCCAGAAAGCCGAACACCAGAATCCACAGCGGCGCGGCAAAGTCGGGCACCGCAAAGAACAAGGTGACCACAAACACGCCCAGCCCCACCAGCAGGCCGCGCAGAATCGCCGCGCCCACATAGGCGCTGAACCAGGCCCAATGCGACAGTGGCGTGAGCAGCACGAATACCAGCGAGCCCATGATCTTGCTCTGCACCAGGCTGGACGAGCTGTTGGCAAACGCGTTTTGCAACATGCTCATCATCACCAGACCAGGAATCAGAAACGCGGTGTAGGGGATGCGGTCATAGACCATGACCCGGCCTTCAAGCACATGGCCGAAGACCAGCAGATACAGCACGGCCGTGAGCACCGGTGCGGCCACGGTCTGAAAGCTCACCTTCCAGAAGCGCAGCACTTCCTTCTTGAGCAGGGTCTGCCAGCCGTTCATTGGACACCTCCTGCAGGAGCCTGTGTCCTGGAGCCTTCATTCATGATGTGGATGAACACATCTTCCAGATCCGCACGGCGGATCTCCACATCCTCGGGGGTCACGCCCGCCTCGCGCAAGGCGGCCAGCAGTTGCTCCACATCGCTGGCATGGGCTGCGGGAATCTGCACGATTCGACCAGTGATCCGCGCCCTGTCGGCCACGGCCTGGGGCAAGGCGCTATCGGTCTTGAACTGCAACACATTGCTGGAAGCCGACTTGAGCAGCTCGCTCATGGGCGAGAGCTTGATGATCTCGCCGCGCTTGAGCATGGCCACGCGGCTGCACAGTGCCTCGGCCTCTTCCAGATAGTGAGTGGTCAGCAGCACCGTATGGCCCTGCTTGTTGAGCTTGGCAATGAAATGCCACAGCGTCTGGCGCAGCTCCACGTCCACGCCGGCCGTGGGTTCGTCCAGCACGATGATGGGCGGCTTGTGCACCAGGGCCTGGGCCACCAGCACGCGGCGCTTCATGCCGCCCGAGAGCTGACGCATATTGTTGTGGGCCTTGTCCGTCAGGCCCAGGCTGTCGAGCAGCTCGTCGATCCAGTCGTCGTTGCTCTTGACGCCGAAGTATCCAGACTGGAACTTCAAGGCCTCGCGCACATTGAAGAAGGGGTCGAACACCAGCTCCTGCGGCACGATGCCCAGCTTGCGGCGTGCATCGGCGTAATCGGCCTGCACATCGCTGCCCTGCACCAGCACGCGCCCGCCTGTGGCTTGCGCCAGTCCGGCGAGGATGCTGATCATCGTGGTCTTGCCGGCACCGTTGGGGCCGAGCAGACCGAAGAATTCACCTTCCTCGATATCCAGGCTCACCGATTTGAGGGCCTGGAAATCCCCCTTGGGGGTGCGGTAGGTCTTGGAGACGGATTGGAATGAGACTGCGGACATGGAGCCCATGATTCTAGGGCTTGCCCACAGCCTCTGCCTTGGCGGGGCTTAGCCGGACACAGTGATTTGTCAGCCTAGCCCTGCTGAGCGGTGGCGGCCGCATCGGGCACAGGAGCGGGCATCAGCAAACCGTCCACGCCATACAGCGCGGCCATGGATTGCAACCCCTTGGGCAGACCTTCGACGATGAGCTGCTTGCCCGCCTCCTGCGCAGCGCGCCGGCAGGCCAGCAACACGGCCAGGGCCGCCGAGTCGAAGACCTTGACGGCGCTGGCATCCACCACCACCCGGGCATCCGCATGGCCGGTGACCAGCGGGCGCAGGCGCAGCAGACAGTCGCGTCCCTGACGATAGGTCAGTTCCTTGGGCAGTTGCAGAGGGTTGCTAGCTGAGCGGGCCATGACGTCTGAAGCGCTTTGCTTACTTGGTGGCCGTGGCCGGCATGGAGCTGCGCGAGGCCAGGGTCTTGATCAGGCCGTCGATGCCGTTGGCATTGATTTCCTGGGCAAACTGGTTGCGGTAGGTCTCCACCAGCCACACGCCGAGCACGTTGAAGTTGTAGAGCTTCCAGCCCGTAGCCTGCTTTTCCAGACGGAAATCCAGCTGCACGGGATCGCCACGGCCGTTGACCTGGGTACGGACCAGCACATCGGTGTCACCGGCAGCCATGCGCACAGGCCTGACGGTAATGGTCTGATCGCCGACCTGGGACAAGGCTCCCGCATAGGTGCGAATCAGCAGGGCCTTGAACTCGTCCTGCAGCTTCTGGCGTTGCTCTGGCGTGGCCTGGCGCCAGGCCGGACCGACGGCAGCCGATGTCATGCGGCGAAAGTCCACATAGGGCATGACCTTCTCGTTGACCAGCGCATTGATCTTGCTGGAGTCGCCGTTGCGCAGCGAGGCATCCTTCTTGATGGTCTCCAGCACATCGGCAGAGACGCGCTTGACCAGGGCATCGGGCGCCTCCTCAGCGGCCTGGGCAGGCAAACCCAGATTCAGGGCGAGCATGGCACCTGCTGCCATGCCCCACATGCGACGAGTAATCTTCATTGCGTTTTTCTCCTAGGCCCGCAAGTGTCACCGCACTCGCGCAGCCTGTGCATCATGTTTGTAACCAAGCTCTACCGGCTCACTGCCCTTCGGGAGGCAGCTTGCCGGCGTTGTCGTCATCATAGTTTTCGAGACGACCATCGCCGCCGGACGCCGCGCCGCCAATGCGTGAGCGCAGATAGACATCGCGCACCAGGCTGTATTTGTCGAGCGCAACGGAGTCCAGCACATCGCCGGCCTTGAGCAAATTGGCCCGGTTGTTGACCATGCGCAGGCCGAACAGGCTGTTGCGCCAGCGCACATCGTCCATGGTGTTGGCGGGATAGCCGAAGGCGTCGACCGCCAGACCGGCCGAGTCACGCACCGTGGAAGGGCCCCAGAAGGGCAGCACCAGATACGGCCCCGTCGGCAGGCCCCAGCGGCCCAGCGTCTGGCCGAAGTCCTGCTTGCGGCGCTCGATGCCTGCCTCGCTGGCAACATCGAACAGGCCGCCTATGCCCAGCACCGTGTTCACGCTGAAGCGAACCATGGAGTTGTAGGCACCCTGGCCCTGGCCCTGCAGCACGTTGTTGACGAAGGACCAGGCATCGCCGAGGTTGTCGAAGAAGTTGGTCACGCCCTGGCCGGCCACACGTGGCGTCACGTTCTGATAGGCCGTGGCCACGGGCTTGAAGACAGCTTCGTCCACTCCTTCGTTGAAGGAATAGATGCTGCGGTTCATGGACTCCAGCGGGTCGGCCGGGTTGCCGGAGCCTGTGGTGGTCGCGCAGCCGGACAGCAGTGCCGCTGCGCACACGCCAGCTGTCAGCGCTGCATGCTTGAGCGCCCGAGTCTTGTTCGACGCCAGTTTCGTTTGTGGGCTTGTTGTAGTCATCATTCTTTCGCTCCCCCGTTGGCTCCGTTGGCTGCGCCAGCACCGGAATCACCGCCCTGCTCGGCCTTGCTGTAGAGGAACTGACCGATCAGATTCTCCAGCACCACGGCAGACTGGGTGGCCGTCACGCGGTCACCGGCCTTGAGGTTTTCTTCGCTGGCACCCGCTTCGATACCAATGTACTGATCGCCCAGCAGACCGCTTGTCAGAATTTTCAGCGAGCTGTCCTTGGGAAAGGCATAGCGGTTTTCCATGCTCATGGCCACGTCGGCCTGAAAGGTCTGGTCGTTGAAGGTGATGGACTCGATACGGCCCACAACCACGCCGGCGCTCTTGACCGCGGCCTTGGGCTTGAGCCCGCCGATATTGTCAAAACGCGCCGTGATCGCATAGGTCTTCTGGAAATTCAGGCTCAACAGATTGGCCGACTGCAAGGCCAGGAACACCAGGGCCAGAGCACCGATCAGCACAAACAGGCCGACCCAGACATCACTTTTCTTTTGCTGCATGATTTTTTACCTCTATCTGCTGTGCAGCCTCAAATGCTGAACATGGTTGCGGTGAGCAGGAAGTCCAGACCCAGAACCGCTAGCGAAGCCACGACCACGGTACGGGTGGTGGCCCGGGAAACCCCTTCGGGCGTGGGCTTGGCCGCATAGCCTTGGAGCAGGGCCACAAAGGTCACGGCCAGGCCGAAGACAAAGCTCTTGAGCACGCCGTTGCCCAGATCGCTCCACCAGTCCACGCCCTGCTGCATCTGGCCCCAGAAGGCACCGCTGTCGACGCCGATCATCACCACGCCCACCAGCCAGCCGCCCAGCACGCCGACGGCGCTGAAGACCGCTGCCAGCAAGGGCATGGTGATCAGCCCGGCCCAGAAGCGCGGCGCCAGAATGCGTTTGACGGGGTCGACCGCCATCATCTCCATGGCCGACAGCTGCTCACCGGCTTTCATCAGGCCGATTTCGGCCGTCAGGGCCGTGCCGGCACGGCCCGCAAACAGCAGAGCCGTGACCACGGGCCCCAGCTCGCGCAGCAGGCTCAGGGCCACCATCATGCCCAGCGCCTCGGCCGAGCCATAGCGCTGCAGGATGTAATAGCCCTGCAGACCCAGCACAAAGCCCACGAACAGTCCGGAAACACCGATGATGGCCAGCGAATAATTGCCCAGAAAGTGAATCTGGTCGCCGATCAGGCGCGGACGCCTGAGCGCCGGCCCCATCAAGCCCAGCAAACGCCACAGCAGGCGCGCACCGATTCCCATGTTGACCAGCTGGCAGCGCACTGCCAGGCCAATGCGTGCGAGAAAGTTCATGCGCGCCTCCTGCTGCCGAAGTCCTCGTCGGCACTGACGCCGGGGTAGTGGAACGGCACAGGGCCCGTGGGTCTGGCATGGATGAATTGCTGCACCAGCGGATCGCTGCTGGCGCGCACCTCTTCGGGCGTGCCCTGGGCGGCAACGCTGCCGGCCCCCAGAATCACCACATGGTCGGCCACACGGAAGGTTTCTTCCAGATCGTGGGATACCAGAATCGAAGTCAGGCCCATGGCATCGTTGAGCTGGCGAATCAGCTGCGCCGAAGTGCCCAGCGAAATAGGATCCAGGCCCGCAAAAGGCTCGTCGTACATGATGAGTTCGGGGTCCAGTGCAATCGCACGGGCCAGCGCCACGCGGCGGGCCATGCCGCCCGAGACCTGGGACGGCATCAGATCGCGCGCGCCGCGCAGGCCCACGGCATGCAGCTTCATGAGCACGATGTCGCGAATCAGCTCTTCGGGCAGATCGGTGTGCTCGCGCAGCGGAAAGGCCACATTGTCGAACACGCTCATGTCGGTGAACAGCGCACCGAACTGAAACAGCATGCCCATGCGGCGACGCGCGGCATAGAGCTGCTGCGCATTCATGGTGGTCACGTCCTGGCCGTCAAACAGCACCTGGCCCTGCTGGGCGTGGTTCTGCCCGCCGATCAGACGCAGCACCGTGGTCTTGCCGCCACCCGATGCGCCCATCAGCGCCGTGACCTTGCCGCGCGGCACTTGCAGGGACAGATCGCGCAGGATGACGCGGTCACCATAGCCAAAGGTGACATTGCGCAGTTCCACAAAGGGTGCGTTGGGTGACATGCGTGAATAGCCGCTCAAGAGAAAGCAAACTGGTATTGTGCCGACAAGCACGGCAAAAAGCTCGGGTTAGCCCCAAGTAAACATACATTCGTGAATGTTTCTTCAAGCCTTGGCCTGGATCATGGAGTCTTCACTCCTGTTTCAGGAGCTGCCAGTGCTTGCGATGTATGCGCAAACTGCCTTTTTTGCGATATGAAACCGCATCGACAGCTGCGACTTATTTACAACATATTCTGCAGAAACGCCTTGGTGCGCTCATGCTGGGGCGCCGCAAAAAACGCCTCGGACGGACCTTGCTCGACGATGTAGCCGCCGTCCATGAAGATGACGCGGTTGGCCACCTCGCGTGCAAAACCCATCTCGTGGGTCACGACCAGCATGGTCATGTGCTCCTCGGCCAGCTCGCGCATGGTGCGCAGCACCTCGCCGGTGAGCTCGGGGTCCAGCGCCGAAGTGGGCTCGTCGAACAGCAGAATGTCCGGCTCCATGGCCAGCGCACGTGCAATTGCCACGCGCTGCTTCTGACCGCCGGAGAGATGGTTGGGATAGGCATCGCGCTTGGCCGCCAGACCCACCTTGGCCAGCAGAGCCTCGGCCTTGGGGATGATGTCTTCGCGCTTCATGCCCTTGACGATGACGGGCGCCTCAATGATGTTTTCCAGCACCGTGAGGTGGGGAAACAGATTGAAGGACTGGAACACCATGCCCATCTTGCGGCCGATCTTGCGGATCTCGGCCTCGCTCACGTACTGCGCCCTGGCCTCACCCTCGGAGCGCGCCAGCACCGCACCTTCGATGCTGATGGTGCCTCGGTCAATCGTCTCCAGGTGATTGAGGCAGCGCAAAAAGGTGCTCTTGCCCGAGCCGGACGGGCCGATCACGGCCACCACCTCGCCGCGCAGCAAGTCCAGGGAGACGCCGCGCAGCACTTCGTTGTTGCCAAAGGCCTTGTGGATGCCCTGGGCGGAAATCATCACGTCAGGCGTCGTACTTGGCATATTTTTTCTCAAGATATTGGAAGCCCCAGGTCAGCACCAGGGTCATGATGAGATAGAAGGCCGCAGCCACGATGAAGGGCGTGAAGCTGAAGTCGCGCTGCACCACGCCGCGCGCCACGCGCAGCAGATCGTTGAGTGCCAGCACATAGATCAGCGAAGTGTCCTTGACCAGGGTAATGGTCTCGTTGCTGACGGGCGGCAGGATACGGGCCCACATCTGGGGCAGCACGATGCGGCGCATGGTCTGTGCATAAGTCATGCCCAGCACCTTGGCACCTTCGTACTGGCCACGGTCCACAGACTTGATGCCGGCGCGGAAGATCTCCGCGAAGTAGGCCGCGTAGTTCAGCGCAAACGCCACCACGGCGGCAGGAAAGTCGGGCAGGCGCACACCGATGTAGGGCACAAAGGGCAGCGCGAAGTACACGAACAGCAGCTGAAGCATCAGCGGCGTGCCGCGCATCAGCCAGATATAGGCGCCCACGGCGCTGCTCAGCGGCTTGATGCTGGAGATGCGCATCAGCGCCAGCGCCAAGCCCATGGGAATGGACAGCGCCAGCGTGATGAAGAACAGCTTGAGTGTGACAAGGGCACCAGCCGACATGGGCCCCAGGAGCGAGATTACATAGTCCATCAAATGGCCTTCAGTGTGGCGCTGCAGCTATCGAAAGCCCGCCACAGGCACGGGCGTGCGCAGGAGGAAGTGTTTGCACGCATTGTCGTCGCAAAAAAAACCGGCAATGCCAAGCATTGCCGGTGCAGTACATCAAAAAGGGATTAGTGCTTGATGACGTCGGCGCCGAACCACTTCTGGGCGATTTCAGCAGCCTTGCCGTCCTTCTTCATTTCGGTCAGCACGTCGTTGACCTTGTTGCGAGTGGCTTCGTCGTCCTTGCGGAAGCCCACACCGTAGTCTTCGGTACCGAAGTCCTCGGCCAGCACCACGTAGTTGTCGGGCTTCTTGTTGACGTAGTAGCGACCCACCACCTCATCCACCACCACCACGTCCAGACGGCCAGCTTCCAGGTCCATCATGGCAGCGATGTTGTCGCCGAAGAGCTTGGTTTCCTTGAACTTGTCCGACAGTTCCTTGTCCTTGGTCAGAGCGGTCACGGCGCTGGAGCCTTCCTGGGCACCCACGACCTTGCCGACCATGTCAGCCTTGCCCTTGATGGGCGAGCCGGCCTTCACGATGATGATCTGCTTGTTCACCATGTAGGGATCGGAGAACAGGATCTTTTCCTTGCGCTCTTCCAGAATGGTCAGGCCGTTCCACAGCGCGTCCACGCGCTTGCCCAGCAGCTCGGCTTCCTTGGCATTCCAGTCGATGGGCTTGAATTGCACTTCGATATTGGCGCGCTTGGCCACTTCACGGGCCATGTCGATATCGAAACCGACCAGCTCGTTCTTTTCGTCACGGAAACCCATGGGCGGGAAGTTGTCGTCCAGGCCCACCACCAGCTTGGCGGCAACCGCAGCAGGAGCGGGCGCAGGAGCTGCAGCGGTGTTGCTTGCGGGCTCGTTCTTGCCGCAGGCAGCCAAAATTGCAGTCAGGGCCACCGAGGCCAGCAGGGTACGTTTTTTCATGGCGTCAAAATTTGAAGTGGAAAAAGCGGAGACAGCAGGCTTTGTCTCCCGTCCGGGGCCACCGCAGCCGCTCCGAAGCCGGGCTGCCGCCAGCGCCGAATCCGCTATTGTCGCGCAGACGGGACAGAACGTCACTCGCCGGTCGCAAAACCATCACGACTTACGCAAAACAGGTTCAGGCATGACGGTTTCCTCAGAGGGCAGACCGTTGTTGCATTCCTGTCTGCGCAAGTCCTCATCATGTGCAAGCTTGCCAAACTCCACACCATGCCACCACCGTCACCCGACACCAGCCAGCTCCCCGCCGCCCTGCAGCAGGCCTATCGCAGCGCGCTCTATCAGGTCGATGCCGCCCGGGGCGCTGTCGCACAGACGCTACGCGCAGGTGAACACAACGACTGGCTCGGGCAACAACTGGGACGGCAGCCCATCCAGGCCGCCTGCTATCTCACGGCCTGCAATCCCTGGGGACAGATTCTGGAGCCGGCGGAGAACGCCCGCCGCATGCGCGCCCTGCGCCTGGCGCTGGACAGTGAAGGCTGGCAGTATCTGGACGGCTGCGGCCAGGACCCGCTCGGCCATTGGCCTGCGGAAGACAGCGTGCTGATCTGGGGCATGGATGCCGACACGGCCCTCCAATGGGGCCGGCACTGGCAGCAGAACGCCGTGCTGTGGAGCGATGCCGACGCCCGCCCCCGGCTTCTGTGGCTGCGCTGACTTTTTTGATAGCGCATTGCGCTTTACAGCAATCAAAAACCTATAGAAATCTATCTGAATTCCATTAAAGGCAAGCGCTTGTAGCTATCAAAAACAAAAGGCATTCCGGGGAATGCCTTTTGTGTGATGACCCGCTGTGAATGATCAGCGAGGCAGTTCGCTGGCGCCCATCAGGAACTCGTCCACGGCACGGGCCGCCTGGCGGCCTTCGCGAATCGCCCACACGACCAGCGACTGGCCGCGACGGATGTCGCCGGCGGCGAACACCTTGGGCACGCTGGTGGCATAGCCGCCGATGAAGTCGGTGCTGGCCTTGGCGTTGCCGCGTGCATCCTTGTCGACGCCAAAGGCTTCGAGCACGGTGGCAACCGGGTTCACAAAGCCCATGGCCAGCAGCACCAGATCGGCAGGCCAGACCTTTTCCGTGCCGGGCACTTCGCTCAGCTTGCCGTCCTTGAACTCGACCTGGACGGTGGTCAGGCTCTTGACCTTGCCCTTTTCGCCGCCGAATTCCTTGGTCGAGATCGCGAACTCACGCACCACGCCTTCGTCGTGACTGGACGAGGTACGCAGCTTGATCGGCCAGTAAGGCCAGACCAGGGGCTTGTTCTCCTGCTCGGGCGGCATGGGCATGACCTCGAACTGGGTCACGCTCTTGGCGCCATGGCGGTTGGAGGTGCCCACGCAGTCGGAGCCGGTGTCGCCACCGCCGATGACGATGACATGCTTGCCGTCGGCACGGATCTGGCCCTTGAGCTTGTCGCCCGCGTTGACCTTGTTCTGCTGGGGCAGGAACTCCATCGCGAAGTGCACGCCTTCCAGATCGCGGCCGGGCACGGGCAGATCACGCGACTGCTCGGAGCCGCCGGTCAGCAGCACGGCATCGAACTCGGCATTGAGCTGCTCGGGGCTGATGGTTTCCTTGGCCCAGTTGGTGACCTTGGAATCCTTGCCCAGACCGTCCTTGCCGGCGATCAGCACGCCGGTGCGGATCTTCAGGCCTTCGGCCACCATCTGCTCGACACGGCGGTCGATCAGACCCTTGTCCAGCTTGAAGTCGGGAATGCCGTAGCGCAGCAGGCCGCCCACGCGGTCGTTCTTCTCGAACAGGGTCACGTCGTGGCCGGCGCGCACCAGTTGCTGGGCCGCCGCCATGCCTGCAGGGCCGGCACCGACCACGGCCACCTTCTTGCCGGTCTTATGCTTGGCAGGCAGGGGCTTGACCCAGCCTTCGCTCCAGGCACGGTCGATGATGGAGTGCTCGATGGACTTGATGCCGATGGCGTCGCCATTGATATTGGCCACACAGGCAGCTTCGCAGGGCGCGGGGCAGATGCGGCCCGTGAACTCGGGGAAGTTGTTGGTGCTGTGCAGCGTGGTGATGGCGTTCTTCCAGTCACCCTGGTACACGAGGTCGTTGAAGTCCGGAATGATGTTGTTGACCGGGCAGCCGTTGTTGCAGAACGGCGTGCCGCAGTCCATGCAGCGTGCAGCCTGCACCTTGGCCTGATCGGTCGTCAGGCCGATGACGAATTCCTTGTAGTGCTTGAGACGTTCCGCAACGGGGGCATAGCCCTCTTCGATGCGCTCGTATTCCATGAAGCCGGTGGTCTTTCCCATGATCTTTAATCCTTGAAATCTGTGTTCGCTTGCAGTGCGGTGGCCGCCTGGCCGCCACCGCTTCGAGCCGTGTTTACTTGGCGGCTACTGCTTCTTTTTGAGGAGCTGCTGGCGCTTTCGCAGCTTGCTTTTCCTTCTGTTTGCGTTCAAAGATCTCGCCGAGTGCACGCTGGTACTCGGTCGGGAACACCTTGACAAACTTGGCACGCGCTGCGGCCCAGTTGTCCAGCAGATCACGGGCACGCTTGGAACCCGTCCAGCGGCTGTGAGCCTCCACCATATTGCGCAGTTGCTGATCGTCGCTCTGGCCGCGGTGCCAGATGCCGGGATCGACACGCGAGACAAACTCGTCGTGCGGCAGCACCTTCTCCAGCTTCACCGAAGCGGTGTTGCAACGCTCGGCAAACTTGCCGTCCTCGTCGTAGACATAGGCCACGCCGCCGCTCATGCCGGCCGCGAAGTTGCGACCGGTCTTGCCCAGCACGACCACGGTACCGCCGGTCATGTATTCGCAGCCGTGGTCACCCACGCCTTCGACCACCGCCGTGGCGCCGGACAGACGCACGGCAAAGCGCTCGCCTGCCACGCCGCTGAAGAAGGCTTCACCGCTGGTGGCGCCGAACATCACGGTGTTGCCCACGATGGTGTTGGTGGTGGTGGAGCCACGGAACTCATGGCTGGGATGCACCACCACTCGGCCGCCGGACAGACCCTTGCCGGTGTAGTCATTGGCTTCGCCGCTGAGGTTCAGCGTGATGCCGTTGCACAGGAAGGCACCGAAGGACTGGCCGCCCGTACCTTCGAAGTGGATACGGATGGTGTCGTCTGGCAGGCCTTCGGCGTGATGCTTGGTCACCACACCCGAGAGCATGGCACCGACGGAGCGGTTGACGTTGCGCGCCACTTCCATGATGCGCACCTTCTCGCCGTTTTCGATGGCGGGCTTGCAGCGCTCGATGAGCTTGACGTCCAGCGCCTTGTCCAGCAGGTGATCCTGGCTGTCCACGTGGTAGCGGGCCACGTCGGCAGGCACTTCGGGCTGGGCGAACAGACGGCTGAAGTCCAGACCCTGAGCCTTCCAGTGCTCGATGCCCTTGCGGGTGTCGAGCAGATCGGAGCGGCCGATCAGGTCGTCGAACTTGGCGATACCCAGCTGGGCCATGATCTGGCGCACTTCTTCGGCGATGAAGAAGAAATAGTTCACCACATGCTCAGGCTTGCCGGTGAACTTGGCACGCAGCACGGGGTCTTGCGTGGCCACGCCCACGGGGCAGGTGTTGAGGTGGCACTTGCGCATCATGATGCAGCCTTCCACCACCAGCGGAGCCGTGGCAAAGCCGAACTCGTCGGCACCCAGAAGAGCGCCGATGATCACGTCGCGACCGGTCTTCATCTGGCCGTCGGCCTGCACACGCACACGGCCGCGCAGACGGTTCAGCACCAGGGTCTGCTGGGTCTCGGCCAGGCCGATTTCCCAGGGACCGCCAGCATGCTTGATGGAGGACCAGGGCGAGGCACCGGTGCCGCCGTCGTGCCCTGCGATCACCAAGTGATCGCTCTTGCACTTGGTCACGCCTGCAGCGATCGTGCCCACACCGACTTCGGACACCAGCTTGGTGCTGATGCTGGCGTGCGGAGCCACGTTCTTCAGATCGTGGATCAGCTGTGCCAGGTCTTCGATCGAGTAGATGTCATGGTGGGGAGGAGGCGAGATCAGGCCCACACCGGGCACCGAGTGACGCAGTGCACCGATGTAGTCGGAGACCTTGCCGCCGGGCAACTGACCGCCTTCACCGGGCTTGGCGCCCTGAGCCATCTTGATCTGGATCTGGTCCGAAGAGGCCAGATATTCGGCAGTCACGCCGAAACGACCGGACGCGACCTGCTTGATCTTGGAGCGCAGCGAGTCGCCGGCCTGCAGTTCGATATCGGACTCGACCTTGTCCTTGCCGATGATGGAAGCCAGGGTTTCGCCCTTGCTGATGGGGATGCCCTTGAGCTCGTTGCGATAGCGCTTGGGATCTTCGCCGCCTTCGCCGGTGTTGCTCTTGCCGCCGATGCGGTTCATGGCCACGGCCAGCGTGGCATGGGCTTCGGTGGAGATGGAGCCCAGCGACATGGCACCCGTGGCAAAGCGCTTCACGATTTCCTTGGCCGACTCGACCTGGTCCACGGGAATCGCCTTGGCGGGGTCGAACTTGAACTCGAACAGGCCGCGCAGCGTCATGTGGCGCTTGGTCTGGTCGTTGATCAGCTGGGCGTATTCCTTGTAGGTGCTGAAGTTGTTGGCACGTGTGGAGTGCTGCAGCTTGGCGATCACGTCAGGCGTCCACATATGCTCCTCGCCACGGGCACGCCAGGCGTACTCGCCGCCGGCATCCAGCATGGTTTCCAGCACGGGGTCGTCGCTGAAGGCAGCTTCGTGGTTGCGGATGGTTTCCTCGGCAATCTCGAAGACACCGATACCTTCCACACGGCTGGCCGTGCCCGTGAAGTACTTGTCCACGGTCTCGCTGTTCAGGCCCACGGCTTCGAACAGCTGGGCGCCGCAGTAGGACATATAGGTGGACACGCCCATCTTGGACATGATCTTGGACAGCCCCTTGCCGATGGCCTTCACATAGTGATAGATGGCCTTGTCGGCAGTGATGGGCGCAGCTTCGCGGCTGAAGATGTCGACCAGGGTCTCCATCGCCAGATAGGGATGCACGGCTTCCGCACCGTAGCCGGCCAGCACGGCGAAGTGATGCACTTCGCGGGCCGTGCCGGTTTCCACTACCAGACCGGCGGTGGTGCGCAGACCTTCGCGCACCAGATGCTGGTGGATGGCGGACAGCGCCAGCAGCGCAGGGATGGCCACTTGCGTGGCGCTCATGTTGCGGTCGCTGATGATCAGGATGTTGGCACCGCCCTTGATCTCGTCCACGGCGTGGGCGCACAGCGAGGCCAGCTTGGCTTCCACGCCCTGCTTGCCCCAGGACAGCGGGTAGGTGATGTCGATCGTCGAGCTCTTGAACTTGCCGTTGGTGCGCTTCTCGATATCACGCAGTCTGGCCATGCCTTCGAAGTCGAGCACGGGCTGCTGCAGCTCCAGGCGCATGGGCGGGTTGACCTGGTTGATGTCCAGCAGGTTGGGCTTGGGACCCACGAACGACACCAGCGACATCACGATCGCTTCGCGGATCGGGTCGATGGGGGGGTTCGTCACCTGGGCGAACATCTGACGGAAGTAGTTGTACAGCGGCTTGTTCTTGTCGGACAGCACGGCCAGCGGGCTGTCGTTGCCCATGGAGCCAATGCCTTCCTCACCCTTTTCGGCCATGGGAGTCAGCAGGAACTTGATGTCTTCCTGCGTGAAGCCGAAGGCTTGCTGGCGGTCCAGCAGGGACAGCTCGGTCTTGGCTGCGGGTGCCTTGAAGTCGGCGGGGATTTCCACCTCATCGAGCTTGATGCGCAGGTTCTCGATCCACTGCTTGTAAGGCTTGGTGTTGACGACGTTGGCCTTGAGCTCTTCGTCTTCGATCATGCGACCCTGCTCCAGGTCGATCAGCAGCATCTTGCCGGGCTGCAGGCGCCACTTGCGCACGATCTTGCTATCGGGCACGGGCAGCACGCCGGCTTCGGAAGCCAGGATCACCATATCGTCGTCGGTGATGCAGTAGCGCGAGGGGCGCAGACCGTTGCGGTCCAGCGTGGCGCCGATCTGGCGACCATCAGTGAACACGATGGAGGCGGGGCCGTCCCAGGGCTCGATCATCGCAGCGTGGTATTCATAGAAGGCGCGGCGGCGCTCGTCCATGGCTTCGTGCTGCTCCCAGGGCTCGGGAATCATCATCATCACGGCCTGGCTGATGGGGTAGCCGGCCATGGTCAGCAGTTCCAGGCAGTTGTCGAAGGTGGCAGTGTCGGACTGGCCGGCAAAGCTGATGGGATAGAGCTTCTGCAGGTCTTCGCCCAGCACGGGAGAGGCCATCACGCCTTCGCGTGCCAGCATCCAGTTGTAGTTGCCGCGCACGGTGTTGATTTCACCGTTGTGGGCCACATAGCGGTAGGGGTGAGCCAGAGGCCACTCGGGGAAGGTGTTGGTGGAGAAACGCTGGTGCACCAGACCGATGGCCGAGACGCAACGCTCGTCGGCCAGATCGCGGTAGTAAACGCCCACCTGATCGGCCAGCAGCAGGCCCTTGTAGACCACGGTGCGGCTGCTCATGCTGGGAACGTAGTATTCCTTGCTGTGCTTGAGGCCCAGGTTCTGGATGGCGGCCGAGGCCGTCTTGCGGATCACGTACAGCTTGCGTTCCAGCGCGTCCTGCACGATGACATCGGCACCACGGCCGATGAAAACCTGGCGCAGGATGGGTTCCTTTTCCTGCACGGTGGGCGACATGGGCATGTCGCGGTTCACCGGCACATCGCGCCAGCCCAGCAGCACCTGGCCTTCGGCCTTGATGGCGCGCTCCATCTCCTGCTCGCAAGCCAGGCGCGAAGCATGTTCCTTGGGCAGGAAGATCATGCCCACGCCATATTCGCCAGCAGGAGGCAGAGCCACGCCCTGCTTGGCCATTTCTTCGCGGTAGAGCTGATCGGGAATCTGGATCAGGATACCGGCGCCGTCACCCATCAGAGGGTCAGCACCCACGGCACCGCGATGGTCGATGTTCTCGAGGATCTTCAATGCCCCCAGCACGATGTCATGGCGCTTCTGACCCTTGATATGGGCCACAAAGCCCAGACCGCAGGCATCGTGTTCGTTGCTCTTGGAGTACAGACCGTGGTCCTGGAGATACTTGATCTCGGCAGCAGTCGTCATGGGGAATCCTCTTATATCAATCGCGGGGAACGCAAGATTACGACATGACATGAAGTTATGCAATAAGTATTAATTGGGGTCAGATTCCAATTAATTCCCAACTTTTTTTATTTGCATTTAATTGGGGACATATAAAAACAGAGAGAAGCAATCCAATAAAAACAAGGAGTTGGAAAAACTCCCTACTCCTCGTGCACCGAAGCTGTGCGTGCAGAAGGCCTGCCGGCCTTCTGCCGCTTCACGCGCCTCTCGGTTTTTTGTTGCAAATTTTCAATGAAATCAGGCTCGCCCAGGGCCCAGCCACGCAGTGCGGCATGGCTGATCTGTGCCTGGGTATCGGCATCCAGACCGGCCTCCACGGCCCTGACATAAGCAGCATCTCTGGCAAAGGGCGTGTTGCCCAGAGCCCAGAAAAGCGCGTGCGGGCTGATGAGCGCATCGCTTTGCAGGCCTGCGTTGTGCGCATAGCTGGACCAGGGCCAGTCCACCGCGCGCTGCACCAGCCCGTCGCGCACGGGGTTGAGATCCATGGAGACCATGGTGGCCATCAACCATTGCTCGGCCTGCAGCACGGTGCAGCGGTAGCGCCCCTCCCAGAGGGTGCCGGTACGCCCGTGCCGATTGTTGAAGTAACGCACATAGCTGCGCCCCACGGCCTGCATGAACTGAGGCACGCCCTGCTCCGTCCTGGGCGTCAGCAGCAGATGGAAGTGATTGGGCATGAGCACATAGGCATGCACATCGACCTCGAAGCGCCGCGCCATCTCGCGCATCAGATCCAGCATGACCAGACGATCCTGCGCGTCCACGAAGATCTCGCCGCTGTTGTTGCCACGCTGGATGATGTGGTGCGGCATGTTTGCCAGCGTGAGACGGGGAAGACGGGCCATGGAGCGGACTTGGACAGGGGCGACAGGGAAGGCGTTTCGGTCATTATGAAGCGTCGCGCCAGGGCCGACGCCTCCTCATCACAGATGCATGCGGCCCGAAGCGCTCAGCAACTGGCTGATGTGGCGCGTAGCGGCCAGCAGTTGCGGCAGCAGCCGCTCGCGCATCATCTGCTCGCTGGTGCGGTTGGCCTGACCACTGATGTTGAGCGCCGCCACCGTCTGGCCGCGCGCATTGCGTATGGGAGCGGCAATCGAGATCAGGCCCTCCTCCAACTCCTGGTTGAGCAGGGCCCAGCCCTGCTCGCGCACGCGGGCAATCTCGGCATACAACTCGTCGTCGCCGGTCAGTGTGTGGCGCGTGAAGGCGCGCTGCTCGCGCCGGGCCATCAGCGCCCGCAGTTCATCGGGGGGCAGCGCCGCCAGCAGCACCCGCCCCATGGATGTCCAGAAAGCAGGCAGTCGCGAACCCACACCCAGATTGGTACTCATGATCTTGTGCGTGTGCACGCGCAGCACATAGACCACGTCCAGACCTTCGAGCACAGCGGCCGAGCATGACTCCTTGACCTCGTCCACCAGCGCCTCCATGGCCGGTTCGGCCAGATTCCACAGCGGCGTGGAGCTCAGATAGGCAAAGCCCAGATCCAGGATGCGCGGAGTGAGTGCGTAGTACTTGCCGTCGCTGCGCACATAGCCCAGCGTCTGCAGCGTCAGCAGGATGCGCCTGGCACCGGCACGTGTCAGACCCGTGGTCGCTGCCACCTCGCTGAGCGTCTGCTCCGGCGCCCTGGCACTGAACGAGCGTATGACTTCCAACCCCCGGGCAAAGGACTGCACATAGCTGTCACCGGGCTTGAGCGGGGCCGTATCGGCCTCCCCAGGGGTTTTCCCTGATGTGGTTTTTACAGTCTCCATTTTCTTCATCCTTTCCTACAATTCTTTTAGCGAACAAATGTTCTATATGCGAACATTTTAGCGCCAATAGCGCAAGTCTTTGTAGAGAAAATTGGAGACACCCATGATCAACAAGATCGCCGACTCGGTCGCTCAGGCCCTGTCCGGCATTCAAGACGGCTCCACCGTGCTCATCGGCGGCTTCGGCACCTCGGGCATCCCCGGCGAGCTGATCGACGGCCTGATCGCCCAGGGTGCACGCGAGCTCACCGTGGTCAACAACAACGCCGGCAATGGCGACACCGGCCTGGCCGCCCTGCTCAAGACCGGCCAGGTACGCAAGATCATCTGCAGCTTCCCGCGCCAGGTGGACAGCTGGGTCTTCGACGAGCTGTACCGCAGCGGCAAGATCGAGCTCGAACTTGTGGCCCAGGGCAATCTGGCAGAGCGCATGCGCGCCGCCGCCGCAGGCATAGGTGCCTTCTTCTGCCCCACGGCCTATGGCACCGAGCTCGCAAAAGGCAAGGAAACGCGCGAGATCAACGGCAAGCACTATGTGCTGGAGTACCCGATCCATGGCGATGTGGCCCTGATCAAGGCGGAAAAAGGCGACCGCTGGGGCAATCTGACCTACCGCATGTCGGCACGCAACTTCGGCCCCGTGATGGCCTCTGCCGCCAAGTTCACCGTGGCCACCGTGCATGACATCGTGGAACTCGGCCAGCTTGACCCCGAATCCGTGGTCACCCCGGGCATCTATGTGAGCCAGGTGGTGAAGATCGAGCGCGTGGCCACCCAGGCCGGCGGCTTCAAGAAGGCGGCCTGAGCCAGCCAAGGTCCAGCAAGGAGATACAAGCGTGAGCTATCAAAAACGAAGCAAGGACGAACTGGCACTGCGGGTGGCCCAGGACATTCATGACGGTGCCTATGTGAATCTGGGCATAGGCCAGCCCACCCTGGTGGCCAACCACATCCCTGCAGGACGCGAAATTGTTCTGCAAAGCGAGAACGGCATTCTGGGCATGGGCCCGGCACCGGCGGCCGGCTCCGAAGACTACGACCTGACCAATGCCGGCAAGCAGCCCGTGACCCTGCTGCCCGGCGGCAGCTATTTCCACCACGCCGACAGCTTCGCCATGATGCGCGGCGGCCATCTGGACATCTGCGTGCTCGGAGCCTTCCAGGTTTCAGCCACGGGCGACCTGGCCAACTGGAGCACCGGCGAGCCCGGCGCCATTCCTGCCGTGGGCGGAGCCATGGATCTGGCCATTGGCGCCAAGCAGACCTGGGTGATGATGGATCTGCTCACCAAAAAGGGCGAGAGCAAGGTCGTGGCCCAGTGCAGCTACCCGCTGACCGGCCTGGGCTGCGTCAAGCGCATCTATACCGATCTGTGCACCCTGGCATGTACACCCGAAGGGCTGCGCCTGATCGACAAGGTCGAAGGCCTGGAGCACGCCGAACTCGAACGCATCGTGGGCCTGCCCATCGCGGCCTGAATTTCAGGCCAATCCCGTCTGCACCAGAAGCTCAATTTTCATAACGGAGACATGCCATGAGCAACCAGAACCAAGCCTTTATCTGCGACGCCATCCGCACCCCCTTCGGTCGCTACGGCGGCGCGCTGTCCAGCGTGCGCACCGATGATCTGGGCGCCCTGCCCATCAAGGCGCTGATGCAGCGCAACCCCAATGTGGACTGGACCGCCGTGGCCGATGTGCTCTATGGCTGTGCCAATCAGGCCGGCGAGGACAACCGCAACGTGGCCCGCATGTCGGCGCTGCTGGCCGGCCTGCCCATCGATGTGCCCGGCGCCACCATCAACCGCCTGTGCGGCTCGGGCCTGGACGCTGTCGGCACGGCCGCGCGTGCCATCAAGTCCGGTGAAGCCCGCCTGATGATTGCCGGCGGCGTGGAAAGCATGAGCCGCGCGCCCTTCGTCATGCCCAAGGCCGAATCCGCCTTCAGCCGCAACAATGCCGTCTACGACACCACCATCGGCTGGCGCTTCGTCAACAAGCTGATGAAAGCCCAGTTCGGCGTGGACTCCATGCCCGAGACTGCCGAAAACGTGGCCGACGACTTCAGGATCGAGCGCGAAGCCCAGGACCGCATGGCCCTGGCCAGCCAGGAAAAGGCGGCGGCCGCCATTGCTGCCGGGCATCTGGCACGCGAGATCGTGCCCGTCTCCATCGCCCAGAAGAAGGGCGACCCCATTGTCGTGAGCCAGGACGAGCACCCCCGCGCCACCACCATCGAGGCACTGGCCAAGCTCAAGGGCGTGGTACGCCCCGATGGCACGGTCACGGCCGGCAACGCCAGCGGCATCAACGACGGCGCCTGCGCCCTGCTGCTGGCCAACGAGGAAGCAGCCAGTCAGTATGGCCTGGTGCCGCGCGCCCGTGTGGTCGGCATGGCCGTGGCCGGCGTCGCGCCGCGCATCATGGGCTTCGGCCCCGCTCCCGCAGTGCGCAAAGTGCTGGCCCAGACCGGCCTGACTCTTGACCAGATGGATGTCATCGAGCTCAACGAAGCCTTTGCCGCACAAGGCCTGGCCGTGCTGCGCGACCTTGGCATTGCCGATGACGACCGCCGCGTCAACCAGTGGGGCGGCGCCATCGCCCTGGGTCACCCCCTGGGCGCATCGGGTGCCCGCCTGGCCACCACGGCCGTGAACCAGCTCCATACCCTGGGCGGCCGCTACGCGCTGTGCACCATGTGCATCGGCGTGGGTCAGGGCATTGCCGTGGTGCTCGAACGCGTCTGATCCCGAATGCGGCAGGGACCGGCCAAGCCCGGCCTGCTGCCGCACCCTTGCCTCTCACACCAAAACAACGACCGCCGGAGTGCAGCTCTTTTCGGAGCTGCGCCACCGCGGCAGCCCGCGCCCCGGCCACTGGCCGGCGGTGTCTTGCCTTTTTCCGGAGACCTAGATGTCCTATTCCCTTTCCCTATCGCGCCGCCGCAGCCTGCAGACCCTGGCAGCAACCGCCCTGTTCGCTCTGGGCACTGCTCCCGCCATGGCCCAGACGCCCTATCCCAGCAAGCCCATCACCATGATCGTGCCCTTCTCGGCCGGCGGCACGACCGACATCCTGGCGCGCGTGGTGGGCCAGGCCCTGAGCACCGAACTGGGCCAGAGCATCATCATCGACAACCGTCCCGGCGCAGGCGGCAATATCGGCGGTCAGGCCGCTGCACGCGCAGCCGGCGACGGCTACACCCTGTTCATGGGCACGGTGGGCACGCACGCCATCAACGAAGCCCTGTACAAGAAGATGCCCTTCGACCCGGTCAAGGACTTCGCCCCTCTGACCCGGGTTGCCAATGTGCCCAATCTGCTGGTCGCCCACCCCAGCCAGCCCTTCAAGACGGTCAAGGAAATGATGGCCTATGCCAAGGCCAATCCCGGCAAGCTGAACTTCGGCTCCTCGGGCTCGGGCAGCTCCATCCATCTGTCGGGCGAGCTGTTCAAGTCCATGACCCGTCTGGACATGGTGCATGTGCCCTACAAGGGCAGCGCGCCGGCCATCACCGATCTGCTGGGCAACCAGATCGCCATCATGTTCGACAACATGCCATCGGCCATCCAGCATGTGCGCTCGGGCAAGCTGCGCCCCATCGCCGTGACCACGGCCAAGCGCTCGCCCGAGCTGCCCGATGTGCCCACGGTGGCTGAAGCCGGCGTGCCCGGCTACGAGGCAACCTCCTGGTTCGGTCTCTTCGTGCCTGCCAAGACACCGACCGACATCCAGCAAAAACTGCATGCCGCCATTGCCAAGGTGCTCAAGGACCCCGCCGTGATCAAGAAGATCAACGACCAGGGCGGCGAAGTCGTGATCGACACCCAGGATGGCTTTGCCAAGTTCATCGACGCCGAAACCAAGAAGTGGGGCAAGGTCGTCAAGGACTCCGGCGCCAGCGTTTGAGATCAAACACCCACTGAGCCGCTGCGCGGCTTCCTCCGTGGCACGGCGCCCTCTCCTTCGGGAGGGGAACACAGCCCGCGCTGCGGGGCGGCCCTTGCTCGCTGTCCCTGGCTTGATCCACGCCAGTTTCATGCGCTGCTGCGCGCTCTACTTCACTCATCGTCTGCGAGTCTGTATGACCACCTCCCTGCTCTCCACCGCCACTGGCGATTTCCGCATTGATCTGCAAGGCCCTGACGACGCCCCCGTGCTCGTGCTGTCCAACTCCCTGGGCACCACGCTGGAGATGTGGGATGCACAGGCAGCGGCCCTGCGCAGCGAATTTCGCGTGCTGCGCTACGACACGCGCGGCCATGGTGCCAGCGTCTGCAATGACGGCCCCTACAGCTTTGACCAGTTGGGCCGCGATGTGCTGGCCATCCTCGACGCGCTGCAGGTGCAGCAGGCGCATTTCTGCGGCATCTCCATGGGCGGCCTGACCGGCCTGTGGCTGGGCGTCAATGCCGGCCAGCGCCTGCGCAGCCTCACCGTGGCCAACAGCGCCGCCAGGATCGGCGTGGAGTCTGCCTGGCTGGAGCGAGCCGCCCAGGTGCGCGCCAGCGGCGCAGCCGGCATGCAGGCCCTGGCCGAATCGTCGCCCGGCCGCTGGTTCACGCCCGGTTTTGCGGCTGCCCAGCCCGCCGTGGTGCAACGCGCCCAGAGCTGGATCGCCAGCATCGCGCCCGAAGGCTATGCCAGCTGCTGCGAAGCACTGGCCCGCGAAGACCTGCGCGCTGCGATTGCCGCCATCGCCACGCCCACGCTGCTGCTGGCCGGCGCTCACGACCCCGTGACCACGGTGGCCGATGCGCAGGCCATGCAGGCCGCCATTGCGGGCTCGCAGCTGGTCGAGCTGCAGGCCTCGCACCTGTCCAACCTGGAGGCGCCCGAGGCCTTCGAACAAGCCCTTGCCGGCTTTGCACGCCAGCACTGACCGACGCCGCGACGACCGGCTGCCCGCATCCGGCAGCGGCCGCCACGGCCTGTGATACGGAGACCGCCATGCCCACTCCCTCCCGCCGCTGGAGACACCGCCCCGAAGGCTCGACCTGGGGCGATTTCGGTGAAGACGACCAGCTTGGCCGCCTGAACCTGCTGACCCCCGAGAAAGTCCGCCAAGGCGTGGCCGAAGTGCAGACCGGCCAACGCTTTGCGCTGAGCCTGCCCCTGGACTACCCGGGCGGCAGCGCCCTCAATCCCAACCGCAAGCCCCCGGTGCTGCGTCCGCTGCAGCGCAAGGGTCGCGTCAATTTCAACTGCCTGCTGCAGGAACTGGAGCCGGGCCGCACCGACGTGCTCTCGGACGACATGGTCATCCTGTCGCTGCAGTACTCCACGCAGTGGGACGGTCTGGCCCACGTGGGCGCCCTGTTCGATGCCAACGGCGACGGCCTGCCTGAGCCCCTGTACTACAACGGCTTTGCCGCAGGTATCGACATCGTGGGCCCGGCCGAGCTGAGCGGCACCGGCATTCCCGCGCGCCTGGACGACAGCGCCAGCACCAGCTGCGCCAAGGCCCTGGGCATCGAAGGCATGGCCCGCAACGGCGTGCAGGGCCGCGGGGTGATGGTGGACCTGCGTGCCCATTTCGGCGACGCACGCACCGTGGTCGGCTACGAGCAGCTGATGCAGGTCATCGCCGCCGACGGTGTGCAGATCGAGCCCGGCGACATGCTGTGCCTGCACACCGGTTTTGCCCAGCGCGTGCTGGACATGCACAAAACCCCCGACCCCGAGGTGCTGGAACACGCCTGCGCCGTGCTTGACGGGCGCGATGCGCGCCTGCTGCAGTGGATCACCGACAGCCAGATAGCCGCCATCGCCACCGACAACTACGCAGTCGAGGCCTTCCCCGCGCGCCCCGGCGCTGCCTGCTGCGCGGCCCTGCCCCTGCACGAGCATTGCCTGTTCAAGCTGGGCGTGCACCTGGGCGAGTTGTGGCACCTGACGCCGCTGGCGCACTGGCTGCGCGAGCACGGCCGCCACCGCTTCCTGCTCACGGCACCGCCACTGAACCTGCCGGGCGCCATCGCCTCGCCGGTCACGCCTGTCGCCACGGTCTGAGCCCAACACCGGAGCCTTTATGCCCTTCATCATCGAAACCTTCGACAAGCCCGGTCACCAGGCCGTGCGCCAGGCCCATCGCCCCGCGCACCTGGGCTTCCTGGACACCCACAAGCACCTGCTGCTGGCCTGCGGCGCCAAGCTGGCCGACGACGGCAGTGACCTCGGCGGCGGCCTGTACGTGCTGGAACTGGACACGCGCGAAGCAGCCCAGTCCTTCATAGAGTCCGACCCCTTCTTCACCGCCGGCCTGTTCGAGCGCGTGTCCATCACCCGCTGGCGCAAAGCCTATGTGGCCGGCGCCAGCCACCTGCCTGCGGCGGCCTAGCCCCCGTCCGGCAGCCCAGCCCTTTCCCGCATTCCGTCCGAAAGTATTGCCATGTCTTCCCAGAACGCTTCCCTTCCCGTCCGTCCCCGCGTGCTGATCACCGGCGGCGGTGCCGGCATCGGCGCTGCCGCCGCCGAGCGCTGCCGTGCCGACGGCTACGAGCCCATCATCATCGACCGCGTGGTCGATCACGTTCCCGGCGGCATCCAGGCCGACCTCAGCAATGCCGAGGACACGGCCCGCGCGTTGCGTCTGGCCCTGGAAGGCGGCCCCATCACGCGCCTGGTCAACAACGTCGGCGTGGTCGTGCCCAATGACGCCGCGTCCCAGACCCTGGCCGAGTTCGACCTAGCCGTCTCGCTGAACCTGCGCTGCGCCTTCCAGTGCATGCAAGCCCTGCTGCCCGGCATGAAGGAGGCGGGCTTCGGGCGCATCGTCAACATGTCCTCGCGCGCCGCGCTGGGCAAGGACCTGCGCACCGCCTACGCTGCCACCAAGGCCGGCCTGATCGGCATGACTCGCGTCTGGGCTCTGGAGCTGGGACAGTGGGGCATCACGGCCAACGCCATCGGCCCCGGCCCCATCCGCACGGAGCTGTTCGACAAGGCCAACCCGCCCGATGCACCGCGCACGCAGAAGATCATCCAGTCCGTACCCGTCAAGCGCGTGGGCACGCCTGATGACGTGGCCCATGCCGTGTCCTACATGCTCGACGAGCGCAGCGGCTTTGTGACCGGACAGGTGCTCTACGTCTGCGGCGGCATGACCGTCGGCGTAGCCTCGGTCTGATCAGGCCCTGAGCCGCTTCGCGGCCTGCCTGGCCGCGCGCCCAACCTATCCCGCGCCGCAACCGCTGCGGCACGGCAGCTTTTCTCCCCAAATCCAGACAACATCGGAGACCGGCGTTCATGTCGAAAATCACCGCATTCTTCACCGAGCTGATGCGCAAGTATCTGCCCGACCCCTTCGTCTTTGCCATCCTGCTGACCCTGTTGACCATGGTCCTGGCCTTTGCCGTGGAAAGCCGGCCCGTCAACCTCGTGGTCGAGGACTGGGGCAAGGGCTTCTGGAGCCTGCTGGCCTTCACCACGCAGATGGCCGTGATCCTGGTCATGGGCTATGTGCTGGCGGCCGCGCCCCTGGTCAACCGCTTCCTGGACCGCATCGCCAGCCACGTGCACACACCGCGCCAGGCCATCATCGTGGCCACCATCGTGGGCTGCGTGGGCAGCTACCTGAACTGGGGCTTCGGCCTGGTGATCGGCGGCATCATGGCGCGCAAGCTGGCGCTCAAGGTCAAGGGCGTTCACTATCCGCTGATCATCGCCTCGGCCTATACCGGCTTCACCATGTACAGCCTGGGCTTCTCGGCCACGATTCCGGTGCTGATCTCGACCAAGGGCCACACCTTCGAGAGCAGCATGGGCCTGATCCCGCTGACGCAGACCATCTTCTCCGCACCCATGCTGCTGACCAGTCTGGCCGTGCTCATCGCCCTGCCGCTGCTCAACGCCGCCATGCACCCCAAGGCCGGCGAGAAGATCGTGGAGCTGGACCCTGCCGTGGCCGCCGACGAAGGCAAGGGCGGCGCAGGCCACGACCTGCTGGGCGACCAGAAGACCCTGGCCTACCGCCTGAACAACAGCCGCGTGCTCAATCTGCTGATCGGCCTGTGCGGCATGGCGTATGTGGTGCTGCACTTTGTCAAGGGCGGCAACCTCGACCTGAACATGATCAACTTCTTCATCCTGTTCCTGGGCGTGCTGCTGCTCAGGACGCCCATGCTCTACGTGGAAAAGGTCAATGAAGGCGTCAAGACCATCGGCGGCATCATCCTTCAGTTCCCCTTCTACGCAGGCATCATGGCCATCATGCATGGCTCGGGCCTGGTGGAATCCATCGCCCACATCTTCGTGAGCATCGCCAGCGAGCACACGCTGCCGCTGTGGGGGCTGGTCAGCTCCTTTGTGATCAACTTCTTCGCGCCCTCGGGCGGCGGCCACTGGGTGCTGCAGGGCCCGTTCATGATCGACGCGGCCAAGACCCTGGGCGCCTCTCAGGCCCAGACCGCCATGTCGGTGATGCTGGGCAATGGCTGGAACGACCTGGTCCAGCCCTTCTGGATCCTGCCGGCCCTGGCCTTGTCCAAGCTCAAGCTCAAGGACATCATGGGTTATACCGTGGTCTCCATGATGCTGGTCGGCGTGATCTACGCGAGCACCATGCTGATCTGGCCACATCTGTAACCGGGCGCCGGCGCTCTTTTTCCGTTTTTCCGTTCACATCCTCACCTAGGAGAACCCATGCTGTACATGGTCGAAATGATTGTCCAGATCCCTCACTCGCTGGACCCTGCCCTGGTCGCGCAGATCAAGCAAGACGAGAAGGAATACTCGCAAAAGCTGCAGCGCGAAGGCAAGTGGCGCCATATCTGGCGCGTGGTGGGCGAATACGCCAACGTCAGCATCTTCGACGTCCAGAGCAATGACGAACTGCACGGCCTGCTCAGCGGCCTGCCGCTGTTCCCTTATATGCAGATCAAGGTCAAGCCCCTGGCCAACCACCCCTCTTCCATCGTGCAGGAGTAAGCACGACAGCGGCGGGCAAGCGCCCGCCCATCACAAAGCCCATGCAGCTCCTGGCCGCATGGGCTTTGTTTTTGATAGCTATTACCGCCTGCTCACAAAGAGTTTCAATATGTTTTATCTCTGAAATCTTTATCAATCAAGCGACAGAAGCTCCTATAAAAAGAGCTTTCGCGCCTTCGCTGCTGCCTGCCCGGGGCCGCGTCCTTACAGGCCTTCAGGTATAGCGCTTGGCGCGCAGATTGTTCTTCATCTGCTCCAGCGCCGGCTGCAGCGCAGGCCCGATGCGCAGTGCCACGCAGGTCGCTAGCACGTCGATGATGAGCAGGTGCAGCAGCCGCGACACCATGGGGCTGTAGCGGTCGTAGCCTTCGGGATGATCGGCCGCCAGATGCACCTGGCAGGCCGAGGCCAGAGGGGAGCCGCTGGCGGTGATGGCAATCGTGGTGGCCCCGTTCTTGCGGGCGATATCCGCCGCATCCATCAGATCTCGTGTGCGCCCGGAGTTCGAGATGATGACCACGCAATCGCCCGGACCCAGCAAGGTGGCGCTCATGACCTGCATATGGCCATCGCTGGTGGCCAGACTGGTCACACCGAGGCGGAAAAACTTGTGCTGGGCATCCAGCGCCACGATGCCCGAATTGCCGGCGCCGTAAAACTCGATGCGCTTGCCGGTCTGCCAGGTCGCGGCAATCGCCTGCGCAGCCTGCTCTATGGCCGCCGTGCTGGCCGCATTGCGATACTGCAGAAAAGCGGCAACCGCGTTGTCCACCACCTTGACCATGACATCGCTGGTCTTGTCATCGCTATCCACACTGCGATGGATGAACGGTACGCCCTCGCTGACGCTGCCCGCAAGTTTGAGCTTGAAGTCCGCCAGACCGTCGTAGCCCATGCTGCGGCAAAAGCGCACCACCGTGGGTTTGCTGACATGCGCCCGCACTGCCAGCTCTCGCACCGGCAGATGAGCGAAGGCCCGCGGATCGGCCAGTACCAAGCGTGCAACACGCTGCTCTGCAGGCGCCAGGGACGGAAGGGAGGCGGTAATGCGATCGAGCATATTGGCGCGGATGAGGTGGAGGCAATAAATGCGTGCGTAAAAGGGCGAGCATAAGACCGAAGCGCCTCACCGGCTGCAAAACTTGAATATTTCCGCAAATAAATAGGCAAGCGCAGATATTCAGCAGGGTTTGCCTTGATACATCATCAAACAGAGTGTCGGCAGGCTCGTTTTCAATCAGGGATTCACGCTCTACACTTGCTGGTTAGTTTGAAATACAGCAAAGGATGGACATGAATCAGTTGGAGGCGCTCAAGCAATTCACAACCGTGGTCGCGGACACCGGTGATTTTCATCAACTGGCGCAGTTTCAACCGCAAGATGCCACCACCAATCCATCCCTGATTCTCAAAGCGGTTCAAAAGACCGAATATGCGCCCCTGATGCGCGCCACCGTGGCGCAATTCAAAGACAGAGGGCTGGACGAAATCATGGACCGGACGCTGGTGCGCTTCGGCTGCGAGATTCTGAACACCATACCCGGCCGTGTTTCCACCGAAGTCGATGCCCGCCTGTCTTTCGACACCGTGGCTACGGTCACGCGCGCCGAGCGACTGATCGAGCTGTATCAGGCCGCAGGCATCCACACCGAGCGCGTGCTCATCAAGATCGCCGCCACCTGGGAAGGGATTGAAGCGGCCCGCATTCTCGAGCAGCGCGGCATTCACACCAATCTGACGCTGCTGTTCTCCTTCTGCCAAGCCGTTGCCTGCGGCCAGGCCAAGGTCCAGCTGATCTCGCCCTTTGTGGGCCGCATCTACGACTGGTACAAAAAGCAGGCCGGCGCGCAGTGGGATGAGGCCGCCATGGCCGGCGCCAATGATCCGGGCGTGCGCTCGGTTCAGAAAATTTACGACTACTACAAGCACTTCGATGTTTCCACCGAGGTCATGGGTGCAAGCTTTCGTAATACCGGTCAGATTCTGGCTCTGGCGGGCTGCGATCTGCTTACCATTGCACCTGAGCTGCTGGCCCAGCTCCGCGCACAGCAGGACGATGCCATGCCTTTGACTCGCGCCCTGGACCCGGACAAGGCCAGAGCCCAGCCGCAGGAACGCGTTCTGTACGACCAGGCCTCGTTTCGCTTTGCGCTGAACGAAGATGCCATGGCCACGGAAAAGCTGGCCGAGGGCATTCGCGCCTTCACCGCAGACACCCTGAAGCTGGAAGCATTGATGCAGCAAGCGGCTGCAGATTGACTGGAATTTCCTTTGACGCCTCTTTGTCATGAGCTGCCTGCCTGGCAGGCTTTGCAAACCCATTACCGGTCGCAGATCCAGCATCTGGATCTGCGCCAGGCCTTTGCACAAGACCCACAACGTCTTGACGCCCTGAGCATGCAGGCGCCACATGTCTTCGCCGATCTGTCGAAAAACCTCTGGACTAGCGAGACCGAAGCCTTGCTGAGGCAGCTTGCCGTCGAGAGCCGGCTCACAGACAAGCGCGACGCCATGCTGGCCGGCGCCGCCATCAATACCAGCGAGCAGCGCAGCGCGATGCACTGGCTGCTGCGCACTCCTGCAGACGGCGGGCAGCTCGCCCAGAGCCCCGTGCTTGGGTCCTGGCCCCAGGACATGCACTCGGCTCTGCATGACGTGCACGACACGCTGAACCGAATGCTCACCCTGGCCGATCAGATCAAGGGCAACCAGCAGATCACCGATATCGTCAATATCGGCATCGGCGGCTCGCACCTGGGTCCGGAAGTCGTGGTCAATGCCCTTGAGGACTGGATAGACAAGGACAAGAACTTTCACTTTGTCTCCAATGTGGATGGCCACGAACTGGGACATGTGCTGCGCCGGGTCAAACCGGAAAGCACGCTGTTCCTGATTGCCTCCAAATCCTTCACCACGGCCGAGACCATGCTGAATGCACGCTCGGCCAGACAGTGGTTTCTCGATCATGGCGGCAGCGAAGATCCGCAGGCCCCATGCTCGATCGACCGCCACTTTGTGGCCCTGACCACCAATACACAGGCGGCCGCAGAGTTCGGCATACAGCGCACACTGGGTTTCTGGGACTGGGTGGGCGGACGCTTTTCGCTGTGGTCTGCCATCGGGCTGCCCATTGCCATCGCCATAGGCTTGGAACAATTCAGAGCGCTACTGGGCGGTGCGCATGCGATGGACGCCCACTTTTTCACTGAGCCTCTGGAGAACAATCTCCCGGTGCGCCTGGGCCTGCTGGACGTCTGGTATCGCAATTTCTGCCACTTCACCAGCCGCTGCATTGCGCCTTACAGCCATGGCCTGCGCCGCCTGACAGCCTATCTGCAGCAGCTGGAGATGGAGAGCAATGGCAAAAGCATCAGCAAAAATGGCACTCGGCTCTCAGCTCCCACAGCACCGGTGATCTGGGGCGAGCCCGGCACCAATGGGCAGCATGCTTTTTTCCAGATGCTGCATCAGGGACCGGATGTCATACCGGTCGAGTTCATCGCCCTGCGCGACGGCGGCAAATATCTGGGCGAGCACCATCAAAGCCTGGTGGTCAACGCGATTGCCCAGGCCCAGGCGCTGATGGTGGGGCGCTGCGGCGAAGGCCAGGAAAAGCACTGCGACGGCAATCGCCCCAGCAGCTTTCTGATGCTGGAGAGACTGGACCCCGCCTCTCTGGGCGCCTTGATTGCACTGTATGAACATCGCATTTTTGTCTCGGGCGCCATCTGGGACATCAACAGCTTCGACCAGTGGGGCGTGGAGCTGGGCAAGAATCTGGCCAAGCAGCTGCATGCCCGCCAGAGCCACAATGACTGGGCTGGAGTGGACGTATCGACCCAGGAACTGATGAAGCGCCTGACGCAAAGTCGCTGAGCCTCAAAAGCAGAGGCCCGACAGGGCCATGCTTTGAGGCTGCTCAGACTGCGCTGGTTTGCGGCAAATGGGGATAGCGCACGCCGGCCAGACCTTCCAGCCCGAATTCCGCGAGCAACTGGCGCAGACGTTGCGCCGCACTGCGCTTTTTCTGCCCCGTGTAACGAGCCACAATCAGCTCGTTCTTCATGCTGTGCTCCCAGCCCACCAGCTCGGTGACCGTGACCTGGTAGCCGCAAGCCTCCAGATACAGACAGCGCAGCACATTGGTAATCTGGCTGCCCATCTCGCGCGTGTGAATCGGGTGGCGCCACAGCTCGGCCAGCGGAGTGCGCGCCAGGCTCACGGCCTTGGTCTGGCGCAGACATGCGGCCACTTCTGCCTGGCAGCAAGGCACTAGCACCATGGCCCTGGCCTGCTTTTCCAGTCCGAAGGCGATCGCATCATCGGTCGCCGTATCGCAGGCATGCAAGGCCGTGACCACATCGAACTGTGCGGGCATGAAGTCTGCTCGTGTGGACTCTGCCACCGACATATTGAGAAACTCCATGCGCTCAAAGCCCAGCTCCGTCGCCAGCTTCTGAGAGGCCTCGACCAAGGGCGCACGCGTCTCGATACCGTAAATCCGTCCCTGATCCAGGGCCTTGAAATACAGGTCGTAAAGAATAAAGCCCAGATAGGACTTGCCTGCGCCATGGTCGGCCAGCGTCACAGCCTGTCCATTTCCGGACAGTTCCGTCAGCAGAGGCTCGATGAACTGATAGAGGTGATAGACCTGCTTGAGCTTGCGGCGCGAATCCTGGTTGAGCTTGCCCTCGCGCGTGAGGATATGCAGGGCCTTGAGCAGCTCTATGCTCTGGCCGGGCTTGAGCCCCAGTTGCTCGGCAATATCTTGTGCCCCTGCTTGGGCGGGCCTTTGCAGGCTCTGCCTTTTTTCGGTCTTGACCATCACTTCTCAGCCTTTGTCTCACCATGGCCGGTCACCGGGCAGCGAGCCCCGACATCCAGATCCAGCCAGCCTTCGATGCCGATCTTTTCCAGCGTTTCCATATTGCGCTCGTAAATCGTTTCGGCTTCCGGAAACACTTCCACCGCCTTGTCGATGCTGTCTTCACGCAGCAAATGCAGGATGGGGTAGGGAGAGCGGTTGGTGCAGTTGGTGACGTCATCCACATCCGTGCCCTCAAACTGGAACTGCGGATGAAACGAGGCAACCTGCAGGATGCCGCCCAGATCCAACTCCTCGACCATGGCATCGGCCACTTCGAGAAAGTCATTGAAGTCCAGGAAATCCTGCAAGGCATGGGGCAGGATCAGCAGCGTGGTATCGCGTTTTTCCGCATTGGCTTCAGCCAGTGCCTCGAGCTCGCGATGCAGGGCATCAGCCACGCCCTGCGCATCGCTTGCATCGCTGACGACATAGTGGATCTGGGCTTTGACATGCACGCCTTTGGCGAAGGGGCAAAGATTGAGGCCGATGACCGCCTTTTCCAGCCAGCGCACGGTATCCGCAATCACAAGCTCTGGCGGGAAGGCCTGATCGGCGACGGTTGAAGTTTCGGTCATGACAAGGCCCTTCCAAATGCAAACGGGGGCTGTCGCCCCCAAAGAATGCGCACTGGGCGGGAAATATTCCGGCTCTAGATACACAGAGCCGATATTTTAGCGATCCGGCCTGGGCCATGCTCGCCAACGACCGCAAGACCGTTGACGAGCATCCTTCAGGCCTCTGCCAGCAGTCTCATCCCGGTGATGCGCTCATGCTGGTGCGCCGCATAGCGATCCGTCATGCCCGCAACAAAGTCGGCCACCACGCGCGCACGCTCATGCAGGGTATCGGCAAGGTGGGCGCGCTGGACAAAGCGCGGTTTCATGCGCTCGGGCTCCAGCATATAAGCGGCAAACAGCTCTTTCACAACTTGCTGGGCACTGTTCATGGTCTGCATGACTTGAGGGTGCCGATAGAGCTGATGGAACAGAAACTGCTTGAGCACCAGGGACTGTGTCTTCATCTCCGGACTGAAGCCTATCAGCGTCTGCCCATGCTGGCGCACCTGCTGCACCGAGCGCACACCCGCATCCTCGAGGCTGGCCGATGAGTGATGGATAACGTCATAGACCTGATCGCTGAGCATGCGGCGAATGCTTTCATAGAGCAGCTTGCGCTGGGCATCCGGCACTGCCAGATCGGGCCACTGCGCCAAAGTGGCCGCATGGTAGCGAGCAAACAAAGGCACGGCATCGCGCAACTGGGCCATGGTGATCAAGCCTGACCGAACGCCATCGTCGACATCATGGGCGTTATAGGCAATCGCGTCGGCCAGATTGCATAGCTGGGCCTCCAGAGAAGGCTGGGTTCCGTCCAGAAAGCGCTGAGCTACCCCGCCAGACTCGCGCGCATTCAATATCTGCGCATTGCCGCGCGAACAGTGCTTGAGAATGCCTTCTCGCGTCTCAAAAGTCAGGTTCAGGCCGTCAAAGGCCGGATAGCGCTCCTCCAGCCTGTCGACCACCCGCAGACTTTGCAGATTGTGTTCAAAGCCGCCATGAGGCTTCATGCACTCGTTGAGCGCATCCTGCCCCGCATGTCCAAACGGCGTATGCCCCAGGTCATGCGCCAGACAGATGGCTTCAACCAGGTCTTCGTCCAGGTGCAAAGAACGTGCGATGGAGCGCCCCAGTTGAGCCACCTCCAGAGAATGCGTGAGCCGGGTGCGAAACAGATCACCCTCATGGTTGACAAAGACCTGAGTCTTGTAGACCAGTCGCCTGAAGGCCGAGGAGTGAACAATGCGGTCCCGGTCGCGCTGAAAATCGCTGCGCGTGGGGGCATGGGGTTCGGCAAAGCGACGTCCACGGCTTTGCTGGGGATGGCAGGCATAGGGAGCCAGAGCAGTCATGCAAATCGCCTCAACAACTCGATGCAACGACTCTAACAGCTAGGGCCAAGCCCTCTCCCCTAACCCGTCAAGCGCAGCAGCTGTCTATCACTTCGCGCACCAGCGCATCTGGAGCAGAGCGCATCACAGCCTTGCCGGGGCCATCGATCAGCACAAAGCGGATTTCACCGGCTTCGGATTTCTTGTCGACCCGCATCAGTTCCAGATATCGGCCGGCGTTGTCGCGGGCATCGATGACCGCTCCGCGCACCGGCAAACCCGCACGCCCGATCAAGGTGCGCAGGCGAGTCACAAAGCCCGCATCCACCATACCGAGACGCTGGGAGAGCTCTGCCGCCATCACCATGCCGGCTGCCACGCCCTCTCCGTGCAGCCAGTTGCCATAGCCCATGCCGGCCTCGATCGCATGACCGAAGGTGTGGCCAAAATTGAGAATCGCGCGCAGACCGGACTCCTTCTCGTCCTGGCCCACCACCCAGGCCTTGATCTCCACGCTGCGCTTGACGGCATGGGCAAGCAGGCCGCGGTCACGGCGCAGCAGGCCGTCCATGTTCTGCTCGAGCCAGTCAAAGAACTGCATATCGGCAATCGGGCCATATTTGATGATCTCACCCAGACCTGCACTCAGTTCGCGCTCAGCCAGGGTATCCAGCGTGGCCAGATCGCAAAGCACCAGCTGCGGCTGGTAAAAGGCCCCAATCATGTTCTTGCCCAGCGGGTGGTTGATGGCGGTCTTGCCCCCCACCGAGGAGTCGACCTGGGACAGCAGCGTGGTCGGCACCTGCACAAAAGGCACGCCGCGCATGTAGCTGGCGGCAGCAAAACCCGTCATATCCCCCACCACCCCGCCACCCAGTGCAAACAGCACCGTCTTGCGGTCGCAGCCGTGTTGCAGCAGGGCGTCGAAAATCAGGTTCAGCGTCTGCCAGTCCTTGTGCGCTTCGCCATCGGGCAGCACCACCTCATGAACCTGGGCGTATTGGCTGCTCAAAGCCTGCTTGAGTGCCAACAGATACAGCGGAGCCACCACATCATTCGTCACGATCAACGCCGACGCCGCCTTGGGCAAGGACTGCCACGTGGAGCTCAGGGCAAGCTGGCCCTCTGCAATCACGATGGGATAGCTGCGCTCTCCCAGATCAATACGCACTATTTCCACGTTCAACCTCTCTCAAAATGCATGGCAGGCACGGCATACAGCGTATTGGCCAACCGGCGTTTCAGCCTCATCACGAATGCTGACCAAGTTCGATCTGCATGGCCACTCGCTGGGCCACCTGCGCAGCGGACAGGCCGCTTCCCGCCACCACAAAGTCCGCCACCTCCTTGTAGAACGGGTCCCTTACGGCATGCAGATCCAGCAAGCGCTGCAAGGGATTGTCCACCTGCAACAGGGGACGCTGCGTGTCTCGCTGCAGACGCTTGGCAATTTCGTGCGGCGACGCGCTCAGATAGACCACCTGGGCATGCTCTGCCAGCTCCTGCCGGTTCTCAGCCTTCAGCACGGCACCTCCACCTGTGGCAACCACTGTTTTCTCGGGGCGCGCAAGCAGCACTGCCAGCACCTCCTGCTCAACATCCCGGAACCTGGGCTCGCCTTCCTTGGCAAAGAATTCGCGAATCGTGCAGCCGATATGCTCCTCAATGGCCGTATCCACGTCCACAAAAGGCATGGACCAGCGCTTGGCCAGATAGCGTCCGATGGTGGATTTGCCGCAGCCCGGCAATCCCACAAGAGCAATATGAAATTTATTTGTAACAGTCATCGCGTTACCGTCATCCGCCAATCCGGCCAGTCCGTGATTCTCGCAGCCCGCAGATATTACAAACAAAAAGGCCCGCATTCATTCATGCGGGCCCTATGTCAAAACTGATAACGGCTATTTGCTGCTGCTGCGCGCCTGGTTGAGCATCTTGGGAGTGATGAAAACCAGCATTTCGCGCTTGCTCGAAGCCTTGGTGTTGCTGCGGAACAAATGCCCCAAGACCGGCAGATCGCCGAACAACGGCACCTTGTTGAGCTGGTTAGTCTCCTCCATTTCAAAGATGCCGCCGATCACCACGGTGCCCCCATTTTCGACCAGCACCTGGGTCTTGATGTGCTTGGTATCGATGGCCACGCCCTGAGTCGTGGTCTCGCCACGGCTGTCCTTGTTCACATCCAGATCCAGAATGATGTCGCCTTCAGGAGTGATCTGTGGAGTCACTTCCAGCTTCAGCACCGCCTTCTTGAACGAAATCGTCGTGGCTCCATTCGGTGCAGTGACGGAATATGGATATTCCGTGCCTTGCTCGATCAAGGCCTTGTTCTGGTCCGCCGTCACCAGACGAGGGTTGGAAATGATCTTGCCGTCGCCTTCAGCTTCGAGAGCGGACAGCTCCAGCGACAGAAAACGCGTCATCGAGCTATTGAAGACGGAAAATGCGACCTGCCCTACAGTGTTGATCCCTGAGATACTGGCCGGTAAATTGACAAAATTGCCACTCGGAAACTTGGAGCTCGTTCCCGAACTGCTATCCGGCAGAAACTGGGACGATGTCATGGAAGCATTGCTACCAACGGCCCCTCCACCAAACTTCACGCCCAGCGAACGCCCAAAGGTGTCGCGCGCCTCGACAATGCGAGCCTCGATCATGACCTGACGCACGGGCACATCCAAGGTCGCCAGCAAAGCCTTCATCTCCTCGAGCTTGGTCGGCGTGTCGGTCACAAACAGCTGATTGGTACGGGGCTCGGAAATAGCGGAACCGCGCGATGACAGAAAGCGCGTGCTGGATCCGGTACCACCCGTACCACCACCACCTGTCGAAGTCGTGATCTGCTGCAGGATATCTGCGGCTTTTGCATAGTTGAGCTGGAAGCCTTGCGTGCGCAGAGGCTCCAGCTTCTGAATCTCCATGGCAGCCTCATAGTCACGCTTGGTACGTGCGTCGATCTCGTCCTTGGGAGCGATCCAGAGCACCGAGCCGGACTTGCGCATGCCCAGCCCCTTGGCATCCATGATGATCTGCAGCGCCTGGTCCCAAGGGACATCCTTCAGGCGTAGCGTCAAAGCACCGGTGACCGTATCCGAGGTGACAATATTGAAGTTGGTGAAATCCGCGATGACCTGCAGCAGGGAACGCACTTCAATATTCTGAAAATTGAGTGACAGTTTTTCACCGCTGTAGCCCGGGCCCTGGGTCAGCTTGCTGGTGTCGACCTTTTTCTGGCGCACTTCCACCACGAACTGATTGTCGCTCTGGTAGGCACTATGTTCCCAGTCGCCGACGGGGTCGATACGCATGCGCACCCGATCGCCTTGCTGGGTGGTCGAGATCGTCTGCACCGGCGTGCCGAAATCTCCCACATCCAGCTTTTTGCGCAGATTCTCAGGCAGGGCTGTACGCAGGAAGTCCACCGTCAGGCCCTTGCCCTCCTGGCGCAGATCCACCCCAACCTGGCTGCTGCCAAGGCTGACCACAATCCGGCCGGAGCCATCACTGCCGCGGCGAAAGTCGATGCCACGAATCGGTGCGGCATCGGAGGAAGCTGTCTTGCTCTCGAATACCGGAGCCATGGCAGGCGCTGCAGCCGTGGCAGTTGCCGCAGCACCGGCGGGATCAAGCAGGATCAGCAGAGAGTTTCCCTGGCGCTGCAGGCGGTAGGTGGTGGCCGTCTTCAGGTTCAGTACCAGACGCGAGCGGCCCGATGCCTCCACCAGATTCGCCGAGCGCAGATTGCCCTGGTTGAACTCCAGCAGGGACTTGCCCGAGCCGTTGCTCACGCCCGGAAAGTCCAGCGCAATACGCGCCGGAGATTGCACGACAAATCCGGTCGGATCAGCGGCCAGCGGCTCGGACATCTCGACACGGATGACTTCGGAGCCTGACTGCAAAGCACCGGTCACCGTCTCGATGCGCGCCTGTGCCCAAGCTGCCGAAGAAAGCAAAAGGCTGCTCAGGGTCAGACCCCAACGGGCCTTCGCCATAGTGCTGCGGTTAATACCCATCATTTGCCAACCTCCTGCAACTCCAAAGTGCTTGTTCTTTCAATCCAGTCACCACCGCCATCCTGGACAATCTCTCTGAGCTGGATGGAGTTTTCCGTTATCCGGGTGATCTTTCCGTAGTTCTGCCCCAGATAGTTACCGACACGTACCTGATAGAGCAGGCCACCAACTCTGACCAGGGCCGTGGGCACATTCTTCTTGTCCAAGCTGCCCACCATGGTCATGGTGTCCAGCGGCTCAGCCTCCAGCGGTTCCTTGCGACGGCTCAATTCCGGTGTCAGCAAGGCCGTGCTGATATTGGATTGCGCCGATTCCTTGCGCAAAACCTGAATCAACTTGAGAGGGTTGAAGGGGTCCATACCGTCAGCCCCTGTATATGCCTGTGGCTTGAATGGCTTGGGCTCCTCCAGCGGCGTCACGCGAGGCTTGGCATTGGCGCGCTCCTGCGCCATCCATTCACGCAGTTGATCCTCTTCGGAAGAAGTACAACCTGCCAGCAAGGCACTGCCCATCAGGAGCAAGCAGATAGGGCTCAAGAATGCCTTGCTCATTTCTTCCCCTTGGCTGCGTCACGCTGCGCCTTGACTTCGTCCGCATCCAGGTACCGGAAGGTACGCGCCGTGGCATCCATGGACAGCACATCCGTATCCTTGCCGCCGGCGCCAGGAGCGATCGACAGATTGTTCAAAGTCACAATACGGGACAGAAAAGCGATATCCGAGGCAAAAGCACCGATGTCGTGGTAACGACCCGTGACTTTCAGGGCAATCGGCAGCTCGGCGTAGTACTCCTTGGTCACCATGGCACCGGGACGGAATACTTCAAACTGCAGGCTGCGTCCCAGGCCAGCCTGGTTGATATCGGAAAGCAAGGCTGCCATTTCCGCCTTGCTGGGCAATTGCTTCTCCAGCTGCGTCACATACTGCTGCACCTGCTCGCGCTGCTTCTTCAGGCCATCGAGACTCACCGCCTTGACCATCTTCTTGGAATAGTCCTCACGCAAGGTCACCTCGGTAGCACGCTCTGTATCAAGCTCAGCTTCATAGTCTTTCAGGACGACAAACCACAGCAAGGCTGCCATAGCGACTGCAACGGCGACAAAAAGCAATGCCTTGGGCAGCGCCGGCCAGACCGAAGGGTCGTTGGGATCCAGATTCCGGAATTGGCGCTGAATTTTTTCCTGCAGCGCCGCGAAATCGATATCCAGAGATTTCTTGGTCTTTGCCATCACTGCGCCTTCACGGAGGGGCTTGCAGCAAGCAGATTTTTCTCTGCATCGCTGGCCCGGGTCAGATTGAAGCGCAAGGTGAACGCAGCCGCACGGCGCTTGTCCTTGGCGGTCACATCAACGGTCTTGGCCACGATCTCCATCAGTTCTGGCTTGGAGAACCAGGGCGAGCCATCGGTCAGATTGCGCAGCATCTCGGAGATACGCTCGTTCGACTGTGCGGTGCCCTGCATGGTCACCGACAGGCCATCCTGCTTGATACTGCTGATGTAGACACCCTCAGGCAGCTGCTTGACCAGCTCGTTGAGCATGTAGACAGGCAGATTGCGGTCGGACTGCAAATCCTCCACGGCCTTCTGACGTGCACGCAAAGCCGTGATTTCTGCCTCCAGCCCTTCGATCTCCTTGATCTGTGTCTCCAGAACCTTGATTTCGGAACGCAGCAAATTGTTCTTGTTCTGCTGGCCTTCGATCATCATCTGGAAGTACCAGTAGATCAGCGCGGTGATCAGCAGTCCAGCCAGCGCGGCCAGCACCATATTGACCTGGAACGCCTCTTTGCGGCGCTTCTTGGCTGCCTCGCGGTGCGGTAAAAGGTTAATCAAAATCACTCTTGAAACCTCCGCATGGCCAGACCGCAAGAGGTCAGATAGGACGGCGCTTCACGCGCCATCTTTTTCAGACGCACACCGCTGCCAATTTCCATGCCATCGAAGGGATTGGCAAGACTGCATGCACAACCCGTCTGCTGGCTGACGGCTTCCACCAGCCCCGGCAAGGACGAGGACCCGCCTGCCAGCAAAATATGGTCGACGCGGTTGTAGGGAGTGCTAGTGAAGAAGAACTGCAGCGCACGCGCCACTTCCTGGGTCAGGCTTTGCACAAAGGGCTTGAGCACACCTGCCGCATAGTCGTCAGGCAATTCACCGCTGCGCTTCTTGGCTTCTGCTTCTTCCGGAGAGAAGCCGTACTGGCGTGCAATCAGCTGCGTCAGCTGCGCGCCGCCAAAAGCCTGGTCACGCTCATACAGCACTTCATCATTGCGAAGCACCTGCATGCTGGTGGTCATGGCCCCCACCTCGAATAGTGCGACAACGGCGTCACGCCCCGCATTGGGCAGACGCGACACCAGACGCGTTGCCGCCATGCGCGCGGCATAGGGCTCGATATCGATGACGATGGGCTTGAGACCGGCCGCCTCGGCCAGGCCCTGGCGGTCCTGCACTTTTTCCTTGCGCGATGCCGCGATCAGCACATCCACATCGCCGGGCGATACCAGCGAAGGACCAACGACGCAGAAATCCAGGCTCACCTCGTCGAGCGAGAACGGAATGTACTGGTTGGCTTCGGACTCGACCTGAACTTCCATCTCCAGCTCGGTCAAACCGGACGGCAAGGTGATCTTCTTGGTGATCACGGCTGCGGCTGGCAGCGCCATGGCAACCTGCTTGGTACGCGTTCCGCTTTTCTTGACCAGGCGGCGTACCGCCTCTGCCACTTCATCGAATTTTTCAATATTGCCGTCGGTGATCCAGCCTTTTTCAAGAGGCTCGATCGCACAACGCTCCAATTGCCACTCGCCGGATTTGCTTTTGGCCAGTTCGACCAGCTTCACGCTGGAGGAGCTGACATCAATGCCAAGCAAAGGTGCAGGCTGACGGCTGAATAAAGAACTCAGAGCAATCAACATGCCCCCCCAGGTTTGTAAGAATGGAAACAAAAGCCAGCAATACCCTGGAATCCTAGCAGCAAGCTATAGCAGCACATGCTTTGCTGCAGCGCTTTGCACCATATTTCGTGGCCAAAAAAAGACAAACTTGTGTAACGTCAAACAGCAGGAAAGCCACCCCTTGCCCAGAGTGGTGCTTACCCTGTGATTTAGGATTCGACCAAAGTGCGGCCCCCAACCAGCCGCCGAGATGCTTTTCCGGGAGGCATTTCTATAATGCCCTACCCCTTGTCAATACTGCGAAATGCCGCCATCAGAACATTCTGCCCACCAGGCCCCAGCTCCTGGCTCCCAAGCTCCCAAGAAACGCATGCACTGGCTGCTGCGCTCCATTTTCTGGCTGATCGGACTTGCCGTCGCCGCTGCCCTGGCCGCTTTGCTGGCCGTGGCCGTGGCGCTGGCCATGGCTTACCCCAACCTCCCCGATGTCTCCGAGCTCGCAGACTACCGCCCCAAGCTACCGCTGCGGGTGTATTCCAGCGAAGGGGCTCTGCTGGGTGAATTCGGCGAAGAACGCCGCACCCTGACGCCCATCAACGAGATCCCCAAGGTCATGACGGATGCGGTGCTGGCCATCGAGGACACCCGCTTCTTCGAGCATGGCGGCGTGGACTACAAGGGCATGCTGCGTGCCGCGCTGGCCAACCTGGGCAAGGTCAAGAGCCAGGGCGCCTCCACCATCACCATGCAGGTGGCGCGCAATGTCTACCTCTCCTCCGAGAAGACCTATACCCGCAAGATCTACGAAATCCTGCTGACCTTCAAGCTTGAGCATCTGCTCACCAAGGAGCAGATCCTCGAGATCTACATGAACCAGATTTTCCTGGGCAACCGAGCCTATGGCTTTGCAGCAGCCTGCGAAGCCTATTTCGGCCATCCGCTCAAGGACATCACGGTGGCCGAAGCCGCCATGCTGGCCGGCCTGCCCAAGGCCCCCTCGGCCTACAACCCGATCAGCAACCCCAAGCGCGCCCGCATCCGTCAGCTCTACATCATCGAGCGCATGGAGGAAAACGGCTTCATCACTGCAGAGCAGGCCAAGCAGGCTCGCGAAGAGCCACTCAAGCTGCGTACGGCGGCCAACTCCACCCGCGTACACGCGGAGTACGTGGCTGAAATGGCCCGCCAGTTGATCTTTGCCCAGTATGGCAACGACGCCTACACCCGCGGCCTGAACGTCTACACCACCCTCAATGCCGGCGAACAAGAGGCCGCCTACAAGGCTTTGCGCGAAGGCATCATGAACTACGAACGCCGCCAGAAGTACCGCGGCCCCGAGAAGTTCATCACCCTGCCCAGCAATGCGCAGGAGCTGGAAGACGCCATCGACGACGCCCTTGCCAACCACCCCGACAACGGCGACGTGGTTGCGGCCGTGGTGCTGGAAGCCTCGCCGCGCAAGATTGTCGCGGCCCGTGCGGACGGCACTCATTTCGAAATCACCGGCGACAACCTCAAGCCCGCCGAGTCCGGCCTCAGCCCCAAGGCACCGCCCAACATCAAGATCCGCCCCGGTGCCGTGATCCGCGCCGTCAAGAACGCCAAGGGAGCCTGGGAAATCACCCAGTTGCCCGAGGTCGAAGGTGCTTTTGTCGCCATGTCCACGCAAACCGGCGCCATCCGCGCGCTGATCGGTGGATTCGACTTCGAAAAGAACAAGTTCAACCACGTGACCCAGGCCTGGCGCCAGCCTGGCTCCAGCTTCAAGCCCTTCATCTACTCGGCGGCGCTGGAGCACGGGTTCTCGCCTTCCACCATGATCAATGACGCACCGATCTTCTTCAGTGCAGCAACCACCGGTGGCCAGCCCTGGGAGCCCAAGAACTACGACGGCCGCTACGACGGCCCCATGACCATGCGCACGGGCTTGAACAAGTCCAAGAACATGATCTCCATCCGATTGCTGCAGGCCATCGGCCCCAAGACCGGGCAGGAATGGGCCACGCGCTTCGGCTTTGAAGCCGCCAAACAGCCCGCCTACCTGACCATGGCCCTGGGCGCCGGCTCGGTCACGCCGCTTCAGATGGCAGGCGCCTACTCGGTGTTTGCCAACGGCGGCCATCGCATCAACCCCTGGCTGATCGCCCGCGTGACCGACCACAAGGGCCGCATCCTCTCCGAGTTCACCCCTCCGGCAGTGAAGGAACTGCCCCAGGCCATTCCCGAGCGCAACGCCTTCCTCACCGGCACCCTGCTCAATGATGTGGCACGCGTGGGCACAGCTGCACGTGCGCAGGCCACACTCAAGCGCCCCGACCTGTATGGCAAGACCGGCACCACCAATGACTCGGTGGATGCCTGGTTTGCCGGCTACCAGCCCAGCCTTGCAGCGGTCTCCTGGATCGGCTACGACACACCGCGCAATCTGGGCTCGCGTGAAACCGGTGGCGGCCTGAGCCTGCCCATCTGGATCAATTTCATGCAGCACGCGCTCAAGGGCGTGCCTGTGGCCGAAGTGCAGGCACCGCCTGGCGTGGTCAATATGGGCGGCGACTGGTACTACGAAGAAAACGCCCGCAACGGCGGCGTCTCCAGCCTCGGCATGGAAGGCGCCTCCGACCCGAATGCGGGTGGCAATGCCGGCCCGGGTGCCACCCAGCCACCGGCTGCGGAAGAGCGCAGCCGCATTCTGGACCTGTTCAGAAACTAAGCACTCGCAAAGCAAAAAGCCTGCCTCTCATCGAGGCAGGCTTTTTTTATGCCAGCGCCCTGAATGCTCAGGCCAGAGCCTTGAACTCCAGCGCCATGCCAGACTGCTCGCTCGCGTATTGCGTCAGGTTGGCAAAGAACTCGCCAGCACCCTTGGTGTCCAGCCAGACCTTCTTGTCTTCGTCAAAGCGATAGTGAAAGCCGCCAGCCTTGGCCGCCAGCCAGATTTCATGCAGGGGCTTTTGCTGGTTGATGACAATCTGGCTGCGATTGGCAAATACCAGTGTCACCATGCCCCCCACGCGCTGGGCATCAAGGTCGGCATCGGTTTCGTCATCAATGCGGTCGCAGCATTTCTCCACAGCCAGCAGAAGTTGGTCGGCGCGGTCCAGATATTCAAGGTCAGTCATTACAATTTGCCCATGTTGAAAGCCAACCAAATTCTAGTCAGGAGCATTGCCCTTGCGGCTTGTGCGGCGTCCCTCGCAGCACTTTCGGCCTGTGGACAAAAAGGCCCGCTCTATCTGCCCACCGATCCTGCCGCCCAGGGCCGTGCCACGCTGCCCGAAACGCTGGGCATTTCCAGCAAGCCCTCCACCACGGCAACACCCGCAGACCCAACCAAGCCGCCGATCGAGGCCGGCGAGACGGGCCAGACCGATGCCAAGCCCTGAGGCTTGATGCACATCAACATGTCGCCCAGGCTTACTCTCTAGAGTGACGGCATCTTGTCTTTTGACAAACCGTCATGTCCATTGAGCTCTATCGCGACAAAAACCACATCTGCCTGATGTTCACCGACCTCATCGAGGAGGACGGTCAGGCCATTCAGGCCAATCAGTTCCTGATTGTGGACCACGGCACGGGAGCCATCATCGATCCCGGCGGCAACCTGGCTTTCAACGAGCTGTTCATGGGCATGTCGCGGCATTTCCCGCCGCAAAAGCTCGCCTATCTGATTGCCTCGCATGCCGACCCGGACATCATTGCCTCGCTGGACCGCTGGATGAGCAGCACGCGCGCGCAACTGGTCATCTCGCGCATCTGGGAGCGCTTTGCACCGCACTTCACCAAGGTGGGCAAGACTGAAAATCGCGTCATCGGCGTGCCCGATGCGGGCGGGCGCCTGCCCTTGGGCCATAGCGAACTGGTGCTGCTGCCCGCGCACTTCCTGCATGCCGAGGGCAACTTCCACTTCTACGACCCGATCAGCAAGATTCTGTTCACGGGCGACCTCGGCGTATCCCTGACCACCGGCGCAGAAGCCCAGAAGCCCGTTACCGACCTCGGCCCGCATATTGCACGCATGGAAGGCTTTCACCGTCGCTACATGGTCTCCAACAAGATTTTGCGGCTGTGGGTGCAGATGGCGCGCCAGCTCCATATCGACATGATCGTGCCCCAGCATGGCGCTCCCATCATGGGCAAGCAGGCGATCGGCGATCTGTTCAATTGGCTCGAAGGCCTGCAATGCGGCATCGACCTGTTCGAGCAGGATGCCTACCGGCTTCCTTCGGCGCAGATCGACCCGGTCTCCCGTCAGCTGCGTACCGCAGCCGGCTGACGGCTCCTGAGAGCGCGCACCACTCGCCAGCCCAGCAAGGCTCCGAGAATGGCGGCATAGACCGCCACCTCTGCAAAATTGTTCTTGCCGGCACGCATCCAGAAGAAATGCAGCAAGGCCAGCGGCACCGCCACATAGACTGCGCGGTGCAGCCACTGCCAGCGCTTGCCGCCCAGGGCCCTGAGTATGAACTTTGGCGAGGTGACCGCCAGCACCAGCAGCAGCAGCCAGGTACTGAAACCCACCAGGATAAACGGGCGCTTGGGGATATCGGCCACGATATCGCCCCAGTCCAGCCCCATGTCGAACCAGGCATAGCAAAGCAGGTGCAGACAGGCGTAGAAGAATACATACAGACCCAGCATGCGCCGGTAACGCACCAGCAGATTCCAGCCGCTGATCTGGCGCAGCGGTGTCACCACCAGCACGATGCAGAGAAAACGCAGAGTCCAGTCGCCCGTGCTGCGCAGCAGGGCTTCGGCCGGATTGGCCCCCAGCCCGTCGGTGAACGCCGCATAGAACAGCCATGCGCAAGGCAGCAGGCACAGCGTGAAGACCAGTGGCTTGGCCCAGGGCTTGAGCAACCAGGCCTGCATCAGTAGAACTTCTTCAGATCCATGCCCGCATACAGCGACGCCACCTGATCGCCATAGCCGTTGAACAGCAAGGTCTTGCGTCGCTTGGCGAACAGCCCGCCCTCGCCGATGCGCCGCTCGGTGGCCTGGCTCCAGCGCGGATGATCGACCTCGGGATTCACATTCGAATAAAAGCCGTACTCGTTGCGTGCCGCCTTGTTCCAGGCTGTGCCGGGCTCCTTGTCGGTCAGGCGGATTGCCACCAGTGACTTGGCGCTCTTGAAACCATATTTCCAGGGCACGACCAGGCGCAGCGGCGCACCATTCTGGTTGGGCAGGACCTCGCCGTACATGCCGAAGGCCAGCAGCGTCAACGGGTGCATGGCCTCATCCAGCCGCAAGCCTTCGGTATAGGGCCAGTCCAGCACACCGCTTCTGAGTCCTGGCATCTGGGCCTTGTCGGCCAGGGTGACGAATTCCACATACCTGGCGCCGGAGAGCGGCTGCACTTTCCTGAGCAGCTCGGACAGCGAGTAGCCGACCCAGGGGATGACCATGGACCAGCCCTCCACGCAGCGCAGGCGGTAGATGCGCTCTTCCATGGGCGCGAGCTTGAGCAGGCTGTCGATGTCCAGGGTCTGCGGCTTCTGCACCAGACCTTCGATGCGTACCGTCCAGGGCCGGGTCTTGAGCGTGTGCGCATTGCGTGCCGGCTCGTCCTTGTCCAGACCAAACTCGTAGTAGTTGTTGTAGCTGGTCACGTCCTGATAGCTGGTGGTCGCCTCCACGGTCATGGCCCCGACCACCTTGCTGGCCACGCCCTTCAGGGCGGGTAGATGCACGCGATCGGCCGCAGCCAGCGCATCACGGCCGGCCCAGCCTGCCAGGGTCGCGCCCGCAGCGCCCATGGCCAGGGTCTGCAGAAAGTCCCGGCGCTGCAGGTATTGGGTCCGAGGCGTGATCTCGCTGCCCAGTGGATGTTCAAAGCCTTGGTTGCGGTGACGTATCAGCATAGGAATGCTCCCAAACGACGATCAAGAGTAGTGCGATTTGGAAGCCCCGTGCGTCAGCAAAGTTCCTCCGAACTTCTGAATAAAAAAGGAGCTGCTTGCGCTTGATGCTCAATGGTTTCAGACTGTTTTCAACCTGAAATCCTTATTCAATCAGCGCAAGCAGCTCCTGTTTTTTGGAGTGCCTGATGAGAGGCCTACAGTTCTCCGTAGCTGTGCAGGCCCGACAGAAACATGTTCACGCCCAGGAAGGCAAAGGTGGTGACGGCCAGACCCGCCAGCGCCCACCAGGCGGACACCGTGCCGCGCAGGCCCTTCATCAGGCGCATATGCAGCCAGGCCGCATAGTTGAGCCAGACGATCAGCGCCCAGGTTTCCTTGGGGTCCCAGCTCCAGTAGCCGCCCCAGGCCTCGGCCGCCCAGAGTGCACCGAGCACGGTGGCGATGGTGAAGAAGGCAAAGCCTACGGCGATGGCCTTGTACATCACGTCGTCCAGAATCTCGAACGAGGGCAGACGGGCCGCAATGCGCTTGCGCGAGAGCAGGATGCCGGCCACGATCAGGGCCGAAATGCCGAAGTACACCATCCAGTAGCTGCCGCCGTTCTCGGTCGCGCCCTTGCGAAAGACGATGGGCTCGAAGCACAGGACCACGCCCAACAGCCACAGCGGCGCAAGCTTGTACCACTTGGTCTCGGTGGCCTGCTGCTTGATCAGATAGGCGAACGCCACCATGGCCGACAGCGCAAACGTGCCGTAGCCGATGAAGTTGGCGGGCACATGCAGCTTCATCCACCAGCTCTTGAGGGCAGGCACCAGGGGCTGAATCTCATGGGCCTGGCGCACCAGCGTGTACCAGAGCAGAAAGCCCACGGCCGCGCTGACCACCAGCATCACAAAGCCGCCCAGGGCGCGCGTGTCGTAATGCTGCTCGTAGTACAGATAGAAGATGGCCGTCATCCAGCAGAACATGACGAACACTTCGTAGAGATTGCTGACGGGGATATGGCCGATGTCCGGGCCCAGCAGATAGCTCTCGTACCAGCGCACCATGGTGCCGATCAGCGCCATCGCAACGGCCAGCCAGGCCAGGCGCGAACCCAGCAGCGACATGACCGAGCGCTCGCCCTTGGCGAACACGCCGATCCAGTAGAAAGCCGTGCTGATGAAGAACACCATGCTCATCCACAGGATGGCGGACTGGCTGGAGAGGAAGTACTTCAGGCCGAAGACAGACTCCGAGCGCGCCAGCTCGCCGCCATCCGCTCCCTGGTACAGGCCGATGGCCAGGAGCGAGCAGCCCGCCACGCTCAGCATCAGCACCGCCAGCGGGCGCCAGAACCAGCCCAGCCAGATCATGGCAGGGATGGTCGCCAGCAAAATGCCCTTCTCATACACATCCATATAGGCGGCATAGCGCTGAAGCGCATAGCCCAGGCCCACGGCCACCACGACCGCAAACAACCAGTCAAACCAGTTGCGGCGGGCGAAATAGCCTTCATTCAAAGTCAATGTCGTGGTTGCGGTGTTCATACAGAACCTCCGGGAGTCTTCTTTTGTAAGGGCTTGGCCCCGATCAGCTTGTCGGCCAGCATGGCGAACTCGCGGTCGCCATCCATGGTCTTGCGGTTGGTGGACAAGGCCATGTTCGCATGGCTGCCACCATTCGCAGGGGTCAGCCAGATCCAGATGCGGCGGTCACGCACGTACAGCATGGCAAAAACGCCGATGATCAGGAAGAGGCAACCCAGGTAAACAATGTTTTTACCAGGAGCGCGTGCCACCTGGAACACGCTGGCCTGGACCTGCTTGAAGTCCTGCAGCATGAAGACCACGGGCGCCGGGTAGAACTGCGCATCGCTGAGCGAGAACACCGATTGCGTCATGAAGGCCTGGGTCTTCTCGTCGTTCTCGAAAGGCTTAAGCCCTGCCTGCTGGCGCACCTGCTGGGCCAGCTCGAACAGCACGCCGTTCAGAATCCGCACCAGCACCTCGCCGGCGCGCTCGCGCTCGGCCTCGGGCACGTTGCTGTCCATGAAGCCCGATATCGCCTGCAGGCCACCGAGCTGACGGCCGTCGGGAGCCTTGAGCTTGCTGTCCTGACCGGCGAACAGCTCCAGCGCCTTGAGCGCGGACTGCGTCAGCGGCTCGGCCAGTTCGGGCTTGGAGACATCGACCGCCCGCTGCACATAGGCGCGCGCCGCCTTCTCGGCCTGGGTCTTGCTCTGCATGGCCTGGCGCAGCTGCATGAAGGTGTTCATCGTGCCCTCAGGGTCGGCAGGCACGCGCAGATAGCGCATCTGGTCGGCCTGGTTCTCACGCACGCCAAGCAGGAATACGGGCTGGCCGTCGCCCGTGTCCACGGGCAGCATGTAATTCTGGAACTCGCGCGCCTGACCCGAGGCATCGCGCAGCTTGTAGCCCACGCTGGGGCCGATATTGCGCAAATCCTTCTTGTCCGTGGTCTTGTGGGCTGCACCCAGGCGCTCATCAATGGCCTGTCTCAGATCGACCTTGCGCACATCGGTGCCCGCGCCCTTGTCCTGGCCGCCGAAGTTCTCCACATTGATGGTGCGCAGCGCCGTGTACTCCAGCGTCACCTTGTCCTGCTGGCCATCGGCCAGCTTGCGCACGAACTCGGTGGAGTTGCCGATCACGCCCTCCACGTCGAAGGGCTGGGAGACGCCATCCATTGGCACTGCATGCAGCTTGACGCTGGAGCCGCCGTCATCGAAGCTGCTCTGGTAGATCTCGATGCCCTTGTAGCTGGCCGGATGGTTCACCTCCACGCGCTTTTCCAGCTTCTCGCCGGTGGCGCGGTCATGAATCACGATCTCGCTGGCAAACAGCTTGGGCATGCCGGTGGAGTAGTACTCCACGATGAATTTCTTCAATTCCACCGAAAATGGCAGATCTTGCAGCAAGATGCCGTCCGATTGATTCAGGATGGCCGTGCCGGACTGCGTGCCTTCGGAGACCATGAGGTTGCCACGGAAGGTCGGATTCTTGATGGACAGACGGTGCTCGGGCGCCACATCCGAGATCATGCCGCCGCCGGTGTAAGGTGTTTTGCCGCCCAGCAGCATCTGAGCCCGCACAATGAGGTCGCCGTCAAACAGCCCGCCGATACAGATCAGCACGATTGCGCAATGCGCGGCGATATAGCCCAGCTTGTTGGCCGCACCGGCCTTGGCAGCCAGCATCCAGCCGGTGCCGGGCCCGGCCGCTGTGTCGCGCTGCTGCAGCTTGACCTTCCAGCCGCCAGATACCAGTTGCTGACCGAGGCGCTTGGCCGCCTCTTCGGTGCTGCCCGCCACATCGGCCTCGGCGCGATGGTGGAATGCCTTGAGGCTTTGTTCGCGGAGGTTTTCCTTGTAATTGCGGATATCGGCCAGATATTTGGGGGCATGGCGGCTCACGCACAGCGAGGTGCTGATGACCAGAAACGTCAGAATCAGCAAAAACCACCAGGCGCTGTAGACCGCATTGAGCTTGAGCGCCAAAAACAGCTGCGCCCAGAAGGGGCCGAACTGGTTGACATAGTTGACCAGCGGTTCATGTTGCTTGAGCACCGTGCCGATGACCGATGCGATGCAGATCACCGTGAGCAGTGAAATCGCAAAGCGCATGGAGGCCAGCAACTCCAGAGTCGCGCGCACTGCCTGTGAGCGAGAGGAGTCACGATCGCGAAGTGGAAGGTCTGACATGGGGATGAGATAGAGCCGAACGCAAAAAGGCGGGCCATCTGCTGAACTAGCCGATGGGCCCGCCTGACTTGGGGGGTGCCAGATGCCTGAAAGTTCCCGGAGTCACCCGCGCATCTGGTGAAAAGGATTTTTAACGCAAGCCAGCTATATAGTCTGCCACGGCCTTGATTTCGCGATCATTAAGCTTGGCAGCAACCTGGGCCATGGGAATGCTATTGCTGCGCTTGCCGTCGCGAAAGTCCGTCAACGACTTCACGGTATATTCAGCATGCTGACCCGACAGACGCGGGTACTGGGCCGGAATGCCGGAGCCATTGGGGCTGTGGCAACCCGCACAGGCGGCAATCTGGCGCTCCTGAATGCCGCCGCGGAAAATGCGCTCACCCAGGGCGATGGAGTCCTTGTCCTTGGAGAAGCCGTTCTTGGGCGCCTGGGTATGCAGCCAGGCCGCGATATTCTGCATATCGCCATCGCTGAGCGTGGAGGCAAAGCCCTTCATCACCGGGTCGTTGCGCTTGCCGTCCTTGAACTCGCGCAGCTGCTTGACCAGATACTCGGGGTGCTGGCCTGCCAGCTTGGGCTGCAGAGGAATGGTGGAATTGCCGTCTGCGGCATGACAGGCGACGCAAACCGCCCCATAACTGGCTTGCCCTTTGGCAGCATCCGCCTTGACAGGTGTTTCTCCCGCTGAAAATGCGGGGAAGGCAGGTGCTGCGAAAATGGCAGCAGTCAGCAAAGAGGCAAGCAACTTCATATCAAGGGGCTGGGTCTATTGTTGAGAGCGCGAATCCGTCAAATTCTACAATGGGCCTCCCTGAAATAGTTACCGTCATGACCCATGCTTCCCCGGATACCACTGCCGGAAAAACACTTTCTTTGATCGACAGCAAGCTTGCGATGGGCTGGATGCACACCGCACGCTTTTTTACGACCGCAGCCCAGCTCAATCAGCTGCCCAAGGTCGAGGTTCCCGAGATCGCCTTCGTCGGTCGCTCCAATGCTGGCAAGTCCACCGCCATCAATACCCTGACCCAGCAAAAGCAGTTGGCCTTCGCCTCCAAGAAGCCCGGCCGCACCCAGCACATCAACCTGTTTTCGCTGGGCAAGCAGGGCGTGACCGATGCCGTGCTGGCCGACTTGCCCGGCTATGGTTACGCGGCCGTCTCCCGCACCGACAAGGAGCGCTGGCAGCGCGTCATGCTCAACTATCTGATGAGCCGCGAAAGCCTCTCCGCCGTGGTGCTGCTGTGCGACCCGCGCCTGGGCCTGACCGAACTCGACGAAGCCCTGCTGGACGCCATCCGTCCGCGCGTGGAGCAAGGCCTGAAGTTCCTCATCGTGCTGACCAAGGCCGACAAGCTGACCCGCGCCGAGCAGGCCAAGATCCTGTCCATCACCAAGCTCAATGCGGGCGGTGGCGAGGTGCGCCTGTTCTCCGCCCTCAAAAAGCAGGGCGTGGACGATGTGGCCCAGTTGCTGTGGCACTGGTGCCACCCCGAGGGATTGCCCCAGGCAGGTTTGCCCCAGGCGGGAATGCCCCAGGCTGCTCCCGTCACCCAAGCGACGCCCGCTGACGGGACGCCTGCGCAAAATCAGCCATAGGCGCTTATCTTGCAAGCGCCAGAAGCTACAAAAAGGAGAGCTTCATGGTCATGACTTGCACGCATACCCTGTCCACAGGGGTTGAACTGGAATGCCGTACCAGCGGCGAACCGGGTCAGCCCCTGTTGCTGTTTCTGCACGGCTTTCCCGAAGGCGCCTTCATCTGGGATGCGCTGCTTGCGCAATTCGGCAGCCGCTATCGCTGCGTGGCCCCCAATCTGCGCGGTTATGGCCGCTCCAGCCAGCCCACGGCCATCAGCGACTACCGCGCCAAATACCTGGTGGAGGATCTGGCCGCCCTGATTGCGCTGGAAAGCGCCGACAAGCGCGCTGCCTGCGTGATTGCCCATGACTGGGGCGGCGCCGTGGCCTGGGGCCTGGCCAACCGCTACCCGCAGCAGCTCGAGCGGCTGCTGATACTCAACTCCCCGCATCCGGGCAGCTTCTTGCGGGAGCTGCAGTCCAACCCGGTGCAGCAGTCCGCCAGCCAGTACATGCATTTTCTGCGCCGGCCCGATGCGCCCGAGCTGCTGGCCGAAAACGGCTGGCAGCGCATGCTGGGATTCTTTCAGAACCCCGACGGCAGCACGCCAGCATGGCTGACGCCCGAGCGCAAGCAGCAATACCGCGAGCATTGGGATCTGGGCGTGCACGGAGCCTGCATGTTCTACGCGGCCAGCCCGCTGGTGCCGCCCCGCCCCGGCGGCAGCGCCGATGAACTGCAGGACATTCGCGAACTCAGCCTGCCCGATGAAATGCTGCACATTCCTGTGCCGGTGCGCATTCTCTGGGGCGACAACGACCTGGCACTGCAACCCGCTTTGCTGCATGGGCTGGAGCGATGGGTGCCGCAGCTGGAGATAGAGCACCTCCGGGGCTGCAGCCACTGGGTGGTCCATGAGAGGCCCGAGGCTGTGCAGCGCGCCCTGACCGAGTTTCTTCAGACGCCAGTGCGCTCCTGAAAAAGAAGCTTCTGGCGCCCAGCCATCATGGCATGGAGAACGATCTGACGCCTATTTCCCGGAGTACAGCGATGGCTCGCCGTCCGGGCGCGTCTTGAAGCGTTTGTGCACCCAGTAATACTGCGGGACCATGGTCATGATGGCTGCCTGCAGCTCACGGTTCATGCGGGCGGTATCGGCCACATGGTCGTCCGTCGGGAAATTCTCCCAGGCCGGCGTCAGCTCTGCCACATAGCCCTCAGGCGTCATGCGGTTGTAAAGCGCCACCACCTTGGCCTTGCCCAGGCGCGCAAAGCGCGAAAGCGAGGGAATGGTGGCCGTGTCCTGCACCGCGAAAAAGGGCACGAACACCGAGTCGTTCTTGCCATAGTCCATGTCGGGCAGCAGATACAGCAGCCCGCCCTTGCGCAGGCACTGGATGATGGGTTTGACGCCATCTGCACGGTTGAGCATCTTCACATTGCCGAAGCGCTGGCGGCCATTCATGAACCAGCGATCCAGGTCCGGATCGGGATTGGTGGCGAAGATGGAGGTGAACTCGCGCTCGGTATTGAGCGGCAGGGCCAGGCCACCGGCATCCATGCTGTAGAAATGCGGCGCGAAGACGATGGTGGGCGTATCGCCCTCCAGCTCATGCGTGGCCCCGACCAGCTTAACGCGGCTGCGCACCAGCTCCTCGGCGCCGAACCACAGCCAGCTTCTGTCGAGAAAGGTCTGGCAAAAGACTTCAAAAGACTCCTTCGCCCAGGCTTTGCGCTGTGCCTCAGGCACATCGGGAAAGCACAGTTCGAAGTTGCGCAGTGCGATGCGCCGACGCTGGCCCGCCACCACAAACAGCACACGACCCACAACCTTGCCCAGCCCGCGCAGCAGGGGCAGCGGCAGCTTGGCCAGCACATGCATGCAGCCGATGGCGATCTTGCTGGCACTCATGCCTTCTCCCCCGAGATTTGCTTGTCTTCACGCGGCTGCTTGTAGCGGCCGTAGCCCCACAGGTATTGATGCGGAGACTGACGGATGGTGGTTTCCATGGCGCGGTTGATCAGCGCCACGGTGGCTTCCAGCGATTGAGATTCGGGCACAGGCAATTCCTCTAGATACAGCGTATAGCCCCGCCCCCAGGACTTTCGCTCGCACCGAGCCACGATGACCGTGGCCCCGGTTTGCAGCACCAGTCGCGCTGCCAATGTCATCGTATACGCATCGCGGCCGAAAAAAGGCGACCAGATGCCCAGCCCGTTGGGCGGAACCTGATCGGGCAGCAAACCCACGGCAGCGCCCTGGCGCAGGGCCTTGATCATCTGACGCACGCCCGCCAAGGTGGTGGGAACGGCCTGGACGCCGGGACGATTGCGCGCGGTTTCCAGAATTTCGGCCAGCCAGCCCTGGCGTGCGGGGCGGTAGAGCACGGTGATTGCGCCATGCCGGTCCGACCAGCGCCGCGCTGCGGCCTGCACCGACATCTCGAAGCAGCCCAGATGTGGCGTGAGAAACACAATGCCCTTGCCACGCGCATAGGCCTGCTCGACCACGGCTTCGTTGACGATGTCGCATTCCGGCAACTGACCCAGCCAGATGCGCGGCATCTCGAACACCATGCGCCCCGCGTGTCCCACCGCAGCCCTGACCTGCGCAAAGGCATAGCCGGCCTGTGCGGCATTGGCTGCAAATCGGCGCCGATAGGTGGGAGATAGCGCCCAGGTCACCCATCCCATGGCAGCGCCAAGGCCATGCAATAGCCATAAAGGCAGTGCAGCAAACAGTCGAAACAGGGAAGGCATTAGAATAGCGGGGTCGCTGAGTTAAAGAGCAACTTGCAGGGCGACGTAAAAACAAAACTGCTAAAGCGTTCGCCAGACTTCGAAGCTCGGGCAACGCAATTGCCCAAGCAACAAGGAGTTATATCAATGGCGAACAGCGATTTTCTGTTTACCTCGGAATCGGTTTCTGAAGGCCACCCCGACAAGGTTGCCGACCAGATCTCTGACGCGATTCTGGACGCTATTTTCACCCAAGACCCGCACAGCCGCGTGGCTGCCGAGACACTGACCAACACCGGTCTGGTGGTATTAGCCGGTGAAATCACCACCGGTGCGAATGTGGACTACATCCAGGTCGCACGCGACACCATCAAGCGCATCGGCTACGACAACACCGAATACGGCATCGACTACAAGGGTTGCTCGGTGCTCGTCGCCTACGACAAGCAAAGCCAGGACATCGCCCAGGGCGTGGACAAGGCCAGCGATGACGAGCTGAATACCGGTGCTGGCGACCAGGGCCTGATGTTCGGCTACGCCTGCGACGAAACGCCCGAGCTGATGCCCGCGCCCATCTATTACGCGCACCGTCTGATGGAACGCCAGGCCCAGCTGCGCAAGGATGGCCGTCTGCCTTTCCTGCGCCCGGACGCCAAGAGCCAGGTGACCCTGCGCTATGTGGACGGCAAGCCCCACAGCATCGACACCGTGGTGCTGTCCACACAGCACAGCCCCGATCAGTCGGAAACGGCAACCAAAATGAAGGCATCGTTCACCGAAGCCATCATCGAAGAGATCATCAAGCCCGTGCTACCCTCCGAGTGGCTGCTGGACACCAAGTACCTGATCAACCCCACCGGCCGCTTCGTCGTGGGCGGACCTCAGGGCGACTGTGGCCTGACCGGTCGCAAGATCATTGTGGACACCTACGGCGGTGCCTGCCCCCACGGCGGCGGTGCGTTCTCCGGCAAGGATCCAACCAAGGTGGACCGCTCGGCTGCCTATGCCGCCCGCTATGTGGCCAAGAACGTGGTGGCTGCCGGTCTGGCGCGCCAGTGCCAGGTGCAGGTTGCCTACGCCATCGGCGTGGCCCGCCCCATGAACATCACCGTGTACACCGAAGGCACAGGCGTGATTCCCGATGCGGAAATCGCCAAGCTGGTGGCCGCACATTTCGACCTGCGCCCCAAGGGCATCATCCAGATGCTGGATCTGCTGCGCCCCATCTACAGCAAGACTGCGGCTTATGGTCACTTCGGCCGCGAAGAGCCCGAGTTCACCTGGGAACGCACCGACAAGGCAGCTTTGCTGCGTGCCGCTGCCGGCCTGAAGTGATTCGCCCCCCCGCAAAACGGGTCTGAGGATCCGAGGGCCTGCCCCCAGCCTCGTCAAGAAGCCACCGCGAACCATTGCGGTGGCTTTTTTGTTGTCGGATCAAGCCGACAAGGATTTCCCCCAAATGAGCACCGCGAGCATGCGCCTGGCGACTTAGGCTTGAAACATCGCTTCAGACAAAGGAGTTCCGATGCTCAAGTGGGCCATTATTTTTGCCATCATTTCCCTGGTGGCCGGTGTTTTCGGCTTCACCGGCGTAGCCGCAGGTGCAGCCGGCATAGCCAAGATCCTGTTCTTTATTTTCATTGCCGTTGCCGTGATCTTCGTGGTCCTGGCCCTGCTGGGCATTGGCGCAGTCAGCTAGTCGACACCGCCGGACCCGAAACACCAACCCGAATGCCTGCCTTGCGCAGGCATTTTTTCATGTGGAACGGACTCAAAGCCCCCGGGCAGTCAGCGCCAGCGTCTGGCTGAAGCCGGGCTTGGCCCGGTAAAGCTGTGCGGGCCGATGCGCTCCGCCACCCTGCATGGCCCCAGGCACGGGCTCCAGCCAGTCCATCTCATCCATCTTGCGCCTGAAGCTGACCTTGTTCAGCGGCTCGCCCAGAATGTTTTCATAGACCTGCTGCAGTTGCGGCAGCGTGAAGGTTTCGCCGCACAGGTGAACAGGCAAGGAGGAATACAGGCTTTTGCTGCGCACTCGCTCCAGGGCAGCATCCAGAATGGCCCGGTGATCGAACGGCAGCTGCGGCAGGGCCGAGAGCGGCACCACGCTGATGTCGGCGCGATCGGGCGGCAGGTTCTGAACGGGCAGCAGAGCGCAATAGGCGATTGCCACCGACCAGCCGCGCGGATCGCGTGCCGGGCCGCTGAAAGTAGCCAGCTGCTCAAGATAGGCACCTTCTATGCCCACCTTGGTTCTGAGCACGCGCGCCGCACTGGCCTTGGCGTCCGCATCCTCATCGGTATGAATGAAGCCGCCTGGCAAGGCCCATACCCCGGCAAAAGGCGCAGCCTGACGACGCAGCAGCACGGCATGCAGCTGCTGCTCCACCAGGGTCAGCAGCACCACATCCACACTGACCTGCACCGCTTCCCTGCGCTCATCGCTTTGATCCATTTTTTTACCAACTTCGTTTTTATTGTCTGATTATTTCATACGAGCTCAAAAATACTTAGTTGCAAAAATATTTTAAGTACTCTAGACTGCAGACATTGCATCTCGCAGGAAAGCTGAACACCATGAGTCATCCACAAACCCAGCTGCTCATCATTGACCCGCAAAACGACTTCTGCGATCTACCTGCCGACTGGTGCCCCCGCTCACCAGACACTCATCAGCTGATAGCACCCAGCCTTCCGGTGACGGGTGCTCATGCCGATATGCAGCGCCTGAGCAGCTGGATCGCAGCCCAGGGAGACAAGCTGGGCCAGGTCACCATCACTCTGGACTCGCACCAGGCTTATGACATTGCCCATCCCGCCTTCTGGCAGCAGCGCGATGGCCGTGCCGTCCTGCCATTCACCCCGATCACGGCAGCGCAGGTCCGTACCGGCGACTATGCACCGCGCAACGCTGCCGAACGCGAACGCACGCTGCAATACCTGGATCAGCTGGAGGCCCAAGGCAGCTACACCCTGATGGTCTGGCCGCCGCACTGCGAGATCGGCAGCTGGGGCCATGGCGTGCATGCCTGCGTGCTCGCGGCCTGCCGCCAGTGGCAGGAGCTGCAGCACCGTGCCATCCGCCATATCTTCAAAGGCATGAACCCCTGGACCGAGCACTACAGCGCCATTCGCGCCGAGGTGCCCGATCCGCAGGACAGCGAAACCGGGCTCAACACTGCCTTGCTGGCCCAGCTGCGCCAGAGCAGCACCCTGGTGATCGCGGGCGAAGCCAGCAGCCACTGCGTGCGCGCCACCACCGAGCACATCGTGGAGAACTGGGGCAGCAGCGATTACTCGCGCATCGTGCTGCTGACGGACTGCATGAGCCCCGTCACCGGATTCGAGGCCGCGCACCGCGACTTCCTGCAACGCATGCGTGCAACCGGTGTACGCTGCGAAACCAGCGCCAGCTTTGGCTTATGAGACAAATCAGCCTCTAGCGCCCATGGATAAAGCGCTAGCAGCTCATATTTTTGAAAAGAAGAACGGCATGAAGCCCATCATCACCAGCCTGCTGGACACCGACCTCTACAAATTCACGATGTGGCAGGCCATGCTGCACCGCCACCCCCAGACCGAGGCCGAGTACGAATTTGTCTGCCGCACGCCCACGGCCTTCCCGCTGGCCGAGCTGCTGCCCGAGGTGGAGCGCGAGCTGGACGCCCTGTGCAGTCTGCGCTTTGACCAGGGCGAGCTGGACTATCTGGCAGGTCTGCGCTTCATGAAGAGCGACTTCATCGACTTTCTGCGCATCTTCCAGTTCCAGCGTGCCTTCATCCGCGCCTGGGCCGAGGGCGACCGGCTCCATATCGTCGCCAAGGGCCCGCAAGTTCATGTGATGGGCTTCGAGATCTATGTGCTGGCCATCGTCAACGAACTGTACTTCCGCCGCTTCGATGCCGAGGCCGCCCTGGTCGAAGGCCGCAAGCGCCTGCAGGTCAAGCTGGCCCAGCTCAAGCACTTGGCTGTCGAGGCCAAGCTGCACAACCCCTTCGAGCTGTTTGACTTCGGCGTGCGCCGCCGCTTCTCGGGAGCCTGGCAGCGCGAGGTGGTGCAGGCCTTTGCCAAGGAGACCGCGCAGTGGTTCAAGGGCACCTCCAATGTGCTGCTGGCGCGCGACCTGAACCTGGTGCCCATTGGCACCATGGCCCATGAGTATCTGCAGACCTATCAGGCTCTGGGCGTGCGCCTGCGCGACTTCCAGGTAGCCGCTCTCGAGGACTGGGTGCAGGAATACCGCGGCGACCTCGGTATCGCCCTGACCGATACCGTGGGCATGGACGCCTTTCTGGCCGACTTCGACATGTACTTCGCCAAGCTGTTCGACGGCCTGCGTCACGACTCCGGCGATCCGTTCGAATGGGGCGAGAAGGCCATTGCCCACTATGACCAGCTGCGCATTCCCCCGCAGAGCAAGCGTCTGGTGTTCTCGGACGGACTGGATCTGGACACGGCCCTGGCGCTCTATCACCGCTTTGCCGATCGCATCCAGTGCGGCTTCGGCATAGGCACGCGATTGACCAATGACATGGGACTGACCACGATCAACATCGTGATGAAGCTGACCCATGCCAACGGCCAGCCCGTGGCCAAGATTTCGGACTCGCCCGGCAAGACGCTGTGCAACGACGAGACCTATCTGGCCTATCTGCGCCAGGTCTTCAACATCCCTGAGCCTGCTGCCAAGGCAGCCTGAATCTTCGGAGGCAACCATGCTGAAAGTCACCCTCGCCCAGCTTAACTACATGGTGGGCGACATCAGCGGCAATATCCGCCGCATGAGAGAGGCCGCAACCAGGGCCGCGGCCGAGCAGGCCGACCTGGTGGTGTTTTCCGAGCTGTCGCTGTGCGGCTACTACCCAGGCGACCTGCTGGACGAGCCCAGCTTTCTGCAAAGGCTGGACGCTGGTCTGCAGGAGCTGCTGCAGGCCACGCGCCAGTTTCCCGATCTGCACTGGGTCGTGGGCGCACCCACGCGCCACGATGGCCCCGGCAAACCGCTGCACAACAGCCTGCTGGTGCTCAAGAACGGACAGATTCGCCTGCAGTACGACAAGCAACTGCTGCCCACCTACAACATCTTCGACGAGCGCCGCCACTTCGAGCCCGGAGCCGACACGGCCAAGGTGCTGCGCGTGGGCAACTGCCAGGTGGGCTTTCTGGTCTGCGAGGACGGCTGGAACGACCAGGGTGCCGACTACGCCACCAACCCCTTTGTACGCATGGGCGATGCGGCCCCCGATCTGGTCATCAGCATCAACGCCAGCCCCAGCCACCTGGGCAAGCGCGAGCAGCGCCACGAGGTCTTCACCCAGGCGGCGGCACGCCACAAGCTGGCCATCCTCTACATCAACCAGATCGGCGGCCAGGATCAGATCGTGTTTGACGGCGCATCGTTTGCCGTGGAGCCCGAGGCAGGACTGGTCTTCGAAGCCAGGCGCTTCGAGGAAGATGTCTACACGCTGGAGCTGAATGCGCAAGGCCTGGCCACCATGGAGTTCTACCGCCAGCAGATCGTGCTGGGCCTGCGCGACTATGCGCGCCGCTGCGGCTTCCAGCAGGTGGTGGTGGGCAGCTCGGGCGGCATCGATTCGGCATTGACGCTGGCCCTGGCCGTCGATGCCCTGGGAGCGGAGAATGTGGTCGGCATCACCATGCCGTCGAGCTACTCCTCTGCCGGCTCGGTCGACGACTCCGTGCTGCTGTGCCGCAATCTGGGCATCAGACTCTACGAGCATCCGATCAAGGAGCTGGTCACCACCTATGCACGCCAGTTCGAGGCCAGCTTTGGCGAACCGCTCAAGGGCCTGGCGCTGGAGAATCTGCAGGCCCGCGCTCGCGGCACCACGCTGATGGAGTTTTCCAATGCCTTCGGCCATCTGCTGCTGACCACGGGCAACAAATCCGAAGTCTCGGTGGGCTACTGCACCCTGTATGGCGACACCAACGGCGGTCTGGGCTTGCTCGGAGATCTGTACAAGACCGAGGTCTTCGAGCTGTCACGCCATATCAACCGCCATGCGGGCCGCGAGCTGATCCCGCAGGCCATCATCGACAAGCCGCCTTCGGCCGAACTGGCTCCCGGCCAGAAGGACGAGGACAGCCTGCCGCCCTATGCCGTGCTCGACGAGATTCTCAAATGGCATATCGAGGGCCAGCACCTGTCCAGCAAGGAATATGCGCAGGCTGCAGCCTTTGTGGACAGGCTGCGCACAGAAGCCGGCGGCCCCGAGACCATTGCCCGCGTGCAGAAGCTGGTGTTCCGCAGCGAATACAAGCGCCGCCAGGCTCCGCCCATGCTTAGAGTACGCCCACGGGCCTTTGGCACGGGCCGGCAGATGCCGATTGCGGCACACTACGAATAGCAATGCCCGGCATCTGCTTGAGACAAGCTGACAACGCCTTGCAGCACCTTGGGTGCGGCCAAGCGCTTGGCGGCCTGTCTCGAATGCCGACTTTGGCCGTACCGGGCCTGATTAAACATTAAAAATGTGAGCTAACTTCGCTTACCCAGTAAGCGTTTGGCGCTTTTTTATCTATATTTGCCCTTGCGGGCGCCGATTTCTGTACGGGTTTCGCTCTCATGCCTCAAGCCAGTCCCAACACCTCCAGCAAGCGTGTCATCGCCGCCGCACCCGAGACCCTGCCCACCTCGGTGCCCCTGCATACTGCCGTGCTGATCGGCCGCTTCCAGCCTCTGCACAACGGCCATATGGCCTTGCTGCACGCCGCACTGGAGCGGGCTCGCCAGGTCGTGGTGGTGCTGGGCAGCGCCTGGCAGGCACCCAACCCCAAAAACCCGTTCAGCTGGCAGGAGCGCGCGCAGATGCTGCGCAATGCGCTATCGAAAGAGGATGCCGAGCGCGTACGCTGCGTTCCCGTGCGCGACTATTACAACGAGCCGCTGTGGGTGCATGCCGTGCGCGAAGCCGTGCAAGCCCATGTGCCCGAAGGCGCGAGCGTGGCACTGGTCGGACATTTCAAGGACTCCAGCAGCAGCTATCTGGCGCGCTTTCCGGGCTGGGAGCTGATCAGCCTGCCGCGCCTGGGCCAGTTTGACGCCACGCCGCTGCGCGAAATCTTCTTCGGTGAAGGCGACGCCTCGCCCGAAACCATGGATGCGGCTCTCGCCAGGCTTTCCTCCCAGATGCCCGAGAGCACGCTGGACTTTTTGCGCCGCTGGGCCCAGACACCGCTGTATCTGCGCCTGCAAAAAGAATGGCATATGTTGCAGGACTACAAGCGGGCCTGGGCCAAGGCGCCTTATGCACCGGTGTTCGTCACCGTGGATGCGCTGCTGCGCTGCCGTGCCAAAGGCCAGGATCAGGTGCTGCTGATCCAGCGCGGCCATGCTCCGGGCCAGGGCCTGTGGGCGCTGCCCGGCGGCTTTCTGGAGCAACGTGACAGCCTCTGGCAATCCTGCATGCGCGAGCTGCGTGAAGAAACCTGCTCCTCCATCAGCGAGGCCGACCTGCTGGCGGCCCTGCAGGCCGTGCAGGTCTTCGATCACCCGGACCGCAGCCTGCGCGGGCGTACCATTACCCATGTGCACTATCTGGATCTGGGCGTGCAGCCCAGCCTGCCTCCGGTACAGGGCGCGGACGACGCCGCCCTGGCCCGCTGGGTGCCGATTGCCGATCTGCCCCGCATGGAGGCCGAGTTCTTCGAGGATCATTTCCAGATCCTGTGCCAGTTCCTGCCCGTGACTCTGGCTCAGAGCGAGCCCGAGCTCCAGGTCGCCTGATACACAAAACCATAGCTGCAAGCGCTTTACCATCAAGCGCTGGAGCCACTTTTCCCTGATATTTAATGAGCCAGCTCCATATCCGCCCCGCCACCGAGCAAGACATCGACCTGATCTTGCACTTTGTGCGCGAACTCGCCATTTATGAAAAGGCCGAGCATGAGGTCAAGGCCACGCCCGACCATGTGCGTCGCACGCTGTTCTGCGCCAACCCAGCCGTCTTCGGCCTGATCTGCGAGATTGACGGCCAGCCCGTGGGCTTTGCCGTGTACTTCTTCAACTATTCCACCTGGCAGGGCCAGCACGGCCTGTACCTGGAAGACCTGTACATCACGCCTGACGCACGTGGCCACGGCGCCGGCAAGGCCCTGCTCCAGCATCTGGCCCGAGTTGCCATGGAAAAGGACTGCGGCCGCTTTGAATGGAGTTGCCTGGACTGGAACACGCCCTCCATCAAGTTCTATGACAGCCTGGGAGCCCTGCCGCAGACCGAGTGGATCCGCTATCGCATGAGCGGCTCGGCCCTGCAGGCCATGGCTGCTGGCGACAAATAGGACTGAGCTGCAGGCCGGATCATCCAGAGTGATGTGTGTAGACCTTCAAAATGATGCGCACCCCTTTTCAGATTGAGTGTACGCAACATCAACAATGCGGCGCGTTCGCGCTTGCGCCAAAATGAATGGTTTTGCAAAACAATAACAAAGGCGGCAATCAGTGCTGACCTTTCACACTATCTCTGGAATCCAGAATGCCAAGCTATCAAGAACTCATCGCTCAGAAAAGTGCGCTGGACAAGCGCATCGAAGAAGCGCGCAGCACCGAAGCCAAGGAAGCCCTGGCCACCGTCAAGCAACTGATCGCCACCTTCGGCTTTACCTCTCAGCAAGTCTTCCCCTGGAAGCCTGAAGAAAAGAAAAAGGTCGAGGCCAGGTACTACGACCCCGAAAGCGGCGCGACCTGGACCGGCCGCGGCAAGCCTCCGAAGTGGATCGAAGGCAAGGACCGCAGCCAGTACGAAATCAAGACCACGCCTACCGTGGACTTCAGCGCCCCTCGCGACGAAAAGAACCCGTTCCCGGTTCAGTAAGCGGCCTGGCCCGTTCAGCCCCCAGCAGCCTGCTCCGTCGGCAGCGGCGCCTTGAGCATGCGCACCAAGGCTGTCACGTTCAGGCACTGGATGAGCAGATCTCCGTCATTGGCACGGATCAAGCGATCCACCAGCTGATCTGCCGCACCCGCCATTGCAGGAGCCAGTCGCAACTGCCCGCTCTCGAAGCGCACCACGCCTTCGAGATCGCTGACCAGCACGCCCAGCTTGAGCCCCTGGTGCTCCAGCACGATCACCTGGCTTTGCGCCGTCCTGGTCACGGGCTGGCCAAAGAGCAGTGCTCCCAGATCAAAGACCCAGACATAGCCGGCCACGACTCCCTGGCTGCGCCGCGCCAGCGTTCCCACGCAGTGCGGCAAGCGACCGGCTGAAACGGGGGCGATGGCCGAGGCACTCTGGGCCTCGAGCACGCAGGCCGCATCGACGGCAAGCACGCTGCGCCCCACAAAAAAAGTCGCCATCTCCATGCCCAATGCGCTGCCCTGACTGGCCGCAGCCAGGCCTTGCACCCTGGTATTGCGGCGACCGACAGCCGCCTGGGCATCGTCCTGCACGGCACCAAAAGCCTGCACGGACAGCGCAAGCACCTCTTCGCGATAGCCGTCGCTGCGTTTGAACTCCCGGTAGCCGCTGCCCGCCGTGATCGCCACCACGCAGTACTGACCTTGGTACACCATGGCACGGGCCAAGCTCTGGCCTGGGGCCAAGGCCAGCATCTGCGGTGGCAGATCCAGCCGCATGCCCGGCTGCAGCTGCACATCCGAGGAGGACATGACCATGCCCGATCGGTTCAGGTAAGCCACCTGCCTGCTGGTTGCGCCTCCTGCCTGCACGCCAGTCACGCCTTCCAGCATGGCCTTGAACTCACGCTGTGCATGAAACACCAGGCCAATCCCGCCCAGCACCATCCCGTCGACGTTGCGTATGGCCGCGTGATAGATATAGGTCGGGCCATCATCCTCGTGCTGCACACAGGGCCTCCATGGAGACACGTGATAGGCCTGGGTCCCTGCCAGCGCCAGGACCTGATGCAGGCTGTCCGCCTCTATATGGCTGCCCAGCAGCTCGTGGCTCTCTGCCTGCCCTCTATGGCTGACGGCCACGACTTTGCCGCGGGCGTCATAGACCATGATTTGCTGGTAGACGGTATAGAGATCGTGAATGCCGGTGAGCAACCCGCACACCTCGCTCACCAGATCCCCCGCCTTCTCCCCCTGGGCCAGGGCTTCCAGCAAATCGGACAGCTGCGGCGTCAATGCCCACCAGCGGCAGTCGTTGGCGCGCTCGTAGAGATTGCGATCCAGCAGTTCCACCAGCAGACTCGTCAGCAGGCTGTTGTCCCGCAGTGCGGTATTGAGCACCGTGCCATAGAGCGCATCAATGGATTGGGAGAAGACCTCGTTCGTCCGCGCCCCCGTCTCGCCAATCTGCTCCAGCACGGCTTGCAGCCGCGTGTTGTCCATCTGCTTGCCTGCAGTCATCACCCGCCCGTTCCAGACCACACGGCGTATGGTGTCCGCCGCGCTGTGGATGGCGTGCAGGGGCGGGCAGAAACGGTGTGCATGTGTCAGCAGACCCTGAGCCACCGCGGCATCCAGCCCATCCAGACCCGCTTGCGATTGAAGACCGAAGGCCAGCTCCAGCGGTGTCATGATCTGCGCTCGCCAGCCCTTGGGGCCCATATAGCCTTGATAGCCTGCCGATGCCGCAGACTGCACCAGATAGGTGCGCCCCCCATGCACATGCAGCACGCTCGCACCATCACGGTGAGGCTGCACATTCGCGCCCACACCAATCCAGTGCAGATCGCTGCTGGCCAGCACCTGACCCTGCTCATCCAGCAGCAGGGCGATGCTGGTCTGCGCCTCTGGTGCGCCACTGCCGTCGACCTGGTCGCGTCCGCTCCAGATGCCTTGCATCTCACCGTCGAAGTCGAAGCACAGGCACAGCACGCCCATGGCTTGCCGGTTGATGGGGTCCAGCATGCGATGCGCATAGATCAGGCCGCTGTCATGGCCCGGCAGCAGGTCGGTGGCACCAAAGCTCTGCACAAAGCCCGGGCTTTGCAGCGCACGGGCAATCAGCGCATCCCGGCATGGCTGATCTGTGGCCTGACTCCTCTCGCGCGCACTCGCTCGCACCCGGCCTTCGGCATCCAGCAGCAGAATGTCCGCATAGACCGTGTATTTACTCCGGTACGCCTGCAGACGCTGGGTAATGGCTGCCTCATCGCCATCCAGCCCAGCCATGAAACCGCACAGCACGGCATCGGTCGCCAGAAACCCCACATCGGCCGTGCGCTCGTAGAGATTGCGCACCAGGGTATCGATCAGATGCTGTGCCTGACTGGACAGCCCTGCCGTCACTCCAGCCACCGCCTGCATGACCATGGAGCGCACCAGATCCTGCTCCAGCCGCTCGAAGCCGCCACGCGTGGCGGCCATCATGGGCAACAAGGCCTGAGCTTCCTGAGGGCAATTCATCTTGGCGGAGGACTCTATGAGCCGCCACATCAGATTCAGCTCTCTGAGCGAACTCTCGCAGCGCCCGACTTGGCGCATATGAGGAATGAAGACGTCTGTCTGCAGCAGATCCTGGGCGCGCTGCGCCGGGGCAGTCATGGTTTCTAGAGGCATGTTCTGGCAGAGCAAAAGCCAGGCCTATTTGTAAAAACACGTTACACATGACCCAGAACAAACCCTGCTCGTTGAGCAATTTGCCCTCTGATCGGCTGGGGGGAGGTCTTGAAAGCTCGGGAAATTGCCTTATTATTAGCACTCGATGGGGTTGAGTGCTAACAGCTTGACCCTAGATATTCCGAATGTCGGCCAGGATGGCTGGCAAGTCTTGTTTCAACTTTGTTGATGTATTTAGGAGTTGGTATGAACCTGCGTCCCCTGCACGATCGCGTGATTGTCAAGCGCCTCGAAAACGAAACCAAGACAGCCTCGGGCATCGTGCTCCCTGATGCTGCCACCGAGAAGCCTGACCAGGGCGAAGTGCTGGCTGTGGGTCCCGGCAAGCGCAATGACAAGGGCGAACTGATCGCCCTGAACGTGAAGGTCGGCGACCGCGTTCTGTTCGGCAAGTACTCTGGCCAAACCGTGAAGATCCACGGCGACGAGCTGCTGGTCATGAAGGAAGACGACCTGTTCGCAGTCGTCGAGAAGTAATCCTTCCCGAACACCTCCCCTATTCATAGCTGCTGGCGATTGATTGATAAGCGCTGGCAGAACATTTGAACCCCATTCTTTAGGAGCCAAAAATGGCAGCAAAAGACGTAGTTTTCGGCGGTGAAGCACGTGCACGCATGGTTGAAGGCGTGAACATCCTGGCTAACGCAGTCAAGGTTACCCTGGGCCCCAAGGGTCGCAATGTGGTGCTGGAGCGCTCCTTCGGCGCCCCCACTGTGACCAAGGACGGCGTGTCCGTGGCCAAGGAAATCGAGCTCAAGGACAAGCTGCAGAACATGGGCGCCCAGCTCGTGAAGGAAGTGGCCTCCAAGACCAACGACATCGCTGGTGACGGTACGACCACCGCTACCGTGCTGGCCCAGGCCATCGTGCGCGAAGGCTCCAAGTACGTGGCTTCCGGCCTGAACCCCATGGACCTGAAGCGCGGCATCGACAAGGCTGTCGCCGCCCTGGTGGAAGAGCTGAAGAAGCAATCCAAGGCCACCACCACCTCCAAGGAAATCGCCCAAGTCGGCTCGATCTCTGCCAACTCCGACGAATCCGTGGGCAAGATTATTGCCGACGCGATGGACAAGGTCGGCAAGGAAGGCGTGATCACGGTTGAAGAAGGCAAGTCGCTGGACAACGAACTCGACGTCGTCGAAGGCATGCAGTTCGACCGTGGTTACCTGTCGCCCTACTTCATCAACAATCCCGAAAAGCAAGCCGCTGTTCTGGACAACCCCTTCGTGCTGCTGTTCGACAAGAAGATCAGCAACATCCGTGACCTGCTGCCCACACTGGAAGCTGTGGCCAAGGCCGGCCGTCCTCTGCTGATCATTGCCGAAGACGTTGAAGGCGAAGCCCTGGCGACTCTGGTGGTCAACACCATCCGCGGCATCCTGAAGGTTGTGGCTGTGAAGGCACCTGGCTTCGGCGACCGCCGCAAGGCCATGCTGGAAGACATCGCCATCCTGACTGGCGGCAAGGTCATCGCTGAAGAAGTGGGCCTGTCGCTGGAAAAGGTGACCCTGGAAGACCTGGGCCAAGCCCAACGCGTCGAAATCGGCAAGGAAAACACCACCATCATCGACGGTGCTGGCCAAGCCGCTGAAATCGAAGCCCGCGTCAAGCAAATCCGCGCTCAGATCGAAGAAGCGACCAGCGACTATGACCGTGAAAAGCTGCAAGAGCGCGTGGCCAAGCTGGCCGGCGGTGTTGCCGTGATCAAGGTTGGCGCTGCCACCGAAGTCGAAATGAAGGAAAAGAAGGCCCGCGTGGAAGACGCCCTGCACGCTACCCGCGCTGCTGTGGAAGAAGGCATCGTGGCCGGCGGTGGCGTGGCCCTGCTGCGCGCCAAGCAAGCCGTTGGCGCCCTGGCTACCGGCAATGCCGAACAAGACGCCGGCATCAAGCTGGTGCTCAAGGCTATCGAAGCCCCTCTGCGCGAAATCGTGGCCAACGCCGGTGGCGAGCCTTCGGTGGTCGTGAACGCCGTGCTGAACGGCTCCGGCAACTACGGCTTCAACGCTGCCAACGACAGCTACGGCGACATGCTGGAAATGGGTATCCTGGATCCCACCAAGGTGACTCGCACTGCTCTGCAGAATGCCGCTTCCGTGGCTTCCCTGCTGCTGACCACCGAGTGCATGATCGCAGAAGCCCCCAAGGCTGATGCAGCTCCTGCCATGCCCGACATGGGCGGCATGGGTGGCATGGGCGGCATGGGCATGTAATTGCTCTGCTGCTACCGGGTGGTCTGCACCATCCGGTTTTGCACAAAAGAAAAGGCCGCATCTGCGACCTTTTCTTTTTGCGTCCCGCTTCACGAGCTGCTCGGCTCCGGGCAGAAAAAAGCCAGCCGATATCGGCTGGCTTTTGCATCCAAGGATTTGCCTCAGAAGCGATGACGCAGACCGATGGTGATGCCGGTACGCTTTTTCGCGCCATTGGCATCAAGCATCACGCCCGCACCGCCCTTGGTCTTGGTGTGGTCCACCGCGAAATAGGCATCGGTACGCTTGGAGAAGGCATAGTCGGCCACGGCAACGATAAAGTCAGCCTTGCCATTGAAGGCGCCAGTCGCCGACCCCGATTGCTTGGCATGGTAGTAGTGCATGCCGGCATTGAGCTGCGGAGTGACTTGGTAGCCAAAGCCCACCTTGAACATCTCACGCTTGTTGGCAAAATTGCCAGGAGCATTGCCCGCGATAAAGCCACCATTGGACGAACCTGTCCAATATGCGTTGAGCAAGCCGGCATCAAAAGCAGCACCTGCGCCCGCAGCCGCCAGACTATCCTTGACCTTGTTCTGGCCATAACCAGCCATCAGATAAAGAGGTCCGGTGCGATAGGAGCCGCCCAATGTCCAAGCATCCACATCGGTGCCGGCCGGCAAGGTCGAACGCTGGAAAGCGCCCCCCACAGAAATGCCGTTGGCAGAATAGCGCAGATAGCCGCCTGCGGTCTTCAATGCCAGTCCGCCCGGAGTCATATCCACTCCAGCCCCTTTCTTCGCAAAGGTGTTGCTCTCGTCAAACGAGTACTGCAAGCCCGCACGAACAGGGCCGAACTCGGCCACGTACTTCAGCATATTGTTTGCACGCGCGCCCAGAGACATGCCGATTTCAGGCTTGTAGGCATCCATATAAGGGGAATATGGGAACGATGCGTAGGTAGAGGTGACCAGATCGAACAATACGTTGTACTGGCGACCCATGGTCAGTTGGCCAAAGCTGGTGCTGCGCAAGCCCACCCAGGACTGGGCGAAATAAGGCTGTGCGGTGCTGGGAGTACCGGAATCCGTCCAGAAACGATTTTCCAGATTGGCAATCGCCGACAGGCCACCGCCCAGGTCTTCCTTGATATTGATACCCCAGCGGCTTTCGGACATGCCGCCGCCAATCATTTTGGTCAGACCGCTTTTATTCGCTCCCTCATTATTGGTATGGCGAATTGCCGCATCCACAATGCCATATAGCTGAACGCTGCTTTGTGCATATGCCAGAGTTCCCATGGTTCCCAGCACAGCCAAGGCCAATGTTTTTTTCACAAATGAAGCTGCCATTGTGTTGCCTCTCTCTTAATTCAATTCGCAAACAGTTGGTGGAAAATTCATTCTAGAAATGCTTTCCTCAACCGCGCGAGCATTGGCACAAGCGCAACACAGGCCTTTCCCTCTGGGGGCAAACCTCTCAGCAATCACCCTTTAAGGTCTAACCCGGAAAACAAAAAAGGCCTGTCTTTCGACAGGCCTTTGGCTTTTAAGCAGTTACTGGCTTACACCAGCAATTGATTAGAAAGCGTGGCGGATACCAACTTGCACGCCAGCTTGGTTGCGGCCGGAACCGTCAGCCTTCAGGCCCACGGTGTCGCTCACGCCCTTGGCAGCCAGAGCGATAGCGGAACCGTCTTGGTTCTTCAGGTAAGCAACAGTGCCGTACAGAGCAGTGCGCTTGGACAGGTTGTGCACATAGCCCAGCGACAGTTGGTGAGCCTTAGCAGGACCTTGTTGGTCGTAGTAAGCGTACTGAGCCTTCACTTCGCCCACGCCACCCACGGGAGCGGACACGCCCAGCAGGTAGTTACGGAACTTGGCGCTGGAACCAGCATCGGGCTTGTACTTGATTTGCTGAACGTTACCCACAACCTTGGCCACGCCGAAGTTGTAAGAAGCGCCGATGGACATTTCGTCACGGTCGCCAGTGCCACCGTTCAGAGTGCCGTAAGCAGCAGTCACGCTCAGGGGGCCGTTGTCATAGCCAACGTTACCACCAGCATAACGGCCGGTCTTGCCCACGCCTTGCTTTTCGTCGAAAGCGTAGCTCACGTTAGCAGTGAAGCCGCTGAAGTTGGGCGAAGAGTACGACACCATGTTGTTAGCACGGATGGTGTTGGCGTCAGCACCGAAAGCACCGCCAGCAGTCGACCAGGCCTTGAAGCCCAGGTTTTGGCCGATACCGGTAGCGCCGAACAGGTCATACTTCAGACCAGCACGGAAAGTGGGGGTAGTTTCACGACCCAGGCGAACTTCACCGAAGTTGCCGGACAGACGCACTGTGGATTCGCGCTTGAAGTTGAAGCCGGAAGCATTGCCGTCGTCACCGAAGATTTCGCCTTCCAGCCAGAAGCCAGCCTTCAGACCGCCACCCAGGTCTTCAGTACCGCGCAGGCCCAGACGGCTGGTAGCGTTACCGCTGCTGTGCACGCCGTACTTGGCGTCGTTGCCGGAAGCGTTGTCCACATAGGAAACGCCAGTGTCAACGATACCGAACAGAGTCACGGAAGATTGAGCCATTGCGGCGCCGGAAGCGGCCAGCACTGCCAGGGCGATCAGAGATTTTTTCATTACGAGTTACTCCAAGGTTTAGAAGGGCGCCGGTTCTATGGGAGAGAGACTTGAGCCTCGAGCTCCACCGGTTTCCCGCGCCAACCTCCTGGTGGGGAAGTTGGGTCTATTGCACCAGACCCCCGAGCCCAGCGCAAAGGAATTCACCCAAAACTGCTCGATTCGGCGCGTTTTCGTTGCACCACCGCAACAAACTCCGGACCGTACTAGCGGGCACACCCTTAGGGGTTTCAGCCTAGCATTGCCCCAGCGCAAGTTGCGGATGAATCACTCTGGTGTACCTTATGTGCATTGACGCCACACGGGCGCCGCACCGAGCTCTTTTCACCATGGACAAGTTTCTGACCGCTGCCGATGCAGCCCTTCGCACTCTCTTTGCCGACCCGGTTGCCTCCGAGCGTTCGCCCGCTACAGGAATTGCCGAAGCCGATTTGAGCGATGAGCAGCGCAGACTCTCTGCAGCCTTGATGCGCGTCAATCATGTGGGCGAGGTCTGTGCCCAGGCCCTGTACAACGCCCAGGCCATGGTCACCAAGGACATGGAGCTGCGCGAGCATCTGCTGCACGCCGCGCGCGAGGAAATGGACCACCTGGCCTGGACCCGGGAACGCCTGCATGCCCTGGGTGGCAGGCCTTCGCTGCTGAACCCGCTGTGGTTTGCGGGCGCTTTTGCCATTGGCACGATTGCCGCCAAGATCAGCGATGCCACCAGCCTGGGTTTTGTGGTCGAGACCGAAAACCAGGTCTCCGCCCACCTGGGCAGCCATCTGGGCCGCCTGCCCGAGGAGGACGAGGCGTCGCGTGCCGTAGTCGAGCGCATGAAGGATGACGAGGAACGTCATGCCGCTGCAGCGATCGATGAAGGTGCGATGCAACTGCCCCCGATTGCCCAGGGGCTGATGCGTGTGGCGGCCAAGGTCATGACTATTACAGCGCACCGTATCTGACGCATCACACGGAGACGGACACTTTGTTCAACAAAAAACGGACCCTAGCGGCCCGTTTTTTGTGATCGTGAGTGCGCTCAGGCTTCGACGATGTCGAAACCCGTCGTGATTTCGGCGGTCTTGCCCAGCATGATGGTGGCCGAGCAGTATTTGTCGTGGCTCATGGCGATGGCACGCTCGACGGCGCCGGCAGGCAGGTTCTTGCCGCTGACCGTGAACTGCATATGGATCTTGGTGAACACCTTGGGGTCGACATCGGCGCGCTCGGAAGTCAACTGCACGCTGCACCCCTTCACATCGTGGCGGCCACGCTTGAGGATGAGCACCACGTCGTAGGCCGTGCAGCCGCCGGCGCCGGCCAGCAGCATCTCCATGGGGCGCGGAGCCTGATTGCGACCGCCGTTGGCCGGGTTCTTCTCGTCCGGCGCGCCATCCATATTGACTACATGGCCGCTGCCGGTCTCTGCCACAAAACCCATGCCCGAGCGCGTTCCAGTGGCCGCGCCTGTCCAACTAACCGTGCATTCCATTGTTTTTCCTCTCGAAACTGTTGCAATTTTGCATCAAATACATAAAAACCCGAATCTTTTGATGCACAGAAAACACAAGCCTCATACAATACAACCCAAGCGTTACCTGTGAGGTCAAACCCGCAGGCAGACTGCAGATTACTGGTTAATCCCGATCTGTATCGCACCCTTTGTCTCCTCCACCTCCTCTAATGGTGGATTCAGCCCCTAGCTCTTGAGCTAGGGGCTTTTTTTCGTGCCTGCTCCCCGGGTTTCTCAGAGCAACAGCATGCACCTCTTGAGCGAGTACTGCAGCGCAGCAAGCAAGCGCCTATCATGGTCGGCTTCCATGCACCCGGCAGGCTGATTACCCTGGCTCTGGTGCTCTGCTTTCGATTTGCACCATGACCCAAGCCCTGACCCCTGCCGATTATCTGACTCGCATCCTCAATGCACGCGTCTATGACGTAGCCGTGGAGTCGGATCTGGACATTGCCAAGAATCTCAGCCGCCGCCTGCACAACAAAGTGCTTCTGAAGCGCGAGGACCAGCAGCCCGTGTTCAGCTTCAAGTTGCGCGGCGCCTATAACAAGATGGCCAATCTGACGGCCGAGCAGCTGCAAAAGGGCGTGATCTGCGCCAGCGCGGGCAACCATGCCCAGGGCACGGCGATGAGCGCCAAGAAGCTGGGCTGCCGCGCCGTGATCGTGATGCCCACCACCACGCCCCAGGTGAAGATCGATGCCGTGATCGCCCTGGGCGGCGAGGCGGTGCTGGCCGGAGAAAGTTACTCCGACGCCTACAAGCACGCCGTCAAGCTGCAAAAGTCCGAAGGCCTGACCTTTGTCCACCCCTTTGACGATCCCGATGTGATTGCCGGCCAGGGCACCATCGCCATGGAAATGCTGCGCCAGCTGCAAAAGCTGGGCAGCCAGCGTCTGGATGCCATCTTCGTGCCCATCGGCGGCGGCGGCCTGATTGCCGGCATTGCCAACTACATCAAGGCCGTGCGCCCCGAGGTGAAGGTGATCGGCGTGCACACCAAGGACTCGAACGCCATGATGCAGTCCGTGCAGGCGGGCGAGCGCGTGGAGCTGGCCGATGTGGGCCTGTTCGCCGACGGCACGGCCGTGAAGCTGGTGGGTGCGGAAACCTTCCGCGTCACCCAGGGCCTGGTGGATGACTATGTGACCGTGGACACCGATGCTGTCTGCGCCGCCATCAAGGACATCTTCACCGACACCCGCTCCATCGTGGAGCCATCGGGCGCCCTGGGCGTGGCGGCCATCAAGCAGTACGCGGCCAGGCACAAGACCAAGGGCGAGACCTACGCCGCCATACTGAGCGGCGCCAATATGAACTTCGACCGCCTGCGCTTTGTGGCCGAGCGTGCCGAGGTCGGCGAAGAGCGCGAAGCCCTGTTCGCCGTCACCATCCCCGAGGAGCGCGGCAGCTTCAAGCATTTCTGCGAGGTGGTGGGCAAGCTGCCCGGCGGCCCGCGCAGCGTGACCGAGTTCAACTACCGCATCAGCCACGACAGCAAGGCCCATGTGTTTGTGGGCCTGACCACGCCGACCAAGGGTGAGTCCGAGAAGATCTGCAAGAACTTCCAGAAGAACGGCTTCGAGGCGCTGGACCTGACCTTCGACGAGATGGCCAAGGAGCATCTGCGCCATATGGTGGGCGGCCACTCGCCGCTGGCCCAGGACGAGCGCCTGCTGCGCTTTGTCTTCCCCGAGCGTCCCGGCGCGCTGTTCAAGTTCCTGAGCCTGATGGCGCCGACCTGGAATATCTCGCTGTTCCACTACCGCAACCAGGGCGCCGACTACGGCCGCATCCTGGTCGGCATGCAGGTGCCGGCCAAGGACCACAAGAAGTTCGACAGCTTCCTCAAGAACCTTGGCTATCCCTGGGTCGAGGAAACCGGTAATCCTGCGTACCAGTTGTTCCTGAAGTAAAAAACAGGAGCTGCTACCGCTTTTCCAACATGGATTTCAGATAGAAATGCATCTGAAACCAAGGAACAAAAAGCGGAACCAGCTCCTTTTTTATTCAAAACACCATGCAAGCCCTGCGCCACTATCTGCTGGCCGTCCAGTTCTTCAGCCGCATCCCCGTGGCTGGACGTCTGGCGGCCTGGGTGGGCTGGAGCCCCGAGATGCAGCGCGCCAGCGCCGCGCATCTGCCGGGAGTGGGCTGGCTGGTGGGCCTGTGGGCTACGCTGCTGCTGGGCGCCCTGCTATGGCTGCTGCCGACAAGCCCCTGGTCGCCGCTGGCGGCGGCGCTCATCAGCACCGCCGGCACGCTCTGGCTGACCGGCGGTTTCCATGAGGACGGCCTGGCTGACGTTGCCGACGGGCTCGGCGGCCTGGTGCCAGCCGAGCGTGCGCTGGAGATCATGAAGGATTCGCGCATCGGCGCCTATGGCGTGATGGCCCTGCTCATGGCCCTGCTGACCAAGGTCGTGCTGATCGCCCTGCTGCTGTCCGTCATGCAGCCGTTCTGGGGACCGGTGCCGGTGCTCATACTCGTGTGCTGCATTCATGTACTGTCACGCTTTGCGCCGCTGGTGCTGATGCACAGCCTGCCCCATGTCGGCCTGGCCGCGAGCAGCAAGACCCTGCATATCGCGGGCAGGCAACTGGGCTGGCCAGGGCTGCTTACCGGCAGCCTCTGGTGCCTGCCTGCACTGGGCCTGCTGGGCTGGCTCGGCGTCTGGAGCTTTGTGCCCAGCCTGCTGGCGGCCATGCTGGTTACCACCTGGCTGCTGCAGCGCTGGCTGCGCAGGCGTCTGGGCGGCATGACGGGCGACTGCCTGGGCGCCTGCCAGCAACTCAATGAACTGGCGCTGCTGCTGACCAGCTGCATCTACCTGCGCCAGTTGCTTCAGGCATGACAACACTATGGCTGGTGCGCCACGCGCGCCCCTTGATCGACACCGAGCGCTGTTATGGCCGCCTCGATATCGCTGCCGATGCACAAGCCACCCGGCAGGCCACACAGGACTTGCTGCCATCTCTGCAGCCCCTGCATGGCCAGTTGCAGATCCGCCATTCGCCTCTAAAGAGATGCAGGCAGCTGGCGTTGGATCTGCAGGCACTGGAGCCTGATTTCGTCTCCACCCCCGACGGCAGGTTGCTGGAGATGGATTTCGGCCATTGGGAAGGCATGCGCTGGAATGACATCGGCGAAGCCGCCATCAGCGCCTGGGCGCAGGATCTGGCGCTGCACGCGCCCGGCGACGGCGAATCCCTGGCAGACATGCTGCAGCGCGTCCACGAAGCGCTGCAAGACGCAGCCGCCGGCGACGGCGCACATATGGTGTGGATCTGCCACGCAGGCGTGGCGCGCTGCGCGCAATGGCTGCTGCAGCATGGCCGCCAGCTGCCGCAAAGCCATGAATGGACCTTGCCGGCGCCCGCCTATGGGCAGTGGCTGCGGCTTGAACTCAGTTGAATGACGCCATGGGCGGCCTGGGCAATTGCAGCACCGTGCTGGTCGGCCCGTTGGCAGGACCCAGTCGCGCTTCGCGCGCCGCCAGCGATTGCAGAATCACGCCCTCCTCCACGGCTTCACCCACGCGCACGGCCTTGCTGCCCTTGCCTTCCACGGCAATCACGGCGGCACCGCCACCGGTTTCATGCCCGGCCAGAACCCCGAGCAGCGCATAGCGGCTGGCCACTGGTGCAGCCACGGCGGCGACAGGCGCGGCGACCGCCCCCAAAGCCTTGGCCATGGCCTGGGCATTGGCCTGCACCGGCTGCGCAGGCAGGACCGAGGGTAACTGCTCACTGGCGCTACCGACGAACCGGAGTGTCCAGAACACCACCACCGCAGCGGCAATCGCCCACAGCAGCAGGGTGGTGAGCTTGACCTGCATGGGGATGCCTTGACCTGGATTGAAAGATTGCGTTCGCATTCGACGATTATGATGGTGCAATACTGCATTTTTCCTACAGTTCCCAATGAGCACCAACTGCCGCCATCCGCTGTCTGCTATTCGCCACGCCGCATCGCGCGGCTTTACCCTGATCGAATTGATGGTGGTGCTGGTCATCATTGGCGTGCTGGCTGCCCTCATCGTGCCCAATGTGCTGGACCGTGCCGACGATGCCCGCGTAACCGCCGCCAAGACCGATATCGCCAATATCAACCAGGCGCTCAAGCTCTACCGTCTGGACAACCAGCGCTACCCCACGGCCGAACAGGGTCTGCAGGCGCTGGTGGTCAAGCCCACCACAGGCCCGGCTCCGCAGAACTGGAAGCCCTATCTGGAAAAGCTGCCCAACGATCCCTGGGGCAATCCCTATCAATACCTGAACCCCGGCGTGAAGGGCCCCATCGACATCATGTCCCTGGGCGCTGACGGCAAGGCCGGCGGCGAAGGCAAGGATGCGGATATCGGCTCCTGGCAATAGCAATGAGCCCCCACGCTCCCTCACAGCGTGTGGTCGCTGCCCCCAGAGGGGGCCCTGACCGGCTGGTGCCGGGGTTTGCCTTGGGGCGGCCCGGCGGCAACCCCGCATGCATCAAATGCCTGTAAAGCCGGCGCGCTCAGCCACAGGGACAGCCAGCAAGGGCCGCCCCGCAGCACAGGCTGTCGTCCCCCGGGGGGGAAGGCGCGCAGCGCTTCAGGGGGGATTCACACTCTTGGAGTTGCTGGTGGTGATTTCCATCATGGCGCTGGCAACGGCCGGCGTGAGCCTGGCCATACGCGACAGCGGAGAGCAGCAGCTCGAGCGCGAGGCCCAGCGCCTGGCCACATTGCTGGAGTCGGCACGCGCCCAGGCCCGCACCAACGGCACGCTGGTGGTCTGGCGCCCGCTGCCGCAAGGCTTTCGCTTCGAAGGCCTGCCGGCCAACGTCAAGATGCCCACGCAATGGCTGCAGACCGCCGTGCTGGTGCAACCCGCCACGCCCGTGGTGCTGGGGCCGGAGCCGTTGATTCCAAGGCAAAGCATCACGCTGTCGCTGCCCGGCAGCAACTCGGCGCCGCTGCAACTGGCCACCGACGGGCTGCGCCCGTTCAGCATTCAAAGCCTGCAGGTGGCGCCATGAAGTCCGCCCTGCAACAACGCGGCTTCACGCTGATCGAGGTGCTGGTCGCGGTCGGCATTGTCGGCGTCACCCTGCTGGCCGGCCTTCAGGCCAGCAGCGCACTGACGCGCAACGCCCAACGCCAGTCCGACGTCATCCTGGCCCAGCTCTGCGCGCAGAACGAGCTGGTGCGACTGCGGCTGTTCAATCAGATGCCGGCAGTCGGCGACTCCACCCTCAACTGCCAGCAGGCCGGCCGACAGATGCAGGTACAGCTCAGCGTGCGCCCCACGCCCAATCCCAGCTTCAGGCGCGTGGATGCCCAGGTGTTTTCCGAGGCTGCTGCGGTGCTGCGCGTCTCCACCATCGTCGGTCGCTACTGAATCATGAGCAGCATGCGCAACAAAGACCATGGTTTCACGCTGATCGAGCTGCTGGTCGCCCTGGCCGCCATGGCCCTGCTGTCCATCATGAGCTGGCGCGGCATCGACGGCATGCTGCGCGCGCAAGAGGTGACGCGTGAGCAGGGCGAGCAGCACGCCGTCATGCAGACCGTGCTTGCCCAGTGGAATGCCGATCTCAACGCGCTGATGCCGCTGCAGGGACGCCAGGTGCTGGACTGGGATGGCCAGGTACTGCGCCTGACGCGCAAGACCAGCGCAGCCGTCGACAACGGGGCGCTCGTCGTGGCCTGGAGCCGGCGCAATGTGGACGGCCGCTCCCAATGGGTGCGCTGGCAATCGCTGCCCGCACGCACGGTCAGCGAATGGAACGATGCCTGGAACCAGGCTGGTCAATGGGGCCGCAACCCCTCCAGCGACCAGATGCGCCGCGAAACCGTGCTGATACCGCTCGATCTCTGGCGTGTCTACTACTACCGCAGCAACGCCTGGACCAACCCGCAGTCCAGCGATCAGGGCGGCGATGACGGCAGCAGCGCCGGCAGCGACGGCAATCCCGTGCTGCCCACGGTGCCCGACGGCATACGCATCGAGCTGACCCTGCCGCCCGGCCGCGCGCTCAACGGCGTGATGACCGTGGACTGGGTCAACCCGCTGCGCTCCAACTCACGATCATGAAATCCCCCCTGAGTCGCTTTGCGCCTTCCCCCCTGGGGGACAACCCCCACGCTGCGGGGCGACCCTTGCCCGGGGTTTCCGGCTTGGGGCACGCCGGTTTCAGGCGCACACGCCAGCGCGGTGCAGCGCTGCTGGCGGCCATGCTGACGGTGGTGCTGGTCGCCACCCTGGCCTCGGCCGCTCTCTGGCAGCAATGGCGCGATGTGGAAATCGAGACCGCCGAACGCAATCGCGTGCAGGCCAACTGGTTGCTGCTGGGCGCGCTGGACTGGTCGCGCGTGGTGCTGCAGGAGGACTCGCGTGCCAACCGCAGCAACCCGGTCGATCACCTTGGCGAGCCCTGGGCCGTGCCGCTGCAGGAAGCGCGCCTGTCCACATTCCTGGCCGCAAAGAACAATGTCAGCCAGGTGGACGACGGTCTTGCCGACATGCAGGACGCCTTTCTTTCGGGCGAGATCGTGGATCTGCAGTCGCGCCTTAATCTGCGCAATCTGCTCAGCGGGGCCGATTCAGGCGTGAAGGAGGAAAACCTCAAGCCTTTTCTGCGCCTGTTCGAGCGCCTGGGCCTGCCCGGCAGCTCCGCGATGCAGATCGCCACGGCCCTGCAGCAAGCCATGCGCGGCAAGAGCCAGGCTGCGCCGCTGATGCCGCGCACGGTCGGGCAGCTGGGCTGGCTGGGCATCGATCCGCGCATCATCGCGCGCATCGAGCCCTATGTGTCGCTGCTGCCCGAGCGCACCCTGGTCAATATCAACACAGCCAGCGCCGAGGTCATCTGGGCCAGCACCGAGGATCTGGACTGGGCTCGCGCCAACCAGCTGGTGCAGCTGCGCGACGCCTCACCTTTCAAGTCCCTGAGTGCTGCAGCTGCTGCCATAGGACTGACCGGCATCTTCAACAGTGCCACGCACTCCGTGACCACCAGCTATTTCGAAGCCCGTGGCCGCCTGCGCCTCGGGGACAACGTCCTGAGCCAGCGCTCACTGATTCAGCGCAAGGACATGAGCGTCAACACCTTGTGGCAGGAGCATGCCGACTGGGGGATGCCCTCAGTTGCCAGACACTGACACCCCGATGTCACACTGACCCCATAGAATGTTGCATCTTCCCTCATGAGCACATTGCTAATACAGCTGTCGGCGAAGCCCGCCAACTTCGCCACGGAATATCTCTACGTCCTCAGCGATGATGGTCAAAGCGTTCAGCGCAGCGGCCAGGCTGCGGCGTCTCTGCTGCCGGCCACGGGCCGCACCACCCAGGTCACCGCCGTCATCCCGGCCGCTCAGCTGTCCTGGCTCAGCGTCACCCTGCCCCCGGGCCTGAACGTGCAAGGCCGGCGCCAGCAGCGCCTGCGCGCCGTGCTTGAAGGTCTGCTGGAGGAAAAGCTGCTCGACGAGCCGTCCACCATGCATCTGGCACTGGACGCCGGCTCCGCCGCAGGCCAGACCTGCTGGGTGGCGGCCTGCGACAAGGGCTGGCTGCAATCCCATCTGCAGGCGCTGGAACACCAGGGCCATGCCGTCAGCCGCCTGGTGCCGGAGCAGTGGCCCAGCAGCAATCCGCAGCTGCTGCTGTCGGGCGACAGCCTGCAGCCCCAGCTCAGCGCCACCGGACTGGATGCGCAGACGGGGCTCGTAATCCTTCCTCAGCACGCAGATCCCATCCTGCTGCAGTCCCTGCTGGCGCGCCTGCCCGAGCAGCTGCCGGTGCTGGCCGAGCCCCATCTGGCCCGCAATGCCGAAGCGCTACAGCGCCCGGTCAGCATCTTCACCGCCGCCCAGCGACTGCTGCAAAGCCATGGCTATGCCGGCGACCTGGCCCAATTCGATCTGGACCTGGGCGGCAGCACCCGCGCCAAGCGGCGCCTGCTCGATGCCTGGCACGGCTTTGCCAAAGCCCCGCAATGGCGCGCCGCCCGCTGGGCTGCAGGCATTGCAGTCGTCGCGCAGCTGGTCGGGCTCAACGCCTGGGCCTTCAAGGAAAACCGCGCCATCGCACTGCGCCAGCAGCAGGCCAAGCAGGTGCTGCAGACCGCCTTCCCGCATGTGCCCGTGGTCATCGATGCGCCGGTACAGATGCAGCGCGAACTGGATCTGCTGCGCAGCAACTCCGGCGCCCTGTCCGCAGGCGATCTCGAAGCACTGCTGGCCGCCAGTGCCGGCATCCAGGGCGTTCAGAACGCCAAGAGCCTGCAATACCAGGACAAGCAGCTGCGCATTTCAGGGCTGGACCTGAGCCCCGAAGCGCTGAGCGACGCGCAGCAAAGTCTGCAGGCCAACGGCTATCTGCTGCAACGCGAAGAGGCGGAGCTGGTTCTCACTGCAAAGGCTCAGCCATGAAGCAGAAAAATGCCCTGAAAACCGCGTTGGCGCCGCTGCGCCAGCGCTGGAGCGCCCTGGCTCAGCGCGAACAGAATCTGTTGCTGCTCGCCGCCAGCGTGGTGCTGCTGGCCCTGCTCTGGTGGGTGGCGCTGGCACCGGCGCTGCATAGCCTGCGCACCGCCCCGGCACGCCATGCAGCAGCGGAGCTCGAGCTGCAGAACATGCTGCAGATGCAGGCCCAGGCCGAGCTGCTGCGTCAGCAGCCGCAAGGCAATAGCGCCGATGCACGCTCGCAGATGGAGCAGTCGCTCAAGACCGAGCTGGGCAACAGCGCCCGGCTGCAGTGGCTGGGCAACCGCGCCCAGGTCAGCCTGACCCAGACCGCCGCTCCGGCCCTGGCCCGATGGCTGGCCCAGGTGCGCGACAACAGCCATGCTTCGGTGGCAGAGATGAAGCTCAACCGCATCCTCGGTGAAACCGCCGACGACGCGGCCATCACCCGCTGGAGCGGCACCCTGCTGCTCGACCTGCCCGGCAACGCGGGCGGGCAGAACTGAACCCAGGCCATGAAACTGTCCCGGTCACGCCCCGCCAGCCAAGCCCTGCGCAGACCGCGCGAGGCGGACGATCCGCATTCGCCGCGCCGCTGGGCAGTGGGCGGTGCCTTGCTGGGTGTTCTGCTGACGGTGCTGGTCCAGGCTCCGGCGGCCTGGCTGGCGGCCGGCGTGCAATCGGTCACGGCCAACCAGGTACTGCTGCAGGAGCCGCGCGGCACGCTCTGGCGTGGCTCGGCCCGACTGGTGCTGACCGGCGGCAAGGACAGCCAGGACCAGAGCAGCTTGCCCACACGCCTGAACTGGACACTGCGCCCCAGCCTGAGCGGCGCCAGCATCAGCCTGCAAAGCGATTGCTGCACCAGCACCCCGATGCTGGCGCAGCTGCAGCCGGGCTGGAACGCCATGACGGTGCGCTTCAAGGACAGCGTGCTGCAACTGCCCGCCGACATGCTGGCCGGCCTTGGCACGCCCTGGAACACCGTGGCCCTGCAGGGCCAGTTGCGCCTGTCCACCGTCGGGCTGACACTGCAGTATCGCGCCGGCCGGGCCACCAGCCAGGGCCTGACGCGGCTGGAAGCATTGGCCGTATCGTCCAGACTGTCGTCGCTCAGACCCCTGGGCAGCTATCGTCTCGACATACAGGGCGGAGACAATGCCCAGCTGAATCTGACCACGCTGGGCGGCGACCTGCAGCTCAGCGGCCAGGGCCAATGGGTGGGCTCGCGCCTGCACTTCAGGGGCGAAGCCTCCGCCAGCCCCGAGCGCGAAGCCGCTCTGTCGAATTTGCTCAATATCTTGGGGCGCCGCCAGGGTGCGCGCTCCATCATCACCTTTGGTTGACCCATGACTCAGCATTCACGCACCGCCTGGCAAAACACACTGCATTCGATAGCTGTTGCCTCGCTTGCCGTCTGCATTTCAGCACCAATTCATGCTCAAACCCAGAGTGGACAAGCGAATGCCACTCCTAGTTTGCGACCAGGCGAGCCGGTCACGCTGAACTTCACCAATGCCGACATCGAAGCCGTATCGCGCGCCATGGCCGCCATCACCAATCGCAATGTGGTGGTGGATCCTCGCGTCAAGGGCCAGATCACGCTGCTGACCGACAAGGCCGTCTCGCCGGCCACGGCCTACCAGCAATATCTGGCGGCGCTGCGCATGCAGGGCTTCACGGTGACGGAGTCGGCAGGCCTGTTCAAGGTGATTCCCGAGGCCGATGCCAAGCTGCAGGCCAGCGAAGTCGCCATCGGCCAGGGCGCACGCGGCAGTCAGGGCGGCGGACAGATCGTCACACAGATCTTCAAACTCAACTACGAGAACGCCAACAATCTGGTGCCCGTGCTGCGGCCGCTGATCAGCCCCAACAACACCATCAACGTCAACCCCGGCAACAACTCGCTGATCATCACCGACTACGCGGACAATCTGCAGCGCATCTCGCGCATCATCGCCAGCACCGATGTCTCCAACGCCACCGATGTGGAAGTCATCTCGCTGCGCCATGCCGTGGCCGCCGACATGGTGGCCCTGGTCAATCGCCTGATGGAAGGTGGCTCGGCCACCGCCGGCGGCGTGGTCCAGGCCGGAGCCGGCGCGGCCGCTGGCCAGGCGGATACCAGTTTCCGCACCTCCATACTGGCCGAGCCGCGCAGCAACTCGGTGCTGGTCCGTGCCGCCAACCCCGCCAAGCTGTCGCAGATCCGCTCGCTGATCGCGCGCCTGGACCAGCCTGCCATGACGGGCAATGGCGACGACGGCAACATCCATGTGGTGTATCTCAAGAACGCCGACGCGGTGTCCCTGGCCGCCACGCTGCGTGCCGCCATCAACGCCCAGACCAGCGCCAGCACCACCCTGGGTGGCCAGCAGGGCATGACGGCAGCGGCCGGCTCGAACACGAATGCTGCCTCCAGCTCCCAGCCCGTGATTTCCCGCGGCACGGACGGCAGTGCCACCGTGGGCCTGGGCGGCGGCAACAGCGGCCCCAGCTCCCGCTTCGGCACCGCCCAGCAACCGTCCACGGGCGGCATGATCCAGGCCGACCCCACGACCAACTCGCTGATCATCACGGCCCCCGGCCCGCTGTACCGTCAACTGCGCACCGTCATCGACAAGCTCGACGGCCGCCGTGCCCAGGTGCTGATCGAAGCGCTGATCGTCGAAGTCTCCGCCGACAAGGCCGCCCAGCTGGGCGTGCAGTGGAGTTCGGTGATCCGCAACAACGGCCGCGTGCTGGGCGTGCTTGGCAACGGCACCTCCATCAGCGGCATCTCCAACATCTTCGGCCTGTCGGGTGCCGTGGGCAATCTGGTCAACGGCACGGCCCTCACCGACAGCCAGGCCTCGGCCATCGGCAGCATGAAGGGCATGAACCTGGGCTTCACCCAGAGCGTCAACGGCAACACCAGCCTGGGCGCCCTGGTCAATCTGATGCAGGGCGACGGCGACACGAATATTCTGTCCACGCCCAATCTGATGACGCTGGACAACGAGGAAGCCAGCATCATGGTGGGCGAGAACGTGCCCTTCCCCACGGGCTCCTACACCAACACCGCAGGTACCTCGGGCTCGGTCAATCCGTTCACCACGTACGAGCGCAAGGACGTGGGCACGCTGCTCAAGATTCGTCCGCAGATCAACGAAAACGGCACCATCAAGATGGCCGTCTACCAGGAGAACTCTGCGGTCAAGCAGGGAACGGCGAATGCACAGTCCGGCGCCACCACCACCAAGCGCTCCATCGAGTCGAATGTGCTGGTCGAGGACGGCGCCATCGTGGTGCTGGGCGGCCTGATTGCCGACGAATACAGCCAGAGCCAGGAGCGCGTGCCGCTGCTGGGCGACATTCCGCTGCTGGGCAATCTGTTCCGCAACACCAGCCGCGAGCGCAAGAAGACCAATCTGATGGTGTTTCTGCGCCCCACCGTGCTGCGGGACGCCAACTCCACCAGCCAGCTCTCGCAGGACCGCTATGAGTCGATTCGCGGCATGCAGCAAACCGTGCAGCCCGACCCCAATCTGCTGATGCGCAATGTCAATGCCGCGCCTTTGTTGCCAGCCTCCAGCAGTGCAACGCCGGCTCGCGCGGCCAATGTGGTCATCGTGCCCGGCGCCAAGCCCGAGATCGTGGATTTCACGCGTCCCGGCCAGCCCACGGTGGACGGCCAGCCCGTGACCGTGACGCCTGTGACGCCCGCCACCCTGCCTCCAGGCACCCTGTAAGCGAAGGCCACGCATGCGCTATCCACTGCCTTATGGCTTTGCCCGCAGCAGCCAGCTGCTGATCGAGGATGACGGCCAGGAGCCCGTGCTCTGGCATGGCCCGCAGCCCGATTGGGCGGCCATCTCCGAAGTGCAGCGCAAGCACGCGGTGCAGCGTTGGCAGTTGCTGGACAGCGGCGCACTGGCCCACCGCATCAGCGCGGCCTATGCGCAAAGCGATTCCAGCGCCGCCATGGTGGTCAGCGAGGTTGAGTCCGATGCCGATCTGACACGCATGATGCAGGACCTGCCGGCCGTGGAGGACTTGCTGGAAACCGCCGACGATGCGCCCATCATCCGCATGCTCAACGCCCTGCTCACGCAGGCGGCACGCGACGGCGCGTCGGACATCCACATCGAGCCCTACGAGCGCCATTCCAGCGTGCGCTTTCGCGTGGACGGCGATCTGCGCGAGGTGGTACAGCCCAACCGTGCCCTGCACGCTGCACTGATCTCGCGTTTGAAGATCATGGCCGACCTGGACATCGCCGAAAAGCGCCTGCCACAGGACGGCCGCATCAGCCTGCGCCTGGGTACAAGAGCCATCGACGTGCGCGTCTCCACCCTGCCCAGCGCCCATGGCGAGCGCGCCGTGCTGCGTCTGCTGGACAAGAGCGAGAGCAAGCTCAGCCTGGAAGCCGTGGGCATGGGCGGCGAGACGCTCAGGCGCTTCACCCATCTCACGGCGCAGCCGCACGGCATCGTGCTGGTCACCGGCCCCACGGGCTCGGGCAAGACCACCACGCTCTATGCCGCGCTGCAGCGCATGGATGCCAGCCACAGCAACATCATGACGGTGGAAGACCCCATCGAATATGAGCTTGCCGGCGTGGGCCAGACCCAGGTCAATGCCAAGATCGAGCTGACCTTTGCCAAGGCCTTGCGCGCCCTGCTGCGTCAGGACCCGGACGTGATCATGATCGGCGAAATCCGCGACTTCGAAACCGCGCAGATCGCCATCCAGGCCTCGCTCACCGGCCACCTGGTGCTGGCCACGCTGCACACCAATGACGCGCCCAGCGCCGTCACCCGCCTGATCGACATGGGGGTCGAGCCCTTTCTGCTGTCGTCCTCACTGCTGGGAGTGCTGGCACAGCGCCTGGTGCGCAAGGTCGATCAGAGCGAACCCAGTGGCTACAGGGGCCGGACCGGCATCTTCGAGCTGCTGGCGGTGGACGACGCCATTCGTGCCCAGATCCATCGCGGCGCCAGCGAGGCCGAGATCCGCGAGACCGCCATGGCGGCAGGCATGCAGCTGATGCGCGAGGACGGCGAACGCCTGGTGCGCGAAGGCATCACCACCCAGGCCGAGGTCATGCGCGTCACGCGGGACTGAGCGACCCCGAGCTCACTCGCGCCAGCGCAGCATGGCCGGGCCCGTGAGCAGCACGCGCACGAAATCGGCCTGCCGCCCCACTCCGACCTTGACCGCCGCCGATTTGAACTGCGAACGCGCGGTATGGATGGACAGGCCCTGTCTCTCGGCGAACTCCTGCAGGGTCCAGCCATTGATCAGCGCCTGGGCCAGTTGAGCTTCTGCCAGAGTGAGCCGGTACAGATTGCGCAGCAACTCCTGCAGCGAGGGAATGCTCAGCGCCGGATCGCTGATCAGCAGCATGGCGGCACTGCGTTCGCCATAGGGACTGCTGTACACGGGCAGCGGCGACACCATGACCTGCAACTGCTGTCCGGCCAGCCCTGTGAAGCGGCTGGCCCTCCCGTGGTGCTGCCCCTTGCCCAGCCCTGTGGCAACACAGTCCCGCATGGCTTTCTGCAACCAGCGCTGGTCTGCGGCATTGGTGGCATGCAGGCTCTCGTCGGCCCTGCGATACATCAGCTGGCTCTGCTCCATCAGGCGCAAGGCCCGGCTGCTGGCATGCATCACGGCCGCACGTTCATCCAGAAGAACCACGCCCACCGGCAGGTCCTCCAGCACGGACAGCGATGCGTTGAGCAATGCCTGGGTGCGGTACAGGCGTCGGTGCATCGCAAACGCGGTCTGCAGATGCGGCATGAGCTGCTGCACCAGACCCAGCTCTTCGGCGCTGTAGGCGCCCACCGCATGCGGCCTGACGACGGTGATGTTGAACGAGCGGTCGTGCTGGTTGTCGACCACGGCCGCGCAGGAATAGAACAGATCCTGAGGCTGCAGCCAGTCGCCATACCATTCGGTACCCGGCAGACTACGGTCGGGAAACAGGGTGGAGGAATTCACCACCGTGCCCGGTCTGTGCAGGCTCTGGTCCTGCAGCCAGACATTGCACTGGCAGTAGTGCGCGGCAAAGCTTTCGAGTTCGGCGGCGGCAAAGCCCTGGCTGGCGCCGAAAGTGCCGAAGCCGCCGTCCAGATCCACCGTCCGCTGCGCGAAATCGTTGGCCCAGATCACGCTGGCCGGTGAACGCAGGGCCGCACCGAACAAGGCCAGAAAGCCCTGCCAGCGTGCCGGCTCCAGCGCCGACTCGTAGATGGCCGCTATCAATGCAGGAACCCGATCCTGCAACATCAAAGGCAGATGCACTACCGCCATAGAGCCCCCTTCCAAGGCTCGCCACAGCAAGTGCCTGATGGCACTTCGCCGGGGATTTATTTCATTTACTCACACTTTGAAATCACTGCAAACCCTTCACCCATTTTGGTGATGTTTTCACGACAACAAGTACTTACAAACAAGGCAGCCACTCTCAACCAAAGGCTGCCATGTCACAAGCACCCACCACCACACCATTCATCCGCCGCTCAGTGTCCCTGGGCTCCCTGATCCTGATTGCCTCCATTGCCGGCTGCGGCGGCGGCAGCGACAACGCTTCTCCCGCACCGTCGCCCTCGCCCGCTCCGGCACCCGCCACCACTTCGGTCTCCACCACCGTGATCGACGGTGCCTTGCAGAACGTCAAGGTCTGCCTGGACAGAAATGACAACGGCAGCTGTGACAGTGAAGAGCCCAGTGCAGTCACCAATGCCTCCGGCCAGGCAAGCCTGGAAGTGCCCGAGGCAGATGTGGGCAAGTACCCGATTCTGGCCCTGGTCACCAAAGACTCCGTCGATGCCGACACCGGCGCCGTTCCCGTGGCCTTCATGCTGCGAGCGCCCGCCGATCAGCCTGGCGTCGTCAGCCCGCTGAGCACCCTGGTCCATGCGCACAGCCAGGCCACGGGCAGCAGCACCAGCGATGCGGCAGCAGCCATCCAGAGCCAGCTCGGCCTGGGCACCTCGGCGCTGGCGGATTTCACCCAGGACGGCAGCAACGCCGGCAAGCTGGCCGCCACCATGGCGCGCCTGATCGTGGTGACCACCCAGACCCAGCTCACCAGCACGGCGGGCGCCACAGGCGTCGACGGCGCGCCGCTGACTTCGGTGCAGCTCAATGCCGCCGTCAACAGCGTGCTGCTGCAGCAGTTGCAAACCCTGGCCACGGCCGTGCTGGACAATCCCGCCCTCAGCGACACCAGCACCTCCATGAAGGACAAGCAATCCGCCATGGAGACCGCAGCCCAGCAGGTGGCCAGCGCCTCTGGCGTCACGGCCGGCAATGTGGGCCTGATCGCAGCCATGCAGGCGCAGACCACCAGCCCCGAGGTCGGCGCCCCCGCGCCGAGCACGCAGCTGCGCTGGCTCAGCTTTACCGACACCAGCAACTACTACATCCGGGCTTTCGAAGCCACGGCCGAACAGAACACGCCCGATGCCAACGGCAAACGCTATTTCACCGAGTTCCGCGAGCGCATGGTCGGCGGCCAGGAGCAGCCCTGGACCCGGCCGCAGGTCTATTGGACGGGCAGCGAATGGTTTGCCTGCCCCACCGATTTCGTACAGCAGACCACCAGCCTCGCCAGCGGCGAGACCGAATCCCTGTACTGCAAGAGCCTGGTCAGCAGAGCCAAGCAAAGCGTGCGCAGTATCGCCGGCCTGAAGATGCGCGACATCGTCACCGAAATCCGCTCCGCTCCCTGGCAGGACTCTGCCGACGGCAGCTTTGCCAACTGGGGGCCCAGGCCCGATCAGGTTCCCGCCGAAACGACCTTCCCCAGCGGCTCCACGCTCAGCTATCGCACCGTCACCGACCTGGGCGGCAGCGACTACTACCTGAGCAACAACGCCAACCGCGCCACCATTCCGCGTGCCGATGCCCCGAACAACCCTGACTCCAGCACCTGGCGCAGCGCGACGCTTGCGGAGTTCATCGCCTGGAACGCCGGTGACTTCGCACCCAACGTCTCGGCCGCCGATGTGCATGGCAACAACGCACGCGTGCTGGTCGGCCGCCGCGACTATCTCAAGCCCGATGGCAGCGCGGCCTACAAGCGCTATATGGTGGGTTTCGAGAACGGCGGCGAGCAGCGCGCACGCTTTTATGAATGCGAGGGCGATATGAGCACCCTGCCCAACAACCGGACCCTGTTCATCAACGGAGTGTCCACCTGCAAGACGATCCTGGTCAGCAACTACAGCATCGCCACCCAGGCAGATGCCAAGGTGCTGCGCTTCACGCAGGAGCCCACCCAGCTCAACGTCAGCAACTTCCAGAACTACCGCCTGTTCGTCGAACGGGGCGGCATCACCTATGTCGGCTATCGGGACAAGCAGATGGTCAGCAATCAGCAGCGGCTCAATGGCACTGCAGCCGATGCGCTGCTTGCCGCCCTCGGCCTGAACTGCCCCCCCGCCTCGCTGCACAGCCCACCTCACGGTGGGCTTTTTTCATGCATGGCCTCAGTCAGCAGCGGTCATTGAGCCTTTGCCAGAATCGTTGCCATGCTTGAAAACCTTCGCACCTCCGTCCAGCCCTATGGCGGCGATCTGTTTCTGCTGCTGATCGCCCTGGCTGTCATCAGCCTCGCCGTGCTGTTCAACCTCAAGACCCGCCTGCCCGTGGACCAGCTGCGCCGCGTGATCCGCATGGCGGCGCTGGTCGCCTTGCTGGGCTCGGTATTTGCCATGCAAGTCGGCAGCACCTACTACGCCATGGCCGCCGTGCTGCTGGCCTGGGGTGTGCTGGTCGGCCTTGTGCTTGGACGTGAAATCGGCCGCAAACGCTGACCCGAAAAACGCTGCAAGCTATCAAAACCATATAGATCAATCGCCATGAAATCCCTGAACAACGTCAAGCTGTCCATGCTGGACCTGGTCGCCGTGCGCGAAGGCGGAATGGTGGCTGATGCCCTGCAGATTGCCGTGCGCACCGCGCAGCAGGCCGAAAAGCTGGGCTTCACCCGCTACTGGCTGGCCGAGCACCACAATATGCCGGGCATTGCGAGTTCGGCCACGGCCGTGCTGATCGGCCACATCGCAGGCGCCACGCAAAAGATTCGTGTAGGCTCGGGCGGCATCATGCTGCCCAACCATGCACCGCTGGTGGTGGCCGAGGCCTTCGGCACACTGGCCGAGCTCTACCCGGGCCGCATCGACCTGGGCCTGGGCCGCGCGCCGGGCACCGATGGAGCGACCATGCGCGCCCTGCGCCGCGACCGCGTGGAGACCGAGGAGGACTTCCCGCGCGACGTGCAAGAGCTGCAGCGCCTGCTGGGCGATCACCAGGATGGAGCACGCATCATCGCCATGCCCGGCGCCGGCACCCACGTTCCCATCTGGCTGCTGGGCTCCAGCCTGTTCTCGGCCCAGCTGGCTGCGCACATGGGCCTGCCCTATGCCTTTGCCTCGCACTTTGCCCCGCGCATGCTGCACCAGGCCCTGGCCATCTATCGTCAGACCTTCAAACCCAGCGCCACGCTGGCCAAGCCTTACGCGATTGTCGGCGTGCCCGTGATTGCCGCCCCCAGCGATGAAGAGGCCCGGTTTCTGGCCAGCAGCACCTATCAGCGCGTGCTCGGCATTCTGACCGGCAACCGCACCCGCCTCATGCCCCCGATACCGGACTTCTGGGAGCAGCTGGATGGGCGCGCCCAGGCGGCGATTGCCGATTTTCTGGCCGTGGGCGTCATCGGCGGCCCGGATACCGTGCGCCAGGGACTGCAGAATCTGGCCGACGAGACCCAGGCCGATGAATTCATGATCGTCAGCGATGTCTATGACGCCGAGCTGCGCCTGCGCAGCCTGGAGATCACGGCTGGCGCCATGCACACCGCCGCCTGAGCGGACCTGGCAGCTCCCTCCTCTCACGCTGCACGGAAGGGGGGAGCGCACAGAGAACGACAAACAGGAGTCCCGGCATGAGAGCATGCCAAACTCCTGCGTCGTTCTCCTCTGAAATTTTCCCATGAGCCGTTCCGCCCGTCTGCTGCAATTGCTGGATACGCTGCGCCGCGCCCGTCAGCCGCAGACCGGGCCCGAGCTGGCCCAGGCGCTGGGCATCAGCCTGCGCACGCTGTACCGCGACATCGCCACCTTGCGCACCCAGGGCGCCGACATCCTGGGCGACCCCGGCATAGGCTTCGAGATGCGGCCCGGCTTTCTGCTGCCGCCGCTGATGTTCAACGCCGACGAGCTGGAGGCACTGCTGCTGGGCGCTCGCTGGGCCAGCCTGCAGGCCGATCCGCAACTGGCCCAGGCCGCCACCGCCGCCATGGACCGTATCCGTTCGGCATTGCCACTGGAGCTGCGCATTGCCGTCGACACCAGCGGCCTGCTGGTTCCCAATATGCAGAACGACCCGCCGCCCGAGCCCTGGCAGGCCGCGCTGCGCCGCGCCATCCGCGCCGAACACAAGGTCGTGCTGCACTACCGCGACCAGCATGGCGTGCCGAGCCAGCGCCGGGTCTGGCCATTTGCCATGGCCTACTTCGAGCGCAGCCGCGTGGTCTCGGCCTGGTGCGAGTTGCGCCAGGCCTTTCGTCACTTTCGCGCCGACCGCGTGGACGCGCTGGAGGATCTGGGCGAACGCTATCCGCAGCGACGCCAGGTGCTGATACAGCGCTGGCTGGATGAAACCGGCTACACGCTGGATTGAACGGCGCTGCTGACAGAAACTGTCAGCCCCCGCTCCTACATTGGCTGCATGGCGTTTTTGCCATGTCACAACAGCCCGCCAAGGAGAGCCGCAATGTCCACACCTCAACAGCCCAAGCTGCGCTTTTTCAGCAACCCCAGATCACGCGCCCGCATGGTGCGCTGGATGCTGGAGGAATGCGGTGCCGACTATGAAACCGTTGAGCTGGAATTCGGGCCCGAGATGAAGTCGCCCGAGTACCTGTCCATCAATCCCATGGGCAAGGTCCCGGCGCTGCAGCATGGCGATGCCGTGGTCACCGAGACCGGGGCCATCCTCGCCTATCTGGCCGAGCTTTTCCCCGAGAAAAGACTGGCCCCGGCGATGGGCAGCCCGGAGCGTGCCAGCTACTTTCGCTGGCTGTTCTTTGTCGCCGGGCCGGTGGAGGCCGTCACAACCGCCCGCAACGAAGGCTGGCTGCAATCGCAAACTCATCAGCAGGCCATAAGCGCGGGCTTTGGCCGCTTTGACGATGTACTGAACACCTTGCTGCATGCGGTGGCCGGCAAACGCTATGTCTGCGGCGACCACTTCACGGCCGCCGATCTGTATCTGGCCAGCTACATTGGTTGGAGCATGATGGACGGCAGCTTGCCCAGGCGGCCCGAATTCGAGGCCTATGCCACGCCGCTGCTGCAGCGTGCAGCCTCGGTGCGCGCCGACGAGATCGACGGCGATATGCAAGCCGCCGCCATGGCGCCAGTCGTCTAAGGGTTTTGGCCTGCAGCGACCGCCAGTCAAGCGCAGGGCCATCAAGATCTACAGCAAACCGCTGCAGACCACTCAGCGAGCCAAGTAACCGCCGTCGACCGGGTAATAAGCGCCCGTCACAAACGACGCGCGGTCGCTGGCCAGCCAGGCCACCAGCTCGGCAATCTCCTCGGGCTGGCCCAGTCGCCCCATGGGATGGGCCGCCACCAGCGCCGCATGCGTGGCAGGGTCCTGCTCCAGACCGCTGATCATGGGGGTCTGGATAAAGCCCGGCCCCACGGCATTGACGCGCACGCCCTGGGCTGAATATTCGAGCGCGGCGGCCTTGGTCAGACCCAGCACGCCATGCTTGGCGGCCGTATAGGCCGCAGAGTTGGCAAAGCCCACGGCACCGAGGATGGACGCCATATTGATGATGGAGCCGCCGCCGCCCTGCAGCATGGCAGCGATCTGGTATTTGCAGGCATAGAAGACGCCCGAGAGATTGACGCGCAGCACCTGCTCCCAGGCATCCAGCGGATAGTCAGCGGTGGGCGCGCTGACGCCGCCGATGCCGGCGTTGTTGCAGGCTGCGTCCAGACGGCCGAAGTGGCGCATGGTCAAGGCCACCAGCGCTTCATGATCCGCCGGGCTGCCAGCGTCGGCGCGCAGATACAGTGCCTCGGCACCCAGCTCGCGCACCAGGGCGGCTGTCTCCTGACCCTGCTCCTCGTTGAGGTCGGCCAGCACCACGCGCGCGCCCTCCCTGGCCCATGTCAGCGCCACACAACGGCCTATGCCGGATGCAGCCCCCGTCACCAATGCAACCTTGTCCTTGAGCATCGAAACCTCCCGTTCTTGAATCGGCAGACCATTGTGCCGAGCTCGACCGCGGCAGTCATGACCTGCATCAAGCCGGGTCCGCTCTCTCAAATGCCGAAGGGCTGACATCATTAGTCGCTACCATCTGCACTAAACCGTCACTGTCAGATCGATTCGCGCATGCCTGCCTTTACCTTTGAAGCCCTGGATGCCCAGGGCCAGACCCGCAAGGGCACCCTGGAAGCCGACAACGCCCGTGCCGCGCGCAGCCAGCTGCGCAGCCAGGCCCTGGTGCCGCTGCAGGTCGAGCCCGTCGCCGCAGGCCAGGGCCGGGGCCGGACAGGCGCATCCGGATGGCTCACGCGCCCGGTCTTCAACTCCACCAGCCTGGCGGTCTGGACCCGCCAGCTCTCGGGGCTGGTCAGCTCCGGCCTGCCCATAGAACGCGCACTGGCCGCGCTGGCCGAGGAAGCCGAGGATGAACGCCAGCATCAGCTGGTCGCGGCGCTGAGGGCCGAGGTCAACGCCGGCTCCAGCTTTGCCAAGGCGCTGGAGCAGCATCCACGCGAGTTTTCCGACATCTTCTGCGCCGTGATCGGCGCCGGGGAATCCAGCGGCAGCCTGGGCCCGGTGCTGGAGAATCTGGCCGACGACCTGGAAGCGCGTCAGGCGCTGCAGTCCAAGCTCATCGGCGCCTCGCTGTATCCGGCCATCGTGACGCTGGTGGCCATCGTCATCGTGATCTTCCTCGTCAGCTATGTGGTGCCGCAGGTGGCAGGCGTGTTTGCCGGCACCAAGCGCGCCCTGCCGTTTCTCACCGTGGTCATGCTCGGCATCAGCGACTTTGTGCGCAGCTATGGCTGGTTCATGCTGGCCGTGCTGCTGCTGGCTGCCGTGGGTTTTCGGCTGGCGCTCAAGAACGAGGCATTTCGCGAGCGCTTCGATGCCCAGTGGCTGCATCTGCCGCTGATAGGCCGGCTCTCGCGCAGCTATAACGCGGCGCGCTTTGCCGGCACCCTGGCCATGCTGGCCGGAGCGGGCGTGCCCATTCTCAAGGCCTTGCAGGCCGCCGCCGAGACGCTCAACAACCGCGCCCTGCGCGCCGATGCCATGGATGCGCTGGTGCTGGTGCGCGAAGGCGCGCCACTGGCCTCTGCCCTGGCACAGAAGAAGCGCTTTCCGGGTCTGGTCGCCATGTTCGCCCGACTGGGCGAGCAGACGGGCCAGCTGCCGCTGATGCTGCAGCGCGCCGCCACCCAACTGTCCACCGAGGTCCAGCGCCGTGCCATGCACCTGGCCACGATTCTCGAGCCCCTGCTCATCGTCGTCATGGGGCTGGTGGTCATGCTCATCGTGCTGGCCGTGCTCATGCCCATCATCCAGCTCAACCAGTTCGTCAAATAGGCCTGACAGGCCTGTGCCGGTGCGGAAGCACCCACTCCAGCTTGGCGCAATTCTTGCTTTCTTTTAGTGCATTGCGGGGTTTTTCCGCAATTTCGCACCAATAAATAGCAAATTTCAGCTGGAGTGTTTTCATGCAAGCACTAAAACAGGGCGCGGATGCCCTGTTCATTTTGATGGGCGCCGTCATGGTTCTGGCCATGCACGCCGGTTTCGCCTTTCTGGAGCTGGGCACCGTGCGCCGCAAGAACCAGGTCAATGCCCTGGTCAAGATCCTGGTCGACTTCTCGGTCTCCACCGTGGTCTATTTCGCGGTCGGCTATGGCGTGGCCTACGGCACGCACTTTTTCGTGGGCGCCGAGCAGTTGGCGGCGCTCAACGGCTACGGCCTGGTCAAGTTCTTCTTTCTGCTGACCTTCGCGGCTGCCATTCCCGCCATCATCTCGGGCGGCATTGCCGAGCGCGCCAAGTTCTGGCCCCAGCTGATCGCCACGGCCATGATCGTGGGCCTGATCTACCCCTTCTTCGAGGGCATTGCCTGGAACCAGCATTTCGGCGTGCAAGCCTGGATCAAGGCGCTGACCGGCTCCGAGTTCCATGACTTTGCCGGCAGCGTGGTCGTTCACGCCGTGGGGGGCTGGATCGCCCTGGGAGCCGTGCTGCTGCTGGGCCCGCGCCGCAATCGCTACCGCCAGGGCGGAGCGATTGCGGCCACACCGCCCTCCAGCATTCCCTTTCTGGCGCTGGGCGCCTGGATTCTGATCGTGGGCTGGTTCGGCTTCAATGTGATGAGTGCCCAGAGTCTGGACAAGATCTCGGGTCTGGTCGCCGTGAACTCGCTGATGGCCATGGTGGGTGGCACGCTGGCCGCCCTGGCGGTGGGCAAGAACGACCCGGGTTTTGTGCACAACGGCCCGCTGGCCGGTCTGGTCGCCGTCTGCGCCGGCTCGGATCTGATGCACCCTCTGGGGGCACTGGTCGTGGGGGCTGCCGCCGGAGCCATCTTTGTCTTCATGTTCACGCTGACGCAGAACAAATGGAAGATCGACGACGTGCTGGGCGTGTGGCCGCTGCACGGTCTGTGCGGCGCCTGGGGCGGCATTGCAGCCGGCATCTTCGGCACGCAGGCCCTGGGCGGGCTTGGCGGCGTGCATCCGCTGGCCCAGCTCATAGGCACGCTGATGGGCGTGGCCTGGGCTGCGCTGGGCGGCCTGCTGGTCTACGGCCTGCTCAAGAAGACCATGGGCCTGCGCCTGAGTCAGGAACAGGAATTCGACGGCGCCGACTTGTCCATCCACCACATCAGTGCCACGCCAGAGCGCGAAGCCAACTGGTGAGGGCGCGGCGGCCTGCGTATCATCGGAGCTTGTCTGCACATCCGCTCAAAGCCGTACCGCCATGGCCATGACCCTGAACGACAAGCTCGTCGTCGCCATCTCCTCGCGAGCCCTGTTCGATTTCGAGGAGGAAAACCGCCTCTTCGAGGACAGCGACCCGGCGAGCTATCTGCGCCTGCAGCGCGAGCGGCTCAACGTGCCTGCCGCACCGGGCGTTGCCTTCTCGCTGGTCAAGAAGCTGCTGGCCTTCAACACCGAAGGACAGCAGCATGTGGAGGTGGTGCTGCTCTCGCGCAACGACCCCGTCAGCGGCATGCGCGTCTTCCGCTCGGCCAAGGCCCACGGCCTGCACTCCATACAGCGCGGCGTGTTCACCCAGGGGCGTGACCCTTTCGGTTATCTGCGCCCTCTGGGAGCCCAGCTGTTTCTGTCGGCGAATGCCGATGACGTGACCCAGGCACTGCAGCTGGGCTACCCGGCCGCCCATGTGTTCACCGACTCCATGCGCGCCAGCAGCAGCCATCCGCGCGAAGTGCGCATCGCTTTCGACGGCGATGCCGTGCTGTTCAGTGACGAGGCCGAGCGCATCTTCCAGGCCCAGGGCCTGGAGGCATTCCAGCAGCATGAACTGGAAAAAGCCGCCCAGCCGCTGCCCGAAGGCCCGTTCAAGCCGCTGCTGGCCGCCCTGCACCGGCTGCAGCAGGCCGATGTGGCCGGCATGCGCGTGCGCACTGCGCTGGTCACGGCGCGCAGCGCCCCGGCCCATGAGCGCGCGCTCAATACGCTGATGGACTGGAAGATCGATGTCGATGAAGCCATGTTTCTCGGCGGACTGGCCAAGGGCGGGTTTCTGCGCGAGTTCGAGCCCGACTTCTTCTTCGACGACCAGACCGGCCATGTGCGCAATGCGGCCGGACATGTTCCCTCGGGCCATGTGCGCAGCGGCATTGCCCATGACAAGGCGGAGCTGCCTACGTAAAGCTTGGCAAAGTCCGGCAAGCGAATGCAAAACTTTGAAAGTGCGGCGGGCCGGAGGTTGAGAATGCCGTCATGGCCCTCATCTGTACTGCTTGTCAAAAGCCAAGAACCACCCCATCGTCGCCCGCAGCAGCTCGGTCATGAAGACCGCCATGGGCGTGCTGCTGACCAGCGCCGTGCTGCTGCTGCCCACGGTGCGCGCCGAGGAAACCGCCGGCGACAAGATCGGGGAAAGACAGGGAACCCAGCTCTCCAAGGGCGAGATCAAGGCCCAGCAGCAATTCAAGATGCTGGACTTCAATCAGGATGGCAAGCTCAGCCGCAAGGAAGTGGCCATCATCCCCAAGCTGGCCGCCGCCTTTGACGAAACCGACACCAACAAGGACGGCTTCGTCACTTATGAGGAAGTGCGCGCCTTTGCCGTCAAATACCGTGCAGCGCGTGAAAAGGCCAAGGCCGCCGAAGCCGTGGCTGCTGCGCCGGCCAAGGACGACGCTCACAAATCAGAAGCTGATAGCGCAGGCTCTGAAAGCAAATAAGACATAAAAAGAGCTGAAGCGCTTTAATATCAAGCGCAATCAGCTCTCAAAATAAAAGCAAACGCCTTACTTGGCGTTGCCGCTACGCTTGACCCGGGGCTCAGAATAAGTCAGCGGCTCATTGCGCGCCTGCTGCTTGCTCTGCAGCAGATCCTCCGACTTGCTGGTTTCCTGCGCCTGTTCCACCGCCTGGGCGCTGGCGCGCCACATGGACTGGATGAACTCGATCAGCTGCTTGGAGATAGGCTCCTTGGGCGGCTCCTCCACCTCTTCCTTTTGCTTGATCTCCTCGGCCAGGGTCCAGTCACGGTTCTCGGTGTCGGGAGCCGATGGCTTCTCTGGTTCGCGCACCGTGCGGCCCTCGCCGATCTTGTCCACAGACTCTGGAGCATTCACGGCGTTTACGGGGCGCACCGGCGCGGCGCCCGAAGCCCCTGTGGAGTACAAATCCGCACCCTGGGTACGCCAGGGCGTCTGTGTCCGGTCTAGAGGTGGAATTTGCATGGCTTGGCCCTCGGCAGTAAAAAGGTGCAGGCGGAAAAACAGCTATCTCGCCCTGTTATCGGCCACGCTTGAGAAAACTGTAGGATTATTTTCAATCCTAATTTGATAGCTATTAGTCTATGTATATCAAGCGCCGCTGCGCAATTTGATACAAAAAAGGGCCTCGCGATGAGGCGAGGCCCTTGAAATAGTCGCGCTGCACAGCTTACAGAAAACGCTCCAGCAGCTTGCGCGAATGCCTGTCCAGCCGAGTGCTGTCGGGAATCCGATATTGCACGCCATCCTGGCCCGTGATCTGCAGCTTGGTGCGACCGGCCAGCTTGCGGATGTCTTCCTCGGCCTTGAGCACCATCTGCGTCAGACCGCGATCCGTCTGCAGCTCCCAGGTGCTGGGGGTGGAAAAGCTGGAGACCTTGAGGATGCGCTCGATGGTCGGCACGAACTCACGCACAGCCAGGTCCTGCTCGATCAGCTGGCGATGCTCGGGCTGCAGGTCGGCCATGCGGGCCACCCACAGCGCTTCCTTGCCATCGGCGGCGATCAGCGACAGCCCTTCGGCGGGCGCGGCAATCGGAAATGCACGCACGGGAACCACCGCTTCGTAGACCAGGCCGTTGCCCAGGGTCAACACCAGACGGCCATGGGCGTTGCGCACCAGCTGCATGCCGTTCAGATTGGATTGGGGAGCTTCGATCATTGGGGTTCCTTGGTCTGCAACTTCAGGCCAGCCGCTTGCGCATCCTCTTCGGCACGGCGCGCCTGCGCGTCGTACAGACGGAAGTAATGACCCTTGAGGTCCATCAGCTCGTCGTGCGGGCCCACTTCGACGATTTCGCCACGATCCATGACCACCAGACGGTCGGCCTTGCGCAAGGTGGACAGGCGGTGGGCAATGGCGATCGTGGTGCGACCCTGCACCAGATTGTCCAGTGCCTTCTGGATTTCCTTTTCGGTCTCGGTATCCACGGCCGAGGTGGCTTCGTCGAGGATCAGGATACGCGGATCGATCAGCAGCGCACGAGCGATGGAGATACGCTGGCGCTCGCCACCCGACAGGCCCTGGCCGCGCTCGCCGACCAGGGAGTCATAGCCGTGGGGCAGGCGCAGGATGAACTCGTGGGCATGGGCGGCACGCGCCGCAGCCACGATTTCCTCGCGCGTGGCGTCGGGCTTGCCATAGGCGATGTTCTCGGCAATCGTGCCGAAGAACAGGAAGGGCTCCTGCAGCACCAGGCCGATATTGCTGCGGTAGTCGGACACGGACATGCGGCGCACGTCCACGCCGTCGAGCTGGATGGAGCCCTCGGAGACGTCGTAGAAGCGGCAGATCAGATTCACCAGGGTGCTCTTGCCCGAGCCGCTGTGACCGACCAGGCCTATCATCTCGCCGGGCTTGATCTGCAGGTTCAGATGCTTGATGACGGCGCGGCTGCCGTAGCGAAAGCCCACATCCTCCATGGTGATTGCACCCTTGGCCTTGCCGGGCAGCTTCACGGGATTGCTGGGCTCGGGCACATTGCTGACATGGTCGAGGATGTCGAAGATGCGCTTGGCACCGGCCGCAGCCTTCTGCGTGACCGAGACGATGCGGCTCATCGAATCCAGGCGGGTGTAGAAACGGCCGATATAGGCGATAAAAGCCGTCAGCACACCGACGGTGATGGAGCCGCCGGCCACCAGATAGATGCCGAAGCCCCAGACCACCAGAATGCCGACCTCGGTCAGCAGCGTCACCGTGGGGGTGAACAGCGACCAGGTCTTGTTGACCTTGTCGTTGGCCTGGAGATTGATCAGGTTGGCGTCGGCAAAGCGGTCGGCCTCACGCTTTTCCTGAGCAAAGGCCTTGACCACGCGGATGCCGGGGATGGTGTCGGCCAGCACATTGGTCACCTCGGACCAGACGCGGTCTATCTTCTCGAAGCCGGTGCGCAGGCGGTCGCGCACGGTATGGATCATCCAGGCGATAAAGGGCAGCGGCACCAGCGTGACCAGCGCAAGCCAGGGGTTGATGGAGAACAGGATGGCCGAGGTCATCACGATCATCATCACATCGGTCGCAAAGTCCAGGGCATTTAACGACAGAAAGAGATTGATACGATCGGTTTCAGCGCCGATACGCGCCATCAGATCCCCCGTGCGCTTGCTGCCGTAGTAGTCCACCGACAGGTTCAGCAAGTGGTTGTAGGTGGTGGTGCGCAGATTGGAGCCTATGCGCTCGGACACCTTGGCCAGCACGAAGGTGCGTGCCCAGCCCAGCGCCCAGGCCAGCAGCGCCGACACCAGCAACATGCCCAGATAGAAGAAAACCAGATCCCGGTTGATCTTTTCGCCGTTCTGGAACGGGATCAGGATCTTGTCCATCAGCGGGATGGTCAGATAAGGCGCCACCAGTTGCGCGCCCGTGCTGGCCACGGTCAGCAGGAAGCCCAGCAGCAGCTGGCCCTGATAGGGCTTGGCAAAGCGCCACAGGCGCAGCAGCACCCAGGTCGAGGTCTGAGGTGCCTGCTGACGTGCGCAGGCCGGGCATTCTTCGGTATCGGGTGGCAGAGCCGTGTGGCAGACCGGGCAATGCGGGACATCCTCGTCGCTGACCGCGCTGTAGACCTCCTGGCGCGCGATGCGCTCGCGCTGGCGGTCGAACTGCTGCATCAGCTGCAGCATGGCGGTCTGGTGCTTCAGGGTGATGAGCCAGTGCGCCAAACGCTCGCGAGGATCATGCAGCTCCAGATTGCCCACGCCGCCATGGTCCTGCAGGCGCAGGCTCTGCTCCACGGTCAGGGCCCATTCACGCCACTGCCGGGTCTGGGGATCGCAGGCCAGCAAACGCTCCTGCGTCAGCGCCAGCAGGCCGCTGCCAAACTGCAAATCCGCACTCAGGTCAACCGGGACGACGGCTAATACGTTTTCATGTTCAGCGAGTCTTGCTCGTAGCTCGCCCCCCAGGGGGCCGGCAAAGACTGCCGAGGCGTCCACAGTATGGTGATGTTGCATGTTGAGTTATTTTTCTCCGCCGATGGCGGCTCCAAGAGTCATGCGGGCAACCGCTTCGGCATGGTGAATATGGCTGCGCCTGACGTCCGATACACCCTGGTTAACGCGCGAACCTGCAATTAGGCTGACAAGCTTCACAATGCAGATTCTGGGCGCACAATGCCAACCTATCAGGGGCAGGAGTTTAAGAAAACCTGCTCTCCTCATTCCTATCCGCTGATCAACATGGCGAAATTCAACGACATCCAACTCTTGCGCACAACTTTCCTGCGTGGCCCCAGTGTCTGGACCTACCGCCCGGTACTGGAGGTCTGGCTGGATCTGGGAGAGCTGGAAGATTACCCGTCCAACAAGATCCCCGGCCTCAACGAGCGCCTGACGAGCTGGCTGCCCGACCTGATCGAGCACACCTGCGGCGTCGGCGAGCGCGGTGGCTTCATCCAGCGCCTGGAAGGCGGCACCTGGATGGGTCATGTGATGGAGCATGTCATCATCGAGTTGCTGAATCTGGCCGGCATGCCCGCCGAATTCGGTCAGACCCGCGAAATCTCCAAGCGCGGCGTGTACCGCATGGTGTTCCGCTGCCCCGAGGAGGCCGTGGCCCGCGTGGCGCTGGAGCATGGTCACAAGCTGCTGATGGCGGCCATCAATGACGAGCCGTTCGACCTCAAGCCCGCCGTGCATGCCATCAAGACGGCCATCAACGACCGTTACCTGGGCCCCTCGACCGGCTGCATCGTCGATGCCGCCAGCGAGCGCCGTATCCCCCATATCCGCCTGAACGACGGCAATCTGGTACAGCTGGGTTATGGCGCGGCGCAGCGCCGCATCTGGACGGCAGAGTCCGACCAGACCAGCGCCATCGCCGAAGGCATTGCCCAGGACAAGGACTTCACCAAGCGCCTGCTGGCCGCCTGCGGCGTGCCCGTGCCCGAAGGCCAGATCGTGGCATCGCCCGAAGAAGCCTGGGAAGTGGCGCAGGACATCGGCTTTCCCGTGACCGTCAAGCCTTCGGACGGCAACCATGCCCGTGGCGTGACCCTGGAGCTGTCCAAGGAAGCCGACATCAAGGCCGCATTTGCACTGGCCCAGCCCGAAGGCTCGGACGTGATCGTCGAGAAATTCATCGACGGCGTGGAGCACCGCCTGCTGGTCGTGGGCTGCAAGGTGGTGGCAGCCACCAAGGGCGAGACGGTTTCCGTCTACGGCAATGGCAATGCCACGCTGCGCGAACTGGTCGAAGTGCTGAATCAGGACCCGCGCCGCGGACCCGAGCAGGAATACCCGCTGGACTGGATCAACCTGGAAGCTGGCGCCGTGAAGCTGGAACTCAATCGCCAGCATGTGACGCCCGACAGCGTGATTCCGCAAGGCCAGAGCGTGCTGCTGCAGCGTAACGGCAATATGGCCATCGACTGCCTCGACGAGGTACACCCCGACGTGGCTTACTACGCCGTGCTGGCCGCCAAGATCGTTGGCCTTGATATCGCCGGCATGGACATGATCCTGCAGGATGTCTCCAAGCCCATGCAGGGCCAGGGTGCGATTCTCGAAGTCAACGCCGGCCCCGGCCTGCTGATGCACCTCAAGCCCACCAGCGGCGCACCGCGCCCCGTGGGCATGGCCATTGCCGACCACCTCTTCCCCCGCGAAGACGGTGCCGGCGCCGGTCGCATCCCCGTGGTCGGCATCGTTGGCACGCGCAACAACGCCTTCATTTCGCGTCTGGTCGGCTGGCTGCTGCAGCTGTCGGGCAAGCTGACCGGCGTGGCCAGCGGCGAAGGCATGTTCCTCGCCAATCGCCATACGCAAAAGACCAATACTGCCAACTGGGCCGGTGCCCATCGCCTGCTGACCAACCGTCTGGCCGAAGCCGCCGTCATCCAGACCACGGCCCGCTCCATCCTGGAAGAAGGCCTGGCCTACGACCGCTGCCTGGTCGGCGTGGTCACCGACATGGACGGCTACGAGCAGTTGGCCGATCACGATGTGCTGGAGCCCGGCCAGATGCGCCGCGTGATGCGCACCCAGATCGATGTGGTGCTGGACGAAGGCGCAGGCGTGCTCAACGCCGACCTGCCCGAAGTGGCCGATCTGGCCGAGCTCTGCGACGGCGAAGTGATTCTGTACGCCACCGGCGCCGACAACGAATTTGTCGCCGCCCACCGCGCCAACACCGAAGCCCGTCATGAAGGCGGTCGCGCTGTATTCCTCAAGGGCAACAACGTGGTGCTGGCCACCGGCACCCAGGAACGTGTGCTCGGCACGCTGGAAGCACTGTCCCTGGCCGGCGGCAAGCGCCCCGAGACCAGCGCGCTGCTGGCCGCGATTGCCACCGCCTGGGCGCTGGACATCACGCCCGAGCTGATCGGCGCCGGCATCAAGACCTTTGAATACCAGGCTTGATTGCCCCATAAAACGCTTCAACAGATATAGCTGCTGACGCTTGCCACACAAGCGTCAGACCAAGAAAAGCTTGAAATTCAGCTGAAAGAAACACCATGCAGATCACTCGCAACCGAGCCTTGCGCGGCCCCAACCTCTGGACCCGCAGCACCGCCATCGAAGCCATCGTGCACTGTGAAGACAGCGAGCTGCTGTACACCGCCATGCCCGGCTTTGAAGAAAAGCTGCGGGCGCGTTTCCCCACCATCGGTACGCTGCAGCCCCATGGCGCGGACCAGCGCCTGTCGCTGGCCCATGTGCTGGAAGTTGCCGCCCTGTCGCTGCAGGCCCAGGCGGGCTGCCCCGTCACCTTCAGCCGCACCCATGAGACCGTGGAGCACGGCACCTTCCAGGTGGTGGTCGAGTACACCGAAGAATCCGTGGGCAAGCTGGCCATGGAGCGTGCCGAGGCCCTGATTCAGGCCGCATTGAACGACACCCCCTTCGATGCTGACGCCACGATTGCCGAGCTGCGCGAGCTGGACGAGGACGACCGTATCGGCCCCTCGACCGGTGCCATCGTCGATGCCGCCGTGGCACGCGGGATTCCCTTCCGTCGCCTGACCACCGGTTCGCTGGTGCAACTGGGCTGGGGTTCGCGTGCGCGCCGCTTCCAGGCCGCCGAGATCGACTCCACCAGCGCCGTGGCCGAATCCATTGCACAGGACAAGGACCTGACCAAGCGCCTGCTGCACGCAGCCGGTGTGCCCGTACCCATGGGCCGCCCCGTCGCTGACGTGGAAGACGCCTGGGCCGTGGCCCTGGAAGTGGGACTGCCCGTGGTAGTCAAGCCCCAGGACGGCAACCAGGGCAAGGGCGTGGTGGTGAACATTACCACCCGCGAAGGTCTGGAAGCCGCTTACAAGACCGCCAGCGAGTTTGGCGACGAGATCCTCGTCGAGCGCTTTTTGCCTGGCCATGACTTCCGCATGCTGGTCGTCGGCGGCCAACTGGTGGCTGCCGCCCGCCGCGAGCCGCCCCAGGTGCTGGGCGACGGCCAGCACACCATCCGCGAACTGGTGAACATCGTCAACCAGGACCCCCGCCGCGGCTCCGGCCACGGCACGGCATTGACCAAGGTACGCCTGGACGATATCGCCATCGCCCGCATCGCCAGCGAAGGCCTGACGCCCGACAGCGTGCCCGCCCAGGGCCAGCGCGTGGTGCTGCGCAACAACGCCAATCTGTCCACCGGCGGCAGCGCCACCGATGTGACCGATGACGTGCATCCAGAAATCGCCGCCCGGGCCATCGAGGCCGCGCAGACCATCGGTCTGCATATCTGCGGCGTGGACGTGGTCTGCGAAACCATGCTCAAGCCCCTGGAAGAGCAAAGCGGTGGCATCGTGGAAGTCAATGCCGCCCCCGGCCTGCGCATGCACCTGGCCCCCTCCTTCGGCCGTCCCCGCAATGTGGGCGCGCCCATGGTGGACGAGCTGTTCGCGCCCGGCGACGACGGCCGTATCCCCGTGGTTGCCGTCACCGGCACCAATGGCAAGACCACGACCACCCGCGTGATCGCCCATCTGTTCACCTCGCATGGCTGGCGCACCGCCATGACCAACACCGACGGCGTGTACGTCAACGGCCGCCAGATCGACAGCGGCGACTGCTCCGGCCCCAAGAGTGCACGCAACGCCCTGGCCCACCCCGAGACCGATGCGGCCGTGCTGGAATGCGCACGCGGCGGCATCTTGCGCGAAGGCCTGGGCTTTGACCGCTGCCAGGTCGCCGTGGTCACCAATGTGGGCGAAGGCGACCACCTGGGCCTGAACTTCATCACTACCAAGGAAGATGTCGGCGTGCTCAAGCGCGTCATCGTGCAGAACGTGGCGCCCACTGGCTATGCCGTGCTCAACGCTGCCGACCCGCTGGTCGCGGCCATGGCCCATGTCTGCCCTGGCAAGGTCATCTTCTTTGCCGCCGACCGCCACCACCCCGTCATGGCCACGCACCGTGCCCAGGGCAGCCGCGTGGTCTATGTCGATGGCGACGCCATCGTGGCCGCTGAAGGATCCTGGCGCGAGAGCATCGCGCTGCGCGACATTCCGCTGACCCGTAATGGCACCATCACCTTCCAGGTGGAAAACGTCATGGCCTCCATCGGCGCCGCCTGGGCGGCCGGCCTGCCCTGGCAGACCATCCGCCGCGGTCTGGCAGGCTTCCTCAACGACAGCGACAACGCCCCTGCCCGCTTCAATGTGATGGATTACAAGGGCGCCACCATCATTGCCGACTACGGTCACAACCCCGACGCCATTCGCGCGCTGTCCCAGGCCGTGGAAGCCATGCCTGCCAAGCGCCGCAGCGTGGTGATCTCGGGCGCCGGCGACCGCCGCGACCAGGACATCACCGAGCAGACCCAGATTCTGGGCAAGGTGTTCGACGATGTAGTGCTCTATCAGGACGCCTGCCAGCGTGGCCGCGTGGATGGCGAAGTGCTGGCCCTGCTGAAAAAGGGTCTGGAAGGCGCGCCCCGCACCAGCTACAGCACCGAGATCCATGGCGAGTTTCTCGCCATCGACCATGCCCTGGCCCGCCTGCAACCCGGCGACCTGTGCCTGGTGCTGGTGGATCAGGTGGAGGAAGCGCTGGAGCATCTGCGCAAGCATGTGAATGGACAGTGACCCCTGAGGGGGACGACGGCCTCGCCGCGAGGCGGCTCTTGCTTGCCATCTCTCGCTTGAGCGAGTGCCCATATTCCAGCCCAGGAGCCGTGCATGAGCCCTCCGCACCTCCATACCGACCCGGCCTTGCGCCGGGTTTTGTATTTGAAGTCACAGCACTTTGCACCTGCGGCAGGGCTTGCGCGGCGGTTTTCACGCATGCTCTGCGCCAGCAGACGACGTATGATCCGGACGCATATTCGCAACGCCCAGCCCACCCATGACCTTGCAACAGCTTCGCCGCATAGCCACCTGCCTGCTGGGCCGGTGCGTGCTGGCATGGCTGGCACTGTCCATGGGGGTGGCGGCAGCCGCCCCGCTGATCCAGTCTCAGGGGTTTGAGCTGATCTGCACCAGCACCGGCGCGGTCAAGCTGATCGTCAAGGGCGAAGACGGCGACAGCGTTCTGGGTGCGGGTCACCTCGATTGCCCCATGTGCCTGCCCCATGCAGCACCACCTCCGCCCGCGCTGCAACTGCCGCCCCCTACCGAGTCACCGCTGTGGCATGCGCTGCAGCCCGTGCAGCGGGCGCGCATCGCCTCACTCACCGCAGCCCCCCTGCCCGCGCGCGGGCCACCTCCCGCTTACCTCTGAACCATTTCTGGCTCTAGCGCAGTTCCGATCTGCGCTGGCCGCTATCAGATTCATAGGGACGACTACGTCCCAAGGTAAGCATTCATGAAACAGATTTTTCTGCCACTGGTGGTCAGTGGTATCGCATGGCCGTGCCTGGCCCAGACCTCAACCGAGTCCGCCGACCTGCCTGAGCGCTCCAAGACCCTGGGCGTGGTCACCGTCAACGGTGGCCAGCCTAGCTCACTGCCCACGCAGATTCCGACCACCATCGAGGGCATCACGCGCGAGGAGATAGAAACGCGCATCAACGCCACGGACAGCGAGGACGCGCTCAAATACCTGCCCAGCCTGCTGGTGCGCAAGCGCTATATCGGCGACTACAACCACGCCATACTCTCCACGCGGGCTTCGGGCACGGGCAATAGCGCGCGCTCGGCCGTCTATGCCGACGGCATTTTGCTGTCCAACTATCTGGGCAATGGCATTGCCAACGGCAGCAACTATGCGCCGCGTTGGGGCCTGGTGACGCCCGAGGAGATCGAACGCGTCGATGTCATGTACGGCCCGTTCTCGGCCGCCTACCCCGGCAATTCCGCCGGCGCCGTGGTGGACTATGTGACGCGCATGCCCGACAAGCTCGAAGCCCATGTGGCCGCCGGCTATGCCCACCAGAGTACCGACGTGCTGGGCAGCAGCGGCAATTACCGCAGCTGGAACACCAGCGCTTCCATAGGCAGCAGAAGCGGCGACTGGTCGTACTGGATCAACCTGAGTCGCAGCGACAGCCAGGGCCAGCCCATGACCTTCCCCACCGTGCTGCAGTCCGCCGGCGTGGCGGGCGGTGCCGGCACGCCCGTGACCGGTGCCATTGCCGGGCTCAACACCACCAACCAGCCCTGGTACATCCTGGGTGCAGGCACGCAGTACCGCACCCGGCAGGATCACGCCAAGATCAAGCTGGCCTATGACATCACGCCCACGCTGCGCGCCAGCTACACGCTGGGCTGGTGGCAGAACAGCGCCAAGGGCAGCTCACAGACCTATCTGCGCGGGCCGGACGGCCAGCCGGTGTACAGCGGCAATATCAATATCGACGGCAAGACCTACAAGCTGGCCGACACCGCCTTCGGACTGAGCCAGGACCAGCAGACCCACACCATGCATGGCGTCTCGCTCAAAAGCCATACCCAGGGCGAGTTCGACTGGGAGCTCAGCGCCAGCCTGTACGACTACGGCAAGGATCAGCAGCGCGTGCCCACCGTAGCCCAGCCGGCTGCCAATCTGGGTGGCAAGGGCACGTTGCAGGATCAGGACGGCACGGGCTGGAACACGCTGGCCGCCAAGGGCACATGGCGACAGAACGACATACTGGGCCTGCAGGGCACACATATCGTGGACTTCGGCCTGGGCCGCGATGCCTACAAGCTCAACATCAGCAAATACAACGTGGTTGGCGACTGGCAGTCCGGCACGGCCAACGAGCAGTCCATCGTCAGCCAGGTCGGCGGCAGGGCCGAGACCCGCTATGCCTGGGCACAGGACAGCTGGCAGCTGGCCAGGGACTGGAAGGCCGTGCTGGGTCTGCGCTGGGAGGACTGGACGGCCAGCCAGGGCCATACCGCCACAGCAAGCAGCCAGCTGAATTACGCCCAGCGCAGCGAATCGCATTTCTCGCCCAAGGCCGCGCTGGCCTACCAGCTGGCCCGCAACACCACGCTCAAGGCCTCGCTGGGCCGTGCCGTGCGCTTTCCCACGGTGGGCGAGCTGTATGGTGCGACCTCTGGCGGGGCACTGTCCTTCATCAACGACCCGAATCTGAAACCCGAAAAGTCCTGGACGGGCGAGCTGACGGCCGAGCAAGACCTGGGTAATGGCCTGCTACGCGCCACCTGGTTCCACGAGCGCACGCGCGATGCGCTCTACAGCCAGCTGATTCCCGGAACCACCATCTCTGCGGTGCAGAACGTGGATCAGGTCCGCACCTCGGGGCTGGAACTGGCTTACTCGGCGCAGTCGGTGTGGGTTCGCGGGCTGGACCTGGGCGGCAGCCTGACCTGGGCCAACTCGCGCATCACGGCCAATGCCGCCAACCCGGCCAGCGTCAGCAAATGGCAGCCCCGTGTGCCACGCTGGCGTGCCACGGCCTGGGCCACCTACAAGCCCGATGAACGCTGGGCCTTGACCGTGGCGGCGCGCTACAGCGGGCGCCAGTACTCGAATCTGGACAACAGCGACGTGCATGCCGACACCTATATGGGTGCCAGCCAGTACTTCAGCGTCGATCTGCGGGCCCGCTATCAGATCGACAAGCAGTTGTCGGCCGCCTTTGGCATAGACAACGCCAACAATGCCAAGTACTGGAACTTCCATCCCTATCCGCAGAGAACCTTTATCGCCTCCCTGCGCTGGGATCTTTAGACGCCAGCAGCTCTAGGCCAGCCTGGCCACCAGGCCATGGGTCTTGCGCATCCTGAAAGTGCCCAGGCAGGCCAGCAGCGCCAGGGCCAGGCCCAGCACGCAGGCACCCTGCCAGCCGTTGATGCGCCAGGCGAGAGTCCCCAGCGCCGAGCCCGCCGCCGCGCCCGTGAAATAGCCCGTCATATAGACGGCATTCATGCGGCCGCGCGCTGCGGGCAGCAACTGGGCCACTGTGGCCTGGTTGGTGATATTCAGGCATTGCAGGCCCAGATCGATCACCACCATGCCCAGCACGAACCAGCCCAGATGCGCTCCGCCCACCCATAGCAGCGGCCAGGACAGCAGCAGGGCCAGCGCCCCGATGGCGCAGCTCACGCGGCCCAGGCCCTTGTCCACCAGTCGCCCCGCCTGCGTGGCCACCAGGGCACCCGCCGCACCGGCCAGACCGATCAAGCCGATCTGCCCGTCGTCCAGGCCCAGGGGACCGCTGGACAACTGCAGCGCCATGGTCGAGAACAGCACGCTGACCGAGGCGAACGCCAGCGCGCTGACCAGGGTGCGCTGGCGCAGACCCGGCTGACTGCACAGCAGATGCCACATGCTTCTCAGCACCTGTGGATAACTTACAGGACTGGGGTTGCGCGATGCCGGCAGCGCCCTCCACAGCCACAGCGCCACCACGGCCATCACCAGCGCAGCGCCCTGGTAGACGGCTTGCCAGCCCCAGGCCTCCGAGACCATCCCGGCCACGCTGCGCGCCAGCAGAATGCCCAGCAGCAGACCGCTCATCACCCAGCCCACGGCCCGCCCGCTTTGCCCCGGCTGGGCCAGGGCCGCCGCCATGGGCACCAGCACCTGGGCCGCAACCGAGAACAGACCGGCCATCAGCGTGCCCAGCAAAAACAGATCGAACTGTCCCGCCAGGCCGCACAGCGCCTGCCCCAGGGCCGCCAGCAGCATCAGGCTCACGGCCAGGCCGCGGCGCTGCAGCTTGTCGCCCAGCGGGGCCAGCAGCAAAAGACCTGCCGCATAGGCCACCTGGGCCAGCGTCACGCTGGTCGCGGCCGCCGACTCGCTGACCGAGAAATGACCGGCAATCGAGTGCAGCAGTGGCTGGTTGAAATAGTTGCCGCCCGCACACAGGCCACAGGCCAGTGCCATCAACAACAGGGAGGAAGCGCTCAGACCGGGCGCGGAAACGTTCACCGACATAGATAACAGCCACATCCGGCGGATGCGGCGCTTGCATGAAGCCACCGCCCGAGGGCCGTCGCTGATCAAAGAGGGAGTTCGGAAGTCCGGCATGCGCTGTGTCATGCCTGTGGCAGCGTCTCAGCTGCCGGTGCCCGCCAGCAGGCCGGGGCAAACCGTGATGCAATACAGAAAGCTCTGCAGCAGCCGGTATTGTCTTCAGGCCGGCTGCCAATCCCTTGCTCGGGGCACAATGCCCTGTTAAAAGACAAGGGTTAACCCTTAACTCACTGTATGCGCACCACCATGAAACTGCTCTCTGCCGTTCTGGCCGTCGCGGCCGCCGCCGTAGGAACCATGGCCTTTGTCGGCATGAGCCATGCCGAACAGATAGGCGCCGTGGATACCGTCTTCAAGTGGATTGGCCCGGATCACAAGATCGTGGTCGATGCCTATGACGACCCCAAGGTGCCGGGTGTGACCTGCTATGTCTCGCGTGCCAAGACCGGCGGCATCAAGGGCGGCCTGGGCCTGGCCGAGGATCGCTCGGAAGCGTCTATTTCCTGCCAGGCTACGGGCAATATCCAATTCCCCGCGCCGCTCAGGCAGCAGGAAGAAGTATTTACCGAGCGCACCTCGCTGCTGTTCAAGCGCCTGCGTGTGGTGCGCATGGTGGATGCCAAGCGCAACGCCCTGATCTATATGACCTACTCGGACCGGGTGATCGAGGGCTCGCCCCAGAACAGCGTCACCGCCGTGGCCGTGCCACAGGGAACGGCTATCCCGCTGAAATGAAAATCAGAGCAGGCTGCGCTTGTGCAGCCTGCGTTTGAGGCGCTTTTGGCTGAGAGCCAGGCCCGGCGACCTACTGACTGAAAGTCAGACCGCCTGCGTCCAGCGCGGGCGGGCGCAGCAAATCCTCGTTCACGCCCATGGCCTGGCTGGCGCGCTCCACGGCCTGCCAGAGTCCGGCAGGCATCTGCAAAATGGCCTCGGGGGACTGCGCATCGTCGATCCAGTGGCTGATCTGCAAGTGCTGTTCGTGAGTGAGCAGGTCCAGGTGCAGCATTTCATCGATGGTTTTCATGGTGTTCCTCCCTGCTTGAGAAAGCCGGCGCTGCACGGCCCGCGCCCGACTTGTCTACCCAATATAGGGGCAAAAACCGGTGTCGCAAGCAAATCATTGTTAAGAAAACCATAGCTGTCGACGTCTGTCATTCAGGCGCTACAGCGTGTTTGACATTGGATGGACCCGATGGCTCGCTCAGCGCCGGTTCGCTGGCCTTGCAGGCATCGACAAAGGCCTGCAGCGCGGGCGAGCGGCGCTTGCCGGCACGCTGCACCAGAGAGAAGTTGCGCCACATGCGCGGCAAGGTGGTGGGCAGAATCTCCAGCGCCCTGGCCTGCAGCTGAGACTGCACCAGCACGCGCGACAGACAGCTGATGCCCAGCCCCTGCTCGACACAGCGTGCAATCGCCTCGGAGCTGCCCAGCGTGGCGCTCGCAGGCAGCTGGTGCAGATGCGGTAGCAGCGCATGCTCGACCATCTCTCGCGTGCCGGAACCCGCTTCGCGCAACAGCCATGCCGCCTTGCGCAGCGCCGCCACACCCAGCGGCTTGCTGCGCGCCTGCTCGGCCAGCGGGTCCTGCGGCGATGCCACGATGACCAGTTCGTCGCGCAGCCAAGGCTCGACCTCCAGCCCCTGCCAATGGCTGCTGCCCTCGATCAGGCCCATGTCGACCTCCATGGCCAGCACGGCTTCGCCAACTTCCTGGGTATTGGCGATCTGCAGATCCACGCGCACCAGCGGATGCGAGCGTGCCAGCCGCGCCAGCACTTCGGGCAGCGCATAGGTGCCGATGGTGGTGCTGGCCGCCACGCGCAGGCGCACCGGCATATTGGCTGCACGCGCGGAAAACGTCTGCTCTATACCTCTGGCCTGCTCCAGCACGCCCAGAGCCTGGGGCAGCAGCGCACGGCCCGCATCGTTGAGCACCAGGCGCTTGCCCACGCGCTCGAACAACTGCACGCCCAGGCCTTGCTCCAGTTGCTGTAGAGCGGCGCTGGTGGCCGACTGCGAGAGCGCTACGGCCTCTGCGGCCGCCACCGTGGTACCGCTTTGGGCCACGGCGCAGAAGATCTCGAACTGACGCAAGGTGAGGTGCAGCATGACGATGATTCGTATATTCGTATCGATGAGAGCAGGCTCGCCGTTAGCCCCTGCCTGCCAGCAGAAAACGGACAGCCCGGCCATTCCATCAGCGACTCATGCCGTCAATGATTGAGTCGGATTGCAGGCGCCAGAAAGCCCAATCTACCTGTTTTATAGGTTGATCTTACAAAAACTATTAGTTATACAAATATAACCAAGAAATCTAAAGTGATCTCCATGCCGGCAATCAGACCTGTTGTCTTGCCTGCTGCGAAAGGTCACGATGAACACTACAACACTGAAAAACTCCGCACCCTCGCAAGGCTGGATGCACAAGACCGGCGGGATGATTCCCGGCCTGCTGCTGGCAGGTGCCATCGCTGCCGTCGCCACCTGGGCCGCACAGTTTCCGGCCATCAAGAACAACGGCCTGAGCGCGCTGACGCTGGCCATCATCATCGGTCTGCTGATCGGCAACACCGTCTATCCGGCCATCGCCAGCCAGTGTGCCAGCGGCATCGCCTTCACCAAGGCTCGCCTGCTGCGCACCGGCATCGTGCTCTACGGTCTGCGCCTGACCTTCCAGGACATCGGCCAGGTCGGCATGGCCGGTGTGGTGATCGATGCGCTGGTGCTGTCCAGCACCTTTTTGCTGGCGCAGTGGATAGGCCAGAAGCTGCTGGGCATGGACAAGCGCACCACCATGCTGGTGGGGGCCGGCGCCTCCATCTGCGGCGCTGCCGCCGTGCTGGCAACCGAGCCCGTGGTCAAGGGCCGCGCAGAGGACGTGGCCGTGGCCGTGGCCACTGTGGTGGTGTTCGGCACCATCGGCACCTTTCTCTACCCGGCGCTGTTCCACTGGAATGCCGAGTACGGCTGGATAGACACCAGCATGCAGCAATACGGCGTTTTCGTCGGCTCCACCGTGCATGAGGTGGCCCAGGTCGTGGCCGCCGGCGAAGCCATCGGCAGCCAGGCCGCCGATACGGCCGTGATCGCCAAGATGGTGCGCGTGATGATGCTGGCGCCCTTCCTGCTGGTGCTGTCCATGTGGCTGACACGCAGCGAACGGGCCCTGGGCGTGAACGACGGCCAGCCCGGCAACCGGATCACCATTCCCTGGTTTGCCGTGGGCTTCGTGGCCATGGCCGGCGTCAACTCCCTGGGCGTGCTGCCCAAGGAAGCAGTCAGCGTCGGCATTCAGCTTGACAACGCACTGCTGGCCCTGGCCATGGCCGCCCTGGGACTGACCACCCATATCCGCGCCGTGCGTGCTGCCGGCACCAAACCGCTGATTCTGGCCCTGGCGCTGTTCGTCTGGCTGCTGGTCGCCGGCCTGGTATTGAATCTCTGGATTCCTACACTTTTCTGATAGCGGCTTGCGCTTTACTGGATTAGAAATACAACATAAACAGGGCTGAAACCCATTGAAAGAGAGCGCATGGCGCTCTCTTTTTTTTTTGCTTCTCACAAACCAGGGAATACCCTTGCCATAAATGCAGATTCAATTAATTTGAATTGCAAATTAATTGAATAAACATCAAAATTCGGCCATGTCTTTTGCCGATGCTCCCTCTCGCGACCGCCTGGGCTTTCTCATGGTCACCCTGACCCGCCAATGGCGGCGTTTTGTCGAAGAACAGCTGGCCGCCAGCGGCCTGACCGACGCCACCTGGACGCCACTTCTGCACCTGCGCGCCTGGGGTGACGGCGTGACGCAAAAGGAGCTGGCCGAGCGCGTGGGCCTGGACGGCTCCAGCCTGGTGCGTCTGCTCGACATTCTCGAAGGCAAGGGCTGGGTGGAGCGCCGCGCCGATGCGGCCGACCGCCGCAGCAAGCGCATCTTTCTCACGGCCGAAGGCCATGGCGCTGTGGACCATGTCCGCGCCACCATGCTGGAGGCAGAACTCAGTCTGCTGCAGGACCTTGAGGACTCCGAGATCGAAGCCATGCTGGATGGCGTCAACAAGATTCGCGCCCGTATCGAGCAGATGCACGAGCAGCGCTCAGCCCAGGTCCAGCCCGAGGAGCGCGCATGAGCGTGGTTGCCTACGACCGCCTGCTGGAGAGCGCCACGCGATGGGGCTTTGACAGCGCCCGCCTGCGCCAGCATCTGCGCACGGCTTTTGCAGCCTGTATTGCCGTGTTCGCGGCCTGGGCCCTGGGGCTGGAACATCCGCAATGGGCGGGCATGACGGTCTGGGCCGCCTCCCAGCCGCTGCGTGGCCAACTGCTGGAGAAAAGCTTTTTCCGTACCACGGGCACGCTGGTCGGCACGGCCGCCGGCGTGGTGCTGGTACTGGTGGCCAATGGCGATCTGCTGTGGCTGGTCACGGGGCTGGCGGTGTGGATCGGCATCTGCGCGGGCCTGGGCAATCTGCAGCGCAGCTTTGCCTCCTACGGCACCATGCTGGCCGGCTATTCGGCCTCCATGGTGGCCCTGCTGGACAACGGCAACCCCGCCCATGTCTACGCGCTGGGCTGGGATCGCCTGTTCACCGCGCTGACCGGCGTGGCCGCCGCCCTCGTCGTGGGCTGGCTGTTCACGCCCGTGGGCGCTGAAATCCCCGGCGACGGCAGGGTACGGCGACTCTGCGCCCGCCTGCTGCGCGACATCGCCGATGCGGCACAGGCCACGGCCAGCGGCCATAGCGCCCTCAGCCCCAGGGACCTGGCCGAGCGACTGGCCGTGATGGCTGCCATCGAAGAAGGGCTGGACCCGCATGCCGCCGGATCGCAGCGTTCGCGCCGCGCCGTGCGGGCGCTGCGCCGCCTGATCAACACCCAGATCTCGGCCCTGCTCTGGCTGCGCGACAGCACGGGCAAGACCCTGACCCCCGCCTTCACGGCCGAGCAGGCCCGGATCATGACGGCCGCGCTGGAGCAGGCCGCCAAGCTGCTGGAAACCCAGCCCGCACCGCTGGCCGCCATCGACGCCATAGCCACAGCCCGCAGCGCTGCCGCCGGCTGGGGCCATGCCGAGGAAATCCTGGGCAATATCGGCCTGGCCCTGCAGGCCCATTTTGTGGCCGCCAGCGACTTGAGGCTGCCGGCCCACCACCGCGCACGCCAGCTGCCCGTGGTCCTGCACAGCGACTGGGTGGGCGCGCGCCGGGCCATGCTGCGGGCCTTCAGCGCCATCTTTCTGGTCGGCCTGGTCTGGGTGATCACAGGCTGGCACGGCGGCGCCTACATGCTGCTGGGCCTGTCGGTGATGATCACCGTGTTCTCCTCGTTCGAGAACCCGGTCTTCACCATGCGCTTCGTGATTCTGGGCCAGGCCATGGGCGCCGGCGTGGCGCTGGCATGCCAGTGGTTTGCCTGGCCGTTTGCCAACAGCCAGCTGCAGATGGTACTGATGATGCTGCCCTTCATCTTTCTTGGCGCCCTGCTGCTCAGCCACCGCCGCACCACGCTGTACGGCTTCGATTGCAATATGGTGATCCTGCTGGCGCTGTCGCCACACTTCCCCTACCAGCTCGATGTGGGCCACTCGCTGTCCATGGCGTTTGCCATCGTCACCGGCCCGCTGGCTGGCTGGGCGGCCTATCGCTTCATCCTGCCCGTCACCGCGCAAGGCAGGCTCAACGGCCTGCGTGCCATGATGTTTCACGAGCTGCAGGACATGGCTTCCGCCCCGGTGCACGCCCGCGACGTGCGCGTGTGGCGCGCCCGCCTCTACCACCGCCTGCTGCGCCTGGTGCGCGCCTCCGAAAAAGTCAGCGCACCGGCCGTGCAGGACGCAGCCGACTGCGGTCTGGCCGCGCTGCGGGTGGGCAAGGCCGTGCTGATCCTGCACCAGCTGCAGGCGGATTTGCTACTGTCCGAGAGTACCTTGCGCGGTGTGCGCAGCGCGCTGCAGAGACTGCAGCAATTGCCCAGTGCTCCCGCCAGGGCCGTGCCGCTGCTGCAAGGCCTGGCCCGGCGCATACAGCAGCGCCAGCCCGAGCAGGCGCTGCAACTGCGGCTGGCTGCCCAGGACATCCGCGAGCATCCGGCCTTCTTTGCCTCCAGCGCCGCGTTGCGCTGACCGCTTCAGCGGCCGCCCGATAGATGGGCAGCAATCGCCGCCTCGCTGACGCCATAGAGCTCAGCCAGCGCTGCGGGCGTGGCCACGGCGCGCGGCTCGCCCACGCCCAGCAGCCGCCCATGGCCCAGCAGAGCAATCCGGCTGGCCACGCGCAAGCCGTGCTCGGGCTGGTGGGTGGACAACAGCATGGCCATGCCCTGGGCGCTCAGCGCCTCGATCTGCTCCAGCACGCGGATCTGGTTGCCGAAGTCCAGGCTGGCCGTGGGCTCGTCCATGACCAGCAGCGCCGGCTCCTGCGCCAGCGCGCGCGCAATCAGCACCAGCTGCCGCTCGCCGCCGCTGAGCTCCGTGTAGCGGCGTGCGGCCAGATGGGCAATCTGCAGCCGTTCCATGCAGGCCAGCGCCATGACCCGGTCCGCGCCGGAGGGCCTGGCCAGCAGCGGCAGGCGCGCGGCGCGGCCCATGAGCACCATGTCCAGCGCCTCGAAGGCAAACACCCCGGCCTGGGCCTGGGGCACATAGCCAACGCGGCGCGCGAACTCCGCGCGCGGCCAGTGCTGTACCGGCTGCCCCTGCACCAGCACCCGACCCGCCAGCGGCGGCAACAGGCCCAGCACGGTGCGAAACAGCGTGGTCTTGCCACAGCCGTTGGGGCCCAGCAGACACAGCACCTCGCCGGCGGCAATGGACAGATCCACCGCTTCGCTGACCACGCGGCGGCCGTGGCCTGTGCGCAGCCCTTGCAACTCCAGCACCGCCATCAGCCCTCTCCTTCGCGGCGACCCGTGCGGGCCAGCAGATACAGGAAAAAAGGTGCGCCGACCAGGGCCGTCAGAATGCCCAGCGGCAGCTCGATACGCGCCATGGTGCGGGCCAGCGTATCGGCTGCCACCACAAAGCCCGCACCCAGCAGAGCCGAGGCCGGCAGCAGTCGCACGAAATCGGGACCGACCAGCAGGCGCGCCACATGCGGCACCACCAGCCCGACCCAGCCGATGATGCCGGCCAGCGATACGGCCGCCGCCGTGCCCAGGGTGGCGCAAACCACCAGCACCAGGCGCAGCCGCCCGACCGGCACGCCCAGAGCCCGCGCTTCCTCATCGGGCAGAGCTAGCAGATTGATGCGCCAGCGCAGCAGCAGCAAGGGCAACAGGGCCGCCAGCATCACAGGCGCCGTGGTAGCCACTTCCTGCAGCGTCACTGCCGAGAGCCCGCCCATGAGCCAGAAGGTGATGGACGGCAGCTGGGTGTTCGGGTCGGCCAGGGTCTTGATCAGGGCAATGCCGGCGCCCAGCAAGGCGCCCAGTGCAATACCGGCCAGTACCAGCACCAGCACCGGATCGTGCCTGCGCACGCAGGCGCTGATGGCCACCACGACAGCCACGGCGACCAGCCCACCGCCAAAGGCCAGCCACTGCACGGCAAACATCGACAGGCCCAGATAGATGGCGACGACGGCCCCCAGGCCCGCTCCGGCCGAAACACCCAGAATGTCGGGCGAGACCAGCGGGTTGCGAAACATGCCCTGGTAGGCCGCACCGGCCGCTGCCAGCATCGCACCGACCGCCATGCCGGCTGCGATGCGCGGCAGCCTGATGTTCCAGAGCACGGTTTCGGCCGCTGGCGGCAGCGGCGACGCCGCCCCCGTGGCTCGTGCCCATAGCGCTTCGGCCAGCTGTTCCGGCGCGAGCGCAAACTGGCCCGAGCCCAGCGCCCACAGCAGCACCAGAACCAGCAAGACCAGGGCCGCCCACCAACCCAGGTTCCGGCGCACCCGACCGCGCCGGCGGCACTGGCTGGCGTCCGCCCTCGGAGCAGCACCTTGGCTACGCTCACAGCCTGGTCCGGAATCAAAGGACTTCATGCAGGCACCATGCCTTCAACGCGCGGCGTCCAGCAGCGCCCGCAATTGCACCGGCGACAGCTGGACACCATAGAACAGCGCATAGAACTCGCGCACTGCCTGCTCCAGGGGCTTTGCGTCCTGCCGTGCGAGCCGGCCCGGATGCAGCTTTTCGAGCAGCCAGCGCACGCCGATCAGCCGGTTCACGCTGGGCGGGCCGTCCAGCCAACCGAAGGGCAGCACGGGCGCGCAGTGCACACGACCGCTGCGCACGGCGCTGACGCCGCGCCACAAGGGGTCCTGGCGCACGCGCTCGGCAAAGCCTGCCTCCTGTGTCAGGATGACTTCGGGGTCCCAGGCCAGGATCTGCTCCATGGAGACACGCGTGAGTCCACCCGTACCGGCCTGGGCTGCCACGTTGCGGCCGCCAGCGTAGTCGATCACCTCTACATTGATGGAGCCGGCCAGCCCGGTTTCCAGGCCGTTGGCGCCGCGCCCCAGATAGACGCGCGGCCTGGCCTGCTCCCCCTGCCCTGCGGTCACGGCGCGCACTAGCCTGGCAACTTCGTCTGCATATCCGGCCAGGGCCTCGCCACGCTCGGCTGCGCCCAGCAGGGCACCGACCTCACGCAGCTGGCGCGCATGCTCGGGCAGGCTGCCCTGTACCAGCACACATGCCAGGCCCGTCTGGCGCGCCAGACGTTCGGCGGCGGAGACATGGGTGGCATCGGAGGTGCCGGAGTCCAGCACCAGATCGGGTTGCAGCGCCAGCAGCTTCTCCAGCGGCAGCGTGCTGCCGCGCCCCGACAGGCGCCTCAGATAGGGCAAGGACTGCAAATGCGGGCCCAGATAGGCGCGCGCCGCGTCGCCGAGCTGCATGGGCCAGCCCAGCAACTGCTGCGGCGCCAGCGCGGCCAGCAGCACGCCAGCCGGCGGACCTGAAGCGAAAACGCGGCCCGGCCGTGCGGGCAGCGAGCCGAATCGAGCGGCGATGACGGAGCGACCGTCCTGCGCCCATAACGCACCCTGGTACAGGCTGGAAGCCAGCACCGCTGCGCCTCCATGCAGCCATTGGCGACGTGTCAGCATGGCAAGTCTTCCGTGCACTGAGTTTGCAACTGCTGCAAGCACCAGCACAGCACGGCTTCTTCATCCACCGGCAGGCCGACAAAGGCGCCGCCGGTAAATTCCTGCCAGCCGGCCTCATGCCGGGCTGCGACCACCGTGATCAAGGGAATGCCGGCCTCGACAAAGGCAGCGATCTCCTGGACAAAGCCGCCGCCAGCGGCTTCGAGCTGGCCGAAGCAGTTGACCACGGCCAGCTCCACACCATCGACCAAGGCCTGGCGCAGCACCACACTGGCCTGGGCCAGGGCCTGCGGGTTCAGGCTGCAGGCCTTTGAGCTGCCCCCCAGGTCCTCGGTCATCTCGAACTGCTGGCCGCTGCGCAGGTCCAGCAGACGCATGCACTTGTTGCCATTGGGATAGTGGCTTTGGTGATGCACCAGCCCGCCCACATTCCGGCCCGATTGCTGCAACCGCCGTGCCACGCTCTCCAGCAAGACCTCGATATCGTGCTGGTCATCAGGGTAGATCAGCGCCGCCAGTGGCGACACGTTGGAGTTGGAGCTCATACAGGTCCTTTGACGATCTCTAGCCAGCACTCATGCCCGCAGGCACGCTGTCGCGCGCAAACACCCAGGTGCCGTCGCTGCCATTGGCATTCTTGAGTATCTGTTGCCCAGCGTCCGAGAGCAGATAGTCGGCCAGATGGCTGACCGCCCTGCGCTGCGCTGCCGTGGCCGGATGGCGCGGCCCCGGCGTGAGCAGCACATAGGGTCTGCGCATCAGCGGATCGCCATGCAGCAGCAACTCTATGCCGGGGGCGCCCATCTTGCCGAAGGCCAGGGGAATATGGCCGACCACGGCATAGGCCTGCTCCCGCGCCGCCAGCTCCAGCACGGCTTGCGGGCGCGGGCCGGTGTCGGCGCGCAGCCAGCGCGCATCGGGGCGTATGCCGCCGCGCCGCCACAGGCGCTGCACCACGGTATAGCTGCCAGGATCGCGCAGCGCGATGAAGGGCGAGCCGGTTTCGGCAATGCGCCGCAGCGCCTGCGTGCCGTCAGCGGCCGAACGCACGCTGGCGGGGTCATGAGCGGGGCCAGCAATCACATGCTCGTTCCAGCCCCAGACGCGCGCGGCGCCAGCCATGCCACTGGCCTCCAGTGCCATGGCTTCGTCGCTGGCGTGGATCAGCAGCATCTGCGCCTCGCCACGCGCGAAGGCGGGCACCACGCCCTCCTTGGGTGCTGCCGCCACGGTGGTGACCGGCATGGCCAGGGCCTGGCTGGCCTGCTCTGCCACGCACGGCCATACGCCGCACAACACGAGTCCGCCCACGGCCGCCACCTGTACGCCGGCGTCCGAAGCGGGTTGTGCTCGCGCCGCCAGGGCCTGACCGCCGACCATGCCCAGGGCAGCCAGACTGCGCAGCCAGTCACGGCGCGCCAGCGATGTCCGAAGCAGGTTTTCCATGGCCATCAGAACCGGTATCCCAGGTTCACGTACCAGCTGCGACCAGGCATGGGCAGACCGTCGGCCAGCTGATACCACTTGTCGCCCAGATTGGCCACGCCGAAGTCCAGCGTGGTGTCCGGACGTGGCAGATAGCGCGCGCGCAGATTGACCACGCCATAGCCGGACATCTGATAGACCTGTGCCTGGCCACTGGCCGACAGCGGCACCTTGCGGCCCTGCTCGGCCTCCAGCTCGGCGCGCAGCTGCCACTGGGCCTGCGGGTTCCATTGCAGGGCCGCTGTCAGGCGCTGGCGCGGCGTGTCCGTCAAGATGATGCTGCGGTCGCTGAGATTGGTGCGGCTCAGATAGGTGTAGCCCGCATGCAAAGCCCATTGGGCCGACAGTTGCTGCGCCAGCGACACCTCAAAACCGACATTGCGCGTGCGTCCCACGTTCTGCGCCTGGTTGCAGGTCTTGCCGCCGCAGGCCGTGGAGTCCACGACCATGGTCTGGATCTGGTCGCGCACCCGGCTGTAGAACAGTGCCGCCTGGCCCTTGCCGCCCTGCCAAGGCTTGCCGCTCAGGCCCAGCTCCAGATGGTTGGCCACCTCGGGCTTGAGATCGGGGTTGGCCAGAGCCGTTCCCATGCGTGCCGAATAGCGGTCCTTGATGGTCGGAAAGCGGGTCTTGTGCGAGGCAATCAGATAGACCTCGTCACCCTGGGCCGTGAGCGCATAGCTCAGGCGTGCCAGGCCGTTGGTGGCGCTGGTCGAGCCGGTGGGCCACTGGTAGACCTGCTTGGCGTCGCGCTGGTCGTGGCTCAGGCCCAGTGTCAGGCGCCAGCGCTCGGCCAGGGCGATGTGATCCTCGAGCACCAGCGAGGTGGTCACATCGCGGTAGTGCTTCTGCGGGTCCTTGCCCGAGGCCGCGTCGGTGTGCTCGTCCTGCTTGTAGTGGAAGGCCGCATGCAGCTCGTGGCCGGAGAAGGCATAGTTGATCCACTCAACGCTGGCACCCTTGCTCACATCCTTGTAGCTGCTGGTCGGATCATGGGCCGTGTAGCTGGCGTCCTTGTACATGTCGAGACCGTTTTTGTAGGTGTCGTGGTACAGGCGCGTCTTGAGCACATTGCTGCTGTTCAGACGGGTCGTGCTCAGGAAATACAGACTGTCCTTGTCCCAGTAGGGCCAGCGCCAGTAACGCACGGCGTTCTTCTGCGTGGACTGACCGGTGTAAACGGGATTGCCCTTCTCGCCTTCCTGGCGCACATAGCCGATGGCGTATTCATCCGTGGCATTGGGCGTGAGTCCCAGCTTGAAGGACAGGCGCTTGTCGGTGAGGTCCGCGTTCTCGCGGTTGTTGCCGGTATCGGTGGGCTGTTTCTTGTAATCCCTGAAGCCCCGGGGCAGAGGAAAGCTGTCGGCATCCAGGTAGGAGGCACCCAGCTGGTAGTACCAGCTGCCCTGGTTACCGCCCAGGTTGAAGCTCGCCCTGCGCTCGCCGCCGCTGCCCACACCCAAGCGCACATCGCCCTCAAAGGGCTTGACCGGTTTACGCGTGACCAGATTGACGGCACCGCCCAGCGTATTGGGGCCGTACAGCAGCGAGGCACCGGCCTTGGCTACATTGATCTCGGCCAGGTCGAAGGTGGTGAAGCGGCCCAGATCCACATAGCCGTCATAGGGCACATACAGCGGCACGCCATCCACAAAGATGGGCACCTGACGCGAGTCGAAGCCCCGTAGGCTGATCATTTCCTCGTTGCGGTTGTTGCGTGACAGGCTCACGCCGGGGAGATTGCGCACGGCATCGGCCACGGTGCTGGCATTGATGCGCTCCATCTCGGCACTGCTGACGCGCTGCATGTCACCGGCCCCGGGCTCCTCGGCCTCGCGCCGCGCGCTGACTTCCACCGTGCCCAGCGTGAAAGTCTGGCTGGTGGCTTCGGTTGCGCCCGCAGCTGCCACCTGGGCCCAAGCCGTGCCCATGGGCACGATGGCCAGCGCACCCCACAACCAACTGCGGCGAAGAACAAAACTCGGAGGATGGATCTGGGAAACCGTGGGGTGCAATGGCATGGCGCGTGCTGGAATTTGTTGTCGAATGTAAAAAAACCGTCGATTCTAGCCACCGCTATTCATTTATGGAATAACGATAGGCAAACAGTCTCCATAAGCCGCACGGCATACACACCCCATGAAAAAGGCCACCCGGGGGTGGCCTTGCATCAGACGCCTTGCAGACTCAGACGCAGCTGATCGCCACGGCCTTGGCCACCAGATAGGCTTCCAGCGCCTCCGGGCCGCCTTCGGAGCCATAGCCCGAATCCTTGATGCCGCCAAAGGGCAGCTCGGCCGATGGCAAAGCAGGCTGGTTGATCCACAGCATGCCGGCTTCCACATCCTGCGACAGCAGGTGCGTCGTCTTCAGCGAACGCGTGAAGGCATAGGCGGCCAGACCATAGGACAGGCGATTGGCCTCCTGAATGGCATCTTCGATCTTGTCGAAGCCGCGAATCGCCGCCACGGGACCGAAAGGCTCCTGGTTGAAGATATCGGCCGTCAGAGGCACGTCGGCCAGCACCGTGGGAGCAAAGAAGTTGCCGGCCGAGCCAAAGGATGCGCCGCCCGTCATCAGCTTGGCGCCGCTTTGCTCGGCGTTCTGGATCAGCTGGGTCAACGCGGTCACGCGACGCGGGTTGGCCAGCGGGCCCATCTGCGTGCCCTGCTCCAGGCCGTTGCCGACCTTCAATGCCTCGGCATGGGCCACCATGGCGCGCGTGAACTCCTCGCGCACGCTGTTGTGCACCAGAAAGCGCGTGGGCGAGATGCAGACCTGGCCCGCGTTGCGGAACTTGGCGGCGCCAGCGGCCTTGACGGCCAGTTGCACGTCGGCATCCTCGGCCACGATCACGGGGGCATGACCGCCGAGCTCCATGGTGGAACGCTTCATGTGCTGGCCGGCCAGCGCTGCCAGCTGCTTGCCCACGGCCGTGGAGCCCGTGAAGGTCACCTTGCGGATCAAGGGGTGGGCAATCAGATATTCGGAAATCTGTGCGGGGTTGCCATAGACCAGGCCCACCACACCGGCAGGAATGCCTGCATCGACAAAACACTTGAGCAGGGCGGCAGGGGAAGCCGGAGTCTCCTCGGGTGCCTTGACCAGGAAGGAGCAGCCCGAAGCCAGGGCCGCGCCGATCTTGCGCACGATCTGGTTGACGGGGAAGTTCCAGGGCGTGAAGGCGGCGACCGGGCCCACGGGGTCCTTGATCACCAGCTGCTGCTGCTCGGGGCGACGCGAAGGCACGATGCGGCCATAGACACGCAGAGCCTCGTCGGCAAACCATTCGATGATGCCGGCGCCGGCAATGATTTCCACCTTGGCCTCGGCCAGCGGCTTGCCCTGCTCCTGCGTCAGCAGCGCGGCGATCTCGTCGGCACGCTCCTTGAGCAGGGCTGCGGCACGGCGCATGATGGCGCCGCGCTCATGGGCAGACACCTTGCGCCAGACCTGAAAGCCCTTGTCGGCCGCCGCCAGGGCGCGGTCCAGGTCGGCGATATCGGCATGGGCCACACGGCCAATCACCTCGCCGCTTGCAGGGTTGCGCACATCAATTTTCTTGCCGCTGGCAGCGTCCTGCCACTGACCGTCGATCAAAAGCTGGGTATCGGGATATGCAGTGCTCATCGCATGACTCATAGGTGTCGGCCGCCGCTATCCCCCTGCAGACTGACGAGGCCGGGTGTGACAAATGTTCAGGGGTTACCGGACAAATTCTAGTCATGCAGGCTCGGCACTCAGACAAAAGGGAGACAGCTGTCAGCAATCGGCCTTTATGCACCCACGGCGCGGCGCAGTTGCACCTGCTCCAGCAGGCCGTCAAGGCCGGCTTCCGACGATGCGGCCAGGCCGACCACCTCGCCCACCACGAACACGCAGGGGCTGCCCAGTCCGCTGCATGCCAGCGCCTGCGTCATCTGCCCCAGATCGGTCAGTATCTGCTGCTGTGCGGGCAAGCTGGCGTTCTGGACCAGGGCCACGGGAGTCGTAGCCGGCAGTCCGCCAGCCAGCAGCTGCTGCTGGATGACTGCAGCAGTTGCAACGCCCATGTAGATCACCAGCGTCAGCCCCAGCATGCGGGCCGTGCCGGCCAGCAGCTGCCAGTCATGGCCGGCACTGCCTGGCTTGGCGTGACCTGTGATGAACACCACGCCATGGGCATGGTCGCGATGCGTCAGCGGCACGCCCAGGCTGGTGGCAGCGGCCAGCCCTGCGGTGATGCCGTTGACCACTTCCACGGCGATTCCGGCTGCGCGCAGATGCTCGACCTCCTCGCCGCCCCGGCCGAAGATGAAAGGGTCGCCGCCCTTGAGGCGCACCACCAGCTCGCCCTGGCGGGCTGCCATGATCATGAGCTTTTCGATGAACTCCTGCGAGGTGCTCTCGCGCCCGCCGCGCTTGCCCACGTGAACGATGCGGGCGCTTGCGCTGGCAAGTTTCACGATGTCGGCAGACACCAGGTCGTCCGCCAGCAGCAGCGTGGCGGACTGGATCAGTCTCAGCGCCTTGAGCGTGAGCAGTTCCGGATCGCCGGGGCCGGCACCGACCAGATAGCAGCGGCCCACGGCCGGCAGGGAAGTGGCATGGCTGTTTGTCATGGCTGGCCTTTCATATGCATTGCCGGACATCGAAATCTAGGTGGCAATCGGCAAGGCTGCCGACTGCGGCGCAGGCGTCGCATGCACCAGTTGTTTGATTCTGGGAATGCAGGAGCCGCAGCGCGTGCCGCAACCCAGGGAAGACTTGAGCTGCGCGATCCGCTCGCCGGTAGAGCCCTCGCACGTTGCCAGCGCCGAGCTGATGCTGGCTTCATCCACATTCATGCAGGCACAGATCTGTGGCGACCGGGCCGGCATGGCGGCGGGCGGCCTTGCCCCCGAGGACAGCAGCAGACGCCCATAGCTTTGCACCGATTGCTCGTCGCGCAGTACCGGCCCCAGCCAGCGGCCGGCGCTGGCGTCGCCACAGAGCAAAAAGGCATCAAGCCTGGGCTCCTCCGTCTGCCTGCCTATCGCCATGGCGCGGCTGCATTGGCGACGTGCGTCGGCATAGCGCATGGCCTGCGGGCCATTGAGTTGCAGCAGACCATGCAGCCGCGCCAGCACCTCCGCAGACGGCGCCGCATAGGCTCCCGCGCGGAACTGCACGCCGGTGCGACCCTGATCCGCTTGCTCCAGCGGCACGGCGCGCCCGAACAGCACGCAGCTGGCAAAGTCGAACTCGGCCATCAATTCGGTCAATGCCTGGCGAACCGACTGCACCTGCCGTTCATCCAGCCAGGCCATGCCCAGACAAGTCCAGGGCAGCTCGGCCTTGAGCAGCTTGACGGCCACATGCTTGAGCTCGGGCTGCTTGGAGCGCGGGCAGCGCTCGGGCGTGGTCAGGGCGTTGACGCCCGCAAGCCGCTGTCCCTTGGAGCCCATGCCGCTCAGGTACATGCTGCCCCAGTGCATGGGCAGATAGAGCTGTGCGGGCTGCAAGCCCGGGTCCGCCTGCACGGGCAACACGATGGCGCCATAGCGGTTGGAGACATGGACCAGATCGCCGTCCTGCAGCTGCAGGCGCTGCATGTCCTGGGGACTGACTTGCAACTGCGGTTCGCTGACATGGGCAAACAGGCGCCCCAGCTGGCCGGTGCGCGTCATGCCATGCCATTGATCGCGCAGGCGACCGGTGTTGAGACTGAACGGATGCCGCGCATCGCGCGGCACGGCCGGCGCCTGCCAGGGCTGGGCATCAAAGCGTGCGCGCCCGTCCGTCGTCGCAAACACCGCATCGCCATACAGACGCTGTCGGCCCTGGCTAGCGCCTTGAGGCATGGGCCATTGCTGGGGTCCCTTGACCTCCAGCACCGCCCAGCTCAGCCCCGTGATATCCAGATCGCGCCCGCGTGTGGATTCGCGATGCTCGTTCCAGACAGCTTCGGCGCCCGCGTCGGCATTCGCCGTGTCGTAGGGAAACAAGGTTGACAGCGAGGGCCGAAGGTGCTGCTCCAGCCGCCGCGCCAGCTGCACGCCTATCTGCCAGTCATGGCGTGCCGCCCCCGGCGCGACCACAGCAGCGCGCACCCGCGAGATACGCCGTTCGCTGTTCGTGACCGTGCCCAGCTTCTCGCCCCAGGTGGAAGCTGGCAGCAACCAGTCGGCATAGGCCGTGGTCTCGGTCGCGGCAAAAGCCTCCTGCACCACCACCAGCTCGGCGCGCTCCAGCGCCCTGCGCACCATGGCCTGTTCGGGCATGCTCTGCGCGGGATTGGTACAGGCAATCCACAAGGCCTTGATCTGGCCGTCGGCGGCTGCCTCGAACATCTCCAGCGCGGACTTTCCGGGCTGCTGCGGAATCGACTCCACACCCCATAGCCGCGCCACTTCGGCCCTGTGCGCTGCGTTGGAAAGATCACGATGCGCGCTCAGCAGATTGGACAGCCCGCCCACCTCGCGCCCGCCCATGGCATTGGGCTGGCCCGTCAGCGACAGCGGGCCTGCGCCAGGCCTGCCGATCTGGCCGGTGGCCAGATGCAGATTGATCAGCGCCGCATTATTGGCCGTGCCGCTGCGGCTTTGGTTCAGACCCTGGCAGTACAGGCTGAGCGTGGGACGACGCACGTCCGTCGGCTCCTCTGCACCGCCCAGCGCCATCCAGCGCGCCGCCCGGTACAGGTCCGCCACGGGCAGGCCGCAAATGGCAGCGACCTTCTCGGGCGTGGCTTCGCGCACCAGTTCCTTGAGCGCTGCAAAGCCGCAGGTGTGCTGCGCGATGAAGGCGCTGTCCGTCCAGCCCTCCCACAGCATAATGTGCAGCAGACCGTGAAACAGCATCACATCGCTGCCCGGCTGCAGCGGCAGATAGAGATCAGCCAGCTCGGCGGTCTCGGTACGGCGCGGATCGGCCACGATGATCCTGAGTTGCGGATTGCGCGCCCTGGCCTCTTCCACACGCCTGAACAGAATGGGATGCGCCCAGGCCATGTTGCTGCCCGTGATGAACATGCAGCAGGCCAGGTCTATGTCCTCATAGCAGGCCGGTGGTGCATCGGCGCCCAGCGTGGCCTTGTAGCCGGCCACAGCGCTGCTCATGCACAGGCGCGAATTGGTGTCGAGATTGTTGGTGCCCAGCAGGCCTTTGACCAGCTTGTTGAAGACGTAGTAGTCCTCGGTCAGCAGCTGGCCACTGAGATAGAAGCCCAGTGCATCGGGCCCATGAGCGGCACGAATGCCGGCAATGCGCGCCGCCAGCTCGTCCAGAGCCTGATCCCAGCTCGCTGCCTGCGGTACGGCTGTACGCTCCAGCCTGCGCATGGGCTGCAGCAAACGGGCCTGCTGGGCATAGACGGGCGCGGCCGTCAGATGCAGGGTGCTGCCCTTGGTGCACAGACGGCCCAAGTTGGCGGGATGCTCGGGATCGCCACGCACGCCGGTGATCTGCAGACCATCGGACTCGATGACCACGCCGCAGCCGACACCACAATAGGGACAGGTGGACTTGGTTTCTTTCATGGCATCACCAAAGAGAGGCGGCGGCGTTCATGTTCACCGCAACGCGGACCGCCGAAGGCGAGTCCGCAGCCGACACCGCAATAGGGACAGGTGGATCGGGTCTCATGCATGGCAGACTTTCAGTGAAATCATGCTGTAACGCTTTCTGAATAAGCGCATGCAGCTATTCATTTCATATCAACAGAGACACTAGGCCGTGGCGCAGCCGGATTTGCCCGCGCAATGCGCAGGACCGGCATGCGGGCGGGTCTGCTCCAGGGCGCGGCTGGCCAGCTCGTCGGCGCGCAGCTGCACCTCGCCATCCTGCACACGCACGCTGAAGTAAGGCGTGCAGCCCTCGTCAGGCGCCGCCGCCTCGCCGCTGCTCAGTGCAATCGTCCAGTTGTGCAGCGGGCAGGCCACGCTGCGACCGAACACAATCCCCTGCGACAGCGGGCCGCCCTTGTGCGGGCAGCGGTCCAGCAGCGCAAACACCTCGTCGTCGGCATTGCGGAACACGGCCACATCCAGCCCTTGTGCACGCGCCACGCGGCGTGCTCCCAGCACGGGGATGTCGTCCATCGTGCAGATAGAAATCCATTCGCTCATTTCTGGCTCCTCGGTGCTTGTAATCAGACGCTGGCGCTTTCGGTTTGCGCCGCAGTCAGTGGCTGAAACTGGCGCGTATCCACGGCCGCCTTGTCGGCTTCGAACCAGGGATCGGGCTCGCCGTCCAGTGCAAACTGCAGCTGCTCCCACAGCGCCCTGCGCCCCTCGGCATCGTCGAGAATGCGTCGCTTGACATAGTCCAGGCCCACGCGATTGATGTAGTGCACCGTGCGCTCCAGATACCAGCCTTCCAGGCGGTACAGCTGCATGAAGGCGCCCGTGTACTCCATCACCTCTTCGGCGGTCTTGAGCTTGGTGAAGAAATGCGCGACCTCGGTCTTGATGCCGCCGTTGCCGCCCACATACATCTCCCAGCCCGAGTCCACGCCGATGATTCCTACATCCTTGATGCCGGACTCCGCGCAGTTGCGCGGGCAGCCGCTGACGGCGAACTTCACCTTGTGCGGTGCGTACATGCGCCACATGGCGCGCTCCAGGTCCTTGCCCATCTGGGTGCTGTCCTGCGTGCCCATGCGGCACCATTCGCTGCCCACACAAGTCTTGACCGTGCGCAGGGCCTTGGCATAGGCATGGCCGCAGGGCATGCCTATATCGTTCCAGACGGCCTGCAGATCCTCCTTTTTCACGCCCAGCAGATCGATGCGCTGACCGCCCGTGACCTTCACGGAGGGGATCTGGTACTTGTCCACCACATCGGCAATGCGGCGCAGCTCGGAGGCCGTGGTCTCTCCGCCCCACATGCGCGGAATCACGCTGTACGTTCCGTCCTTCTGGATATTGGCGTGGCTGCGCTCGTTGATGAAACGGCTTTGCGGGTCGTCCCTGGCTTCCTTGGGCCAGGTGCTGACAAGATAGTAGTTGACGGCCGGGCGGCAGGAGGCACAGCCGTTGGGCGTGCGCCACTCCATGAAGCGGAACACCGCATCGGTGCTCAGCAGCTTGTGCTCGCGGATCGCATCGCGCACGGCCTGGTGCCCGTGGTCAGTGCAGCCGCACATGGCCTTGGTCTTCGGGGCCGCCGAGTAGTCGCCGCCAGCCGTGAACATGATGATCTGCTCCACCAGTCCCGTGCAGGAGCCGCAGCTGGCACTGGCCTTGGTGTGCTTGCGCACATCGTCGAGCGTGAACAGGCCCTTGTCCTTGATGGCCTTGCAGATCGCGCCCTTGGTCACGCCGTTGCAGCCGCAGACCTCGTCGCCGTCGGCCATGGCAGCGGCCTTGCTCTGCCCCTGGTGGCCGGTATCGCCGAGATTGGATTCGCCGAACATCAGCTTGTCCCGGATGTCGGCCACGCTGCGTCCCTCGCGCAGCAGCTTGAAGTACCAGCTGCCGTCCACCGTGTCGCCGTACAGGCAGGCACCGACCAGCTTGTCGTCCTTGATGACCAGCTTTTTGTAGACCCCCGCATAGGGGTCGCTCATGAGAATTTCCTCGGTATCCCCGCCGCCCTGGAAATCGCCCGCAGAGAACAGATCGATGCCCGTGACCTTGAGCTTGGTCGAGGTCAGCGAACCCAGATAGCGACCGATGCCGAACTCCGCCAGATGGTTGGCCAGTACTTTGCCCTGCTCGAACAGGGGCGCCACCAGTCCGTAGGCAATGCCTCGGTGTGCCGCGCATTCGCCCACGGCATAGATGCGCGGATCAGTCACGGTCTGCAGCGTATCGCTGACCACGATGCCGCGGTTCACATGCAGATGCATGGACTCGGCCAGTTCGGTGCTGGGACGAATGCCCACGGCCATCACCACCAGTTCGGCCGGGATCTCGCTGCCATCCTTGAAACGCACGGCGCGCACGCGCCCGCCTGCGTCGCCCAGCAGCTCCTGCGTCTGCGCCTGCATGCAGAACTGCATGCCGCGCTCAGCCAGCGATTTCTGCAGCATGCGGCCCGCCTGATCGTCGAGCTGGCGCTCCATCAGCCAGTCGCCGACATGCACCACGGTGACCTGCATGCCGCGCTTCATGAGACCGTTGGCCGCTTCCAGTCCCAGCAGGCCACCGCCGATCACCACTGCATGCTTTAGTGTCTTGGCCGCTTCGATCATGGCCTCGGTGTCGGCAATGTCGCGATAGGCCAGAACGCCCTCCAGGTCCTTGCCGGGGATAGGCAGGATGAAGGGCTTGGAGCCCGTCGCCATGATCAGCCGGTCGTACTCGGCGCTGGCGGTCTCGCCCTGGGCATTGACCGCATGCACCGTGCGCCGGGCCCGGTCGACGGCCGTCACGGTATAGCCGGCGTGCAGCAGGATATGGTGGTCCTGGTACCAGGACCAGTCGTTGAGCACGATATCGCCGAGCGTCTGCTCGCCGGCGAGCACCGGCGACAGCAGAATGCGGTTGTAGTTGGGATGCGGCTCGGCGCCGAAGACCGTGATGTCGTACAGATCGGGGGCAATGGCCAGCAGCTCTTCCAGCGCACGCACGCCTGCCATTCCGTTTCCAATCATGACCAGTTTGGATTTTTTCATCTGAGTCCCCGTAGGCATTTGCAAAGCCAAAAAAAAAGACGTCTGCGCGCTTCATGACTTGCATGAACGCGTAGACGTCTTTGTCTGTGGGTTCTGGTCCAGCCTTGCACCATCCCCCGGTGACCCACCTTGGCCACGCTGAACAACACGCAATTGCTGTGCCAGCTTTTCTCAGCCTGCAGAGACTATTCCATCCCTCAGCATGCACTGCTTTTGTGCATGGCCGCTTTATTGCTGTGCAAAACAAACATGGCGCCCCAAGGCGCCATGCAGCTTGAAATCAAAAAGGCTCAGGCAGCCTTCTCCACATGGCCCTGGCGCGTGTAGAGAAAGTCGATCACCGCCTTGCGGTAGCTTTGGTACTGCGCATCCTCGGCCAGTCCCACCCGGCTGCGCGGACGTGGCAGCGCTACATGCAGCACCTCGCCAATCGTGGCCGCAGGCCCGTTGGTCATCATCACAATCTTGTCGGACAGCAGCACGGCTTCGTCCACATCGTGCGTGACCATCACCACGGTGCTCTGGGTGCGTGCCACGATCTCCAGCAGCTCGTCCTGCAGCTTGGCACGCGTCAGGGCGTCGAGAGCACCGAAGGGCTCGTCCATGAGCAGCACCTGGGGCTCCATGGACAGGGCGCGGGCAATGCCCACGCGCTGCTTCATGCCGCCCGAGATCTCTCCGGGGCGCTTTTGCGCCGCATGGCTGAGCCCGACCATGGCCAGCGCCGCATCGGTGCGCTGCGCCAGCTGTGCCTTGCTTTCGCGCTTGCCGAAGACGCGCTCCACGGCAAGGTGCACATTGCCCCAGCAGGTCAGCCATGGCAGCAGCGAATGATTCTGGAAGACCACCGCACGCTCGGGGCCGGGGCCCTTGATTTCCTTGTTGGCGCACAGCAATGCACCGCCGGTGGGAATGGTCAGGCCGGCAATCAGATTGAGCAGTGTCGACTTGCCGCAGCCCGAGTGCCCGATGAGACTGACGAACTCGCCCTTGGCAATGTTCAGATTGATGTCGCGCAGTGCGGGAAACAGTCCCTTGGCAGTCTTGAAGGTCTGCTCCACCCCGTGGATCTCGATGTACTTGGTGCTGAGAGATGTATGCATGAGGTACTCCTTGCTTTTTTCCGAGGCCACCGTGGCGCCGGCTTTGCCGGGCCACCGGTGGTGCCCCCTTGAGGGGGTGACGCGCCCGAAGGCGCGGCTCAGGGGTGGGTTAAGCCTTCACCTCTTCAAACGTAAAGGCCGAGGCCAGCTTGACCAGGGCCCACTCCAGCACCAGGCCTACGATGCCGATCACGAAGATGGCGATGATGATGTTCTTGACATTGAGGTTGTTCCACTCGTCCCAGACCCAGAAACCTATGCCCACGCCGCCCGTCAGCATCTCGGCGGCCACGATCACCAGCCAGGCCGTGCCCACGGCCAGGCGCACGCCGGTCAGCATATAGGGCAGCACCGCAGGAAACAGAATGGTGGTGGCGATCTTCCACTCCGACAGATTGAGCACGCGCGCCACATTCATATAGTCCTGGGGCACACGCTGCACGCCCACGGCGGTGTTGATGACCATGGGCCAGATCGAGCAGATGAAGATGGTCCAGATGGCTGCCGGATTGGCGCCCTTGAACACCAGCAGGCCTATCGGCAGCCAGGCCAGCGGCGACACCGGACGCAGCAGGCTGATCAAGGGGTTGAACATGCGCGACAGAAAGCTGAAGCGCCCGATCACGAAGCCCAAAGGGATGCCGACCAGTGCCGCCAGACCAAAACCCAGGGCCACGCGCTGCAGTGAGGACAGTACGTTCCAGCCCACGCCCTGGTCATTGGGTCCATTGCGGTAGAAGGGATCGCTGAACACCTGCAAGGCCTGTTCCCAGGTCTCGGCCGGGGTCGGAATGCTCTTTCCGGTGGTGCTGGAGACCAGCGACCACAGGCCGACCAGCAGCGCCAGCCCCAGCAGCGGCGGCAATACCTGGCCAGCAAACGCTTCCGCGTGCCGGCGCCAGCGGCCGGGCGGGGTCGGGATCACCGTCGGGGATGCCTTGACGACACCGGTATCTTTTTTCACTTCAGCCCTTGAAATATCTGCGTTGCCAGCTGTCTTTTCTGCAGTTTCCAGCTGTGCATCGTTGGCGGCCAGAGCGGCCAGTTGGGGATCATGCGGGGGATCGAGTTCCAGCGGCGAATGAAGTGCGGCACTGACCATGATGGTTCTCCGTTAGGGTGACGGCCTCAGGCCTTGATCTTGAAACCGTCAGCGTATTGGGCCGGGTTCTTGCCATCCCAGACCACGCCGTCCATGAGCTTGCTGCTGCGCAGCACATCCTTGGGCACACTGACCTTGAGCTGACTGGCCGCCTGCTGATAGAGGTCGATGCGGTTGATCTGCTTGGCCACGGCCAGATAGTCGGGATGGGCCTTGAGCAGACCCCAGCGCTTGTGCTGGGTGAGGAACCACATGCCGTCCGACAGATAGGGGAAGTTCACGGCCCCGTCGTTGAAGAACTTCATGTGGTTGGGGTCGTCCCAGGTCTTGCCCAGGCCATTCTGGTAGCGCCCCAGAATGCGCTGATTGATGGCGTCCACGCTGGTATTGATATAGGACTTCTGGGCCACGGTCTCGGCCATCTTCGTCTTGTTCTGCAGGCTGGCATCGATCCAGCGGCCGGCTTCGAGAATCGCCATCATCACGGCGCGGCAGGTATTGGGATTCTTCTGTGCGAACTCGCCCGTGGTGCCCAGCACCTTCTCGGGATGGTCCTTCCAGATGTCCTGCGTGGTATTGGCGGTGATACCTATGCCGTCCATGATGGCGCGATGGTTCCATGGTTCGCCCACGCAGAAGCCATCCATATTGCCCACACGCATATTGGCCACCATCTGGGGCGGCGGCACGGTGATCAGCTTGGCCTCGGACAAAGGGTTGATGCCCGCTGCCGCCAGCCAGTAATGCATCCACATGGCGTGGGTGCCGGTGGGAAAGGTTCCGGCGAAGGTGTATTCGCGCTTTTCCTTGGCCATGACCTTGGCCAGACTGGCTCCGTCGACCGCTCCCTTGTCGGCCAGAGCCTTGGACAGCGTGATCGCCTGGCCGTTGTTGTTCAGCCCCATGAGCACGGCCATGTCTTTCTTGGGGCCGCCCACGCCCAGGTGCAGGCCGTAGACCAGGCCGTAGAGCACATGGGCGAAGTCCAACTCGCCGTTGACCAGTTTGTCGCGCACGCCGGCCCAGCTCGCCTCCTTGCTGAGAACGATCTTCACGCCGTATTTCTGGTCCAGGCCCAGCACCGAGGCCATGACCACGCTGGCGCAATCGGTCAGCGGGATGAAGCCGATCTTGACCTCTTTCTTCTCCGGCGCGTCGGAGCCTGCGGCCCAGGCGCCATGGTGACCCAGCGTGCCATAGAGGGCTGCGGCACCGGCCACGCGCAGAAACTTACGCCGCCCACCGGCGGATACGGGCTCGGGCGCAGGAACAGTAGACGAAGGAAGGCGCTGGCTCATGAGAAAACTCCATCAAGAATCGTGGTGAAGGCGATCCGGAAAACAAAAAGGCGCCCTTCCCTCCTCGGGTGTGAGGAGAAAAGGACGCCGTTGTCCCAGGTCACTCGTAATAACGCTTTAAGCGCGACCGCCTTTGGTCTGCTTGACATCAACAGTCATGCACAAACCATGCCAGTCCCCGATCAGAGGTGGAGCAGGCTTTGCTCCTCCGTTTTTGGCCCATATTTGGTGCAGCGCAACAAGCACAACGCTGTCAAAGCAATGAATTGGTGCTGCCAGGCAGCAGGTCCACCGTGGCCAGAATCGCCTCGGCCACATCCAGCATGCGCCGGTTCTGGTTCATGGCCGTCTGGCGGATCAGCTTGTAGGCCTCGCCCTCGCTGAGCTGGCGGTATTTCATCAGCACACCCTTGGCCCGCTCTATGGTCTTGCGCTCCTTGAGCGTGGCGCGCGCCTTGTCGATTTCGGTCTGCATGTCCTGCAGGCGCATGGACTGCTCCTGCACCAGCAAGACGATGCTCTTCTCGAGCTGCAGCCCGTATGCGCTCTCCGCAGGCAAGGAGGCGGCTGGCTGCGTGGCCCCCAGAAAGGCCGCAGCCGCTTCGGCGCGAGTCGCAGGCTGCGGCTGCATCTCCAGCAGCGCCTTTTGCTGACTCAACGCGGCACCTGCCTGCTCCAGCTTGCGCAGACATTGAGCCTGCAGCTCCTCGGCCAGGAATGCCTCAATCTGGTGCATGGCATCGAGCCGGCTGGAACAGGCTTCGAACCATGGCGAGCTCAGGCTGCAGTCCAGCGCCATGCCGTCCCCGGCCGTGCAGCCCAGGCGCCGCAGCCGCTCGATCACCGTCATATCGGGACAGGCCCCGCATTGCTGCTGCCAGCGCTCCATCCCCGAGGGGCTGGCGAAGTCTGCAAACACCTGAAAGCAGCGTTCCTGCGATTCGATCAGATGCAGCCAATGGCGCTGACGCTCTGTCCTGCCGGCCCCTGCAGTAAACGCCGCGACCCCTGTGGCGCGCTCCTGGCCCGCCAGCTCCTTGCCCTGCATGAAATGAAACAGCGCCACCAGCAATTTCGCGATATCGGGATCGCAGGCGCTGTCCGCCGCCTCGAAAACCACGGTCAGGCAGGCCGCAATCATGCGGATCAGCGCCTGCGTGCAGTCTTCGGCACTCAGCTGCAGAGCATCGCGCCGACGGCGCAGCAGCGGCAGGGCTTCAAAGCCCTGCAGCGCATTGGCAATCGCATTGAACAGACGAGCGCCATGTGCGCCCGGCGCCCGCGCGCCCAGCTCTTCAAGCGCGAGACAGACCCGTTCCATGACCTGGTCCACATGAAGGCCATGGTCGAGCAGGCTCTGCTGCGCCTGCACGCCGCCGCTGACCAGAAAGATATTCGAGAGGCCGCGCTCTTTCTGCAGCGCATGGACGAGCTCGGACATGCTCGCCACCAGGTTGCTGGCGCGGCTGATCTGCTCCAGCTCGGCAATCTCGCTTTGCCTTGCAGCCACCAGATAGTGCAGAGGCGTTTTCATGGGGTAGTGCTTGTCGTCATGTTGATGCCATCGACGATCAGCACGATTCATGCCATCTCAGGCAAGGCGACGCTGCCGCCTTTCCCAGAGCTGGTCCACCATGGCACCCACACCGATGCCCACGACATAGGCCAGCAGATCCATAGGATCGAAGCCATTGCCCAGAACCAGATAGGCCAGCTTGTTGGCGCGCAGGGCCTGCATCCAGGGGGCCTGATAGAGCTGCAGAAACTCGATGGCAAAGGCGATGACCAGGGACCAGGCCATGAGCTTGCCGCGCGTGATGGCCGGCCGCAGCCAGGCCACGCACAGCAGCACCACCCAGGCCCAGAGCGCATCGCCCGGATAGTTGCCCAGCACGGCGGGAAAGGGCACGTAGCCCCGGCGCGAGGCCAGCCCGATGGCGATGACCGCCACAATGAGCAGGGTCAACCCCGTCCGTGAGCGACGAAAGGGTCCGCCAGCGGCCAGATGTATCAACAAGCTGTCGTCCCCTCAGTCGATATGCGCGCCGGAGTCCTTGACCACCTGCTTCCAGTACGCCAGCTCGGCCGGCAGCATGGCCTTGAAGCTTTGCGGCGTGGACTCGACGCGCTCGGCGCCCAGGGTCTTGAGCCGCTCTGCCATCTCGGGCCTGGCCAGCACGGTCTTCACGGCCTGATGGAGCTTGTCCACCACCGGCTGCGGCGTACCGGCCGGTGCAAACAAGCCATACCAGCTGGTCACGGCCAGGCCCTTGCCCAGCACGGGAATCTCGGGCGCCAGCGAGGTCGGCCTGTCGGACGCCACGCCCAGCACGCGCAGCTTGCCGCTGCTGACAAAAGGCATCACGCCGGGAAAGCTGCCAAAGGTCACCGGCAACTGGCCGGCCACCACATCGGTGGCGGCAGCCGACGCCCCCTTGTAAGGCACATGCAGCAGGCTCACGTTCTTCTGCTTTTTCAGCATCTCGCCCAACAAATGGTTGAGCGTGCCGTTGCCGGCAGAAGCGTATTCAACCTTGCCCGGATGCGCCTTGGCATAGGCCACCAGTTCGTCCAGATTCTTGGCCGGGAAGTTCGGATTCACCACCAGCAGATAAGGCGCGACGGCCAGCTGCATCACGGGAGTGAAATCCTTGATGGGATCGAACGGCACCCTGGAATAAAGCGCCGGATTGATGGTGTAGGCGCTTTGCGCCGTCACCAGAAAGGTGTAGCCGTCGGCCGCGCTGCGCGCCACCTGGCCCGTGCCCAGATTGCCGTTAGCACCGGCGCGGTTTTCCACGATGACGGGCTGGCCCAGCGAATTCTCCAGCCCCTGCGCCACGGCTCGCGCAATCACATCGTTGGCACCGCCCGGTGCCTGGGGCACGACAAAGGTAATCGGCTTAGTGGGCCAGTTACCGCCCTGCGCCAATGTTTGCGTCAGAGGAGCGGCCACCACGGCAGCCAGTGCCGCCAGCAGTAGCGGGCGACGTCGGGTTCCGGAGATAAAAACAGCGTTTCGCGCAGTCTCGGTGCGCGCAGCTTCTTCAAACTTCATGGCAATAATTTCCTGTGGTGGTGGACATGGATGCTGCCAGCCCTCCATGCCGGCCTGTCGTCCCATGCAACAGGCCATTCTTGCATCGCTGACCGGGCGGCCTGAACGGCACTCACTGTTCGGCCATCGTCTTTGGCAGGGGCTGCCTCCTGCAAATGCCGTGACCACAAGCCTGCCCGCAGCGGCTCGGCCTCTTCACAACAGCACCAGGCCCGGCGGCAGGCTATCGCCCAGACTGCGCTTGTGATCCTCGGCCTCCATCTGCACCACCTGCTCGACCATGGTCATCCAGCGTTCGGGCGCACCGCTGCTGCGCATCTTCTCCAGCACCTGCGCTCTGATGGCATCGGGCAGGTCGCGCGCGCGGTCGCCCGTCATGCGGGCCATCTGCACGGCGGCAAACATAGCGGTTTCGTTCCTGCGCCAGTCCTGGGCCAGCGTGGCGTTCAGGAACTCCAGCGCCGCCTCGGGCGGCATCACCATATGGGCGTTGGCAGCCAGCGACTGGCGTGCCGCGAGGCGGCCTATGGCCCACCAGGTCTGCACGGTTTCATCCTCGCGCCTGAGGCGCTGCAGCATCCACCGCCCCATTTCCTGGCGGTACTGCCAGGGCACGGCCTCCATGGCCGCGAACAGGCGCAGCATGTCGTCATAGCTGCCGTGGCTGGATTTGCCGCGCGTGTTCTGCTGCACGGCCTTCTGCATATGGCCGGCAACGTCTTCGAGCAGCTCCATCTGCCGGGCCTCGTTCAGACCCGCAGCCACGCGGCGCCAGAACACCCACCACTCCGTCCAGTTGGCGGCCTCTTTGGCATGACCCAGGCCCTGGCCATACAAGGCCCAGACCTGGTCTATGCGCCAGCCATCGAGTTCCGCCCCCACGCCTGGGCGCAGACACCAGCCTGCAAGGTTGAACCAGACGCGCTCATGGTCGGCGGTGCGGCGGCGGCGCCTGGCACGGGCCAGCAGCGCATCGAACAAGGCACGCAGCAGGCCCAGCTCCCAGCCCTCGCGCGGGCCGAGGACTCTTTCGAGCGACTGGCGCAGCTGGCGCACTTCCCGGGTCGTCACCTCCTGCGCCTGCGTGCCGAAGATGCGGTCCACCAGGGCAACGGCTTCGGGTAGCCTTGCCAGCAAGGAATCTGATTGCTTCTGGCCCTCAGCGCTTTGTGCATCTTCGTTGTCAGCGATGGTTTCAGAAGCCGCAGCACCGCGCACGGCAAAGGGCAGCAACCAGGACCGGCCCGCGTCCTGCACGGCCACGCAGCGCACTTCCAGCGTGCCGACCTCGCTCATGCAGGCTTGCAGTTGCACCTCGACCTGCGCAGCAGACTGGCCATCAGGCGCGGGCAGCACCGTGGCCAGGGGCGGAAGCTCCACCCAGCCATCGCCGGTCAGCGCTGCAATCTGGCCGGCCTGCGCAGGTACATGGCTCTGGCTGTTGGCCAGCAAATTGAAGCGCACCGCTTGGCCCAGCTTGAGCGCAAAGCGCCGGCCCGAGAGCACCATGCGCACGCCCTCTTCCGTACCGCGCGGCAGCAGGCACAGGCCTTGCGGAGCCTCGCCTTTCTTGCCCGGCAGCAGCAACCAGTAGCTGCGCG
>NZ_JBKFBC010000001.1:0-151266 GCF_053345995.1 Comamonas sp. C24C | reverse complement strand
CCGCCAATGCGCGGCACCACGGGCTTGACCACTGCTGACGCTTGCTCGGCCTGTGCTTCAGCCCGGTTGGGTGCAGCAATCTGAGCCGCCGCCAGCTCGGCCTGATGGCGTGCCAGCCCATAGGCCGCCGCACCGCGCGCCACAGCCCAGTCCGGGTGCGGGTTGTGCAGCACGCGCACCGGGCTGCCGCGCCACCGGCCAAGCAATTGCGTCAGACGCTGCACCATGGCATGGGCATGGAACACGCCGCCGTTGAGCAACACGGTATCAGGCAGCCCCCCGCTTGCATGCTGGCCGAGAAATTGCGCCAGATGACGGCTGATGGCCGCATCGGCTGGATAGGGCAGGCCGAAGCCGCGCAGCGCGCCCTGCCGCCTGGCTGGCATATCGCTGATCTGGACGACCGGCAAAAAGCCGTCGACCACCGACTGCCGCACCTGCTCACGGGTCAGCGTGACGCTTTGAGTCGCTGACAGCAGCTTGCTGCCGCCCCCCAGCAAGGTAATGCCGATCTGCTCTGGCGCGTTCTGCGCCAGCAACTGCTCCTTGGCCATGCGGCAGCGCTGCACCAGCTGGGCAAAGCGCTGTGCGGACAGTCTCTGGTTTTGCTCTCCGGCCTGGGCCGCAAACGCAGTCTCAAGTTGATGGGCCAGCGCCAGATCCATGTTGTCGCCACCCAGCATCAGGTGCTCGCCGACGGCCGTGCGCGTCAGCGTGGGCAGGCCTCCGTCGGCCGATGCATCCACGCGGATCAGCGTCAGATCGGTAGTTCCCCCGCCCACGTCCACCACCAGTACCAGCCGGCTGTCCGCCAGTTGCGCGGCCAGCTCATCGCCCTGCAGAACCAGCCAGTCGTGAAACGCAGCCTTGGGCTCCTCCAGCAACTGAACGTGCGGCAGACCCGCCATCCGTGCGGCTTCCAGCGTCAGCGCACGTGCGCCCTCGTCAAATGACGCAGGCACCGTCAGCACCACGCTTTGCTGGTGCAGTGGCGCTTCGGGATGGGCTTGGTCCCAGGCGGCTTTCACATGGGCCAGATAGGAGCTTGAGGCCGCCAGCGGCGATACCTTGACCACGTCCTCGCTGGCCCCCCAGGGCAGGATGGCGGCCGTGCGATCCACACCGGTATGCGAGAGCCAGCTTTTGGCACTGGCCACCAGCCGCCCCGGCACGGCTGCTCCCAGATCTCGCGCCCAGCGGCCGATGACGGCAGGCGCCGCTGCATCTGCGCCCTGCGGCGGCCAGGGCTGCCGCCAGCCCTCGCCCAGCTCGCCCTGGGCTGCCTGGTAGCGCATCGAAGGCAACAGCGGCTGCGCCACGACCTCGCCTGCCGTGCTGCGCTGGGGAATGTCGAGCAGTGCGATATCGCTTGTCGCACCGTCCAGCGCAACGCTTGCCACGACCGTGTGACTGGTGCCCAGGTCGATGCCGATGACATAGAGGGGAGACGGTAAATTCATAGAGAGCCGAGAAACGCAGAACCCGGAAAACGCCATCCGGATTCCTGATCGTAGCAACTCTATGCAAGAAGCATTGCGAAATGGTACGAGCAGCCCGCCATCCCCGCGGTATTGGACCCTGCTCAGAACGATGGAGGCACTGCACGCAGCTGTTCGGCCAGAAAATCCGCCACGTTGCGTGGCTCGCGCCCCAGCACCAGCCTGACGGTATCGGTCACCGCGGCCGCATGTCCCTCGCTCATCAGAGCAAAGAACTGGCCATGCACCCGAGCAATGAACGGGTCCTGCGCAAGCGCAGGCAATGGTGCCTCCACCCGAATCTGCCGGGACAGGTGGTGCGAGGCGATCTGCGCCAGTTGCTGCGCGCCCACCGCCTGCCCACCAGTCAGCACCCACGGTCCGGGCGCGCGCTCGCGCATTTGGCGCACCAGCCTCTGATTGAGCAGCGCCTGCACGGCCACGTCGGCAATGTCCCTGGCATCGATATAGGACACAGCGGCGCCGATATGGTGACAGCGGATCGCATCGCCCTCGCGCAGATCGCCGGCCACCCGGCTCAAGCCCACCTGCATCCAGGCATTGGGGCGCAGCACCACATGCGAGATGCCGCTGTCCTGCAAAAACTGCTCAACATGGCCATGGGCATCGCCCGACAGCGAGAGACCGGCAGGATTGATCGTCCAGTCCGAGCCCGAAAGCTTGACGATATGAGACAGACCGGCGGCCTGCGCGGCCTCGATCACGCGCGACTGCTGCGCGGCCAGCGCGGGGCCTATGGGCGAGAGCAGGAACAGGCTGTCCGCCCCGGCCGTGGCTTCGCACAAGGAGCCCTGCTCATCGAAGCTGGCTTCGGCAATCTCCACCGCATCACCCCATAGCGAGCGTGCCGTGGCGACGCAGCGCACCAGCACGCGCACACGCGCTTGGCGTGCCAGCAAACGCGGCACCAGCACGCGCACACGCGCTTGGCGTGCCAGCAAACGCGGCACCAGCAACTGCCCCAGCCGCCCACTGGCACCGCTGACCAGAACTCTGGGTTCTGCTCTCTTGCTCATGCGCTGACTGCCGCCTCGGGCCGCTCGGCAGCAGCGGACTGCTGGGCGAGCAAGGCGGCCAACGGCCTCTGGTCCACCCAGTCCGCGAGGGAAAAGTCAGCTGCCAGGAATCCCCACTCGAGCAGAAAGTCCTTGAAATAGCCGATGGCATCAATCAGCTCTGGCTTCAGGCTGATGTCCAGATGGCGGTGCACATCGGGCCCATTGGAAGCCAGGATCGCCTCCTCGCTGGTGGCGATCTCCCTCGCTACAAACCGCAGCGTCTCGTCGGGATGGGCTTCGGCCCAGCGGCCTGCGCGCTGCACCACGCGCAGCAGTTCCACCACCAGGTCTGGGCGTTGCCCAGCCAGGGCCGCATCCACGGTCAGCGTACGTGGCGTGCCATTGTTGATGCGCACACGCGGGTCGGGGTGACGGCCGAACTCGCTGACAATCTGGGCGCCAATCAGATTGGCCACCAACACCCCTTCGGCACCTTTGACAAAGATCGCATCCACTTCGCCGCGCACCAGGGCCTCGACTTCGCGAAAATAAGGGTGGCGGCGTCGCAAGCCGAACAGGCTGGGCGTGCCCTGCTCCTGGATGATGGACTCCTCTATCACCAGGTCGACCAGTTCCACATCGCGATGGCTGAGGCCCGCCAGCGACAGACCGGAGACCAGCCCCTTGAGTGCCGTCGCGCGGTGAAAGTCGATCAGGTCATTGACGCGGGCTGGTACGCCAAAGCGCCTGCCGGCGAGTTGCTCGGGCGCATGAATGCCGCGACCAGGCAGCGTGATCAGCGCCTGGAATTCGTCGGTCCAGGTGATGGCGACGAGCCGGGTATCGCGCCCTTTGGCGCGCGCCCATATCGGGGGAATATTGCCGCCCTGCCGGAAGGACCATGACAGATGATGGTCGAAATGGCTTTCTCGCACGCTGCGGTCCTTGGAGTCGAAAATCGACTCCACACCAATGCCCAGCTCAGCAAAGGCCGACTGCAGCCAGCCTTGCTGCGCGGCAACCCCCAGGGGGGACGGCACGGGGCAGCGGGTATACCAGAGGGATTGCGGCTGAGCTGCAGTGCTGTGGGTGGAACTCATGCGTTTCTCCTTGATTGAGACGGTGAAAGAATCAGGACGCCGCCAGCCACACGCTTGCCAGATTTCCGGCCACGCCGTCGGCGCCCACCGTGTGGTTGCGCACACGCTTGTCGACGATGGTGTAGATATGCGGCGCGACCAGAGTGATGTCCGGCAGATCGAGGGCGATGCGCTTCTGGAACTCGGCGATATCGCGGATGCGCTGCGGCTCGTTGACCTCGACGGCTGCGGACTCCAGCAAGCGGTCCACCTCGGGGCTGACATAGTGGGCTCCATTGGAGAAAGGAAGGCCGCGCTTGAAGTTCTTTGACCAGTACAGCCGCTGTATGCCCACGGTGGGGTCGAAGGTGTTGCTCATGGCGCTGACATGCAGATCGAAAGCACGATCGGTGTAGACGCGCTTGATGTAAGTGGCGAAGTCTTGGCCGTTGATCTGCACGTCAATGCCTATGCGCCCCAGGGCCTGCTTGAGAAAATCTGCCGTACGCTGGCCGCCCTCGTTGGGAATCGGCGTCAGATGCAGCCGGATGCGCCAATTGCCACCAGCCTTGCCGCGCCGCAGCCCGGCATCGTCCAGCAGCTTCTCTGCAGCCTTGAGGTCATGGGGCAGCAGGGGAAGGTCGGGCACATAGAATTTTTTGAGGGCGGGATGGACCGGCCCCGAGGTCAGCCGCCCCTGACCGTACCAGGCGACCTTGAGCAGGTTTTCGCGCTGGATCGCGTGGGCAATGGCCTGGCGCACCCGCAGATCCTTCAAGGCCTCGTGCTCCAGGTTGAACTCCAGACGATAGACGGTGTTGATGTATTCATAACCCCGGGTCTCGAAGCTCAGGCCGGGCTTGGTGCGCAGGCGATCGACTTCGGAGAAGGGCACCGGCGAACTCGGAGCAATCTGCACCTGCCCGCTTTCAATCGCGGCCGTGCGTGCCGCTGCATCGGGAATGAAACGCACGATCAGCCGGTCGATATACGGTTTGTCGCCATCCCAGTAATGGGGGTTGCGCTCGTAAATCACATGGCTGCCGCGCACCCATTCCTTGAACACGAAAGGCCCGGTCCCCACCGGTGCATTGTTGGCCGGATTGGCATCGGCACGCCCCGTGGAATACAGATGCTTGGGCACTATGGGCGATTCCGAGGCAGCCAGCGCCGTGATCAGATAGGGAATCGGCTTGCTTAGCTTGAGCACCACGGTGTGCGCATCGGGTGTCTGGACCTCGGAGACGCTGGCAAAAGTGGCGCGGCCACGTGGATGGAACTCCTTGAGCAAGGCGATGGAATGCGCCACATCGGCCGAGGTGAACGGCTTGCCGTCATGCCATTTCACACCCTGGCGCAGCTTGAAGCTGTAGAGCAGGCCATCGGGGCTGATGGTCCACGACACCGCCAGCTGGGGCTGGGGGTTGAGGTTGAAGTCATAGGTCAGCAGGCCCTCGGTGACCTTGCCCGAGATGGTCACTGACGAACCCGCCGTATGTGCAATTGTGGTCAATGTCGGCGGCTCGGGAAACAGCAGCAGCGTCAGCGTGCCGCCTTTTTGCGGCTTTTCCTGCTGGGCCCAGCCGACCGAGGGAACGATGGAGGACAGGCCGGAGGCTGCGGCGGCCAGCACAAAGCTGCGGCGCGAGGCCGGAGAAGAGTCGATATCAGCGGACATGGTGAAGGCAGTCGGAGTGGAAAACAGACGGAGAGCGCGCTCTAGCGGCGCTGCAGGCCTGCGCGGCCGGCATTGCTGCGAATCAGGTTGTTGGGCGGTGAATGGATCTGGCTGCAAAGCACATTGCGCAGATGGCGCTCCAGCGGATTGCGACGTGCCAGACCGTGGTTGCCGGCCAACTCCAGAGCCAGCGTGGCGGCGCGCACGGCGTTTTCCACAGCGACGTGCTTGGCCACGGCCGCCAGTCCGTCGGGAGCAGAGCCCGCGTCATAGGCGCGTGCGTGGCTGTCCAGCAGGCAGTCGCTGGCCTGCAGCAGCACTTCGATCTCGCCAAACTTCTCCTGCACCGTGGGCAGCGAAGCCAGGGACGCACCGCCCAGTGCGCTGGGGCGCCGGTGATTGAGAAAGTCGGCCAGCCAGTCGCGTGCAGCGCGCGCCGCGCCATCGTAGACACTGGCCACCAGACTGAAATACCAGGCAATACCATGCGCCTCGCGCTGCAGGCCATCAGCGGCCGAGCGCAGGCCCACCGCATGGTGGTCGGGAACCCAGGCCTCTTCCAGCAGCAAATCCTGGCTGACGGTGGCACGCATGCCCATGGGATCCCAGGTCTCGACCAGACGCGAGCCCGGCGTGCCGCGCGGCAGCACAAAGCTGCCCATGCGCGGCTTGTCCTCGTCGGTCACCGCCAGCACGCTGACCCATGCCAGCAACGGCCCGCCCGTGACATAGATCTTGTGCCCGCTGAGCTTCCAGCCCCCTTGCACACGCCGGGCCCTTGTCGCAGGCAAACCGCCATGGGAGGGCGAGCCCAGCTCAGGCTCAACCTGGGCTGCATTGAGCAACGCAGGCCCTTGCAGACTGGCAGCAATCAGCTCGGTCGCCAGTGCCGCAGACCATTCCCCCGAACCCGCCTGCTGGGAGCGCGCTATCGCCGCATGCATGCTGTAGTGCATGGACAGAATCAGCGCCACCGCAGGATCGCCCTGGGCCACGGCTCCGACCACGGCGCGTGCCGTTGCCAGGCCCGCACCATGGCCGCCAGCCTCTTTCGCAATCGTCAGGCGCAGCAGGTCGGCCTCGTGCAGCAACGCAAACTGCGGCGCGGGCGGTGCGCCGCTGCTATCGTGAGCACCGGCCAGCGCGGCCAGTTGCACGGCCAGCGCTGCGGCCCTGGCCACCAACTCCGGCGCCTGCAGCGCGGTCACGCCAAGCGGTGCTGCGCCCCTGGCCTGGGCAGGCGAGAGATGCCCGCGCTCCATTTGCACAATTTCGCTCATGCCACGACCTCCAGACTGTGGATCGACGGTGCCACAAAGCCGCCATGCGCGAGCTCGAACGCATGGGCAAAAGCGATCGTGGTGCGGTCCTCGAGATACGGACCCACGGCCTGGGCGCTGACGGGCAGCCCGTCGTCGTCCAGACCCAGCGGGAAACTGGTCGCCGGCAAGCCGGGCAGTACGGGCAGGCCCGCCCAGTTGAAGAGCTCGCGAAACCCCAGCTGGCGCATGCCGTCGGCATACGCAACCGGAAAGCGGCGCTCCTCCTTGGGCTCCTGGTGCTGGTGCGCAAAGGCCGGCGTGGGGGCGACAGGGCTGAGCAGCACATCGAAGTGGGTAAACAGCTGCTCCCACTGATGGCGCAGGGCATGGCGGTGCTCGTTGTCCTGCAGCCAAGTCGCATGCGGCAGGCTGGGCGCGCGCAGCAAGGCCGCCTCGGCGCTGCGATCATCCGGCGCCAACTCGGCCAGGCGCTTACGCTGCGCCGGCGACAGCGGCGGCGGATTCGCCACCGACGCGCCCAGCAAGCTGCGATAGGTGCGGTGCTGCTCCCCGAGGTCGGGGCGCAGTGCTGCCGGAAGATCGCGCCATAGCACGGGCGTCACGCCCTCGGCTTGCAACCGCTGGAGCAAGCGATCCATGACGAGCTGCTCGGAAAGACTGGGATCGGTCCCGGGCCAGGCGTCGATCACCAGTACGCGGAAATCCCTGAGCTGCCGGTGGCGCGCTGGTGGCAGTGTGAATTTCCAGCCCTTGGCCTCCAGCGGGTCAAGGTTCAGCAACAGGTCCAGTGCCAATTCCAGATCCTGTGCGGTGCGCGCCAGCGGCCCGGCCACCGACAGATCACGTGCACTGAAGCGCCCCTGGGGCGCTCCGGCTCCGCGCATTGAGATCAGCCCATAGCTGGTCTTGTGCCCGAAGATGCCGTTGAAATGCGCGGGTATGCGTACCGAGCCACCTATGTCGGTGCCCAGCTCGAGAGCCACATAGCCTGCAGCCACGGCAGCCGCGCCGCCACCCGAAGATCCGCCCGGCGTACGCTGCAGATCCCAGGGATTGCGGCTGGTGCCGTAGATGGTGTTGTAGCTTTGCAGATCGGCCAGGGAATGCGGCACATTGCTCTTGCCGATGAGCACGGCTCCCGCCGCGCGCAGCGCAGCCACGGCCAAAGCATCCTGGCGCGCGATATTGTCCTGGAAGTCGGGGTTGCCCACGGTGGTGGCCAGGCCGGCCACGTCGAAGTTCTCCTTGACTGTGATGGGCACGCCCAGCAACGGTCTTCGCTCGCCGCGCTGCAAGGCGGCATCGGCCTGCAGCGCATCGCTGCGAGCCTGGACCACGGCGCGCACGGGCACTGCATTGAGTTGTGCCTCATGACGCTCCATGCGCGCCAGCGCCTGCTCCAGCAGCGCCACGGCCGTGACCCGGCCGTCGGCCAGGGCCTGAGCCTGCTCGCGTGCACTGGCAAAGACCAGGGATTCAAGCCCGTCATCGGCCGGCGTGGGAAGGGACGGATTCACGGCAGTCATTTGCGGGGCTCCAGCCAGAGATCGGAGAAGTCGCCTGCCGTCAGGTCGATGCTGTTGTTGAGCCCGTGGACGCGGGTGCTGTGCACGCGCAGTGCCGATGGCACGGTGGCCAGCGGATAGACAGGCAGATCCCGTCCCACGATCTGCTGGATCTGACGGAACTGTGCGGCACGCCGGCTGTCGTCCAACTCGACGGCAGCCTGGCGGAACAGCTCGTCGACCTGAGGGTTGTTGTAATGCGAGGCATTGATCCAGATCAGCGGGTTCTTGATGCCGTCGGACCAGTAGATGCGCTGCACCCCCACCGAGGGATCGAACAGCCGACCCAGGCCGTTGATGTTCAGATCGAACTCGCGTGACGTATAGACGCGCTTGAGAAAAGTCGGCAGATCGCCATCGAGGATATCCACCTTGATACCCACGCGATTGAGTGCGGAGCGCAGGTACTCTGCCGTCTGCTTGAACTGGGCACCGGGGATATAGCTGAGCCGGACGCTGAAGCGCTGACCGTTGGCCTGGCGCGGATAGCCCGCAGCATCGAGCAACTGGTTGGCGCGGTTCACATCGAAGCCGTACTTGAAGCTGCTGTCGTCGTAATAGCCGGCGAGCACCTTGGGAATCGGCGAGTTCACCAGCTCCGCCTGCTTGTAGTAGACGTTGTTGACGATGAACTGGCGGTCCACTGCATGGGCGATCGCATGACGCACCTCGGCTTTGGCCAGTACCGGATTCTCTACATTGAATTCAAGAAAGGACGCGTTGTTGAGAAAGGCGTCATAGCTGGCGTCCAGCTTGAGCGCGGGCTTTTGCAGCAGGCGTCCGAGATCGGCCAGACTCAGGTTCTGGGCGATATCGGCCTCGCCTGTTTCCACGGCCGCAGAGATCGCCGAGGGATCACGGACAAAACGGAAGACCACGCGATCCACATGGGGCACGCCCTGGCGCCAGTAGTTCGGATTGCGCCTGAGGATCACATGGCTGCCGCGCACCCATTGATCGAACACAAAGGGACCGGTTCCCACGGGGGCCGTGATGTTGGGGCTGGCCAGCGGATCGGCATCGCCGTAACGTCGGGCCGGAACGATGGGCAGCTCTGCCGACGACAGCGACTTCAGCAGAAAAGGCGCCGGTTTGGAGAGCACCAGCACGGCCGTGTGGGGATCGGGCGTATCCACACGCTCCAGGCTCTGCAGCGTGATGCGGCCGCGCGGCCCCAGCTTTTTCTGGGTCAGAAGCGAATAGCGTACATCGGCCGAGCTGAAATCCTGGCCGTCATGGAACTTCACTCCCTGGCGCAGCTTGAAGGTGTATCTGAGGCCGTCAGGGCTGATGCTCCAGGATGTGGCCAGCAACGGCTGGGGTTTGAACTGAGCGTCATAGCGCAGCAGGCCTTCGGTGATCTTGGCACTGAGATCGCGGTTGTCGGTCTTGGTGTCCAGAAACGACACCAGCGAGGTGGGTTCCTGGGCGACCACCGCAGTCACCGTGCCCCCTTTGACGGGAGTGGCCGGCGTCTGGCCATGAGCGCCCGCAGTAATCACGGACAGCAGAGCCCAGAACATGGGCTTGTAAATGGTATGCATGGGAGAGATCCGCAAGAAAGAGAAAGGACGATGCAGAACGGCGGCGCTCACAAGCGCAGACCCGCCTGCTTCATGAGCGGCAGAATGCGATCACCGAAAAACTCCAGATCGGGCTTGAAGTCGAAGAAGCTCAGTTGCAGGCCGTCAATGCCTGCACGCCTGAGTTGCACGAACTGCTCGACCACCTGCTCGGGCGTGCCGATGACTTCGATGTTTCCACCTATGGCCCGACGCTTGGGCGCATCAAGACCTGCACGACCCTTCCAGGCATGGGCATCGCTTTTGTGGCTGTTGAAGCCCTCGGGTGTGCGCAGGTCCTGATGGGCCACGATGGCGTCGTGATAGGCCCAGGTTTCCTTCTCGGTCTCACGGCTGATCACCATGGGATTGAGCAAGGTGCGCACCGATCGCCCCGCGTTGCGCGCCACCTGCTTGACCCGCGCCGCATGGTCGGGAAGCACTTCGATGGCGCGCGCGAAGTCCGAGGCGCCAGGGCTGGTGATGAAAATCAGGTCAGAGTATCTGGCCGCGAATTCGATGCCCGCATCCGAGCCCGTGGCATTGACCAGCACCGGCCGGCCATAGCGCGGCTTGGGACTCACAAAGCCGCCGCCCAGCTTCCAGGGCGAGCGGCCCGAGAACGAAAAATTCTCTTCATCGGCCCACAGGCGCTGCACCACTTCGATGAACTCCGAAGCCAGCGCATAGCGCTGGTCATGCTCGATCTGCTCCCAGCCGAACATCTTGTGCTCCACCTCGCGATGACCCGTCACCACATTGATGCCCCAGCGCCCTCCCGAGATGTGATCCAGCGTGGCGCCCCACTTGGCCAGATGCAGAGGGTGCAGAGGTCCGTAGAGCACGTGGATAGTCGAGATCAGCATGATGCGGCTGGTGACAGAGGTCAGTGCCGCCGTCGTGGCAAACGAATCCAGCGCCTGGCCATTGAAGACTCCGCCATACCCGCCCTTGGGCAGCCATTGCGACAAGGCAAACACCAGGTCGAACCCCAGCTTCTCGGCGTGAAGCACCAGATCCCGGTTGTAGTCAAAACTCCAGTCGGTGCTGCGCGGCAAGGTCGAAGCACTCCAGCCACCGGCCTGTATGGGCAGAAACAGGCCGAGCAGAACCGGCTGATTGAAAGCCTTGGAAAGCGGGCTTTCGGGATATTCAAGAGGTGAAGGGAAATGTTCCCAATCCACGAGAGAGCCAGGTCGTAATGCAGAAGTCATAGATCAGCCATGGGGTCTTGATATGTGACTCAGATATTTCTATAGAAATGAAAATACCGAATCACAGCGCCTTCCAATAATCACATGACGAATCTGATATCCCTAGCAATAATTTCGCATTTACATATTCAGAAATATGCCAAGACCGCACCCGTCAAGAAAACTCGAACGCTCATGCCTATAGATTTTTCAAAAATAAACAAGAATCTCAAAAATATAATCTGCACTCAATAATTCACCCTGAAGATATTTCTTATTTATTTTTCAATGATCGATATAAGAAATCAGGCTCAATAAACAGATTTCACTGAATATTTACGCCTCTATCATTCATGGATTAACACACGATTCCCCATGAGTGCCACTCCACGTTTATTACGCTCGCTTTGGTTCAATGCGAAATATGCGGTCCCCACCGTGCTGGGCGTCGCCGTATTGAACTTTCTGCTGCTGCAGCTGACGCCGGGCGATGCCGCCGATGTCATGGCCGGTGAAGCCGGCGCGGCCACGGCCGAGACCCTGGCGGCACTGCGCTCGCGCTTCGGGCTCGATCTGACGGTGTTCCAGCAGTTGCAGGCCTATCTGGGCAACCTCGCCCACCTCAGCCTGGGCTTCTCGCCACGCTACAACATGCCGGTGATGGCTCTGATAGCTCAGCGCCTGCCAAGCACGCTGCTGCTGATGGGACTGGCCCTGTCCATCGCGCTGACGCTGGGCATCGCGCTGGGCGCGGCCATGGCGTACTTCGCAGGCCGCCTGCCCGACCGCCTGCTCTCGGTGCTGTCCCTGCTGTTCTATTCAGTGCCCGGCTTCTGGGTCGGGCTGATGCTGATCGTGCTGTTCTCGGTGCAGCTGGGCTGGTTGCCCAGCGGCGGATCGGCCAGCATTGGCTCGCAGCTCAGCGGTCTGGCCGCCGTGCTGGACCAGTTGCGCTACATGGTCCTGCCTGCCACCTCGCTGGCCTTGTTCTTTGTCGCCATCTATGCGCGGCTGACACGTGCGGCCATGCTGGAGGTGCAATCCCAGGACTTTGTGCGCACCGCAGCAGCCAAGGGCCTTTCTCCCTGGCGCATCACGCTGCGCCATGTATTGCGCAACGCCCTGCTACCCGTCACGACCATGGCGGGCATGCACCTGGGCGGCATGCTTGGCGGCGCCGTGGTCGTCGAAACCGTCTACAGCTGGCCCGGCCTGGGTCGGCTCGCGTTCGAAGCCGTGCTCAGCCGTGACTTCAATGTGCTGATGGGCGTGCTGTTTCTTTCTTCCCTGCTGGTGATCGCAGCCAATGTGCTGGTCGACCTGCTGCACGCGTGGCTGGACCCGCGCATCGAGGTTCGCTGATGTCCCTGTCATCCACACCCGATCTGCTGCAGACCGCACCGAATGCGGCTCCGTCGGCTGCAACTGCCGCGCGCAACGAGGCCGCAGCGCCCGAGCCGGTGCCCCCCTGGCCCAATGTGCATGCACCCGATGCAGTGCGTACCACCACCAGCGAGGCCAGTGCAGGCAGCACAAGCCAGGGCCATCGAGCACTGCGCGTTTTTCTGCACAACCCAACGGCCATGCTCGGCTGTGCCTTTTTGCTGGCGGTTCTGGCGCTGGCCCTGGCTGCCCCCTGGCTTTATCCCGGCGATCCGCTGGACATGGTGGCCCAGCCCTTTCTCTGGCCAGGCCAGGACTCGCAGTTTCTGCTCGGCACCGACTCCATGGGACGTGATGTCGCGGCCGGCATTGCCCACGGCGCCCGGATTTCGCTGCTGGTAGGCATCTCGGCAACCCTGATCGGTCTGAGCCTGGGCATCGGTATCGGCTCGATCAGCGGCTATTTCGGAGGCTGGATCGATGACGTGCTGCAGCGCGTGGTGGTGCTGTTCCAGACCATTCCCAGCTTCATCCTGCTGGTCGTTCTGGTCGCCATTGCACAACCGGCGATAGGCACGATCGTCGTGGCCATAGGTCTGGTGACCTGGCCGACCGTGGCTCGCCTGGTGCGCGCCGAGTTCCGTTCGCTGCGCGAAAAGGACTTTGTGCTGGCCGCGCGTGCCCTGGGCTACTCGCATACCCGCATCATCCTGCGCGAAATCCTTCCCAATGCCCTGCCCCCGATCATCGTCACCTCCTCGGTCATGGTGGCCTCGGCCATCCTGCTGGAATCCGCGCTGTCCTTCATGGGCATGGGCGACCCCAATGTCATCAGCTGGGGCAGCATGATCGGCGCGGGCCGCGAGCTGCTGCGTACCGCCTGGTATCTGACCGCCGCGCCGGGCCTGGCCATCGTGCTTGCCGTACTGGCCTTCAACCTCATCGGCGACGGCCTCAACGACGCGCTGAACCCACGTTTTTCGCAGGAGCGCTGAATGAGCGGACAGACCTTGCTCGATGTACGCGGGTTGAGCATCCGTTTCCCACAGCACGATCCGGTGCGTGGACTGAGCTTTTGCGTCAATGCTGGTGAGACCCTGGCCATCGTCGGCGAGTCGGGCTCGGGGAAATCGCTGACAGCGCTGGCGCTCATGAGGCTGCTGCCGCGCGCGGCGCGCATCGCCGAGGGAGAAGTCCGTTTCAACGGCCACGATCTGTTGCAACTGAATGAGCAATCGATGCGACGTCTGCGTGGACGCGAGATCGGCATGATCTTTCAGGAGCCCATGACATCGCTCAACCCCGTCTACTCCGTCGGCTGGCAAATCGCCGAGGTGCTGCGCCAGCATGAAGGACTTTCCGCCAGGTCGGCGCGGCTGCGCGCCGTGGAGCTGCTGGACACCGTCCGCATCCCCGATCCCCAGCGGCGGGTGGACGACTTTCCGCATCAGCTCTCAGGTGGCATGCGCCAGCGCGTGATGATCGCCATGGCCATTGCCTGCAGCCCGCGCCTGCTGATTGCGGACGAGCCGACCACAGCCCTTGATGTGACCATCCAGGCCCAGGTGCTGGATCTGCTGGATCGCCTGCGCAAGGAAATGTCCATGGGTTTGATTCTGATCACCCATGACCTGGGCGTGGTGTCGCAATGGGCCGATCGCGTGGTCGTCATGTATGCCGGCCGCGAGGTCGAGCAGGCAAGCCCTGGCCCGCTTTTCGAGCATCCCCTGCATCCCTATACCCGGGGTCTGCTGGCTGCATCGCCGCGGCTGCAGCCCGGAGCGCATTATCAGGACGGCCCCCTGAGCGAAATTCGCGGCAGCATCGCCTCGGCCATCGGCCAGCAAGGCTGTGCCTTCGCCCCGCGCTGCCCGCACACCCAGGCCTATTGCCGCATCGCCGTGCCGCCATTGATGGATGCCGGACCAAAGCGCCTCAGTGCCTGCCCCGTCACCTTGCCTGCCGCTGCCACGCAGAACGCAAATTTTTCCTAGGATTGCCATGAGCCTGCTGAACGTCAGCGATCTTCAGACCCATTTCAAACTGCCCAAGGGCGTGCTGCGCGCCGTGGATGGCGTTTCCTTCACCGTGGAACGCGGCGAAACCGTGGGCCTGGTGGGCGAGTCGGGTTGCGGCAAATCCACCCTGGGTCGCAGCCTGCTGCGGCTCGAAACACCGACTGCAGGGCATATCACGCTCGACGGACAGGACATCCTGCCGCTCAAGGGCGCCCAGTTGCGCGGCCTGCGCAAGCGCATGCAGATGATCTTCCAGGACCCGTTCGCCTCGCTGAATCCGCGCCACAGCATTGGCAGCATTCTCGAGACGCCGTTGCAGGTGCATGGCCTCGGTGATCGTTCCCAGCGCCGCAGGCAAGTGGAGCAGTTACTCGACCGCGTAGGCCTGCCGCGCAGCGCTTTGAGTCGTTACCCGCATGAATTCTCGGGGGGCCAGCGCCAGCGCCTGGGCATTGCACGGGCTTTGATGCTACAGCCAGATCTGGTGGTCTGCGACGAGCCGGTATCAGCCCTGGACCTGTCGATTCAGGCCCAGATTCTGAACCTTCTGGTCGAGATGAAACGCGAGTTCGGTCTCTCCTACCTGTTCATCTCGCACGATCTGTCCGTGGTGCAGTATTTTGCCGACCGCGTGCTGGTCATGTATCTGGGGCGCATCGTCGAGAGCGCCGATCGCCGCAGCCTTTGGAGCACTCCTCGCCACCCCTACACCCAGGCCTTGATCGATGCCGTGCCCGACCCATCCCGCCACCGGCAGGTAACCCCGCTGAGCGGCGATCTCCCTAGTCCGCAGAACCTGCCGTCAGGCTGCCGTTTCCATCCTCGCTGCCCCAGGGCCAGCGAACTGTGCCTGAGGCAGGAGCCCGCACTGACCGATCTGGGAGGCGGCCACCAGGTCGCTTGCCACCATCCACAGACTTCTGTGATTTCCTTTCTCCACTAACCACCGATCAAAGCCATCTCCATGACCTATCGCTATCTGGGCCGCAGCGGCCTCAAAGTCTCCCGCCTCGCACTGGGCACCATGATGTTTGGAGGCCCCACCGATGAAAAAACCTCGCATGAGATCATCGCCAGGGCCAAATCCCAGGGCATCAACTTCATCGATACCGCCGACGTCTATCAAAAGGGCGTGACCGAGCAGGTTGTGGGCCGTGCCCTGACCGCAGACCGCAACGACTGGGTTCTGGCGACCAAGTTCGGCAACCCGCTAGGCGAAGGCCCCAATCGTTCCGGCACCTCGCGCAAATGGATCATCGAATCGGTGGAAAACAGCCTGCGCCGCCTTGGCACGGACTACATTGACCTGCTGTACTTTCACCGCGCAGATTTCGATGCCCCGCTAGGCGAGGCAGTCCGCGCCATCGGCGATCTGATCCGCGCCGGTAAGCTGCGCTACTTTGGCCTGTCCAACTTCCGCGGCTGGCGCATCGCCGAGGTGGCGCACCTGGCCGATGCCGAAGGCATAGACCGCCCCATCGCCAGCCAGCCGCTCTACAACATCGTCAACCGCACGGCCGAAGCAGAGCAGTTGCCGGCGGCTGCAGCCTATGGACTGGGCGTGGTCTCCTACAGCCCTCTAGCGCGAGGCGTGCTGACCGCCAAGTACCCGAGCCTGGAAGCTGCCGATCCTGGCTCACGCGCCGCACGCAAGGACAAGCGCCTGCTGGAGACCGAGTGGCGTCCCGAATCCATCGACATCGCTGCTGAAATCAAACGGCACACCGACGCGCGCGACATCAGCACCGTCGATTTTGCTCTGGCCTGGGTGCTCAACAACCGCCTGATCACCTCTGCGATTGCCGGCCCCCGCACTCCCGAGCAGTGGGAAGGCTATATCCGCGCTCTGAACTACCGGTTCACTGCCGAGGACGAAGCCCTGGTCAACCGCCTGGTAGCTGCCGGCCATCCTTCAACACTGGGCTTCACCGACCCCGGTCACCCTGTGGAAGGCCGCATTCCCTACGTTGCCGCCGCATAAGCCGGCAGACGCCTCTGCGGGCGCCATCGTGAAGCTTCTGCCTGACCCGGCTTTCACGGTGGCGTCTGCCGCTCAAAGTCCGAAACAGGCCATCATCGATGAATGCATTCGTCACACCTCTGCGGCAAGCTGCGGCCGCACAGGGATCAGCAGCGCCATCCGCTCGCCCAAGCCGCACAGACATACTCTCGGGTCTGCCGCAGCTCGCCGCAGCCATTGCTCCCGGCGCGGCGCAGCGCGAGCTGCAGCGCGAAGCCCCTTTTGCGGCTTTTGATCTGCTGCGTGCTTCAGGCATAGGGGCTCTGCGCATCGGTCGCGAGCAAGGCGGCCCCGGCGGCTCCATTGCCGATGTCATCGAGGTGGTCGCCACGCTCGCTCGGGCAGATTCGAACGTCGCCCATGCACTGCGCACTCACTTCAACACGACCGAGCTGCTGCGTCTGGACCGAAGCCCTTCGCCGCTGGCACAGCGCCAGATCGGCTGGGTGCTGGAAGGCAAGCTGTTCGGCGGTGCATTCACCGAGCTGGGCACGGCACGCGCAGGTATCAGCACCTCGACACTGCGGCGCGAGGGAGAACACCACCGCCTCAATGGCAAAAAGTACTACGCCACCGGAACCGCCTATGCGGACTATTTCAATGTCTTTGCCGTCAACGCGCAGGAGCAGGGCATCACGGCTGTGATACCCGTTCAACGCGAAGGCGTGCGCGTGCTCGACGACTGGGACGGCATGGGCCAGCGCCTGACGGCCAGCGGCAGCGTGGAGCTGGACAATGTGCTGGTGTACGACGACGAGATCAGTCCCAGCTCCCGCGAACAATTGCCTGGCCGCCATGCTTCGGCATTACGACAGCTGATTCTGGTGGGCACCGCAGCCGGCATAGTGCGCAACCTCTTCAGCGATGCACGTCACTACGTGCTGCACCTCGGACGCCCGGCCATGCACAGTCCTGCCGAGCGTTCGCGCGATGATCATTTCGTGCAGGCAGTAGTGGGAGAGCTGGCCGCAGCCAGCTATGCCATAGACCAGTTGGTGGCAGAAAACGCCCGCCAGCTCGACCTGGGCGCAGAGGCACTGCTGCTGGAGCATGACGACACCGAGAACATCGTGCTGCAGGGCGCACTGGCTACGGCCAAGACGCAGCTCGTCGTCAGCCGACTGGCTCTCAACGCCGCCGAGCGGCTGTTCGAGGTTGGTGGAGCCTCGGCCACCTCACGCAAACTGAATCTGGACAGGCACTGGCGCAATCTGCGCACCATCTTCAGCCACAACCCCTTGCTGCACAAATCACGGGTCGTTGGCGACTACGAGCTCAATGGCACACGCACCCATCTGGAAGAGGGTCGCGTCTTCTAGACGCTGCACACAATCACAGCCGGCCTCTGACCGAGCAGGTATCCAACTCTCTCAGGAGGTTGCCCCAAAAGCACATGTAGTCCGTCAACCTGTTGCGCAGCAGTGCTGCCGAACGCAGGCACGGGCAGGACCTCAAGGAGACCACAGTCCAAACCGGTGCATGTCCGCTGGCACGGGATTTGCCTTGTTACAAGCGCGCAGGTTCGCGCAAGTTTCATAGCAAAGATCGAAGGCTAGTCGCTACATGCCAGTCAAAACAACAACTGTGTCTCGTGTCCTCTTCGCCGTTCTGGCCACCGCCGGAGCTTCCGCCGCGCTCGCACAAAGCAGCGTGCAGATCTATGGCCGCCTCAATACCTCGGTAGAGCATCAGAAGGTCGGAGGCAGCAGCCTGACCGGGCTGTTCAACAACAACTCGCGCTTTGGCTTTGTGGGCAGCGAAGACCTGGGCGGCGGCCTCAGGGCCGGCTTTCAGCTCGAATCCGGCTTTGAGTCCGACACCGGTGCCGGCACAGGCAGCACCGGCGCGCTGGCCTTTCAGCGCCAGAGCGAAGTCAACCTCTCGGGCAGTCTGGGCAAGCTGCGTCTGGGCCGCTTCGGTGCCGCCACCTATTTCGGCATTGCCGACTATGGTGCGCTGGACGAACCCAACCACGACACCGGCGCCATCGCCGATGCGCTCTACGACTATGTGATGCGCAACACCAACAAGATTGCCTACCGCAGCCCGGTCATGGCCGGACTGACGGTGGAAGCTCAGGCATCGCTGCACGAAAAGACGGCCGGCACCGTACAGAAGAACGGCTATGACCTCTATGCCAACTGGGAACGCGGCCCGCTGGCCCTGGGCGCAGGCTTTACCCAGCTGGGTGACGACAGGCAGTTCGCCCTGCGCGGCCACTACATCTGGAATGCGCTGCAGATCGGCGCCTACTACCAGCGCTCGGACAACGGTTCGGGCTCGCTGTGCAGCCATGGCGGTGCCGGCTGCGGCAGCCGCGATGCGGCGCGCGTGACCGCGGTCTACCGGGCCGGTGCTTCGGAAGTCGCCCTGGGCTACGGCTGGGCCAGCCGCTGGAGCCATGTGCCTGGCAGCAGCGCACGCCAGTGGATTCTTGGCTACAACCACCACCTGAGCAAACGCACCAAGCTCTACGCGGCCTACACGCGCATCGACAACGGATCCGGCGTGGCCTATGGCTATAACTTCAAGGGTGGCGTGGGCTATGGGCAGGGTGCCAGCAGCCTGAGCATCGGTCTGCGCCACGCGTTCTAGATCTCAGCTTGAGCGGCGGGCGCGTGCCATGTTGCTGGTGGGCGTGGCGCGCGCCCTGCTGCCTCAAGAAAATGAGCTGATCGCGCTTTCTGTGATTGGCCCAGAGGCTGATTTGGGCTGAAGTTCCTGTTTCATATCGCTTCTGCCGCTGGCTTGTTGGGGCGACGTGCCTTGGACAAGGGCAGACATGCAACCGCAAACTCCGCTGAGACTTACCCAAACAAGAATGCAACAAAGGCCTGCCTACAGAAGCACTCGTCTTGCCTGAACCCGCTTCTGCGTATGTCGTGTCCAGAACAAAAAAAGCCCGCCAACCAATCGGCCAGCGGGCTTTCGCAGTCAAGCGACTCAACGGCCTTAGTCGGCAACCTCGGCAGAGGTCTCCGCGCGCACATCGAATTCCACCTTCCAGCGCTCGCTTCCGCCCACGGGCACGGCATTGAGTTCCAGGGTGCCGATATCCGTCACGCGCGCCTCCAGGGTCACGGGCACCACCTCGCCGGCCGCACGGCCGGCGGCGGGCAGATTCAGCTCGATCTCCTGCAGCTCCACCAGCTCTTCGGGCGACCAGAAGTCCAGCATGGTGCCGACCTGATCGGTGCGGCGCACGGACGAGCCGAAGAAGCGCAGACGCACGGGCTCGCCCACGACCAGGCCGAACTCTTCGTCAGGCAGCGCGACTTCCGTGCCCTCTTCCATGCCGAACGGTGCCAGGCACAGGGCGGACAGGGGCGGCTCCATGCCGGGGATGGCGGGCATATTGCTCTCCACGCCCACGTAGTAGGACTGGGCCGTGCCGCCGCGAATGCGCACGCCGCGGCCGCTGGTGGCGATATGGCCGTAATAGGCCGCGCCACGCGCCACGGCCAGATCGAGGTTGGCACCGTCCAGCAGACGCGCAGGCTCACAGGCCTCGTCGTCCAGCCAGCCGTTGATGACTTCCAGAATGCGCTGCTCGATCTGCGGCGCCTTGAGCACGCCGCCGTTGAACAGAATGGCCGTGGGATGCAGAAAGGTGGAGCCGTCGATCTGATCGCCTCTCAGGCCCTCGATCTCGGCCAGCGCATGAACCTGCCGGCTCAGAAAGGCCGCCAGATGGCGCGTGACGGCGGCATCCTGCGCATAGGGCAGGCCCAGCTGCGTGAGTGCGCCGCGCGCACGGGTCTTGGGCTTGTCGCTGACGGCCACCTTGGGGAAAAAGCCCTCGACCAGCATGGCCAGCACTTCGTCCTTGGTGACTTCGGTGCGGATGCTGCCGCCGATGAGCTTGCTGCCCCGGCTGGGCACGACCACGGGCACGGCCTGCAGGCTTGCGTCGGCCAGCAATTGCTCCTTGGCAGCGCGGCAGCCATGGGCCAGCGCGCGGGTTTGCCAGGCATCCAGCTGCTTGCCCTCGGTCGCCAGCTTGCGTGCCACGCCATAGGCCAGGGCCAGGTCCATGTTGTCGCCGCCCAGCAGAATGTGTTCGCCCACGGCAATGCGCTGCAACTCCAGATTGCCTTCGCGCTCCAGCACCACGATTAGCGACAGGTCGGTGGTGCCGCCGCCCACGTCCACGACGAGGATGATGTCGCCATGCCTGACCTGCTTGCGCCATTGGCCGCCGCTGGCCTGGATCCAGCTGTACAGCGCGGCCTGGGGTTCTTCGAGCAGCGTCAGATTGGCAAAGCCTGCGGCCTTGCAGGCCTCGGCCGTCAGCTCGCGCGCGGCGGGGTCGAACGAGGCGGGAATAGTGACGGTGATGTCCTGCTGCTCGAACGGGGCCTCGGGATGGGCCTGCTCCCAGGCGCGGCGCAGATGCTCGAGATAGCGGGTGGAAGCGGTCAGCGGCGAGATGCGGCTGACTTCCTCGGGGGCATCGGCGGGCAGAATGCCGGCGCGGCGATCGACGCCGGGGTGGCAGAGCCAGCTCTTGGCGCTGCTCACCAGACGGATGGGCGTGGCCGCGCCACGGCTGCGGGCGAATTCGCCGGTGATGAAATCGACTGGCGCACCAGGCAAGCTGCGCTCGGCCTCGGTCAGCTCGCTCTCGTGCGGCAGATAGAGAAAGGACGGCAGCAGGGGCCTGGCCTCGACACTGCCGGGAGCCGTGAGCTGAGGAATGTCCAGCACGCCCTGCACCACCTTCTCGCCATCGCTGGCGGTCTTGTTCACATAGGACAGCGCGCAGTGCGTGGTGCCCAGATCGATGCCGATGCTGAACTGAGCGCCGGCAGATGGAGCGTCGACCTGGCCAGCAGCGCCTTGCGGCTGAGCGGCAGCAGCCAAGGAATCAGCTGCGGGCGCGGCATGGGAAGCCGCACCGGATGCGGCGATGGAGGCAAACATGTTCATGGTTTACAGCTCCACTTCTGCCTGGGCGATGACCTTGGCGGCCTGGCTGTCGATGAGCTGGGGCAGCTTGACCTCCGTCACCAGCCAGCCACGGTGGGACAGCGTGCCGGTGAACGGTGCATGACCGACCACATTGCCCGTCAGGCGCACGGCAGCGGCGTCAAAGCCGGCCAGTAAGGTGATGCGCGAGCCTTCGGCTTCGCTGCGCACGGGGCTCAATGTGAAATGCTCGCGCAGCACCTTGCGGCAGCCTTCATGCACCACGCGCGCGGCAGCGCCGATTTCGGCGTCGGTATAGGGGGCAACGTCTTCCTGGATGAAGTCCACAAAGCGGGCTTCGCGCTGCATCAGTCCCAGCAGCTGCAGGGCGGCGCTGTCGGTGGCGACGAGTTTTTCCACCTCGACGCGTTTTTCGACCGGAACCTCGACGGTCTTTTCCACGATTTTCTCGACCGGCACTTCGACGCGGACCTCGACGATCTTCTCGACCGGCACTTCCACGCGCACTTCCTTGGGCGCGACGTCGGCGGCAAAGGCCTCGCCGGCGCGCACACGGGTCACGTCGGCGGCCAGACGGCCGTTACCGAGGATGGCAAAGAAACTGCCGATCGCGATGGCGATGCGGCTCAGGAATGAGGGGGGAGTATTGGCAGTCATGGAGTCTGTCTCAAAACGGGTTCACGCATGCAGAATCTCTCTGTGGCGCCCTTGCGGGCTGGGCTGCGCGAACCGAAAACGGAGCCTGACCAGGCGGCAGCAGCACGGCCGGCCCTGGCGACACAAGGCTGCACGCGTCGCAAACGGATGCGCGCGGGCCTGTGCAATAGGCGCAGATATTACCCAAAAAGCCCGATCTGCCCTCCCGCTATGGCTTTGCCGCGCCTGCGGCCGCACCGGAGCGCGCACTGCAGGGTCATACGCCGCAAGCATGACCTTCTTCCGTTTCATCGTTATGAAGCCGCCGCCATTTGCCGGATAGTTGCTGCAGGACATTGACAAGCAGGCCGTTGCGGCCACAGGTCCTGCCGGTTCACGGGCTGCAGCAATGCGCGGCACCAGGAACGACCGAACAACAACAGGATTGCGTTTTCCATACGCCCACTTTCCGAGGAGACCTCCCCCATGCGCCTGATGACCGCGAACCTGACGCTGGCATGTACCGCCCTTGTAGCCGCCATGACCACCTTCGGTGCCCAGGCCCAGACCGCCCCCGGCAGCACGCTGGAGAAGCTGCAAAAGACCGGCAAGGTGGTCATAGGCGTGCGCGAGAGCTCGGCCCCCATGGCCTATGCCATAGGCGCCAACCACCGCTTCACCGGCTACCACGTGGAGCTGTGCGAGAAGGTTCTGGCCCAGATCGCGCCCAGCGCCAAGATCGAATACATGGCCATTACCGCGCAGAACACCATGCCTCTGGTGCAGAACGGCACGGTGGATCTGGGCTGCGGCCCCACGACCAACAACCTCAGCCGCCAGAAGCAGGTCGCCTTTGCCGTCACCACCTATGTCAGCCAGGTGCGCATGGCCGTGCGTGCGGACTCGCCCGTGACCTCGTTCAAGCAGCTCGACGGCAAGACCGTGGCAGCCTCGGCCGGCACCACCGCCGTGCAGCTGCTTCGCAAATACAGCCATGAGAACAATGTCAAGCTGCCGACCCAGCTGGGCAAGGATCACTTCGAGAGCTTTCTGATGCTGGAGTCCGGCCGCGCGGACGCCTTCGTGCTCGACGACAACCTGCTGGCCGGGGTGATCGCCAACGCCAAGGACCCCAAGGGCTACAAGATCGTGGGCGAGGCGCTGGGATCGGAGCCCATCGCGCTGCTGATGCGCAAGGACGATCCCGGCTTCAAGAAGGCCGTGGACGATGCCCTGGTGCGCATGATGAAGTCCGGCGAAGTGGCAAAGATCTACGACAAATGGTTTATGCAGCCCATTCCGCCCAAAGAGATGCCGCTGAACCTGCCCATGAGCGAGACGCTCAAGCAGCTGCTGCAAGCGCCCAACGACAAGCCGCTGGAAGCCTACAACAGCTGAGGCAACCACCGGTCTGCGCCTGGATCCATGCTTTATTGATAGCTGGTAGCGCATGCCGAGAAAGCACTTCAGACATATTCATGGCTGAATTCATTGAAGGAGCTGCGCTGGCAGCTCCTTTTTTTACATTACAGCGGTGCAGAGGAAGCGAACTCCTGCGCGACCTGCTTGAGCCAGCCCTGGAAGGCCTGCAGCGGCGGATAGGCCGAGCGGCTGGTCGGCCAGGCCAGGTAGTAGCGTTCGGCGCTCTGCACCTCGGGCAGCTGCGGCAGGGCCTGGACCAGATCGCCGGCCTGCAGCTCGCGCAGGATCAGAAACTTGGGCAGCAGCGCCACGCCCACGCCGGCTATCGCGGCCTGCGCTGCCGTGGCGAACTGATCGAACAGCATGCCCTGCATATCACCGCCCTGACAGCCCTGGCTGCCGAACCAGCGCTGCCAGGCGTCAGGGCGCGATGCCAGATGCAGCAGCGGCGCACGCAGCAGGTCCTGGGGCCGGGCAAAACCATGGCGGGCCGCCACATCGGGGCTGCAGGCCGGCACCACGGTCTCGCTCATCAGAAACTCCAGCTCCGCGCCCGGCCAGTTCGGCAGCCCGAAATGAATGGCGGCATCCACGGCTTCGAGCTGGAAATCGAACTGCGACAGCCGCGTGGTCAGATTGATGGTGATGCCTGGATGGGCACTGAAGAACTGCGGCAGCCGCGGCGCCAGCCAGCGCGTGCCGAAGGTCGGCAGGATGGCCAGGTTCAGGCTGCCGCCCTGGGGATTGGTGCGAAAGCCCAGCGTGGCATTGGAGATGCGCGCCAGGGCGGCGCGAATCTCCTGCGCGTAGACCTGACCCGCAGCGCTCAGGCGAACGGTCTGGCGCTCGCGCACGAACAGCTCTGTGCCCAGGCGCTCCTCCAGTGCGCGGATCTGGCGGCTGACGGCACTTTGCGTGAGATGCAGCTCGGCGGCCGCCGCGGTAAAGCTCTGGTGCCGCGCCGAAGCCTCGAAGGCGCAAAGCAGGGACATGGGGGGCAGAAAGCGACGGGATAGCTGCATGGAACGAACCGGTGAGTGTGGGGCTGCTAGCAGGTTCATTCCGTTTAGGTATGACCTGGAGGCAGGATTATCGTTTGACCAAAGTCATGACGACGCACAACATCCTGCATATTCCTGCGGCCACGCCAGCGGCGCGGCCATCCCACGACCCCCAAGACCCTTCTGTTCCGTCATGAGCGCCACGCCCCACGCCTCTTCCACAGCTGCCCGATTTGTCTCCTCCAACGAGATCCGCACGCGCTTCTCGCGCGCCATGTCCGAGATGTACCGCAAGGAAGTGCCCCAGTACGGCACGCTGATCGACCTGGTTGCCGATGTCAACGCTCTGACGCTGCAGGCCGATCCCGAGCTGCGCCAGCGCATGAGCAAAAGCGGCGAGCTTGAGCGCCTGGATGTGGAGCGCCATGGCGCCATCCGCGTGGGCACGGCCGAGGAACTGGCCACGCTGCGCCGCCTGTTCGCCGTGATGGGCATGGAGCCCGTGGGCTATTACGACCTCTCGGTGGCCGGCGTTCCCGTGCACTCCACGGCCTTTCGCCCCGTGCACGACGAGGCGCTGCTGGCCAACCCGTTTCGCGTCTTCACCTCGCTGCTGCGTCTGGAGCTGATCGCCGATGAGGCGCTGCGCGCGCAGGCAGCCGAGATCCTCCAGCGCCGTCGCATCTTCACGCCGCGCGCACTGGAGCTCATTGCCCAGGCCGAGCGCGACGGCGGCCTGGACAGCGACGATGCCGACGCCTTTGTGCAGCAGGCCCTGGAGACCTTCCGCTGGCACAGCGACGCCACCGTGGATGCCGCGACCTACAAGGCCCTGCAGCAAGCCCACCGCCTGGTGGCCGATGTGGTGTGCTTCAAGGGACCCCACATCAACCATCTGACGCCGCGCACGCTGGACATCGACCTGGCCCAGGCCGATATGCCCGCGCGTGGCATGGATGCCAAGGATGTGGTCGAAGGCCCGCCGCAGCGCGCCTGCCCGATCCTGCTGCGCCAGACCAGCTTCAAGGCGCTCAAGGAGGCCGTGCGCTTTACCGATGCCGACGCCAACGCGGACAATGCCGGCGCCCATACCGCCCGCTTTGGCGAGATCGAGCAGCGCGGCGTCGCGCTGACGCGCAAGGGCCGCGCTCTGTACGACGAGCTGCTGGGTCTGGTGCGCGGCATAGACAGCGCGGGCAGCGCCGCGCCCGACTATGCACACCGCCTGCGACAGGTCTTCACGCAGTTTCCCGACACCCACGAGGAACTGCGCCGCCAGGGTCTGGCCTTCTACCGCTACCGCCTGACCGAACATGCTCAGGCTCGGTTGCCCCAGGGCGCGGCCGAGGCAGATCTGGAAGCGCTGATCGGCAAGGGACTGGTGCAGGCCGAGCCGATTACCTATGAGGATTTTCTGCCCGTGAGCGCGGCCGGCATCTTCCAGTCCAACCTCGGCGGCGAGGAGCAAAAGCAATACCAGGCCCATGCCGCGCAGCAGGTCTTCGAGAGCGCACTGGGCGCACGCGTGCATGACGAAATCGCCCTGTACGAGGCCAGCGAACAGCAATCCAGGACTCAGGTTCTCGGGCTGCTGTCGGGAGCTGCGGCATGAGTCAGGACAGCGCACTGGCACCCTTTGCCGCCGTGTTTGCCGAGCCTGCGGGATCGCCGATACGCGAGCTGTTTCCCTATCTTTCTCGCCCCGGCATGATCTCGCTGGCCGGCGGCTATCCATCGCCCAGCCTCTTCGATGCCGAGGGCCTGGCCCAGGCCGCCGCACAGGCCATGACACAGGGTCCGGGCGCGCTGCAATATGGCGCCACCGAAGGCCTGAGCGAACTCCGTGAGGCCCTGGCGCAGCAGGCGCGCGAGCGCGGCATGCAGGCGACGGCCGCCGACATCCTCGTGACCACCGGATCGCAGCAGGCCTTTGACCTGCTGGTGCGCGTGCTCGTCGAGCCCGGCGACACGGTCCTGGTCGAGGTGCCCGCCTATCCGGCCACGCTGCAAGCCCTGCGTCTGGCGCAGGCGCGCATCCTGCCCATTCCCATGGACGAGCAAGGCCTGCAGACAGAAGCCCTGGCCGATCTGCTGGCCGCACTGCCCACCGACCAGCGCCCCAAGCTGCTCTACACCGTGCCGAACTTCTCCAACCCGCGCGGCACGCTGCTGGCGGCCGAACGCCGCGAGGCTCTGGTGCAACTGGCCAGGCAGCACGGCTTCTGGGTGGTCGAGGACGACCCCTATGGCGAGCTGCGCTTCGACGAACCCGGCGACGTCCCCCGGGCCATGCCTGGCACCGTGCGCGCCGCGGGCGAGCGCCTGGCCGAGCCCGGCTCCAACCCCGTCATCTATCTGTCCAGCCTGTCCAAGACAGTGGCACCCGCGCTGCGCGTGGGCTGGATGCTGGCCGACGCGCCGCTGCTGCGCCGCTGCACGGTGGCCAAACAGACGGCCGACCTGTGCACCTCGCCGCTGACGCAATCGGTCGCCGCCTGCTATCTGGCCAGCGGGCTCTACCCGGCCACCGTGCAGCGCGCGCGCCTGGAATACCAGCGCCGCATGCAGGCCCTGGTCCAGGGCTTGAACGCATCACCGGACAGCGGCATACGCTGCTCGCGTCCTGCGGGCGGCATGTTCGTCTGGGCCGAGCTGGACCGCCAGATCGATCCGCAAAAGCTCTTCGACGCCGCCGTGGCCCTGGGCGTAATTTATGTGCCAGGCAAGGCCTTCTATCCGGCCGACCCCGACCTGCACACGCTGCGCATGTCGTTTGCCGCACCCGAAGTGCCGCAGATCGCGCAGGCCGTGGAGCGTCTGTGCCAGGCTGCAGCGCAAAGCCGCTGAGATAAAGCCCCCCTGTGCTGCTTCGCGTCTTCCCCCTCTCCGGCTTCGCCGGAGGGGGACGGCACCGGCGCTGCGGGGCGGCCCTTGCGCGGCGCCCGGCCATGCACAGCGCCATGAAATAACGGACAAGCAGGGGGTCATCTGCACCAGCCCGGGCTGCGCGGCATAATTGCCGCTTCCTTCATGCCCCACACCATGGCCTGCCTACACCTGTCCACCGCCGCCCGCCTGCGCCGCTCTGCCCTTGCTGCAGAGCTGTCCGCGCGTGCCTGCGTGCTGCGTGCGCTACACACCCGCCGCCATGGCATTCCCACCGCATTCGTGAGCCTGAGCGGTGTCACGGCCATGCTTTCCGCCGCCGTGCGGAAGGCTTGAAGCACACAGCTCACATCCTCCGCACGGCCTTCCAGAACAGCATTTCCCTGGTGCATGGGAGAGGTACGTCCACGCCTTCGCGGCCCTGTACTGCCACGCGCACCGCATCTTGCTCAAAGGACGATCCGGAGGTCAGCCATGGACATGGAACTCACTCAAAATTTCTTGCGCGGCAAAAATCCCTGTGCCATGGGTTACCGCTGGTTTGTGCGCAACAACCTGGCCGGCGGGGACTACCAGGCCGCCATGGACACCCAGGTGGCCGCAGGCCGTGTGGAAGATGCACGCTGGCTGCTGGAGAACTTCGGCTCCACCAACAGCGTGCTGGAGCTCGAGCATCTGGAGGCCGACCACTTCGTCTATGCCGGCACGCTGATCGTGCACGGCGATGTGCGCGTCACCGGCCAGCTGCTGGTAGGCCGCAGCCTGCAGGCGGGCGGCGGCATACGCGCGGGCAAGCTCGAAGCGGGCGAAGAAATTCAGTGCGGTGGCGCCATCTTTGCCGCTGAACTGCTCCAGGCCGGCGGCAGCGTCAAGGCTGCCTGGAGCGTGGAAGTCGAAGGCGAGGTGCGCGCCGAAGACTTGCGCTGCGGCTGGGAGCTGCGCGGCGGCGGCCATGTAAAGCTCAAAGGCAATGCCCATATCGGCCAGGAGGTGCAGGTGCAAGGCGATATGCACTGCGGCAAGGGCCTGAAAGCAGGCGGCGCCATCGAGGTGCAGGGCCTGCTCGATGTAGGCCACGGCATTGCCGGCAACGACGGCATTCTGTGCGGCAACCATATTCAGGCCGGCTGGGGCATCAAGGCCCAGGGCGACATCCGCGCGGCCTGCAGCATCCGCAGCGGTGAGACCCTGCAGGCCGATGGCGAGATCGCGGCCGGCCCGGGCTACGGCGTGTTTGCCGGCATGAATGTGCAGATGCAAGCCTGGCCCGACTGCGCCTGGGTGCGTGCACTCAAAAAGCCCGAGGCGCTGATCAGCGGCTTCTGGGAAGGCCGGCCGGCCTTCGCCTAGATGTTGGCCGGGTTACCGGGCAAGCAGGCAAAATAGCTGTTTTGACCCAAGGCCAGCGCCCGGCGCCAGCCTGTTGATAAGAGAGTCTGCCCCGTGTTTACCGGCATCATTCAGGCCGTGGCAAAGATTGCCGCGCTGCGCGACCAGGACGGCCTGCGCACCTTCATCATGGAGTTCCCCGAAGGCTTCTGCCAGGACCTGGCCATTGGCGCCAGCGTCTCGCATGACGGCGTCTGCCTGACGGTGACCGAAAACCTCTCGCCCACCAGCGCCAGCTTTGATGTGATGCTGCAAAGCCTGAACATCACCACGCTGGGCAGCTGCAAGGCTGGCGACACGCTCAATGTGGAGCGCGCCGCCAAGGACGGTGCCGAGATTGGCGGCCACCCGCTGTCGGGCCATGTGGACTTCATGGCGCCGCTGCTGGAGGTGATGCAGACCGAGACCAATCACAAGATCCGCTTCGGCATTCCCGAGGCCTTTCGCCCCTATGTGTTTGCCAAGGGCTATATCGCCGTCAACGGCGCCAGCCTGACGGTTGCCGAGGTGAACCGCAAGGAGGGCTGGTTCGAGGTCTGGCTGATTCCCGAAACCCTGCGCATGACGGTGTTCGGCGACAAGAAGGTCGGCGATCTGGTCAATATCGAGATCGAGCGCAGCACCCAGGTGGTGGTCGATACCGTGCGCGAAACCGTGGAAGCCAGCCTGGGCCGGCTCAAGCCCGTGCTCGAAGCCCTGCTACAGGAAAAAGGCCTGAGCCTGGACGATTTTGTGGACGTGCCACAACTGCCCAGACAATAGCTCTGGCCACGGGACAAGCGCCGGAACATCTTCCGGCGCCTGCTCCTCCGTCGCTGCCGGCCCTCTTGTCAGAGAGCGGGTTTGAAGCGCTTGAGCCGCAGCGCGTTGGAGAGCACGAAGACGCTGGACAGCGCCATGGCCCCGGCGGCAAATACGGGCGACAGCAGCATGCCGTTGAAGGGATAGAGCAGACCTGCCGCCACCGGTATCAGCGCCACGTTGTAGGCAAAGGCCCAGAACAGGTTCTCGCCAATGTTCTTCATGGTGGCCTTGGACAGCGCGATCGCATTCGGCACGCCCGAGAGGTCGCCAGACATCAGCACCACATCGGCCGCCTCGATGGCGATATCGGTGCCCGTGCCTATGGCGATGCCCACATCGGCTTCGGCCAGGGCCGGTGCGTCGTTGATGCCGTCGCCCACATAGGCCAGCGTGCCATGCTCGGCCTTGAGGCGCTTCACGCTCTCGACCTTGCCGCCGGGCAGCACCTCGGCCACCACCTCGTCAATGCCCAGCTGCCTGGCAATCGCCTCGGCCGTGTGGCGGTTGTCGCCGGTGATCATGGCCACCTTCAGGCCCAGTGCGTGCAGGGCATCGATCGCGGGCTTGGTGCTGGGCTTGATGGGATCGGCCACGGCAATCATGGCGGCCACCCGTCCGCCGATGGCCGCATACAGCGGCGTCTTGCCTTCGCTGCCCAGGCGCTCGGCCTCGGCCGCAAAACCGTCAACGCTCAGGCCAAGCTCGCGCATGAAGCGGTCGGCACCGATCTCCACCTGATCGCCCAGCACCACGGCACGCACGCCGAAACCGGTCACCGATGCGAAATCGCTGATGGCTGGAATCTCCAGCCCTTCGGCTTTGGCCGCATCGACGATGGTACGTGCAATCGGGTGCTCGCTGCGATCCTCCACAGCAGCCACCTGCGCCAGCACGGCGCCGCGCTCAAAGCCGTCGGCCAGCGCCAGATCGGTCAGCTCGGGACGGCCACGGGTCAGCGTGCCGGTCTTGTCCACCGCCACCACCCTGGCATCCTTGAGCTGCTGCAGCGCCTCGCCCTTGCGCAGCAACACTCCCATTTGCGCGGCACGCCCGGTACCCACCATGATGGAAGTCGGCGTGGCCAGGCCCATGGCACAGGGGCAGGCAATGATGAGCACGGCCACGGCATTGACCAGGGCAAAGCTCAGCGCGGGATCGGGACCCCAGATCAGCCAGATCACGAAAGTCAGCAGGGCCGCGGCCATGACGGCCGGCACAAACCACATGGTGATCTTGTCCACCAGGGCCTGAATCGGCAGCTTGCTGCCCTGGGCCTGCTCCACCATGCGGATGATCTGTGCCAGCAGCGTATCGGCGCCCACCTTGGTGGCCCTGAAAGCCAGCGCCCCGTTCTGATTGACCGTGCCGCCCACCACTTCGGCGCCCTCGGCCTTCTCGACCGGAACGGGCTCGCCGCTGATCATGGATTCGTCGACAAAGCTGCGGCCTTCGATGACCTCGCCATCGACGGGAATACGCTCGCCCGGCCGCACTTCGATCAGATCGCCGGCACGCACCTGGGCGATATCGACTTCCTGGACCTGGCCATCGCGGCGCACGCGCGCCGTCTTGGCCTGCAACTGCACCAGGCGGCGAATGGCCTCCGAGGTATTGCCCTTGGCACGCGCCTCCAGAAAGCGGCCCAGCAGGATCAGCGCCACGATGACGGCCGCGGCCTCGAAGTACACATTCACGGTGCCTGCAGGCAGCCATTGCGGCACAAAGGTCGCGACCACCGAATAGGCAAATGCCGCCGAGGTGCCCACGGCGACCAGAGAATTCATGTCGGGCGCAGCGCGCAGCAGGGCGGGCACGCCTTTCTCGAAGAAGCGCCGGCCCGGCCCGAACAGCACCACGGCCGTCAGCGCGAACTGGAGGTACCAGCTGTTCTGGGTGCCGATGCTGCCTGCAATCCAGTGGTGAAACGCAGGCACCATGTGACCGCCCATTTCCAGCAGAAACACGGGCAGTGCAAACAGGGTCGCAAAGATCAGGGAACGCTTGAGCGATTCGCGCTCCTGTGCCTGGCGCGCGGCTGTGGCGTCCTCGCCAGTCGCGCCAGCGCTGTGCGCCACGGGCTGCGCTTCATAGCCGGCCTTTTCAATCGCCGCGATCAGGGCGCTCACCGTCACGCCGCCCTGCAGCTGCACGCTGGCACGTTCGGTCGCGAGATTCACCACTGCATCCTGCACTCCAGGTACCTTCTTGAGCGCACGCTCCACACGGCCGACGCAGGACGCACAGGTCATGCCGTTCACCTGCAGATCCACGCTTTGCGCGGGCACCGCGTAGCCCGCTTTTTCGATCGCCGCCACGGCCTGCGGCAGGATGGCCGCAGCCTGCGCCGGATCGGTCACGGTGAGGCTGGCTTTTTCCGTGGCCAGATTGACCACGGCCTCCTGCACACCGGGCACTTTCTTGAGCGCCCGCTCCACCCGGCCCACGCAGGAAGCGCAGGTCATTCCTTCCACAGACAGTTCAAAGGCTCCGCTTTTGGTCAGTGCATTCATCGCGTTCTCCATTCACGTTGAAGGCAACTGTAGAGATTGACATCATGTAAAGGTCAAGCCCCCGGCAAAAACCTCTTTCGGCAGGGTGCAAACATGCGGAGTTTGGCTTGAGTGCAGCAAGGCAAAAAAACAAAGCGCGACACGGAGGTCGCGCTTTGAGCGGGGCTGGCTATGTCTATCGGATATGCGCGATCACGGCGCTCAAGACCTGTGCAGTGCCTGGCTGCACGGCCAGTGTGATGCGGCCGCTCTTGTGGGCCGAAACCTGCATTTCCATCTTCATGGCTTCCATCACGGCGATCACATCGCCTTCCTTGACCTCGTCGCCATCGGCCACCTTCCAGGCATGCAGATTGCCGGCAATCGGCGAGATGACGGCATCGGGGTCCACGTTTTGCGACGCTGCGGCCTGGGTCGCACCGGTCGCCGGTGCAGACAGTCCTTGCAGCAGCATGGCGGGCAGGCCCAGCTGCACGCGGCGGCCGTCGATCTCGATGGCGGTGCGCAGCAGGCTGGTGTCAGCCACGGGCTCGGCACGGGCGGCGGCGGCCAGCGGCTCGGCAAATTCGGTCTCGATCCAGCGGGTGTGGACATTGAAGCCCGCAGTCCCCACAAAGTCGGCCTGATTCAGCACTGCCTTGTGGAAGGGCAGCACCGAAGCCACGCCCTCGATGCGGAACTCGGCCAGCGCGCGGCGCGCACGGGCCAGGGCCTGCTCGCGCGTTGCCCCCGTGACGATGAGCTTGGCCATCATGGAGTCAAACGTTCCGGGGATCACCGAGCCGGACTCGACGCCCGAATCGAGCCGCACACCCGGCCCCGAAGGTGGGGCAAAACGCGTGATCAGACCCGGCGTGGGCAGAAAGCCGCGCCCCACATCTTCGGCATTGATACGAAACTCGATGGAATGGGCCCGTGGCGCCGGAGTCTGCGTGAAGGACAGAGGCAGACCGTCGGCCACGCGCAGCTGTTCCTGCACCAGATCGATGCCCGTGGTTTCCTCGGTCACGGTGTGCTCGACCTGCAGGCGGGTATTGACCTCGAGGAAGGAAATGGCGCCGTTGCCGCTGAGCAGAAACTCCACGGTTCCGGCGCTGACATAGCCGGCTTGGGCACAGATCGCCTTTGCCGCACTGTGAATGCGTTCACGCTGCGCATCGGTGATGAAGGGGGCAGGAGCCTCTTCCACCAGCTTCTGGTTGCGACGCTGCAGCGAGCAATCGCGCGTGCCCAGCACCACCACATTGCCGTGCGTGTCGGCAATCACCTGCGCCTCGATATGGCGCGGCTTGTCGAGAAACTGCTCCACAAAGCATTCGCCACGACCGAAAGCCGTCACGGCTTCGCGCACGGCCGATGCATACAGCTCGGCCACTTCGTCCATGCGCCAGGCGATCTTCATGCCGCGGCCACCGCCGCCAAAAGCAGCCTTGATGATGATGGGCAGACCATGCTGCTGGGCAAAGGCCAGCACTTCGTCGGCATCCTTGACGGGATCGGGCGTGCCGGCCACCAGCGGCGCACCGACCTGCAACGCAATCTTGCGCGCCTCGACCTTGTCGCCCAGCTTGGCGATGGTGTCGGGGCGCGGGCCGATCCAGACCAGACCCGCATCCAGCACGGCCTGCGCAAAGGCTTCGCTCTCGGACAGAAAGCCATAGCCGGGATGCACGGCGTCGGCACCCGAACGCTTGGCAATCGCAATCAGCTTGGCGATGTTCAGATAGGTGTCGGCAGGCTTGTCGCCATCGAGGCCGTAGGCCTCGTCGGCACGGCGCACGTGCAGGGCGTCGATATCGGCATCGGCATAGACGGCGACGGACTTCACGCCATAGTCGGCACAGGCGCGTGCAATGCGCACGGCGATCTCGCCACGGTTGGCAATCAGAACTTTGGTAATCATGGTTGCCACCTCAGGAAGCGTAAGACAGGGATGCGAGACCGCCGCCGCCTGCTGCGCAGGCCCGGCAATCTGGAGAAACAACTGCTGCGCAGCTGTTTTTGCCACGGTTGGCAATCAGAGATTTTTTCATCAAGTCACTCCTCACTCCGCGGCTGCAGGCACCAGCTCTGCAAAGGTACGGATGGGGTTAAAACGAATCCAGGCCCCTACGGGAATCTGTCCCGCAAGATCCAGATGATGGGGCGCCACGCAGCCGATCACGGGATAGCCGCCGGTCAGCGGATGGTCGGCCAGAAACAGCACGGGCTGGCCGCTGGCGGGAACCTGGATGGCTCCCAGCGGCGTACCTTCGCTGGGCAGCTCGCTGCTCACGGCGCGCGTCAGCACCTGTTCTCCGGCCAGGCGCAGGCCCACGCGATTGGACTGGGGCGTGACCTGCCAGCGCTGGGCGGCCAGCAAGGCCACGGCCTCGGGCGTGAACCAGTCGGTACGCGGGCCCAGTTCCACATCCAGCACCACCTCGCCGTCCGGGGCCGGCAGCTCCTGCAGCGGCAGGGCCAGCTCGGCCACCACGGCATGGTGGTCCGGCAGCACCGCCAGCAACTGCCCAGTTTGCAGAGCGGGCGGGCCGACATGGGCCAGGGTGTCCGTCGAAGCGCTGCCCAGCACGGGAGCCACCTCGTAGCCGCCGCGCACCGCCACATAGCAGCGGGCACCGGCCACGGGCTGGCCAAGGCTCAGTGTGTCGCCATCGGCCAGCGCAATCGCGGCATAACGCGGCGCAGACCAGCGGCGCCCGTCGGCCGTGGTGATGCCAAGAGGTGCGTCTGCACCGGTCACGGCCACTACGTTCTCGCCCACGCTTTGCAGCGACAGGCCGCCGCCTACCGTCTCCAGCACCGGCATCTGACTGGCATTGCCGACCAGCCGGTTGGCCGTCTTGAACGCCGCCTGGTCCATGGCGCCGGAGGCCGAAACGCCCTGACCGGCCTGGCCATGGCGCCCTATATCCTGGAACAGCGTGAGCAGGCCTGTGGCCCGCACACGCAAGGCACCGGCATCTGCTTTTAGATTCGTAGCTGCTTGCGCTTTCCCCTTATTGATTTCAGCTACTTTATTAGCTGAAATCGAACTGGATAGAGCACTTGAAGCTTCTGTTTGCGTAGCAATATCGACAAACTGCACGCGGTAGCCGGGCTGCAGCAAGGCCGGCAGGTCGCGCGCCAGATCCCACATCGCGGCATCGGTCACGCCGATGATCTGCCAGCCGCCGGGGCTGGCCTGGGGATAGACCGCGCTGAAGCTGCCGGCCAGCGCCACGGCACCGGCCGGAACCTTGGTTCGCGGCGTGGCGCGGCGCGGCACCTGGAAGACGGGGTCGCCGCCGCTCAGATAGGCAAAGCCCGGCGCAAAACCGGTAAAGGCCACCGACCATTCGCTGCCCGTGTGGCGGCGCACCACCTCCTCGGCCGTGATGCCCAGTATCTGTGCGACTTCGGCGAGATCCTCGCCGTCATAGCGCACGGGAATCTGCACCAGCACGTCCGAGCGCTGCACGCTGCCGCTGAGGTCGCACTCGGCAATGCGCCGCACCAGTTGCGCCGCGCCGATGATATGGGGCGCAAACTGTACAAGAATGGTGCGCGCAGCAGGCACCAGCTCCTGCACGCCTTCTATGGGACTGGCCTGCAAGGCCCCCAGCAGCACCAGCGTCTGCTGCAGGTCGGCCAGCTCCACCAGGATGGCGTGGCGGTTGACGGGCAAAAAGCGCATGGAACTCATGGTGCTGTTTCCACAAAGGAGGTGATCTGCACGCCCTCCTGCTCGAAGCGCTGGCGGATGTTGCGTGCAATGGCCACGGCACCGGGGCTGTCGCCATGCACGCAGATGGAGTCGGCCTGCACACGCACCAGAGAGCCGTCCACGGCCTCGATCACTCCATCACGCACCAGGGTCAGCATGCGCTGGGCGATCAGGTTTTCGTCGTGCAGTACGGCACCGGGCTCGCGGCGCGAGACCAGGGCGCCGTCGGGCGTGTATCCGCGATCGGCAAAGGCCTCGGCCACCACCTTCAGGCCTGCATCGCGGGCCCATTCAATCAGGGGCGCACCTGCCAGCGCCATCAGCACCAGACTGGGATTGATGGCCTTGATGGCATTGATCACATCCATGGCCTGACGCTTGTCCTGGGCAATGGTGTTGTAGAGCGCGCCGTGCGGCTTGACGTACTGGACGCTGGTGCCGGCCGCCTGCGCCAGACCTTGCAGAGCGCCGATCTGGTAGATCACGTCGGCCACCAGATCGCCGCTGGCCACATCCATGTTGCGACGCCCGAAACCCGACAGGTCGCGGTAGGCCACATGCGCGCCGACGACCACGCCGCGCGCCTTGGCGGCCCTGAGCGTGGTCAGCATCCCGGCCGGGTCGCCGGCATGAAAGCCGCAAGCCACATTGGCGCTGCTGACGATGTCCAGCATGGCCGCATCGTCGCCCATGCGCCAGGCGCCGAAGCTCTCGCCCAGATCGCTGTTCAAATCCATTTTCATCATTCTTCTCCCGGTCGGCATCAATGCAGCTGACCTGCGTGTTCCTGCAAATCCTGCTGCACCGTCATGGCCGTATGAATGGCTGCGCGTATGCCCTGAATCTGCGTTTCCAGCGCCATGCTGGCCATGCCCGGCTGGCGCGCGGCCTGCTGCGGCAGCGCGGGTATGTGAATAAAGCCGCCGCGCACGCCGGGGCCCGCACGGCGCGACAGCCTGTGCATCAGGGCATAGAACACATGGTTGCAGACAAAAGTGCCCGCCGTGTTCGACACCGCAGCCGGAATGCCCGCGTCCCGCAGATGGCGCACCATGGCCTTGATGGGCAGGGTCGAGAAGTAGGCCGCGGGCGCATCGCGCACCACGGGCTGGTCAACGGGCTGATGGCCCGCGTTGTCCGGAATGCGGGCATCGTCGATATTGATGGCCACACGCTCCGGCGTGATTTCAGTGCGCCCGCCGGCCAGCCCCAGGCTGATGATCAGCGTGGGCTGCAGCCTGGCTAGCGCCTCGTCGAGCGCCGCCATGGCCGCGCCGAACACGCAGGGCAGTTGCACGGCATGCACCACACCGTCCGCAATCAGCTCGCCATCCAGCGCACGCGCCACTTCCCACGAGGGGTTGACGCTATCTTTGTCGAAGGGCTCAAAGCCGGTCAGCAGGATTCGGTGGGCAGCCTCAGTCATGGCAACTCTCTCTTATCGGAACATCAGGAAGTTGAGCAGGAACACATTCACGATCAGCAGCGTGATGGCCGTGGGAACCTGCGCACGGATGACGGCATTCTTGTCAATTTCCAGCAGTGCTGCGGGCACCAGGTTGAAGTTGGCCGCCATGGGCGTCAGCAAGGTGCCGCAGTAGCCCGACAACATGCCGACTGCCGCCATCACGGCCGGGTCACCATGGTAGACGCCAACCAGCACGGGCACGCCCACACCGCCGGTCATCACCGGAAAGGCCGCAAAGCCATTGCCCATGATGACGGTGAACAGCGCCATGCCGATCACGTACACGGCCACGGCCACAAAGCGCACATCCATGTTGATGTAGGTAGTGGTCACATAGGCCACGGCCTTGCCCACGCCGGCATCCGAGAACACCAGACCCAGCATGCCCAGCATCTGGGGCAGCACAAGAGCCCAGCCCAGTGCGTCGATCAGGCGGTGCGACTCGCGCAGGCCCTGCACGGGAGTCTCGCGCGTCATCTTGCAGGCCAGCACCAGCGCGACCACGCAGCCGATGCCCAGACTGACCAGCGTGCTGTTCTTGGGGTCGATCAGGGGAGTGCCGCCAAAGACCAGATGCTTGGCCGACAGCGTGCCCACCATGGTGATCAGCGGGATGGCCAGCGCCGGCACAAACAGCTTGTTGCCCAGGCGCTTGGCGCTTTCCAGGTACTGTGCATCGGTGCGCGGCTGATGGTTACCGCCCATCACGCCGCCGAAACCGGCAATCAGGGCCATGACGACCGCCACCGCCCCCACCCATACGGGCGGCAGCAGATCGCCGACGAGGAACACCGCCGCATACAGCGCCCAGAACAGGCCCGCCGAGAAACGGCGCGGGTTGCTGCCGTCGCGCAGCGTCATCACGGCCGTCACCGCCAGCACCAGGCCGACGAGGTAATACAGGTATTGAATGGTGATGGTCATGCCGACTCTCCCTGGGCAGCTTTCTTTTCCGCAGCAATTTCACGCGCCAGCTGCCTGTCCAGGCGATGCAGGCGGAAGGCATGGATGGCAAAGGCCGAGATGGCCGTGGGAATGCCCCACAGCGCGACATGAATCGGTTCGACCTCGATGCCCGCCTCCTTCAGGAAGGTGGTCATCAGCACGATCGCACCGAAGGCCACGAAGATGTCTTCACCAAAGAACAGACCCACGTTGTCCGTGGCAGCCGACATGGCACGCAGCTTCTCGCGCACCTTGCCCGACAGCTTGCCGTAGCGGTTTTCCGTCGCGCCTTCGGCCATGGGGGCCAGCAGCGGACGCACCATCTGGGGATGACCGCCAAGGCTGGTCAGGCCGATGGCTGCGGTGAGCTGACGCGCTGCCAGGTAGACGATCAGCAGGCGGCCGGCTGTGGCCGACTTGATGGAGCTGATCCAGTTTTGCGCATGCTGGCGCAGGCCATGGCGCTCCAGCAAGCCGATCACGGCCAGCGGCAGCAGGATGATGAGCGGCAAGTTGCGGGTCTTGATGAAGCCGGCTCCGATGGCGGCCAGCACCTTGTCCAGCGGAAAGCCCGCCGCGAAGGCGGTGCCGATGGCGGTCACGATGACCACCAGCATGGGGTTAAAGCGCAGCGCGAAGCCGGCAATGATGATGAGCACGCCGATCAGCGGCCACAGGTTTACGTCTACAGGCATGGAAGCCTCCGGAAATCACGCCCTGATCCGTTGCGCGGCGGGCTCTACCAAAGACGGGAACGCTCTCAGCAACCCGCCCAGCTCTTTTGAGGAAGGCTGGGCAGCTCTGCTTCAGACCTGCTTCATTCCTCTAATTGTTGAACAATCTATTTAGATTGATTCCACAAATGAAATTGTTTGCAGAACAAATAGACTTTGTAATAGAGCAAACCCTAGGTATCGCCAATCTTTTGGACTTCTCTGAGTCAACAGAACGATGGCTACACTCTGGCGACAGCAAAAAGGGAATGCCATGAAAGTCGCCGCAGAGGTCCAGAATCTGACCGAACGCATCGCCGAAGAAATACGCAGCCAGCTGGTCAAGGGCGTGCTGAGCCCTGGCCAGCGGCTTTCCGAAGCGGCACTCAGCGAAGCGCTGGATATTTCGCGCAACACCTTGCGCGAGGTGTTCCGCATGCTGACCAAGGAAGGTCTGCTCGTGCACGAGCCCAACAAGGGCGTATCGGTGGCCGTGCCCAGCATGGCGTCCATCATCGATATCTATCGCGTGCGGCGCATGATCGAGTGCCAGGCGCTGGCACAGGCTTATCCCATGCACCCGGCGCTGACGCGGATGCGCGAGGCCGTGGAAAGCGGCCAGCGCCACAGCGAGGCCGAGGACTGGTCCGAAGTGGGCACCGCCAATATGGCGTTTCACAAAGCCATCGTGGCCCTGGCCGACAGCGAGCGCCTCAACGAGATGTTCTCGCATCTGCTGGCGGAGCTGCGCCTGGCCTTCGGCCTGCTGCGCGACCCGCATTTCCTGCATGCGCCCTATGTAAGCATGAACCTGAAGATTCTGCAGATCTTCGAGGCCGGCAGACCCGCAGAGGCGGCGCAGGAGCTCAGTGCCTATCTGGTGCACTCGGAGCGCATCATTCTGGCCGCCTATGCCCGGCGTCTGGCAGAGGCTGGCATCAAGGCTCCCTGAAGTTTCTTGTTCAACAATCCAGGCCTACCCAATGGAGATAAGAAAGAAAACGCCCTACGCTTTGTAAAAACTCGTTGAAATCCCTCATGGATACCTGTTGAGACAAATGCTACTTTTGGCACAACTCTTGCCTGAGTTCATTTGTCCGCATCTCTTATCCGAGGAGTTTTCATGAAGCGTCGCCTTTTCTGCGCCACCGCCACCTTGCTCGCCGGCATCGGCATTGCCGGTCAAGCCATGGCACAAACCAAATGGGATTTCGCCACCGCATACGGGCCTGGAAACTTTCACTCCAAGAACAACGAACTGTTCGTGAAGGATGTGGACGCCGCCACCGGCGGCAAGCTCAGGATCACGCCGCACTTTGGTGCATCGCTGTTCAAGATGCCCGAAATCAAGCGTGCCGTGCAAACCGGCAATGCACAGATGGGCGAGTTCTTTCTGGTGAGCTTCCAGAACGAGTCGCAGATTTTCGGCACCGACGGCCTGCCGTTTCTGGTGAGCAACTACGAGGATGCCTACAAGCTCTACCAGGCCCAGAAGCCCGCGCTGCAGAAGCTGCTGGACAAGCAGGGGCAGGTGCTGCTGTATTCCGTGGCCTGGCCGCCCCAGGGCATCTACACCAAGAAACCCATCAGCTCCGCAGCCGATCTCAAGGGCATGAAGTGGCGCGTCTACTCGCCGACCACGGCCCGCATCGGCGAGCTGATTGGCGCCCAGCCAGTGACCGTACAGGAAGCCGAGCTGTCCCAGGCCCTGGCGACCGGCGTGGTGGATGGCCTGATCACCTCGAGCGCGACCGGCGCCGACAACAAGCTGTTTGAAAGCCTGAAGTACTACTACAACGTGCAGGCCTGGATTCCCAAGAATGCCGTGACCGTGAGCAAGAAGGCCTTTGGCGCACTGGACAAGAGCACGCAGGAAGCCGTGCTGAAGGCCGCTGCAGCCGCCGAGCAGCGCGGCTGGAAAGAGTCCAGGGAAGTGGATGCGCGCTCGATTGCCGCACTCAAGCAAGGCGGCATGCAGGTCGAGCAGCCCTCCGCCCAGCTCAAGGCCGACCTGGGCAAGATCGGCGCGACCGTGATCAAGGAATGGACGGACAAGGCCGGTGCTGACGGCCAGGCCATTCTCGACGGCTACAAGGCTGGCAAGTAAGGCGCAGATGGCATCTGGCTGCCCAGTCCCGGCATTTGGGGCCGGGCGGCCGATCACCTCATCCGCTCAGGAAGACAAGCATGCGCAAGTTACTCAATGGTTTATATGAAGGCAGTGCCTGGCTTGCAGGCATCGCCATGATCGGCGTGCTGGCGATGGTGCTGCTGACCATCACCAGCCGGCTTTTTGGCTTCAGCGCCCCGGGTACCGATGCCTACGCAGGCTACGCCATGGCAGGTGCCGGCTTCATGGCCCTGGCCAGCACCTTGAAGAAAGGTGAACATATCCGCGTCACCTTGCTGCTGGGTGCGCTCAAGGGCCATGCCTACAAGGCACTGGAGCTGACCGCCCTTGGCATCGCCACCATTCTTTCGGCCTTTCTGGCTTTCTATTCCACGCGCCTGGTCTGGCAGTCCTGGGAGATCGAAGACATCTCCGTGGGCATCGACGCCACGCCGCTATGGATTCCGCAGGTTTTCATGGCTCTGGGCACGATTGTCTTTTTCATCGCGTTCTGTGACGAACTGATGCTGGAGCTGCTGGGCAAACGCAAGGCGGTAGAGAAGGAGGGAACCCCTCATGAATGAAATCACCGCAAGCATTGCACTGATCGTGGTGCTGCTGGTTCTGCTTGGCGGCGGCGTCTGGGTCGGACTGACTCTGGCGGGCGTGGCCTGGTTCGGCATGGAGTTCTTCACCGCGCGCGCTGCGGGCGATGCCATGGCCATGACCATCTGGGGCTCGGCCAGCAGCTGGACCTTGACCGCTCTGCCGCTGTTTGTCTGGATGGGCGAGATTCTCTACCGCACCAATCTGTCCGAGAGCATGTTTCGCGGTCTGGCGCCCTGGGTCAATGCGCTGCCGGGCCGCCTGCTGCACACCAACGTCATAGGCTGCACGATTTTTGCAGCGGTGTCCGGCTCCTCGGCCGCCACCTGCGCCACCGTGGGCAAGATGAATGTGCCCGAGCTGCGCAAACGCGGCTATCCCGAGAACATGGTGATTGGCTCGCTGGGCGGCCCCGCCACGCTGGGCCTGCTGATCCCCCCATCCATCATCTTGATCGTCTATGGCGTATCGGCCGAGCTGTCGATCTCCAAGCTCTTCATGGCGGGCGTGCTGCCGGGCATCATGCTGGCCTTGATGTTCAGCGGCTGGATCGTGGTCTGGGCCCTGATGAACCCGGACAAGGTGCCCAAGGCCGACAGCAGCCTGAGCTTCAAGCAGAAAGTCTACGAGTCACGCCATCTGATCCCCGTCGTGCTGCTGATCTCTGGCGTGATTGCCAGCATCTACAGCGGCATTGCCACGGCAACCGAAGCCGCCGGCATAGGCGTGATGGGAGCGCTGATCCTGTCGGCCCTGCAAGGTGCGCTGAGCTGGAAGAACTTCAAGGACTCGCTGTTCGGAGCCACCCGGCTTTACTGCATGATCGCGCTGATCCTCGCCGGCGCTGCCTTCATGACCTTGTCCATGGGCTATATCGGTCTGCCACGCCAGCTGGCCGAATACGTGGGCAGTCTGAACCTCTCGCCCGCCATGCTGATCGCGGTGCTGGGCCTGTTCTACATTCTCATCGGCTGCTTTCTGGACGGCATCTCCACCATTGTGCTGACCTCCGGCGTGGTCCTTCCCATCATCCAGGCCGCAGGCATCGACCCCTTGTGGTTCGGCATCTTCCTCGTGATCACGGTGGAGACCGCTCAGATCACGCCGCCAGTGGGCTTCAACCTGTTCGTGCTGCAGGGCATGACGGGCAAGCAGATCACCTACCTGGCCCGCGTCTGTGCGCCGTACTTCCTGTTGATGGTGCTGGCACTCGTGATACTGTGGTTCTTCCCGCAGATCGTGACCGTGCTGCCCAATAATATGTAAGCAAAATCGCTCTGCACAAACGCCCCGAAAGGGGCGTTTCTCGTGGGCGATCCCGGATGGCTGCATGCATGCCGGGACATGCGGGCTTCAGCGCCGGGATGTGGATGTCGAATCCCTCTGACAGGGTGTTACGGAAAATGCGCACTACGCTGTTAGATTGGCTGGGTTAGCCATCCAGACACATCGCAATGAAAGAAAAAATCAACTTCATTGAGAGGGAGCGCCTCTACCGACATGAACTCAAACGCCGCCGCGTTAAATTTCTACCCATGCAGGTACTGCGTCGGGTCTTCAAGGCCGCAGGAGTCTAGCCAGCGCTGAAGCCAGCCATCCACCTGCCAAGCCCAAACAAAAAAAGCGCTCCCATGGAGCGCTTTTTCGTGGCAGAGGCCGTCTGCTTATTCCACCGTGACCGACTTGGCCAGGTTGCGCGGCTTGTCCACATCGGTGCCGCGTGCCACCGCCGTGTGATAGGCCAGCAACTGCAGCGGCACCACGTGCAGGATGGGGCTCAGCGCGCCATAGTTCTCGGGCATGCGAATCACATGCATGCCTTCGCTGCTTTCGATATTGGTCTTGGCATCGGCCAGCACATAGAGAACGCCGCCGCGCGCACGCACTTCCTGCATATTGCTCTTGAGCTTTTCCAGCAGTTCGTCATTGGGCGCCACGGTGACCACAGGCATCTGGCTGTCCACCAGCGCCAGCGGGCCATGCTTGAGCTCGCCGGCAGGATAGGCCTCGGCGTGGATATAGCTGATTTCCTTGAGCTTGAGCGCGCCTTCCAGAGCGATGGGGTAGTGAATGCCGCGACCCAGGAAGAGAGCGTTCTCCTTCTTCGCAAAGTCTTCGGCCCAGCTGATGATCTGCGGCTCCAGTGCCAGCACGGATTGCAGGGCCACGGGAAGATGGCGCATGGCGGTCAGATACTGCTGCTCCTTCTCTTCCGTCAGGCGTCCCTTGGACTGGGCCAGCGCCAGCGTCAGCAGGAACAGGCCGGCCAGCTGCGTGGTGAAGGCCTTGGTCGATGCCACGCCGATCTCCACACCGGCCCGGGTGATATAGGCCAGCTCGCACTCGCGCACCATGGCGCTGGTGGCCACATTGCAGATGGTCAGGCTGTGCTTCATGCCCAGGCCCTGGGCATGGCGCAGGGCCGCCAATGTGTCGGCCGTCTCGCCCGACTGGCTGATGGTCACGATCAGGGTCTTGGGATCGGGCACGCTGGTGCGGTAGCGGTACTCGCTGGCCACTTCCACATTGCAGGGAATGCCGGCAATCGCCTCGATCCAGTACTTGGCCGTGCAGCCGCTGTAATAGCTGGTGCCGCAGGCCAGAATCAGGACCCGGTCGATCTCCTTGAACACGCGCCAGGCCGCAGCACCGGTCTTGCCTTCCGAGGTGACCCCGTCAAACAGCTCGGGGGCAATGTTCTTCAAGCCCTCCAGCGTATCGCCCAGGGCGCGCGGCTGCTCGAAGATTTCCTTTTGCATGTAGTGGCGATAAGGGCCCAGTTCGGCTGCGCCACTGTGCGCCATCACGGTCCTGACCGGACGCTGCTGCTCCGTCAGGCGCTCGCCGCTCCTGCTGATGACCCAGTAGCGTCCCGGCTGCAGATCGATCAGATCGCCCTCTTCCAGATACACGATCTGATCGGTGACGCCCGCCAGTGCCATCGCGTCGCTGGCCAGGAAATGCTCGCCGCCGTCCTTGCCCACACCCAGAATCAGCGGGGAGCCGGCGCGGGCGCCGACCACGCGCTGGGGCTCGTCCCGGTGCATCACGCCAATCGCATAAGCACCATGCAGACGGGCCGTCGCGGCCTGCACGGCTTCGAAAAGATCGCCGCTGTAGAGACTGTCCACCAGGTGAGCAATGACCTCGGTGTCGGTCTGGCTGGCAAATACATAGCCCTTGGCCTGGAGCTCGGTACGCAAGGCTTCGTAGTTCTCGATGATGCCGTTGTGCACCAGGGCCACGCGTGCCGGTGCATCTGTATCGGCCACGGGGGAGATGCCGGGGCCATGGCTGAAATGGGGATGGGCATTGCGCACCGCAGGCTCGCCGTGGGTGGCCCAGCGGGTATGGGCAATACCGGTGAAACCTTCCACATGTTCGGTCTTGACCTGCTCCATCAGCTCGGCCACGCGGGCTGTGGAACGCGCACGCTGCAGCCCAAGGCTCAGGCCGTTGGCGTCCGCGGCCTGCACCGCCACCCCACAGGAGTCATAACCGCGGTACTCCAGTCGTTGCAGACCCTGGACCAGAACCGGAACGATATTGCGATGAGAAACCGCAGCAACAATGCCACACATAGAGGTACACCTTAGGTTGATTGAGCGAGCATGCTATCTGCTGCAGTGAAAAATTTTCAATCAATAAAAAATGAAAAATGACTGAAAATTTCACAACCACTGCAGTTTGATTTTTTATTCAATAAAATTCTAATAAATGAATGAAAATTCCATCAACCTGGACCACATCGACCTCCAGCTACTGCAGCAATTGCAGCGGGATGCCAGCCTGAGCAACCAGGCCCTGGCCCGGCTGCTGGAGTTGTCTGCCGCCACCTGCCTGCGCCGGGTCAAGCGGCTGCAGGAGTTGGGTCTGATCGAGAAACAGGTCGCCATCCTCAGCAGCGAACACATTGCGCGCTTCACCGGCCATGGCCTGCAGGCTATTGTGGAAGTCTCGCTGGACCGGCAGGACAGTGCCTCGCTGCTGCAGTTCGAGCACAAAGCCGTTGCCGAGCCCGGCGTGCAGCAATGCTGGCGCGTCTCTCCCGGTCCCGACTTCGTCCTCGTCATTGCCAGCGCCGACATGCCAGCCTATCTGGCCTTGAGCCAGAAGCTGTTCACGCAGGACGCCAATGTGCGCAATGTCAAAGCCTTCTTCAGTCTCAAACGCGCCAAATTCAGCACCGAACTGCCTTTGCCAGCCCCTCAACATTAGGGACTTGCACGCCTTTATTCTTGAACTGCAATGTGTGGTGTAGATGCTGCGCAGGCGCCTTAATATTTGATACAAATTGTATTAATTCGATTATTCTCGCGATCTTGACTTAAGCCAAATCCACCAGATGCCCTTGCATCGAGATATTCACCGACGCACCTATCCTCTGCGTGCCTCTTATATGGCACTGGGCGGAGCAGTGGTGGCTGCGAGCCTGTCATATCTCCCGACCAATCTCGCCTGGTGGGCATTCACGGCGGTAAGTGCACTGGCGTGGCCACATATTGCTTTTTTGCATTCAAGTCGGCAACAGGATCAGTTCCAGGCGGAGTATTTCAACTCCCTGATCGATGCTCTGATCGTCGGTTGCTGGATCGCTCTGATGCACTGGAGTCTGCTGCCCGGCATCTGCATTCTGGCCATAGGCGTGGCCGACCGCTTCTATACCGGATTGAAGCGCCGCTGGCTGCCATCCCTGATCGCACTGCTGTGCGGCATGTTTTTCATGAGCCTGGCCATCACGCCCAGCCCGCAATGGGATGCGCCGCTGGCAGTGCAGCTCAGCCTGCTGCCGCTGATCGTTATGCACAGCGCCTATGCCAGCTGGTCCAACAGCCGCATGCTCAAGACTCTGGCCCGGCAGAATCTGCAGCTCAAGCTATTGGGACGCATCGATCCGCTGACCACGGTATACAGCCGCGATTACTGGTGGAAAAAGGCCCGTGCCGCCCTGCACCAGCACCGCAGCGTCAAGGAGCAGACCTGCCTGCTGGTGATTGACATCGACCGTTTCAAAAGCGTGAACGATTTGTACGGTCATATTGTGGGCGACGAGGTTTTGAAGCTGATCGGGCTGGCCATTAGAAACAGCCTGCGCAGCAACGATATTGCAGGGCGCTATGGCGGCGATGAATTCACCGTACTGTGCAAGCACACCACGGCCAGGGAGGCATATTCCGTGGCCATGCGCATATGCGAAAAAATTGCCCAGATACGCGTTCGCGATTATCCGCAGCTGCAGATCAGCGCAAGCATTGGCGTTGCCGCAGCCGATGACAGTTTCAGCTCGGTAACCGAATGGATCAAAGCGGCCGACAGCGCGCTCTACAGCGCCAAGAGCGGCGGGCGCGACCAGGTGATGGATGCCACCCAGCAGCCCGAGAGGCAGCACAGCCCCTCCACCATGCCCATGCGACCCGAGTCGACACGGATCAGCGCGGCGAGCGCCGGGCAGGAGAGCTTGGACCGCGACGTGGTCTGACCACTCAGGGCAGACAGGTGGGCCAGTGCATCTGCAGCTGGCATCCGGCATTGAGCTGTGCCTGAATTTCTGCCTCGCCACCATGGCGGCGGCAGACGTCGCGCACCAACGCCAGGCCGATGCCCAGGCCCTCGAACTCGGCTTCGCGGTGCATGCGCTGAAAGACGCCAAACAGCTTGCCCGAGCGCGCCTGCTCGAAGCCGACGCCGTTGTCGGTCACCGAGATGGAGCAGCCGCCTTGCCCGTCGCGCTGCACATCGACCTGAATGCGTGCCAGCGGCATGGCCCGCGTGAATTTGACGGCATTGGCCAGAGCTGCCTCCAAAGCCTGCTCCAGCAGATGCGGATCGGCCTGCAGCCTTGGGGCTGCAGCAGGCAGACACCACTCTATGCGCCGGCCTTGCGTGCCCGCATGCAGACGCTGGCGCAGACTGCCCAGCAAGGCAGGCAAGTCCACGGGCTGCGGCTGCAGCACATGGCGCTGGGCCCGTGCCAGCTGCAACAAGCCTTCGAACATGGCCGCCATGCGCTGGGCGGACTGGTCCATGGTCTGCAAAAAGCTGCGCGCCTCTTCCAGGTCCTCGACACCAGGGCTGGGGGACTGCAGCAATTCGGCAATCAACGGGTTGAAAGCCAGCAGATGGCGCAGCGGGGCCCGCAGATCATGCGAGACCGCGTGCACCCACTCCTGCTGGGCCGTGCGCAAGGCGGCCAGCTCGGCCTCGCGCCTGGCCAGCAGCGCCAGCGCCTCGTCCAGAGTCCGAGGCACCTTGCTTTCAGCAACTGGCTGCATGGGTTCCATCAGGCTTTGGGCAGCTTTTCGGGGCGCTTCCAGTTGCGGATGCTGACCTGCCTGCCGCGTCCGACCGTCAAGGCACCGACCTCGGTGTTCTTGGTCACGGTGGAGCCACCGCCCACCGTGCCGCCGGCAGCAATGGTCACGGGAGCCACCAGCACGCAGTTGCTGCCGATATGCACATCGGCCTCGATCACGGTGCGGTGCTTGTTCACGCCGTCATAGTTGGCAGTGATGCTGCCTGCGCCATAGTTCACGCGCTCGCCCACCGTGGCATCGCCCAGATAGGCCAGGTGATTGGCCTTGGCACCGTCGGCCAGGGTGGAGTTCTTCACCTCCACGAAGTTGCCGATGTGTACTTCGCGGCCCAGCTTGGCGCCGGGGCGCAGGCGGGCAAACGGGCCGATCAGCGCGCCCTGGCCCACTTCCACACCGGCCTTCTCGCCGTCGATATGCGTGAAGGGATGGATCACGGCATCGTCGGCAATGCTCACATTGCTGAGATGGCAGTTGGCGCCGATCCTGGCGCCGGCACCAATCGTCACCTTGCCGGCAAAGATGCAGTTCACGTCGATTTCCACATCCTGACCGCAGCTCAGGCTGGCCTTGGTGCCGCGAGCATCGTCACGCAGGTCGAAGCGCGCAGGATCGGCCATGCGCACGCCCTGCTCCATCAGCCCGCGCGCCTGGCGCAGCTGGTGCGCCCGCTCCAGCTCTGCCAGTTGCAGCGGGCTGTTGACGCCCGCCACCTGCAGCGCATCGGCGATGCGGTGACCCACCACGGGCACGCCGTCGGCCACGGCCATGGCGACGATATCGGTCAGGTAGTACTCGCCCTGGGCATTGTTGTTGTCGAGCCTGGCCAGCCATGCCGTCAGATGCCTGGCGGGCACGGCCATGATGCCGCTGTAGATCTCGGTGATGACACGTTCGGCTTCGCTGGCGTCCTTTTGCTCGACGATGCGCTGCACCGTGCCGGCATCGTTGCGCACGATGCGGCCGTAGCCCGTGGGATCGGCCATGCTCACGGTGAGCAGCGCCATCTTGTCGCTGCCGGCGGCATCGAGCAGACCCTGCAGCGTGTCGGCCTGGGTCAGCGGCACATCGCCCGACAGCACCACGACCAGACCATCGTCCTTGAGCGCAGGCACGGCCTGCTGCACGGCATGGCCGGTGCCCAGTTGGGGCTCCTGGCGCACAAACTTCAGATCCATGGAGCCATCCGCGCCATTGGCGGTGGTGATGGCAGCTTCCACTTCTGCTGCACCATGGCCCGTCACCACCACGGCCGAGCGCGCCTTGAGCTGAGCCGCAGTGTCCAGCACATGCTGCAACAGGGCGCGACCGGCCAGCTTTTGCAGCACCTTGGGATGGCGGCTTTTCATGCGGGTGCCTTTGCCGGCGGCCATGACGACGATGTCCAGAGGTGCAGTCATATTGATTTGTGGGATGAAAACCGCCTGATTATCGACCCATAGCCTGCACCCGCAACTGCAAGCGCAGGCAACAGTGGCCGCAAACGCCTTATGCTTGCCCTGCCATGCCTCATGCCACCACCAGCCCCACTCCGCTGCTTCGCACCCGCGCCATCGGTGCCGGCCATCTGCGCGCCTTTCTGGCCGTGGCCCGGCACCTGAACTTTCGAGCCGCAGCGGACGAGCTGGCGCTGACCCAGTCCGCTGTCAGCCGCCAGATCCAGTCGCTGGAAGACGAGGTGGGCATCCCGCTGTTCCTGCGCCATTCGCGCGCCGTGGAGCTGACCGGGGCCGGTGCCCAGCTGCTGCATGCCGTGCAACCCGCACTGGAGTCGATCGACGCCACGGTGCGCCAGATCCGCCAGACCGTGGGCCGCAAGAGCGTGGCCATCACCACATGGGCCAGCTTTGCCGCCATGTGGCTGATTCCGCGTCTGGAGGCGTTCCAGCGCGCCCATCCCGATATCGACATTCGCATCGACACGGGCGACGCCGTGGTGGATCTGGAAACCACCGATGTGGACCTGGCCATACGCTACAGCGCCGGCGTCTCCGATGCCTCGGCAAAGGCTCTGTTCGGTGAAGAGCTGGTGCTGGTCGCCAGCCCCAGCTTGCTCAGAAGCGGCCCTGCCGTGCGCAACCCCGCCGATGCGGCCCACTACACGCTGATTGAAACCGGCGACGTGCACCGCATGCCCCAGCTGGAGTGGCTGAGCTGGCAGCGCTGGTTTGCCGCCAACGGCTGCGACCAGCTGCAGCCGCCGCGCTGGCTGTACTTCAACTACGCCCACCAGATCGTGCAGGCCGCGCTCGCGGGCCAGGGTCTGGCCATCGCGCGCCTGCCGCTGGTGGCCGATGCGCTGGCGGCCGGCAGCCTGGTCGAGGTATTGCCCGAGCATCGCCTGGCGTCGCCGCTGTCGTACTGGCTGCTGCAAGGCCCGCGCAGCAGCGAGCGCCCCGAAGTGCAGGCCTTCTGCCAGTGGCTGCTGGAGCAAGCCCGCCAGACACGCGACGCCATGCGAGGCGCGGGCGAGCCGACCTCATAAAAAAAGAGAGCTGCCAGCGCTTGCTCCACCTTTGTTTCAAATACAAAATGAATTGAAACGTAGATGTATCAAGCGTAAGCAGCTCTCATTTTGATGGCTGACACATTCGACAGACCATGTCGGCAAGGACAACGCCTTGCCCTGTTGCGCGCAGCGGTGACGCACCGCTGAGCTCAACTCAGCTCAGCGTGACACGCGCAAACTTGCGCTTGCCCACCTGCAGCACAAAGGTGCCGGCATCCAGCTTCAGTGCGCGGTCGCTGATGACGTTGCCGTCGACGCGCACACCGCCGCCATCGATAAGACGGTTGGCTTCGCCGGTCGATGCAGCCAGATTGGCCTGCTTGACCAGCGCACCGATGCCCAGCGGTGCGCCGGGCAGGCTGATTTCAGGGATGTCATCGGGAATGCCGCCCTTGGAGCGGTTGATGAAATCCTGCTCGGCCGCCTCGGCTGCCGCTGCACTGTGGAAGCGCGCGGTGATCTCCTTGGCCAGGGCCACCTTGGCATGCTTGGGGTTGCCGCCGGCCTCGATCTCGGCCTTGAGCGCGGCGATATCGGCCAGGCTCTTGAAGGACAGCAGGGTGTACCAGTCCCACATCAGGTCGTCCGAAATCGACAGCACCTTGGCGAACATGGTGTTGGCGTCCTCGGTGATGCCGATGTAGTTGTTCTTGGACTTGGACATCTTGTGCACGCCGTCCAGACCCACCAGCAGCGGCATTGTGAGCACACACTGCTGCTCCTGACCATACTCGGCCTGAAGATGCCTACCCATCATCAGATTGAACTTCTGATCGGTGCCGCCCAGCTCCAGGTCGGACTTGAGCGCCACCGAGTCATAGCCCTGCAGCAGCGGGTAGAGAAACTCGTGCAGGCTGATGGAGCTGCCGTCGGTGAAGCGCGTATGGAAGTCGTTGCGCTCCATCATGCGCGCCACCGTGTACTTGGCCGACAGCTGGATCATGCCGCGCGCACCCAGCTGGTCGCACCACTCGCTGTTGTAGCGCACCTCGGTCCTGGCCGGGTCCAGCACCTTGGCGGCCTGGGTGTAGTAAGTCTCGGCGTTGGCCTTGATCTGCTCGGCCGTCAGCGGCGGGCGCGTGGAATTGCGGCCCGAAGGGTCGCCGATCAGCGTGGTGAAGTCGCCGATCAGAAAGATCACCTGATGGCCCAGATCCTGCAGCTGGCGCATCTTGTTGAGCACCACGGTGTGGCCCAGATGGATGTCGGGAGCTGTCGGGTCCAGGCCCAGCTTGATGCGCAGGGGCACACCGGTGGCTTCGGACCTGGCCAGTTTCTGGACCCACTCGTCCTTGGGCAGCAGCTCATCGACTCCACGCAGAGTGACTTCCAGCGCCTGGTTCACTCTGTCGGTCACGGGAAAACTTGTAACAGCAGATTGATTCATAAGGGTTTTTCGGCAGGCGAGGTAGGACGCGGCCGATATACTTGGAGGTTTGGTGTTACGGTCAATTCTAGACTGCTCCCTCATAAAGACCTCTTTGGATGGACTTATGGCACGGTAGAGCTGCTGGAGACGTGTCAGTCGTAACAAATACCAACTCCACCGACACGCTTTCCCAAGGATTTGATGTTTTGATGACTGGCTTGAAAAATGCCGGCGGTGCTCTGCTCGCACGGCTGACATCGGCTCTGCAAAAACACCCCAAGCGCGCCACGGCCGCGCTGGCGACTGTTTTGCTGACCGGTGGCAGCGGTGCCTTTGCAGTGGCCAGCCTGGGGCCCGACCCCGCCGACCTTCCCGTACGCACACTGACCGAACCCGTCACCTCCCTGGCCGCCGGCCAGGATCTGGCCGATCTGACGGATCTGCAGTCCTTCTCCCTCTATCGTTCCGAATACACCCGTGCCAACGACACGACCGAGTCGCTGCTGCAGCGCCTTGGCATTGCCGATCCGCAGGCTGCAGCCTTCATGCGCAGCAACGATGCCGTGCGCCAGAACGTGCTGGGCCGTGCCGGCCGCCTCGTGTCCGCCGAAACCACGCCCGACCAGCAATTGAGCCAGCTGACCGTGCGCTGGGCTCCTGGCGAAGACGGCAGCTTCCAGCGCCTGACCGTGGAGCGCGTGGACGGCAAGCTGCAATCCAAGATCGAGACCGGCAAGCTCACGGCCAGCCCCCGTCTGGCCGGTGGCGTGATTCGCTCCTCCTTCTTTGCCGCCACGGATGCCTCCGACATTCCCGACAGCATCTCCATGCAGATGGCCGACATCTTCCAGGGCGAGCTGGACTTCCGCCGCGGCCTGCGCAAGGGTGATCGCTTTGCCGTGGTCTATGAATCGCTGGAAGCCGATGGCGAGCCACTGCGTGCCGGCCGCGTGCTGAGCACCGAGTTCTACAACAATGGCAAGTCGCATCAGGCCATGTGGTTCCAGGAAGCCGGCAAGAAGGGCGCCTACTACACGCTGGACGGCAAGAGCCTGCGCCAGGCCTATCTGAACTATCCCGTGGAGTTCTCGCGCATCAGCAGCGGCTTCTCCATGCGCGTCCACCCCATCCAGAAAACCTGGCGCGCGCATCTGGGCACCGACTTTGCGGCTCCCACCGGCACCAAGGTGCGCACCGTGGGCGACGGCGTCGTGTCCTTTGCCGGCGTGCAGAACGGCTACGGCAATGTGATCTTTGTCGACCACGCCAACCAACACACCACCGTCTACGCCCACCTGAGCCGCATCGACGTCAAGCGCGGTCAACGCGTGGACCAGGGCGACATCATCGGCGCCGTGGGCGCCACGGGCTGGGCCACCGGGCCTCATCTGCACTTCGAGTTCCGCGACAAGGGCGAACAGCGCGATCCGCTGACCATTGCCCAGATCACCGACGCCGCCCAGCCCATCTCCAAGGCCGCCCGCCCGGCCTTCGAGCAGCAGGCCGCGCAGATGCGCATCGAACTCAACGCCGGCACGCAATCGTATGCCGTGGCCAGCGCGCGCTGAGCCAGCGTCGCCACGCACACCAAGGGCTGCAGATTGCAGCCCTTTTTCATTTCCGCATGAAGATCGTTCGCAGCGCGCATCAGACATACACCGAACGCTACAGCTAAGATAGTAAAACCGTAAGCCTACCTTCCGATCTGCCATGCCCAATGCCATTGAACAAGCCGCCCAAAGCCCTCTCTATATCGGCCTGATGTCCGGCACCTCGCTGGATGGCGTCGATGGCGTTCTCGTGGACTTCAGCCGTGGCACCCAGGTGTTGCAACATGCCAGCTGCGGCTTCGACGCGGCATTGCGCGCAGAGCTGCTGGCCCTCAATACTGCCGACGGCCAGGATGAACTGCATCGCGCCGCCCTGGCCGCCAATGCACTGGTGCGCCACTATGCGCAGGTGGTGCAGCAGCTGCTGACCACTGCCGACGTCGACGCCGGGCAGATCGCCGCCATAGGCGCCCACGGGCAAACCGTGCGCCACCGCCCCCAGATGTTCGATGGCACGGGCTATACGCTTCAGCTCAACAACCCCGCCCTGCTGGCCGAGCTGACCGGCATCACCGTCGTCGCCGATCTGCGCAGCCGTGATGTGGCGGCCGGCGGTCAGGGTGCGCCACTGGTGCCGGCCTTTCACCAAAGCGTATTCGGCAAACCCGGGGAAACAGCCCTGGTGCTCAATATCGGCGGTATTGCCAATCTCAGCGTGCTGGGTGCCGACTCGGTGCTCGGCTTCGATACCGGCACCGGCAATGCGCTGATGGACGGCTGGTGCCTGCGCCATACCGGCAAGAGCTATGACGAGAGCGGCCGGTGGGCTGCCAGCGGCAAGGTCCTTCCCGAGCTGCTGACCGCCATGCTGGGCGATCCCTATCTGGCCCAGGAGCCGCCCAAGAGCACGGGGCGCGATCTGTTTCACGCCGACTGGCTGGAGCGGCATCTGCAGCAGCATGCTGCGCAGGCCGCCGCGGTCGATGTGCAGGCGACCCTGGCCGAATTCACCGCAGCCAGCTGTGCCCATGCCGTCCGGCGTTTCGGCAGGGGCGGCACCGAACTGCTGGTATGCGGCGGCGGTGCACTGAACACCTATCTGATGCAGCGCCTGGCCGCCCTGCTGCCGGGTGTGAAGGTAGCCTCCACGGCAGAGCGCGGCCTGCCCCCGCTGGAAGTGGAAGCAGCCGCCTTTGCCTGGCTGGCACGTCAATGCCTGCTGGGCCTGCCCGGCAATCTGGCCAGCGTGACGGGCGCGAGAGGCCCGCGCATTCTGGGCGCCATCCACCCCTCCTGAGACTGATAGCCGGCAGCCCTCCCGCCTGCAGGCTCAGGCCGCTACTGCGGCATCCGCCTGCAGTCTGTGCTGCACGGCCGGCAGATCGGGCAAGCCGAAATGGCCGCGCAGCGTGCTGCTCTGGTAATCGCTGCGGAACAGCCCACGCTTGCGCAAAATCGGCACGACCTCGCTGGCAAACAGCTCCAACTGCTGGGTGATCACCGGTGGCATCACATTGAAACCATCGGCAGCGCCCGTGCGGAACCAGTCTTCGATCGTGTCCGCCACCTGCTCGGGCGTGCCGGCAATCGCCAGATGCCCGCGCGCGCCTGCCAGCCGCTTGAGCAGCTGGCGCAGCGTGAGCCCGTCGCGCAGCGTGGTCTCCACATAGCCGATAGCGCGGCTCTTGGAAGCCTCCACCAGCGCGGGGTCCGGAAAGTCATCGCGCGTGAGCCGGCGGTCCAGCGGCAGACCGCTGAAATCATGGCCACCAAAGCGGGCCGACAGACGTCCCAGCCCCACTTCGATGCTGGTCAGGCTGTCGAGCTCCTCCCACACCTGGCGGGCTTCGTACTCCGTGGAGCCGATCGCGGCGCTGATGCCCGGCAGGATCACGATATCCTCGGCCCGGCGCCCCAGCGCCTTCGCCTGTCCCTTGATATCGGCATAAAAGCCTTGCGCCGACTCCTTGCTGCCATGTGCCGTGAATATGGCCTCGGCCCATTGCGCGGCAAAGGCCCGGCCGGTATCGGACTGCCCGGCCTGCACCAGCACCGGACGGCCCTGAGGACTGCCCGGCACATTCAGTGGTCCGCGCGTACGGATATGCGTGCCCGCATAGTTGACGGGGCGCACCTGGCCGATGTCCAGGTACTGACCCGATGCGGCATCGTCCACCACCGCAGCGCCCGGAAAGCTGCGCCACAGCGCATCCACTGCGGCCACGAATTCCTCGGCGATGCGGTAGCGCTCGGCATGCTCGACATTCTGCTGCAGCCCGTAGTTTTCGCCGGCCCGGGGCAGCCATGAGGTCACGATATTCCAGCCTGCCCGGCCCTTGGACAGGTGGTCCAGCGTGGCGAACTGCCGCGCCAGCGTATAGGGCAGGCTGTAGGTGGTGGAAGCCGTTCCGATCAGCCCGATACGCTCGGTATGCTGCGCCAGCGCCGCCAGCAGCAGCAACGGCTCGAGCTGACCCGAAGAGGCCATTTGCCCGCTGTCGGGCCCGACCAGCCCGTCGGCCAGAAACACGGCATCGAACTTGGCGGCCTCGGCAATGCGGGCAGCATCCACATACAGTTGCAGATCGGTCAAGGCCTTGGGATTGGCGCCGGGGTGACGCCAGGCACCTTCATGGTGGCCTCGCGTCATCAGAAACAGGTTCAGGTGTAGTTGTCGCGTCATGGCACAGCTTCTTTCAGACAAGTTCGGCTTCCACACCCAGACTGCGCAGCAAGGTCGCGCGCAGCTGCATGAAAGCGGGGTGGTCGGGGCGCCGCGGATGGGCCAGATCCAGCGCATGGTCTTCGGCGATCTTTCCGTCCCTGAGCACCAGAATCCGGTCTGCCAGCAGCAGGGACTCGTCCACATCGTGGGTCACCAGGATCACCGTCGGGCGTACGCGCTCCACCATGCGCCGCAGCAGGCCCTGCATGCGCAATCGGGTCAGCGCATCGAGGGCCCCGAAAGGCTCGTCGGCCAGCAGCACATGCGGCTCGCGCAGCAAGGAGCGAGCCAGCGCCGCGCGCTGCTTTTGCCCGCCCGACAAGCTGGCGGGCCAGGCCGCAGCCTTGTCTGCCAGCCCCACCTCGCGCAGCAATTGCACCGCGGCAGGCCGGGCAGCCTGCGCGTCCAGGCCCAGCGTCAGGTTGTCCAGCACCGTCAGCCAGGGCAGCAGGCGCGAGTCCTGGAACAGCACGGACACATTGCCATGAGCAACCGCCGCCCCCGAACTCCGAGCCTCGGCATCGAGGCCGGCCAATGCGCGCAACAGCGTGGTCTTGCCGGAGCCCGACTCTCCCAGCAGCGCCACAAACTGCCCCGGCGCAATATCAAGCTCGAGGTCGTCGAGCACCTGCCTGCCATGAAAGCTGCGGCTGAAGCCATGCAGGTGCACGGCACCTGCCAATGATGGACGGTTCATGATCCCAGCGACCTCCGGTAGGACAGCACATGTGCCTCCAGGCGACGCACCGCGGCGTCGGAGAGCAGACCCAGCAGCGCGTAGATCAGAATGCCCACCACGATCACATCGGTCTGCCCCCAGTCGCGTGCACGGTTCATCAGGTAACCGATACCGGTCTGCGTGTTGATCAGCTCCAGCACCACCAGCGCCGTCCAGCACAGCGAGACCGCCATGCGCAGGCCGACAAAAAAGCCCGGCAACGCGCCCGGCAGGGCCACCTTGCGAATGAACTCGGCACGCGACAGTCCCAGCGTCTGCGCCAGCTCCACATGACCGATGTCTATGCTGCGCAGCGCTGCATGGGTGTTGATATAGATGGGAATCAGCACGGCGGTGAAGATGAGGAAGACCTTCATCGCCTCGCCTATGCCCAGCCAGATGATGGCCAGCGGAATCAGCGCCAGCGTGGGAACGGCCCGCTTGATCTGCACCAGTCCATCGATCAGGGCCTCGCCGGTGCGGCTCAGTCCGGCGACCAGCGCCAGCAGCACGCCCACCACAATGCCCAGAAACAGCCCTGTGTAGGCTCGCCCGGCCGAAGCCAGCAGATGCGGCAGCAGGCTTCCATCAACGGCCATTTCATAGCCTGTACGCAATGCCTGCGACGGTGCCGTCAGCGTCTCGGGCGAGAGATAGCCCAGCCGCGATGCTGCCTCCCATACCAGCAGCAGCAGGGCCGGCCCGGCCAGCAGCATGCCCGGCGACAGGCGGGCCGGCACCAGTGCCGGGGCCTTGCGGTCTGGCGCGGCAAGCGGCGCTCCGGTCTGAGACTGCCAGCCGGCCACGCGCGCTTCCAGAGGAATCGGAGTCATCACGGCAGCTCCTCAGCGATTGGCGACGATCACGCCGTCATAGCTCGCCACAAAGGAGTCCCTGGCATCCAGGCGCCGGGGCAGACTGCCGGCGCTGTGCAGGATGTCGATGAGCTTCTGATGATGGGGCTGGGCCTGTGCGGCGGTCTGGAACTCGAGCGGAGCCTGCGCGGCCTGTATGGCCGCAGCGCTCTCGGCATCGAGGCGCTGGAAATTGCGCAGGTAGTGCTGCTCCCATTCCTTGCGATGGGTATTGCTCCAGCGCCCCGCGCGCACGAAGGAGGCCAGGAATTCGCGGATGGCCTCGGCCTTCTGCGGATCGGCCAGCACCTCCGGACGGGCATAGATATAAGAGGTGGAAGGCAGCAGCTGACGCTCCAGGGGGTCGGGCACCACACGCGCACCGATCTGCCTGGACAGCCGCGTGACATGCGGCTCGGCAATGGTGGCGACATCCACGGCCCGGGCACGCAGGGCATCGTTGAGTTCGGCCACGCGCAGATGCACCAGCGTGACATCCTTGAGCGTCAGGCCCGCCCGGTTCAGGGCCTCGATCAGGAAAACCTGGCGACCCGAGCCTTCGACATAGCTCACGCGCTTGCCACGCAGATCGCTCAGGCGCTCCACCCCGGCGCCGGCATGTTGCAGCAAACGATATTCCGCTCTGGCTCGGGTGAAGGTTGCGATGATGGGCAGGTTCACGCCTGCTGCGCGCGCCTGGATGGGAGGCGTGTCTCCCACATAGGCCATGTCCAGCGCTCCGGCGCGGATGGCCTCGAAGATGGCCGGACCGCCGGCAAAATTGGGCAGCTCCAGCTGGAAGCCAGTCTTCTTGCGTTCGCCGCTTGCATCCAGCAGATGGCGAATCAGCTCGCTCTGGTCAGCGACGACCAGCCTGGTCTTGGCGTCCACCGCAGCATGCGCAGCACCGGTGATGCCGGCTGCCGCCATTGCCAGCCATGAAGGCCCGGCCAGCAGAAATCGACGCTTGTCCACTTTCTTCTCCCATGTATGCAATGGGGCAGATGCTAGGGAGCCGTCGATCGATTCAAAAATATAGATTTCAAATTTGGAAACAACCAACTCATCCGAGCGCCGGTGCCGGTCCGGCGGACGCACATGGATTTCGCTGTGCTGTCAGGCACTTAAGGCGGCAGGCGCCCATCGAGGCCAGGCGCACGAACGCACAACAAGCTTTGATTCGGCAATATGCTCATGAAATCAATGTTGTTGAGACCCGGAGAAATGACTGACCATCCGGGCGTCTGCCCATCAAGGCCCAGGCCATCGGCTGGCCTGACGCGCGCAATGCAAAAAGCAGCCCGACCCACCAGTAGCCGGACTGCTTTTCGCATCTTGGATGTCCTGTCCGGCTGGCTCCATCGAGCCATGCCGGGTTCGATCAGCGCCTGAAGATCAGTGACCGCCGACGTAGATGAACTTGAACAGGAACAGGGCAGCAATCACCCACATGATCCAGTGCACCTCCTTGACCTTGCCCGTGAACAGCTTGAGCACGGCATAGGTGATGAAGCCGAAGGCCAGGCCGTTGGCGATGGAGTAGGTGAAAGGCATCATCAGCGCGGTGACGACTGCCGGTATGGCTTCGGTGGTTTCATCCCACTGCACTTCCGTCAGGTCACGCAGCATCAGGCAGGCCACGAACAGCAGCGCAGGTGCGGTGGCATAGCCGGGCACGACACCGGCCAGCGGCGCGATGAACAGACAGGCCAGGAAGAGCATGGCAACCGTCAGAGCCGTCAGGCCCGTACGACCGCCAGCCTGCACACCGGCAGCGCTCTCCACATAGGCGGTGGTGCTGGAAGTACCCAGGATGGAGCCCACGAAAATCGCACCCGAATCGGCCAGCAGCGAGCGGTTGAAACGCCCCATGCGCTCAGGCACCAGCAGGCCGGCGCGGCGCGCCACGCCCATCAGCGTGCCGGTAGCGTCAAACAGCTCCACCAGGAAGAACACCAGCACCACGTTGAGGAAGCCCGTGGTCAGCGCCGTCTTGATGTCGAGCTTCATGAAGGTGGGCTCGATGGAGGGAGGCGCCGAGAAGATGCCGTGGAAGGTGTTGCCGCCGAAGAAGAACGAGGCCACGGTCACGGCCAGAATGCCGATCAGCAAGGCGCCCGGCACCTTGAGACGGTCCAGCACCACGATCAGCAAAAAGCCCAGCAGTGCCATGATGACCTCGGGCTTGTGCAGATCGCCCAGCGTCACATAGGTGTTCTGGTCGGCAGCAACCACACCGGCGGTCTTGAGCGCGATCAGCGCCAGGAACAGTCCCAGCCCGACGGTGATGGACACACGTATGGACTGCGGTATGCCCTTGATGATGAGCTCACGCAGGCCCAGCATCGTGCAGATCAGGAACAGACATCCCGAGACGAACACCGCCCCCAAAGCAGCCTCCCATGTATAGCCCATCTTGAGCACCACCACATAGGCAAAATAGGCGTTCAGCCCCATGCCCGGCGCCAGCGCAATCGGGTAGTTGGCATACAGCGCCATGATGGTCGACCCCAGCGCTGCGATCAGGCAGGTGGCGACAAAGACCGAGCCCTTGGGCATGCCCGCATCCCCCAGAATGGAGGGGTTGACGAACATGATGTAGGCCATTGAAAGAAAGGTCGTCAGCCCTGCGACCAGTTCCGTGCGCACATTGGTGTTGTGCTCCCTGAGTTTGAATATCCGCTCTGTCCAGTTCATTGCATAGTCTCCGTGTTGTTTTGCATGCGAGGCGCAACGCGAGGAACGCGCCCGGTCCTGCGCCGCCAAATGGACGGCGCAGCACATGGCCTTGCCCCTCGGCAAACAGCCATGACTCCAATGGCTGCCGCCCCGCAAGGCGACAACACCTGTGAGGAAAAACTAGCCAGTGTGCCCTTGAACGGCTTCCACTGCTCTCAGGATGGCCTCTGACGTGGCCGGTGCCTGCAGAGGCGGATTCGCCCGGTGCTCGCCGGCGGCGGACACCGCATCGCGAATCGCGAAGAACACCGAGAACGGCAGCAGCAGCGGCGGCTCGCCCACGGCCTTACTGCGGTGGATGGAGTCTTCATAGTTGTCGCCCTCGAACAGGCGCACATTGAAGACCGGCGGGCAGTCATTGGCCGTGGGAATCTTGTAGGTACTGGGCGCATGGGTCGTGAGCTTTCCGGTTTGCGGATGCCAGACCAGCTCCTCGGTGGTCAGCCAGCCCATGCCCTGGATAAAGGCGCCCTCCACCTGGCCCACATCGACGGCCGGGTTCAGCGAGCGGCCCACGTCATGCAGCACATCGGCGCGCAGCAGCTTCCATTCGCCCGTCAAGGTATCGATGACCACCTCGCTGACGGCGGCGCCATAGGCAAAGTAGAAGAAGGGGTGGCCCTTCATGCGCTTGCCGTCCCAGTGCAGCCCGGGCGTCGCATAGAAGCCATCCGACCACAGCTGCACACGCTGCAGATAGGCGGCGCGCACCAGCTCGGCAAACGGCACATTCTGGCCGTTGACCTGCACCGCATTGTTGGCAAAGCGCACGTCCCCGGCGTCGCCGCCATGCAGGCGTGCGGCGCATTCGGCCAGACGCTCGCGCAGCTGGCGTGCGGCATCCTGTGCGGCCTTGCCGTTGAGGTCGGCTCCCGTCGAGGCCGCCGTGGCCGAGGTGTTGGCCACCTTGCTGGTATCGGTGGCCGTCACGCGCACATTCTCGAAGGCCACGCCCAGCTCATGCGCCACCACCTGCGCCACCTTGGTGTTCAGGCCCTGGCCCATTTCCGTGCCGCCATGGTTCACGAGAATCGAGCCATCGGTGTAGATATGGACCAGCGCGCCGGCCTGGTTGAAGTGGGCCACATTGAAGGAGATGCCGAACTTCAGCGGTGTCAGCGCCAGGCCACGCTTGAGCACGGCACTGCCGGCGTTGAAGGCATTCACGGCTGCACGGCGCGCACGGTAGTCGCTGGACTCCTCCAGCTCGGCCACCAGCTCGTGAATCACGTTATCGGTCACGACCTGCTCATAGGGCGTGATGTTGCGCTCGCCCTTGCCGTAGAAGTTGACGCGCCGCACATCGAGCGGATCGCGCCCCAGGCTGCGGGCTACCGTATCCAGAATGTTCTCGATGGCAATCGCGCCCTGAGGTCCGCCAAAGCCACGGAAAGCCGTATTGCTCTGGGTATTGGTCTTGCCCATATAGCCGTGCATGAGCACATCGGGCAGCCAGTAGGTATTGTCGAAATGGCACAGCGCTCGCGTCATCACCGGCGCCGACAGGTCGGCAGAGTGACCGGAGCGCGAGACCATGGAGATCTCGGCGCCCAGCACGCGGCCCTCATCGTCATAACCCACTTCGTACTCATACCAGAAGCAGTGACGGCGACCGGTGATCATGAAGTCGTCGTCGCGGTCCAGACGCAGCTTGACCGGCTTTTGCAGCCGGGTCGCCGCCACGGCCGCCACGCAGGCGAACAGCGCCGACTGCGACTCCTTGCCGCCGAAGCCGCCGCCCATGCGCCGGCATTCCACATGCACGCTGTGCGAAGCCACGCCCAGAGCATGCGCCACCAGGTGCTGCATTTCGCTGGGATGCTGGGTGGAGCAGTGAATATGCACGGCTCCGTCTTCCTTGGGCGTGGCGTAGCTGATCTGCCCTTCCAGATAGAACTGCTCCTGCCCGCCCACATCGAAGGAGCCCTTGAGGCGGTGCGGCGCGGCATCCATGGCGGCGCGCACGCCGCCTTCTCGTGTGCTGCGCTCCAGGTGCATGGGCGGCATCACGTACTGCCCCAGCTCATGGGCCTGGCGCGGTGTCAGCACGGGCGGCAGCTCGCTGATGGTGGCGGCCGCCTTGGCCAAGGCCGCGGCGCGCCTTGCCGCATCGCGCGAGCGGGCAATCACGGCGAACAGGGGCTGGCCCACGTAGCGGATTTCGCCGTCGCACAGAATCGGGTCATCATGAATGATGGAGCCGCAGTCGTTGACGCCGGGAATATCGGCTGCCGTGATCACCTCCACCACCTCGGGCATGGCGCGCACGGCCTCCAGCGCCAGCGCCGTCAGACGGCCGTGGGCCACGGGCGAGAGCCCCAGGGCGCAGTGCAGCGTGCCTTCGAGCTCGGGCAGGTCGTCGATATAGGCGGCCTCGCCGGCCACATGCAGGTGTGCGGACTCGTGCTTGCGGCTGACGCCCACGCGGGCGCCCTGGTCATGGGCCTTGGCCTCGGTCACTTCGTCGATGCGATAGGCCTGGTTCTTGCGGTAGTCGGCAAAGGCTTCTGCCACCAGTTCATTCGTCAGTTCATGGGGGTGGTTCATTTCAGACTCCTTGCTCCACGGCGGCAGGAACAACATGGGGCATCACGCTCCAGACACTGGTCGCCTCGGTACTTTGCGGCTGATCGGCGCGCGTTTCCAGCCACAGACGCTGGATCAGGTTCTGCGCCACCTTGAGGCGGTAATCGGCGCTGGCGCGCATATCGCTCATGGGCTTGAAATCCTGGGCCAGCGCGGCCTGAGCGGCCTTCACGTTCTCCGGGCTCCAGGGCTTGCCGAGCAGGGCCGCTTCGGCTGCCGCCGCTCTTCTGACCGTGGCCGCCATGCCGCCGAATGCCAGTCGGATGGATTGCACGATCTCGCCATCGAGCTCGATGGCAAAGCCGGCGCACAGCGCAGAGATATCGCAATCGAAGCGCTTGCTGATCTTGTAGCCGCGCACCTGGCGCTGCATGGCCGCCAGCGGCACCGCCAGGGCCTGCACGAACTCGCCCGCCTCCAGCTGGTTCTTCATGTAGTCCAGATAGAAATCCGTCAGCGGCATGCGGCGCACGCGCTCGCCCTTGCGCAGCTCGATCTGGGCATCCAGCGCCATCAGCACCGGCGGCGAATCGCCGATCGGCGAGCCGTTGGCCACATTGCCGCCCATGGTCCCCGCATGGCGGATGGGCGTGGAGGCAAAGCGCAGCCAGACATCGGTCAGGCTGGGCCAGCGCTGCACCAGCGCGCTCCAGGCGGACTCCAGCGAAGCCCCGGCGCCGATATACAGCTCGCCGCCCTCGGCATCGGGCCGTACTTCGATGCGCTTCATCTCGGCCACATCGCCGACGTAAATCATGTCGCCCAGGTCGCGGAACTGCTTGTTGACCCAGAGCCCCACATCGGTGGAGCCAGCCACGATGCGGGCCTTGGGCTTGGTCTCGCACAGGCTGGCCAGCTCTGCCAGCGTGCGTGGAGCGTGGAAGAAGTCGGTGCGCAGGCCCTGGGGGGCCGCATAGTTCAGACCCGCGTCGCCGGCCTCGGCCTGCAGGCCCTGCAGCGCAGCCACCACGGGCGCCGTATCCAGTCGCACGGCAGGCAGATCGAACATGCGCTGACCGGCATCGAGAATCGGGCGATAGCCCGTGCAGCGGCACAGATTGCCCGAGAGTTCGTCGGCCAGCTGCTGGCGCGTGGGCTCGCTGCCCTGCTGCTGGTGATGCTCATAGGCCGACCACAGCGTCATCACGATGCCGGGCGTGCAGAAGCCGCATTGCGAACCATGGCACTCCACCATGGCCTGCTGTACCGGATGCAGGCTTTGCGGGCCTGCAGACTTGCCGGCGCAGGCAGACTTGCCCGCGCACTGGCTCTTGAGGTCTTCCACCGTGAACAAGGCCTTGCCATGCAGGCTGGGCAGGAATTGAATGCAGGCATTGACGGTCTGCAGGCGCAGGCCGTTGACGGCCTCGGTATCGCCGGCTTCGGCCAGCTCGCCGATGACTACCGTGCAGGCACCGCAATCGCCTTCGTTGCAGCCTTCCTTGGTGCCCGTGCAATGGGCATCCTCGCGCAGCCATTGCAGCACGGAGCGTGTGGGGTGCGGGCCTTGCACTTCCACCACCTCGCCACGGTGGAAGAAGCGTATCGGTTGAGAGTTCTGACTGGTGCTCATGATCGTGGGACAGGGTGAGATTGAATGCCTGCATGCAAGATGCATTCCAAACGCAGCATTCGTCAAGATCGAAGGCTACGCCTGCAGGGGCAGCTTCTCATATGGACGCGCTCATAGGGGCTATGTAGTGCGTCATATATCCATGACCAAAATCAAGGGTAAACCCGTACAAAACCCGGTTTCCTACGGGTAAGTCCCAGGAAGCGTGAGCCGAGTTACGCTCATCTATCAATAGCCAATATCGCCTTTCAATAAACGATTTCAAATTGAAAACAATCTGAAATCGTTTACTGAGCAGCGCTAGAAGCTATCAAATCTTCAGGCATCGCCGCCATCGGGCGCCGGGCGCACGGGCTCGTCGGCATCGAGCTGGCTGAACACCAGCGTGGCTGCCAGCGTCATCAAGGCCACCGTCACAAAGGTGGCGCGAATGGCCTGCATACGCTCGTCGCTGTGCGCCGGCCACATATCGCTGAAGCCCGTCAGCAAGGCTCCGGCCAGGGCCACGCCCATGCTCATGGCCAGCATCTGCACCATGGACAGCAGGCTGTTGCCGCTGCTGGCCGACTCGCCCTCCATATCCTTGAGCGTGACCGAATTCATGGCCGAGAACTGCATGGAGTTGAAGCCGCCGAAGATGAACAGCTGCACCAGCAGCAGCCAGACCGGCGTGCCCGGCACCACCAGCCCGAACGAGGCCAGCATGAGGGCCAGCATCACCGAGTTGACCTGCAGCACGCGCTTGTAGCCATAGCGCTGCACCGTGCGCACCGCGATGCGCTTGACCAGCATGCTGCCGGTGACCGTGGCCAGCATCATCAGGCCTGCGTTCATGGGCGACATCTTGAGGCCGACCTGCAGCATCAGCGGGATCAGGAACGGCGCAGCGCCGCTGCCGAAACGGGTGAACAGATTGCCCAGCAGGCCCACGCGCAGCGAGCGCACCTTGAACAGGCCCGGCGCAAACAGCGGCTCATCCACGCGCAGCGCATGCATCCAGTAGCTGGCCAGGCTGGCCAGACCGAACACCATGAGCACCACCACCAGCGCCATGCCCAGCCCCATGCCGGACAGGCCGTCCAGCGCGATGGAAATCGCCACCATGCCAAAGGCCAGCATGGCGTAGCCCGTACCGTCAAAGCGGTGCACGGCCACGGGCGCGCTGCGCGGGAACCAGCGCCAGGTGGCCCACAGCCCGATAAGGCCCACAGGCACATTGATCCAGAAGATCCAGTGCCAGCTGGCGTACTCCACCATCCAGCCGCCCAGGGTAGGCCCCAGCAACGGCCCGACCTGGCCGGGAATGGCGATGAAGCTCATGGCGCGAATGAACTCGCCACGCGGATAGGTGCGCAGCACGGCCAGCCGCCCCACGGGCAGCATCATGGCGCCACCCACGCCCTGCACCACGCGTGCCGCGATCAGAAACGGCAGGCTGGGCGAGAGCGCGCACAGCACCGAACCCAGCACAAACAGGCCTATCGCCCAGCCATAGACGCGCCGCGTGCCAAAGCGGTCGGCCACCCAGCCCGTGGCCGGAATCAGCATGGCCGTGGTCAGCGCATAGGCCACGATGACGGACTGCATCTTCATCGGGCTCTCGCCCAGCTCGGTCGCCATGGCCGGCAACGCCGTGTTGAGAATGGTCGCGTCCAGCGACTGCATGAAAAAGCCTATGGCCACCAGCCACAGCAGTCTTTCTTTGTGGGGGGCACTATGGTGCGTGACGGGCATCTCACCCATGGGCAGCTCCGGAACAAGGCGGCAATAAAAAAGCCGCTGACTCGCAGCGGCTTAAGCAATATGCGAACGCCAGACCAGAGCGGCCGGCGCGCAGACAATCATTCGACTCAGACCGAGAAGCTGGAGCCGCAACCGCAGGTGGTCGAGGCATTGGGGTTCTTGATCACGAACTGGGCACCCTGCAGATCTTCCTTGTAGTCGATCTCGGCGCCCACCAGATACTGATAGCTCATGGAGTCGATCAGCAGCGAGACACCATTCTTGGTCATGGTGGTGTCGTCGTCGTTGGTGATCTCGTCGAAGGTGAAACCGTACTGGAAACCGGAGCAGCCACCACCTTGCACAAAAACGCGCAGCTTCAGATCGGGATTGCCTTCTTCGGCAATCAGATCGGCCACCTTGGCAGCAGCGCTGTCGGTGAAGACGATGGGGGAAGGCATTTCGGTGGTCGTGGTTTCAGCAACGGCGCTCATGGCATTACTCCGTAGTTTCTTGATTGCCTGAAATGGTACAGCAAGGGGCTCGGGAATACCGGCCGTATCTCTTTGTCGCCAGTGCAAGTGGGGGCTTTGCGCAAGCGCTGGACAAGGCTGCGGCCGCCCATGAAAAAACCGCCAGGAATTTGCATTCGAGGCGGCTTTTCCTGAAAAGACTCCGAAGAGTCTTTCCTGCAGGAGAAACGGATTAACGCTTCGAGAACTGCTTGGCGCGGCGTGCGGAGTGCAGACCGACCTTCTTACGTTCGACTTCACGAGCGTCGCGAGTCACGAAGCCGGCTTGGCTCAGTGCAGGCTTCAGAGCTGCGTCATAGTCGATCAGGGCACGAGTGATGCCGTGACGGGTTGCACCGGCTTGACCGGATTCGCCGCCGCCATGGACGTTCACTTGAATGTCGAAAGTCTCCAGGTTCTCAGTCAGAACCAGGGGTTGCTTTGCGATCATGATGGAGGTTTCGCGACCGAAGTACTGCTGAATGTCCTTGCCATTCACAGTAATCTTGCCGGAGCCCTTCTTCAGAAACACGCGAGCGACGCTGGACTTGCGACGGCCTGTGCCATTGTTCCAATCACCAATCATCTAGGTCTCCTTAGATTTCCAGAGCCTTAGGCTGCTGTGCGGTATGGGGGTGCTCAGCACCGCCGTAAACCTTCAGCTTCTTGATCATGGCGTAGCCCAGAGGACCCTTGGGCAGCATGCCCTTGACGGCCTTCTCGAGAGCACGGCCAGGGAACTTGGCTTGCAGGTCGCGGAAGTTGGTAGCAGTGATGCCACCGGGGAAACCGGAGTGACGGTAGTACACCTTGTCCAGGTTCTTGGTACCAGTGACCTTGAGCTTGGAGGCGTTGATGATGACGATGTAGTCACCGGTGTCAACGTGAGGTGTGTAAATGGCCTTGTGCTTGCCGCGCAGACGGAGTGCCACTTCGCTGGCGACACGTCCGAGCACCTTATCGGTGGCGTCAATCACAAACCACTCGTGTTGCACCTCAGCGGGCTTTGCGCTGAATGTAGACATGAGTTTTCTCTTTCAAGAGGGTTTGGCGGTCCCTTTTCCGCGGTCGGTGCTTCTTCTTGAAAAAGACAGGTCTTTTAAAGGAAGCCTCTTAGGCGGGGTTACTCGGACCAATTTAAACTTGGCCCAAGCCTTCGCCGCGGGAACCATAAAATCGCTGCGAAGCCCGCCATTATACAAAAACGCCAGAATCTGCGTGTTTTCGTGCAGCAGCCTGTTGTGAAACAGCCCCTAGCGCCTGTTTCTCCCTCTGCACCCAGGCGCCGACAGCCTTTAAAGACCACAGGGTAAAAAGTGCTGTTCCCCTCTTGCCCTGCTGGTTACCATCCATCTCTATGTTCAGTTACCGCCACGCCTTCCATGCAGGCAATCACGCCGATGTGCTCAAGCACACCGTTCTGATTGCCACCGTGCAATACCTCACGCAAAAAGAGGCTGCGCTGACGGTGCTCGACACCCACGGCGGAGCCGGCCTGTACCGCCTGGACGGCGACTACGCCAGCAAGAGCGGCGAGGCCGAAGAAGGCGTGCTGCGCCTGGCTGCCGCCAAGGAAGCCGAGCTGGCTCCGGTGCTGCAGGACTATCTGCAGATGGTGCGCCGCTTCAACCAGGGCAATGCCATCCGCAACTACCCCGGCTCGCCCTTCATCTCCCAGGCGCTGCTGCGCGGCCATGACCGCCTCAAGGCCTTCGAGCTGCACCCCACGGACATGCGTTCGCTGACCGGCAACATGGCCCAGCTGGAAGTCCGGCGCCAGGTCGCCATCCTGCACGAGGATGGCTTCGAAGGCGTGAAGAAATTCCTGCCTCCGCCCTCGCGCCGCGCCTTGCTGCTCTGCGATCCGAGCTACGAATTGAAGACCGACTACGGCCGCGTGCTGGATATGGTGACGGACGGCCTCAAGCGCTTTCCCACCGGCACTTACGCCGTCTGGTACCCCATCATCCCGCGCCCCGAGGCCCATGATCTGCCCAAGCGCCTCAAGACCATGGCCACCAAGGCCGGCAAGAGCTGGCTGCATGCCACGCTCACGGTCAAGAGCAACAAGACCTCCGAGCGCGGCGGCCTGCCCGCCAGCGGCATGTTCCTGATCAACCCGCCCTTCAATCTCAAGGAACAGCTCAAGCCCGCCATGCCGCAGCTGGTCAAGCTGCTGGGCCAGGACAGCAATGCAGGATTCACGCTGGAGTCGGGCGGCTGATTGCGGCCGCAAAGGCCGTGAATGCAGCCCTATCCCAAGGGCACGTTTCCGGAAATCAGCGCTTGCGCTTGGCGGTCTGTGACACCTTGCGCGTGGGCTGCTTAGCGGACGCCGCGCGCGTCTTGGCGGCGGCAGCACCCTGCGCCACGCTGGGGTGACGCTTTCGGCTCGACGCATTGAGCGTGGCCGGGCACTCGTCTTCGTCGGCCTCCAGCTGCCACAGCTCCACAGGCTTGATGCCCAGGCCCAGCATGCCCAGCTCCTGGGCTGCGGCCTTGCTCAGGTCGATGACGCGGCCGGGCGCGAAGGGGCCGCGGTCATTGATACGCACCACCACGCTCTTGCCGGTCACGGAGCTGCGCACGCAGACACGTGTTCCGAAAGGCAGGGTCTTGTGCGCTGCCGTCATGTCCATGCTGTCAAAGCGCTCGCCGCTGGCCGTCTTGCGGCCATGGAACTGCTCGCCATACCAGGAGGCCAGGCCCGCCTGGTCGCTTTCGCGAGGAGGGCTCAGCTCATACTTGTTGCTGTCTTCGGGCAGGTCTGCCTTGTCGGCATCCGCAGGCTTGTTGGCCTTGACGCCCAGGCCTTTGTCGCGATAGTTGCTGCGCGCATAGGCGTCGGGCAGCAGGGGGGCGGAGACCGTGGGCTGCGCGCCCTTTTTTCGGGGCTGGCTCTGAGCGACGGGGGCCTGTTCCTCGGGCTTTTCCGGCAGTGGAGCGCAACCGGCCATGGTCGCGGTAACGACGGCAAGACCTATCCACTGACAACAACGCAAGCGCCAAAATTTCGGTTGCACGGGCGCAATCTCCTTGAAAGCTCAAGTGAGAGCCGCCCAAGACCGGCCGCCTCGCGGCCGGCAAGCTTTTGGCTTACAGACCCAGACGGTCGCAGATCTCCAGAGTGGCGACGCTCTGGTTCATCGTATAGAAGTGCAACCCGGGAGCACCCTGGCTGCGCAACTGCTCGCATAGATGAGTCACGACATCCAGACCGAACGCACGAATGGAAGCGGTGTCATCTCCGAACGCCTGCAGACGCAGACGAATCCAGCGCGGAATCTCGGCACCACATGCATCCGAGAAGCGCATCAGCTGTGTAGAGCTGGTAATCGGCATGATTCCTGGCACGACCGGCACGTCGAGCCCCAGAGCCCTCACCTCATCGACAAAGCGCATGTATGCGTCGGCATTGTAGAAGTATTGCGTGATGGCGGAATCTGCACCAGCGCGCACTTTAGCAACAAATGCGTCCAGATCGCTGCGAGGGGACTTTGCTTGAGGGTGAGTTTCGGGATAGGCGGCAACTTCGATGTGAAACCAGTCGCCGAACTCCTGGCGCACGAAAGCCACCAGATCGCTGGCGTACTGGAACTCGCCGCCCAGGCCGTAGCCGCTAGGCAGGTCGCCGCGCAAGGCGACGATGCGCTTGACGCCCATGGCCTTGAGTTCGTTCAGCTCGGCGCGCACTTTTTCATGCGTGGCGCCGATGCAGGAGAAGTGCGAGGCCGCGCCCACACCCTCGTTCTGGATGTCGCGCACCATGGTGAAGGTGCCGGCCTGGGTGGAGCCGCCCGCGCCATAGGTCACGGAGCAGAACTCGGGCTTGCGCGCATACAGGGCCTGGCGCACGCCCACATGCTTGGCAGCGCCTTCGGGCGTCTTGGTGGGGAAAAACTCGAAGCTGACGGGAAAGCTCATGGCGGTCTATGTCTCTGAATCCTGGGTCATGGGCGGGCTCCGAAGGCTCGGCACCCGCCACGCTCTTGTGCTCAGCGCGGCTTGCGCTGTTTGCTCAGCGCTCGTTTCGCTTTTTCTGCTTGCTGCGTGCCGGGCCGGGCTGGCCGAAGCTGGCCACCTCGGGGTCTTCATACAGCTCCTGCTTGGCGCGCTGGGCCTTGATGTCGGCACGCGAAGGGCGCTTGGCGGCCGCCTTGACGGCCGGCCTGGCCGCAGCCGCTTCGTCTGCAACGACGGGGGCCGGAGCCTTGACTTCTGCGCCCTGCTGGGCCCAGACGAAGAATTCGTGATTGCCGTCGCCGCCCTCAATGGGCGAGTCCAGCCACTGCTTGACGCTCAGCCCCAGATCGCCGAGGCAGTCGCGAATGCGCTTCTCGACCTCGGCGTACAAGGCCGTGTCGCGCACGATGCCGCCCTTGCCGATCTGGCCGGGCTGCAGCTCGAACTGGGGCTTGACCAGCATCAGCAACTGGCCATGGGGCTTGAGCAGCTGCACCACGGCAGGCAACACAAGGGTCAGCGAGATAAAGGACAGATCGCCGGTCACGAAATCAAATGCCGGGGTGATGTCGATATTCTCGGTGCCGGGCTTGCGGCGCAGTTCCACCGGAGCCAGACCTTCGGCCCGGGCCTTGGCCTTGGCGGCGCGCTCGGCCTTGAAGCTCTCGACATCCTGCTCCTTGGCATCGTCGCTGTCGTCATAGTCCTCATCGACCTGACCGCCGTTGCGCATCCAGGCATAGGGGGCGACGGGCTGGGTGTCGTTGTCCTCTTCTTCCTCGATGACTTCGCACAGCGCCTCGTCGCAGGCCTTCTCCAGCAGCTCGGGCGTCAGCGCGCGGGCATTGAAGCCCTCGACGCAGACCACGCGCTCGTCATTCTTCAGGCGCTCGTGCAGCTGGCCGTGGCCCACGTCGAGGCCGATGACCTGGGCAGCACCGGCCTGCAGCAGGCAATCGGTGAAGCCGCCCGTGCTCTGGCCCACGTCCAGACAGCGCAAGCCCTTGACGCTCAGGCCGGTCGCGGCCAGCGCGCCTTCGAGCTTGAGCCCGCCGCGCGAGATGTATTTGGCCTCGGCGGCGTCCAGCAGCTGCAGCTCGGCACCAGCAGGAATGTCATCGCCGTTCTTGGCCACTTTCTTCCAGGGCGCCAGCGGCGTCAGCCGCCACTCCACACCCGAGGCGATCAGGCGCTGGGCCTGGGAACGGGTGGCAGCATGACCTGCTTCAACCAAAAAAACATCTGCGCGCATAGCGTCGCTTCCTTTGAAATAAACCGGCGCCAGGCGCTGCACAAAGGTGCAGCGGGCAAAGAAATCTTTTTAGATAGCTGCTTTCGCTTGATACAGCTTGATTTCAGATAAATATTCATCTGAAATCAATACATAACGTGCGCAAGCAGCTATCAATAAAACCACGACGACCTCGATGCTGGCGCTATCCACACCAGTAACAGCGAGCAAGCGCCGCCGCGCAGCAAGGGCTGCCCCAGCGAGGCTGTCGTCCCCCTCCGGCGAAGCCAGAGAGGGGGAAGGCGCAAAGCGCCTCAGGGGGAGTTAATAGCGATACGTTTCAGGCTTGTAAGGGCCTTCCTTCTTCACGCCGATATAGGCGGCTTGCGCTTCGGTCAGCTCGGTCAGCTGTGCGCCCACCTTCTTCAGGTGCAGGCGGGCCACCTTTTCGTCCAGCACCTTGGGCAGCACATAGACCTTGCCCACCTCGTAGGCGTCGGGGCGGGTGAACAGCTCGATCTGCGCCAGGGTCTGGTTGGCGAAGGAGTTGGACATCACAAAGCTGGGGTGACCGGTGGCGCAACCCAGATTCACCAGACGGCCCTTGGCCAGCAGAATGATCTTCTTGCCATCGGGGAAGGTGATGTGGTCAACCTGGGGCTTGATCTCTTCCCACTCGTACTTCTCGATCGATGCGACATCGATTTCGTTGTCGAAGTGACCGATGTTGCAGACGATGGCCTCATCCTTCATCGCGACCATGTGCTCGTGGCGGATGATGTCCTTGTTGCCGGTGGTGGTCACGAAGATGTCGCACTTGTCGGCGGCATATTCCATGGTCACGACCTTGTAGCCTTCCATGGCGGCCTGCAGGGCGTTGATGGGGTCGATCTCGGTCACCCACACTTGCGCACGCAGAGCGGACAGCGCCTGGGCGCAGCCCTTGCCCACGTCGCCGTAACCGGCGACCACGGCAACCTTGCCGGCGATCATCACGTCGGTGGCGCGCTTGATGCCGTCCACCAGAGATTCGCGGCAGCCGTACAGATTGTCGAACTTGGACTTGGTCACCGAGTCGTTGACGTTGATGGCGCGGAACAGCAGGCTGCCGTTGGCGGACATTTCGTTCAGACGGTGCACGCCGGTGGTGGTCTCTTCGGTCACACCCAGAATCTGGGCCGACTTGCGGCTGTACCAGGTGGAGTCCACGGCCAGCTTGGCCTTGATGGCGGCGAAGACGATGCGCTCTTCTTCCGAAGTGGGGTTGGCCAGCACGGACAGATCCTGCTCGGCGCGCTTGCCCAGGTGCATGAGCATGGTGGCGTCGCCGCCGTCATCCAGGATCATGTTGGGGCCTTCGCCTTCGGTGCCCTTGGCGCCGAATTCAAAGATGCTGTGCGTGTAGTTCCAGTAGTCTTCCAGCGACTCGCCCTTGATGGCGTAGACAGGCACGCCGGTTTCGGCGATGGCGGCAGCAGCGTGGTCCTGGGTCGAGAAGATGTTGCACGAGGCCCAGCGCACTTGCGCGCCCAGAGCCGTCAGCGTCTCGATCAGCACGGCGGTCTGGATGGTCATGTGCAGCGAGCCGGTGATGCGCGCGCCCTTCAGAGGCTGGGCAGCGGCGAACTCCTCGCGCACGGCCATCAGACCGGGCATTTCGGTTTCGGCGATCCTGATTTCCTTGCGGCCCCAGGCAGCCAGGGAAATATCGGTAATGGCCGAATCAGCGGGGTTGAAGCGCACGGCAGCGTTCATGGTTTTCTCCAAATCTTGAATGAAAAACCACGTTCTGCAGCAGAGGGGGAATAAACCGGCTCACCGCACAGAAAGCGTGGGCGAGCGTCGTTGCGGGATGAAATCCGAGCCTCACGCCCCGCGCAGACCAGCTCATGGCTGGCTGGGGAACGCTGCAACGCTCCTCGGATGGACGGAGATTATAAAGGAATCAGCCTTCCAGTCCCACCAAGCGATAACCCACTTGCAACTCGGTTACCAGATGCCGGGGCTGGGCCGGATCGCTCTCTATCTTCTGGCGCAGATTGGCCATGTGCACGCGCAGATAGTGAGGGCGGTCCAGATACTCCGCCCCCCAGACCTGCAGCAGCAGCTGGCGGTGCGTCAGCACCTTTCCATGGCCGGCAATCAGGGTCGCCAGCAGACGGAACTCTATGGGCGTCAGGTGCACGGCCACTCCGTCGCGCTTGACATCGTGCGCCGCCAGATCCACCACCACCGTGCCGAAACGCGCACAGCTGCCGGGCTTGTCTGCCGCTGACGCCTGCTGGCGGCGGCGCAGCATCACGCGCAACCGGGCCAGCAGCTCGGGCACGCCAAAGGGCTTGGTTAGGTAGTCATCGGCACCAGCGTCCAGCGCCGCCACCTTCTCTTCTTCCCGCTCGCGCGCGGACAGGACCAGAATCGGCAGCTGGCTCCAGCTGCGCAGCTCGGCAATCACGCTCTTGCCATCGGCATCGGGCAGGCCCAGATCCAGCACCACGGCATCGGGCTGGCGGCTGGCGGCCTCGATCAGGCCGCGCCTGGCAGTTTCGGACTCGAACACCTGCCAGCCTTCGTCCTCCAGTGCCAGGCGCACAAAGCGGCGGATGCTGGCGTCGTCTTCAATCAGCAAGATGCGGGGTGCGGCGCTTGTCATGTTCGGATTTGCATGTGATGCACGGGATTGTCGGCTCATTCGTCCATGGCCGGCTGCTCGGGCACTGGCAGCGAGATGCTGAAGACGGTGCCCGGCCCCGGCTCAGCCTGTGCCACCTGCAAGCGGCCGCCATGGGCCTGCACGATGCGCTGCGCCAGTGCCAGGCCGAGCCCCATGCCGAACACGGCGCTCTCCGCCTGCCCGCGGGTAAAGGGTTCGAACAGCTGCTCGGGCGACAGATGTACCGGCAGGCCCGGCCCGGCATCCTGCACGCTCAGCACGCAGTCGCTGCCCAGCACGCGCGCGGCCACGGTGATGGTCGTGCCCTCAGGCGTGTATTTGATGGCGTTGTCCAGCAGATTGACCAGCACCCGCTCCATGAGCACGGCATCGAGCTGCAGCAAGGGCAGCCCGGCCGGCATCGAGGTCTGCAGCACATGAGCTGCCAGTCGCTCGCGCATCTGCGCCAGCGCACTGCCGACCAGCTCGTCCACCGGCAGCCATTCCCGCTTGAGCTGCACGCCGCCCTGCTGCAGCCGCGCCATGGCCAGCAGGTTGTCCACCAGCTGCTGCAGCGCCTGGGCCTGATTGCGAATCTGCAGCAGCATGTGATGCGCCGGCCCCTGGGGCGCATGCGGCAAGGCCGCCTGGGCGGCTCCCAGAATGCCCGTCAGCGGCGTGCGCAGATCGTGCGAGACGGCCGAGAGCAAGGTGTTGCGCATGCGCTCGCCCTCCATGGCGATCTGGGTCTGCTGCGCCACTTCCACAAAATGCACGCGCTCCAGCGCCAGCGCGATCTGGCTGGCACAGGCATCGAGCAGACGGCGCTCCTCCGGCACCCGCAGTTTCTGCGGCGCGCGCAGCTGCAGCACCAGCACGCCGCGCGAGCGCACGGGCGCCATCAGCGGCACATACAGCGCCGGCGCGGCGGCCAGGGTATCGGTGCCGTGGCCGGCCATCTGGCCATGCTCCATGCTCCATCGGCCCACGCTGGTGTCGATCGTGCCCTCGCTGCCCTGCGCCAGCTGCAGCTGCTCGTCGGCATCGGGCACCAGCAGCCCGGTCTGGGCGTCGAAGACGCCTGACATGGTGGTCAGCGCAATGCGCGTGACCTGCTCCTGCGTCAGCGCACCCGACAGATCGCGCGCCAGTCTGGCCAGCGCGCCGGCCCGCCTCTCACGCTCTGCGGCCACGCGCGCCTCATGGCGCAACCGCGCCGTGAGCTGGCCGCAGACCAGGGCCACGCCCAGCATCAGGCTGAAGGTGAACAGATACTGGGTATCGTTGACGCTGAAGGAGTTGCGCGGCGGCACAAAGTAGAAGTCGAACAGCAGCACCGACAGCAGGGCCGCCCATGCGCCGGGACCCCGCCCCCAGCGCACGGCGGACAGCACCACCACCAGCAGGAACAGCATGACCACATTGGCCGGATCAAACACCTGCAGCAGCAGTTCCGCCACCGCCGTGGCCGCCAGACAGGCCAGCGTCACGCCCGCATAGCCCTTCCAGGGGACGGACTGCTCGCGCTCTGGCGGCAAGCGCATGCGGCTCTCATGCTTGCTTTGCTTGACGGACAGCAGCAGCACGTCGAGCCCGGGATCGAGTGCGGCAATCTGCTCGGACAGGCTGGGGGACCGCCAGCGCAGCCAGCGGCCCAAAGCCTGTTGCGCGCGCGCCAGCACCAGATGGCTGGCATTGCGCTCACGCGCAAAGTCCACCAGGGCCTGGGCCACATGGGCGCCGGGAATGGTGGCCGTTTCCGCACCCAGGCGTGCGGCCAGCGCCAAGGTCTTGAGCACGGCCTCCTGGGCCGCACGGGGCCGATGCTGGCGCTCGGGCGCGTCCACATAGACCACCACCCAGTCGGCCTCCAGCCTTCTCGCCAGGCGTGCCACCTGGCGCACCAGGGCATCGTCGCCAGCGCGCCCGCCCACGCCCACCAGCAGGCGCTCGCGCGTCGGCCAGACATCGCCGATGGCACGCTCGCGGCGATAGTCGCGCATGTCCTCGTCGACCCGGTCTGCCGTACGGCGCAAGGCCAGCTCGCGCAGCGCCAGCAAATTGCCCTGGCGGAAGAAATTGCGCGAGGCCCGCTCGGCCTGCTCCAGTGGATAGACCTTGCCTGCCTTCAGGCGCTTGAGCAGCTCCTCGGGCGGAATGTCGACCACGATGACCTCGTCGGCATCGTCAAACAGATGGTCGGGCACGGTCTCGTGGACCTGTATGCCCACGATGCTGCCCACCACATCGTTGAGGCTTTCCAGATGCTGGACGTTGAGCGTGGTCCACACCTCAATCCCCGCTTCCAGCAGCTCCTGCACGTCCTGCCAGCGCTTGGGATGGCGCGAGCCGCTCACATTGCTGTGCGCCAGCTCGTCGAGCAGCAGCACTTCCGGGCGGCGCGCCAGTGCGGCATCCAGATCGAACTCGTCCAGGCGCCGGCCCTGGTAGACCAGCTGACGCCGCGGCAGCAGCTCCAGGTCATGCAGCTGCTGCTCGGTCTCGGCACGGCCGTGAGTCTCCACCAACCCGACCAGCACGCTGCGCCCGGCCTGGCGCTCGCGCTGCGCGGCCGCCAGCATGGCATAGGTTTTGCCCACCCCGGCGTTGGAGCCGAAGTAGATGCGCAGCTTGCCACGATGGGCGCGCTGGCTGTCGGCCTGCAACTGGGCGAGCAGCGCGTCGGGATCGGGGCGCGACGCGGTGGAGGAGGTGGTGGATGAAGGCATCGGACGATCAGCGTATCACTCAAGCCCGCTCAGAACCCGGCGCCCAGTCCGAGCAACCAGCCACTGCTGCCCAGATCCCGCCATTGGCCCAGGCCGTTGGCAGCACTGTAGAAGCGTGCATCGGCCGAAGTGCCGACATAGGCCAGCGAGGCCGTCCACGCGCCCCAGCTCCTGGACAGCGAGAGCCGCCAGTCGGCATAGGAAACATCGCCGTAATTGCGCACCCAGGTATAGCCGCCATGCAGCCCCAGGGTGGCGATATCGGCCAGCGGATGCTGATAGTTCAGATCCAGATACTGGCTGCCTCGGCTGCTGCCCAAGGGGCGCAGCGCCGACGCGAAGGCTGAAGCCGCCGTGCTCTCTCCCAGGCCGAAATAAGGCGTCAGCGCCACAGACCACTTGGCGCTGAAACCGCCATGCGCTGCGCCCAGGTAGAGCTCGGTGGTGTCAAAGCGCCTGGCAGTGCCGTTATCGGCCATCAGCCTCGCGCCGGGGTATCGGTAGTGCAGCAGCCCGGCATCGAGCTGCCAGCCGGGCGCCACATCGCCGCGCCAGCCGCCGTAGATATCGTGCTCCAGCCCCTGGCCCCGGCCGTAACTGTGGGTAGAGACATTGGACAGCGAAGTGCCCAGATACCAGCCACGCGGCAGGGCCAGCTCCACACCGCCCTGCACGGCCGCCCCCTGCCAGGTTTGCGAAATGCCGCGAAAGCGATAGTCGCTGAGCAGGCCGAACGAACCGGTGACGGGCGGCTTGTCGGCAGCCTCGTCGGCAGGAGTCTGGGCCCGGGCGGGGTTGGCGCCGAAAGCAGCCATCAGCAGCAAGGCGCTTGCCACGGCCAGAAATTTCTTCACGGAAGATTGAGACATAGGAAATGCGAAAGAGACAGGGCGGCCCTGGCTGCACGTTTCTCGGCAGCCAGAGAGCCCGGAGGAGCCCCAGAGGGCGAACGACTCAGACCAGATGGAGCGCGGTCAGCAGCAGGTCGATGAGCTTGATGCCCACGAACGGTACGATCAGCCCGCCCAGGCCGTAGATCAGCAGGTTGCGGCGCAGCAATATGGCGGCGCCCACGGCGCGGTACTGCACGCCGCGCAAGGCCAGCGGCACCAGGGCGATGATGATCAGCGCGTTGAAGATCACGGCGCTCAGGATGGCGGAATCCGCGCTGTGCAGCTGCATCACGTTGAGCGAGGCCAGCTGCGGATAAGTGCCCACGAAGGCGGCCGGAATGATGGCGAAATACTTGGCCACATCGTTGGCAATGCTGAAGGTGGTCAAGGCCCCGCGCGTCATCAGCATCTGCTTGCCGGTTTCCACCACCTCGATCAGCTTGGTGGGGTTGGAGTCGAGATCGACCATGTTGCCGGCTTCCTTGGCAGCCTGGGTGCCACTGTTCATGGCCACGGCCACATCGGCCTGGGCCAGGGCCGGCGCATCGTTGGTGCCGTCCCCCGTCATGGCCACCAGACGGCCGGCCGCCTGGTGCGAGCGGATCAGCTGCAGCTTGTCCTCGGGCCTGGCTTCGGCCAGGTAATCGTCCACGCCGGCCTCGGCGGCAATGGCGGCTGCCGTCAGCGGGTTGTCGCCCGTCACCATCACCGTCTGTATGCCCATGCGGCGCAGCTCGGCAAAGCGCTCGCGCATGCCGGGCTTGACGATGTCCTTGAGCTCGATCACGCCCAGCACCCTGGCGCCGTCGGCCACCACCAGCGGCGTGCTGCCCTTGCGCGAGACCTGGTCCACGGCCAGTTGCACCTGGGCCGGGAAGCTGCCGCCCAGCGCCTCGACATGCCGGCGCACAGCATCGGCAGCGCCCTTGCGCAAGCTGCGCAGGCCTTGAGCGCTCTGCAGGTCCACCCCGCTCATGCGCGTCTGTGCGGTGAAGGGCACGAACTCGCCCGGGAAATCGGCGCTGCTGCGCTCGGGCAGGCCATGGCGCTCCCTGGCCAGCGCCACCACACTGCGGCCTTCGGGGGTTTCATCGGCCAGCGATGACAGCTGGGCCGCTTCGGCCAGCTGCGCGGCGCTCGTTCCCGGTGCCGGCAGAAAGTCGCAGGCCTGACGGTTGCCCAGGGTGATGGTGCCGGTCTTGTCCAGCAGCAGCACGTCCACATCGCCGGCAGCCTCCACCGCACGCCCCGAGGTGGCGATGACGTTGGCCTGCATCATGCGGCTCATGCCGGCCACGCCGATGGCCGACAGCAGGCCGCCGATGGTGGTCGGAATCAAGCAGACCAGCAGCGCAATCAGCACGGCGATGCCGACGACCGAGCCCGTACCGGCCTGCGTCACCGCAAAGACCGAGAACGGCCACAGCGTGACGATGACCAGCAGAAAGACCAGCGTCAGACCCACGAGCAAGATCGTCAGCGCCATCTCGTTCGGAGTCTTCTGGCGCTTGGCCGACTCGACCATGGAGATCATGCGATCCAGAAACGACTCGCCGGGGTTGACCGTGACCTCCACCACCAGCCAGTCCGACAGCACGCGCGTCCCGCCGGTCACCGACGAGAAGTCGCCCCCGGCCTCGCGGATCACGGGAGCGGATTCGCCGGTGATCGCGCTTTCGTCCACCGACGCCACGCCCTCGATCACCGTGCCGTCGAGTGCAATCGTGTCACCGGCCTCGACGAAGATGACCACCCCCTTGCGCAGCTCGCTGGCTCGCATGGGAATCCAGGAGCTGCCGAAATGCGGCTGCTGCAGCAGCTTGGCCACGGTATCGCGCTTCATGCCGCGCAGGCTGGCGGCCTGGGCGCGGCTGCGGCCCTCGGCCAGGGCCTCGGCAAAGTTGGCAAACAGCACGGTGAACCACAGCCACAGCGCAATCGCCAGCACAAAGCCGCTGTTCTCGCTGCCCGGCTCCATCAGGCTCTGCCACCACAAGAGGCTGCTCAGGATCGCCCCCAGATACACCACAAACATCACCGGGTTGGCCGACTGTGTGCGTGGCGAGAGCTTGCGCAGCGCATCCCAAAGCGCCGACTTCACCAGCGCGGCGTCAAGCAGGCTGCGGCCTGCTGTCATTTTTCTTGCGCTCATGGCTTACTCCTTCGCGGCGCTGTTGGCGGGCTGCAAGGCATCCAGCGCCAGATTGAGTTGCAGCACGTTCACGCGCGGCTCGCCCAGCAGGCCCAGGCTGCGAGATTCGGTGGCCCTGTCCATCAGCTCCACAAGCCTGGCCTCGGGCAGCTGGCGCGCCTGTGCCACGCGCGGCAGCTGCAGCCTGGCATTGGCCAGCGAGATATGCGGGTCCAGGCCCGAGGCGGAGGCGGTGACCGCATCCACCGGCACCGCCAGATCTGCGGCCATGCCGTTATCGGCGCGGTACCGGGCGACACGCTGGGCCACGGCTTCGGACAAGTCCTTGTGCGTCACCCCCTGGTTGCTGGCACCGGAAAGCCCTGCGTTGTAGGGAGCAGCAAGGCTTGCGCCCTCCTGGTTCGGGTCCGGCGCCATGGTGGCGCTGGGGCGGCCGTGGAAGTACTGCGGCCCGGTGAACTGCTGGCCGATCAGGGCCGAGCCCACGATCCGGCCCTCGCGCTCGATCAGGCTGCCATTGGCCGCATGGGGAAACAGCGCCTGTGCCACGCCCGTGGTCAGCAGGGGATAGGCAATGCCCGAGACCACCATCACCAGCAAGGCGGTGCGCACGCTGGCGCCCAGCAGCCGGGGCCAGGAAGCGGCTTGCGCCTCGGGCTGCGCTGTTGCATGGCCGGGCTGCACCGAGGTGCAAAGAGTTTGAGTCGATGTTTTCATGTTTGCTCCTTGGTCTGCAGCCGCACAAGGACTGCAGACCATTGGCATCACTTGGAAGAAGGCGTCAGGCGTAGAGCTGACCCACCAGCATTTGCAGCTGCTCGATCACGGGACCCAGGGCCAGTGCCGGCAGGAAGGTGAGACCGCCCACCACCAGCACCACGAACACCAGCAGGCCCATGAACAGTGGCGTGGCCGTGGGGAATGTTCCCGGCCCTGCCGGCACGGTGGCCTTGGCCGCCAGGCTGCCGGCCACGGCCAGCATGGGCAGCAGCGTCAGAAAGCGCCCCGCCAGCATGGCCAGACCCGTGGTGGTGTTGAAGAACGGGGTGTTGGCGTTCAGCCCGGCAAAGGCCGATCCGTTGTTGGCCGTGGCCGATGCATAGGCGTAGAGGATCTCCGAGAAACCATGCGGGCCGCGGTTGTTGAGACTGGCGGCGGCATCGGGCCAGAGCACGGCCAGGGCTGTGAATCCCAGAATGCAGGCCGGCGGCACCAGCACCGCGAGCATGACCAGCTTGATCTCGCGCACCTCGATCTTCTTGCCCAGGAATTCGGGCGTGCGACCTATCATCATGCCGGCCAGAAACACCGTGAGGATGGCGTACTGAATCAGATTGATCAGCCCCACGCCGTCGCCGCCGAAGACGCAGTTGAGCATCATCTGGGCCAGCGGCGTGATGCCGCCCAGCGGGGTCAGCGAATCATGCATGGCATTGACCGATCCCGTGGTGGCTGCCGTGGTGGTGGCCACGAACAAGGCCGTATCGGCAATGCCGAAGCGCAGCTCCTTGCCTTCCATATTGCCGCCGCTCTGGGTCAGGCTGTACTGCTGATCGGCTCCGGCGCGCGCCAACAGCTGGCTGCCGTTCTGCTCGGCCACGAACACCAGGCTCAGAAAGCCGACGAACATCACCATGCAGGCTGCAAACAGCACCCAGCCCTGCTTGCGACGCAGCAGCATGGAGCCGAAGGCGTAGGTCATGCCCGCAGGAATCAGCAGCATCGAGAGGATGTGCAGCAGATTGGTCAGCGGTGTCGGGTTCTCGAAGGGATGGGCCGCATTCATGGCAAAGAACCCACCGCCGTTGGTGCCCAGATGCTTGATGCTTTCCAGGCTGGCCACCGGCCCCATCAGCAGCTGCTGACGGCCTCCTTCAAGCGTCGTCGCCACGGCTTCGGCATGCAGGGTCTGCGGAATGCCCTGCCAGACATAGACCAGGGCCATGATGAAGGACAGTGGCAGCAGCACGCGCCAGAACACGCGCACGAAGTCGACCCAGAAGTTGCCGACATCCTTGCTACTGGATCGCGCCAGGCCGCGCACAAAGCCGGCTCCGGCAGCAACACCCGTGGTGGCACCGGCAAACATCAGAAAGGTGATGACCACCATCTGCGTTGCATTGCTCAGGCTGTTCTCACCCGAGTAGGCCTGCCAGTTGGTGTTGGTGATGAAGGAGGCGGCGGTGTTGAAAGCCAGGTCGGGCGCCTGCGCCGCGATCTCCAGCGGATTCAGCGGCAGGGCGCCCTGCAGGCGCAGCAGCCCGTAACCCAGCAGCAGCATCAGCGCATTGCTCAGCACCAGGGCTGCGCCATAGCGCTGCCAGCCCATGCGCTCCTGCGGGTTCACGCCCATGGCACGGTAGCTCAGGCGCTCCAGCCAGCCATGGTGCTCGCTGGTAAAGCAGCGCGCCAGCCATTGGCCCATGGGAATCGTCAGCAAGGTCGCCGCCGTCAGCACGGCCGCGAATTCCATCCAGGGTAGCCACATGATCCACCCCTTTCAGATACGCGCCAGGGCGCGCACAAAGCCCAGCAGTCCGACAAAGCAGACCACGGTCAGACTCACAAAAATCAGGTCTTGCAGCACTTGCATGGCGCCCCCTTCAGAATTTCTCGGGGCGCAGCAGCGCATAGCCCAAATAGGCAAACAGCCCCAGCGCCGTCAGGGCGGCCAGGGCTTCGATCCAGGTGATGCTCATTTCATTCCTCCCACAAGCCGTTCACGCGGCTTGATTGCGATGGAGGAACTGTAGAAATTCGCCCGTCAAGAACGGGTAGAGATTGGGCTTGCCGATATCAAGACGGCATCAAGACGCGGCCCGGTTCGCGGCTGCGACCTTGGCCAGCCACTGCACGCGCAGGGCCAACACGATGACCAGCGCCAGCACGGCCAGGGCCACCGAGCCCACGCCCGTCCAGCCCCAGCGCGACCAGAACCAGCCCGCCCCGGCCCCCAGCACACTGGAGCCCATGTAGTAGCCCCAGAGGTAGAGCGACGATGCATGGCCTTTGGACTGCGTGGCCAGCCGCCCCACCCAGCCGCTGGCAACCGAATGCGCGACAAAGAAGCCGGCCGTCAGCAGAACCATGCCCGTCACGATGGCGGCCAGCGGCTGCAACAGGGTCAGAACCACGCCCACGGCCATCAGCAAAGTGCCCGCAACCAGCACCGGCCCGCGCCCCAGCCTGTCGGCCAGCCCCCCGGCAATCGGCGACGCCGCCGTGCCCAGCAGATAGGCGTAGAAGATATGGCTGATCTGCAACTGGCTCAGACCATAGGGCGATGCGCTGAGCAGAAAGCCGGCATAGTTGTAGATGCTGACAAACACACCCATCAGGCCGAAGGCGATCAGGAACAGCAGCGGCAGGCCCGGGTGGCGCAGATGACGGCCCCAGGCCTGCAGGTGGTATCTGGCGCCCAGCCCGGTCTTCTTGATGAAGTTGCGCGAATGGGGCAGCAACCAGACAAAACCCAGGGCGGCCAGCAGATCGAGCACCGAAAGCACCGCCATGGCGTGGCGCCAGCCCCAGAACTCGGTCATGGCGCTCATGCCGACCCGGCCCAGCATGCCGCCCAGCGCCGTGCCGCCCACATACAGGCCCATGGCAAAGCCCAGGCCGGGCGGATCGATCTCCTCGGACAGATAGGCCATGGCCACGGCGGGAACGCCGCCCAGCAACAAGCCTTCCAGCGCGCGCGCGGCCAGCAGCGCATGCCATTGCGGCATGAATGAAGCCAGCAGATTGCACAGCGCCGCCAGGGCCATGGAGATGAACATCAGCTTGCGCCGCCCCAGCCCTTCGGACAAGGCCCCCGCCAGCACGATGGATCCGGCCAGGCAGGCCGTGGAGACCGACAGCGCCAGCGCGCTCTGGGCCGGACTGACGGCAAAGCTGTGGACCAGCTCCGGCAGCAGCGGCTGCACGCAGTACAGCAGGGAGAAGGTGGCAAACCCCGCCAGGAACAACGCCACGCTGACCCGCCAGTACTCGGGAGTGCCGCGCTTGATCCATACCGGAGCAGCAGTGGCAGGAGACTCGTTGGGTAAGGAGGTATTCACCTCCTGCGGGGCGCTGTTCATGAGGGAAAGATGAGGACCGGAAACAAGACCTCTATTGTGCTGTGCATCTGCCAGTTGCCGCAGCCAGCGGCCTTGGGCAATGGCGTCGAGCGGCCCGCATTTCCGCAGCGGCTCCAAGAATTGGCCCTGCCGTTAAAATAAGCGCCCTCAAGACTTATTCACAGGTCTGCCCTGCATGGGTGCGGGCCTGGTGCGGCAAACGGACCGCTGCACCTTTTGTTGTCACAGCCGGCGTTCTCCGGCTGTATTTACAGCTCTCAATACTGTGTCATACGCCCCAGAAACCCGGCGCCGTCGTACGTTCGCCATCATCTCCCACCCGGACGCGGGTAAGACCACGCTGACCGAAAAGCTGCTGCTGTTCTCGGGCGCGATCCAGATTGCCGGCGCCGTCAAGGGCCGCAAGGCCTCGCGCCACGCCACCTCCGACTGGATGGAAATCGAAAAGCAGCGCGGCATCTCGGTGGCCTCGTCGGTGATGCAGATGAGCTACCGCGACCATGTGATCAACCTGCTCGACACTCCCGGCCACAAGGACTTCTCGGAAGATACCTACCGCGTGCTGACGGCCGTGGACTCGGCGCTGATGGTGATCGACGCGGCCAACGGCGTGGAATCGCAGACCCGCCGCCTGATCGAGGTCTGCCGCCAGCGCAACACGCCCATCATCTCCTTCGTCAACAAGTTCGACCGGGAAGTGCGCGACCCGCTGGACATCATGGACGAAGTCGAGCGCGAACTGGGCATGCCCTGCTGCCCCATCACCTGGCCCGTGGGTCAGGGCAAGAGCTTCGGCGGCATCATCAATCTGCGCACGCAGAGCATGACGGTGTTCACGCCCGGAAGCGACCGCGGCCCCAAGGACTTTGAAGTCATTGCGCTGAGCGAAGGCGACAAGCTGCGCGCGCGCTTTGGCAAGGCTTTCGACGATGCCCTGGAATCCATGGAACTGGCCGTTGGCGCCTCGGCCGAATGGGACCATGAGGCCTTCCTGGCAGGCAAGCTGACCCCCGTGTTCTTCGGCTCCGGTGTGAACAACTTCGGTGTGATGGAAGTGCTGGACGCCGTGGTCGACATGTCGCCCCCGCCCGGCCCGCGCGTTGCCTTCACCGAAGTGAACCGCCAGCGCGAAGAAGTCACCATCAACCCCGAAGACAAGACCTTCGCAGGCGTGGTGTTCAAGGTGCAGGCCAATATGGACAGCAACCACCGCGACCGCATTGCGTTCGTGCGCGTGGCCAGCGGCAAGTACACCCCCGGCATGAAGATGAAGGTGCAGCGCACCGGCAAGGAACTGCGTCCCACGTCCGTGGTGACCTTCATGTCGCAGCGCCGCGAGGCCGTCGACGAGGCCTATGCGGGCGACATCATCGGCTTCACGATTCACGGCGGCGTGCAGCTGGGCGACTCCATCACCGACGGCCCCAATCTGCAGTTCACCGGCCTGCCCTTCTTCGCACCCGAAATGTTCATGACCGTGGTGCTCAAGAACCCGCTGCGCACCAAGCAGCTGCAGCAAGGCCTGATGCAGCTGGGCGAGGAAGGCGCGATCCAGGTCTTCAAGCCCGATGTCGGCGGCAATATGCTGCTGGGCGCCGTGGGTCAGCTGCAGTTCGAAGTGGTGCAGCACCGCCTGAAGACCGAGTACGACTGCGACGTCCGCCTGGAAGGCTGCCAGTACACCGGGGCACGCTGGATCACGGCAGATTCGCCCGCCGAGCTGCGCGAGTTCGAGAACGCCTACCCCATGCGTCTGGCGCATGACGCGGCCGACACCCTGGCCTATCTGTGCACCAGCCCCTATGACGTGCGCCTGGCCCAGGAGCGTTTCCCCAAGATCCACTTCCACCCGCTGCGCGAGCATGCGGGCCTGGCACTGGGCTCGGCGAATTGAGCGTGATCACCCCCTGAGGCGCTTCGCGCCTTCCCCCTCTCTGGCTTCGCCGGAGGGGGACGACATCCTCGCTGCGAGGCGGCTCTTGCTCGATGTCTCTGAGTTGGACCGCGCTAGCCTCAGGCGAGGATCAACATCGAGAGAGTTTGTTGTGAGCCAAGAATTTCTGCGCCCTTTGTCTGAACTGCAGACACCTGCCAAGCTGCTGGGCGTGCTGACCGATATCGACGACACGCTGACCACCGAGGGCGTGGTGCCCGAGCATGTGGTGGCCGCCATTGCGCGCCTCAAGGATGCGGGTCTGAAAGTGGTGCCCATCACCGGTCGTCCCGTGGGCTGGAGCGTGCCGTTTGCATCGGCCTGGCCCGTGGACGCCATCGTGGCCGAGAACGGTGCCGTGGCCCTGCGCCGCAATGCCCAAGGCGGCCTGGACAAGCTCTACCAGCAATCTGCCGACGAGCGCGCCCGCAACTTTGCCCGCATGCAGCAGGTGCTCGAGCAGATCGAGGCCACCGTGCCCGGCGCCAAACGCGCCACGGACTCGGCCGGCCGTGAATGCGATATCGCCGTGGACCACAGCGAATTCACGAACATGCCCCAGGCACAGATCGATGAATGCGTGGCCATCATGAAGGCGGCCGGCATGAATGCCACCGTCAGCTCCATCCACATCAACGGCTGGTTCGGCGAGCACAACAAGCTCGAAGGTGCGCGCTGGATCACGCGCGAGCTGTTCGACATCGATCTGGACGCCACGCTGACGCGCTGGGTGTATATCGGCGACTCGACCAACGACCAGCAGATGTTCGAGCACATGCCCCACAGCGTGGGCGTGGCCAATATCGCGCGCTTCGTGCCCCAGCTCAGGCATCTGCCGCGCTATGTGACCACGGCCGAGCGCGGCGACGGCTTTGTGCAGCTTGCCGATCAGCTGCTGGCTCAGCAAAAATAGTAGCTGCAACCGCTCTTTGGTTAACGATTTCAACATCAAAATGATCTGAAATCGTTTGAGAACAAGCGTAAACAGCTCTCATTTTCAAAGGCCTCCGTGCTTGCCGGCACGGAGGCCTTTTTTGACGCCCATCCATCGCCAAACACGATGCATCCACCCGTACAAGACGACCCCCGGATGCGTAAAAACCCACGGTTGGCACTCACTACAATTTTTGATTCATTTCAAAACATTTCTGAGAGACCAACACCATGCGCATGATTCGCCGCACCTTTGTCGCCACGGCCGTGGCAGCAACAGCCGCCCTGACCGCAGGCACTGCATTTGCCCAGGGCAAGGAAGTCAAGATCGGCTATGCGCTGGCCGTCAACTCCCATTACGGCGCTGCCGCCAACGCCTGGGCCGAAGGCGTGGAAAAGGGCACCAACGGTGCCTACAAGTTCAAGCAGTTCCCCGCCTCCGCCCTGGGCGGCGAGCGTGAGCTGATCGAAGGCCTGCAGCTGGGCACCGTGGAAGCCGCCATCGTCTCCACCGGCGCCCTGAGCAACTTCGTGCCCGATGTGGGCGTGGTGGACATCCCCTTCCTGTTCCGCGACACCCAGCACGCACGTGCCGTGATGGACGGTGCCTTCGGTCAGGACCTGCTGGCCAAGTTCCAGAAGCGCGGCCTGATCGCGCTGGCCTGGGGCGAGCAGGGCTTTCGCCATCTGAGCAACAACAAGCATGCCGTCAATGGCGTGGCTGACCTCAAGGGCCTGAAGATCCGCGTGACCGAGAACCCCGTGCACATCACGGCCTTCCGCACCCTGGGTGCCTCACCCACTCCCATGTCCTGGCCCGAAGTCATCGGTGCGCTGCAGCAAGGCACGATCGACGGCCAGGAGAACCCCATCTCCGTGCTGGTGTCCGCCAAGCTGTGGCAAGTGCAAAAGCACCTGACCCTGACCTCCCACGTCTACGCCCCCATGGCCCTGATCGTGTCGCCCTCCTTCTGGGGTTCGCTGAACGCCGCCCAGAAGACCGCCTTCACGGAAGCCGCCAAGAAGGGTGCGCTGGCCTCGCGCGCCTTTGTGGACAACGTGGAGAAGAAGGGCGTTGAAGAAGCCAAGGCCAACGGCATGAAGGTCGTGGAGAAGGTTGATCAGGCCGCCTTCCGCACCGCGCTGGAGCCCGCGTACAAGGAATACGCCAAGAAGTTCGGCCAGAAGACGCTGGACTCCATCACCGCCGTCAAGTAAGCACCGGCACCATGGGACGGCCTCCGCTGAGGCAGGCCCATGCATTTTTCTCACTCCCGGGCAAGGCAGGTCCTTGCCCGGCTGCGGTCAGCACGAATGGACTTGCGCCAATTCCCGCCGATGATGACGCAGCCTTCAACTCCGTGACGCAGCCGGCTCTTGCGGCAGGCTTCGCCGCTGCCTCTGCTCACCCCCACTCCTATGCTTGATCGTATCGAACGCATTCTCGTGGCCGGCAATCGCTGGCTGCTGATCTTGCTGCTGCTGGCCATGGCCTGCATCGTCTTTGCCAACGTGGTGCTGCGCTACACCACGGGCGACTCCATCGTCTGGGCCGAGGAAGTGGCCCGCCACATGATGATCTGGGTCACTTTTCTGGGCTCCGGCCTGGTGCTGCGCTTTGGCGGCCATGTGGCCATCGACAATCTGCACCGCAGCGTGAGCACCCGCAAGGCGCAGGCCATGCGCGGCTTTGTCGTGCTGATCCTGGCGGTCTTCTTTGTGGTGATGACCGTGACCTCCTCGCAGTATGTGTACGCCACACGCTTTCAGACCACGGCGGCCACGGACATTCCGATCTCCTATATCTACGGCGCCATGCCTGTGGGCTTTGTGCTGATGCTGATCCATCTGCTGTTCATCGCACGCGGCTACATCACCGCAGGCAGCTTCGCCGAGTCCGATGAAATGGATGCGGATGCCGCAGCATCGATATGAAACACCCCCTGAGTCGCTGCGCGCCTTCCCCCTGGAAGGGGGACGACAGCCTCGCCGCGGGGCGGCGCGGCCGGCATAGGCCCTTGCTCGCTGTCCCTGGCTTGGGTCAGGCCAGTTTTATGCATTGCGCCACGAATCACTGATCGATTGAAACATCATGGGTATCACTTTATTTGTTGCCATCATCGCCCTGCTCACGCTGGGCTTTCCGGTGGCGTTTGCGCTGGCCATCTCGGCAGCCCTTGCAGTCTTTGTCGGCGGACGTTATCCACAGCTGATCGTCTTCAAGGAAATGTTCACGGGCATCGACAGCTTTCCGCTGATGGCCGTGCCCTTCTTCATCCTGGCCGCGGAGCTGATGTCGGGCGGTGCGCTCACGGCCGTGCTGCTGCGCTTCGCCGCCCAGTTCGTCGGCCATCTGCGCGGCGGCCTGGGCTATGCCAATGTGCTGTCGCTGACCATGTTCTCGGGCATCTCTGGCTCGGCCCTGGCCGATGCAGCCGGCCCCGGCTCCATGATGGTCAAGATGATGGACAAGGCAGGCTACAGCCGTCCCTATGCGGCCGCGCTGACGGCCAGCACCGCCATCGTGGGCCCCATCATTCCGCCATCGGTGAGCATGATCATCTATGCGCTGCAGGATGAGAATGTGTCCGTGGGCGGCCTGTTCATGGCCGGTTTCATTCCCGGCATTCTGATCGCGCTGGCCATGGCGGCCGTCAACTGGTGGGTCTGCAAGAAGCGCAACTACCGCAGCACCGAGCCGCGCCCTTCGGCACGCGAGATGTGGAGCACCAGCTTCAAGGCCATCCCTGCGCTGATGCTCATCGTGCTCATCGTGGTCGGCATCCGCTTCGGCATCTTCACGCCCACGGAAGCGTCCGTCGTGGCCGTGTTCTATGCCCTGGTCTGCGGCAAATGGGTTTACCGCACGCTCAAGTGGTCGGCTCTGCCCGGCATCCTGGCGCGCTCGGCCATGCTCACGGCCTCGGTGCTGCTGGTGATGGCGACCTCGGCAGCATTTGCCTGGGTGCTCACGGTGGAAGGCATTCCGCAGTATCTGTCCGAGCTGATCGTGAGCTGGGAACTCTCGCCCGTGATGTTCCTGATTGCCGTGAATATTCTGCTGCTGATCTTCGGCATCTTCATGGAGCCGCTGCCCGGCGTGATGATTCTGGTGCCCATTCTCGCGCCCATCGCCTTCAGCCTGGGCATCGATCCCACGCACTTCGCCATGGTGGTGATCGTCAACCTCACGCTGGGCATGATCACGCCGCCGGTCGGCGGCCTGCTGTTCGTGACCGCCGTGTCCACGCGCGTGTCCATCACCGATCTGACGCGCGAGATGCCGCTGTTCCTGCTGGCCCACTTCGTCGTGCTGTGCCTGCTGACCTTCATTCCGGCACTCTCCACCTGGCTGCCGCATACGCTGGGCTTCCAGTAAGCACTGCGCTCACCCGCCAAGGCTGCCTCCGGCAGCCTTTTTTTTGGGCGACCGAATCCTGATGTACGGCCTGTTCAGCGCACGCCGCCGCCGGCAGCGCCATACCAGGCCACGGCGCCCGCATAGCCAGCTGCGGGCTCCAGCGGTGCGCAGTTCATACCCGTCAGCCGCGCCTGCAACGAGCCGCTCCATTCCGCCAGACCCAGGCCGGCGCATTTAAGCCTGGCTTCGTGCTGCGTCCAGGCGCTCGCAAATGCTTCAGAAAAAAGAGTATCCGGCGCAATATCCAGAAGCTTCCGAGCGGTTTCCGGCCTCAGAAACAGGCGCGCTACCTCCTCCAGCTCGCGGCGCGGCGTGGTCTCGTCCACGGCCTGGATATCCACACCTACCGCAGACCGGTCATGCCAGGCCAGCAGTGCCAGTCCCGGCGCATGGCTGATGGAACAGTGCGGCGCCACAAGCGGCTTGCCGCGCAGCAACAACCGCGGCGCCTGGTTGCGCAGATTGCTGACCTCCAACTCGGCCTCGGTACAGCCTAGCTCCGGTGCCAGACAGGTTCGCAGCGCCGCCCGAGCCTGACCTCGCGCCCTGTCACGGTCTGCGGCATCCAGACCCTGTACCAACCGCAGCTGCGGCGCATCGGCTCGCCGCTCGCCGGCAAAGACGCAGGGCCGGGTCTGCATCAGGCCATCCCGGTGCGGCGCCGGGCCGGTGCGGCCGGCGCGCCTTCCCAGCGCGTGCGCGCGGGCAGGGTCTCGCCCTTCATCACCAGGGTCAGCGGCCCGAGCTGTACGTCGTCGCCCACGCTGGCACTGTAGAGCACAGTGCAGCGCGCGCCCATGGTCACGCGGCTGCCTATGGACACATGGTCGATCTTCATCACCCGGTCCTCGAACAGATGAGTCTGCGGGCAGCACAGCGCGTTGAGCTCGCTGTGGGCGCCTATCGTCACGCAGTCATGCTCGGTGATGTCGGTGGTATCCAGATAGACGCTGGCCGCAATCCTGCAGCCCATCAGGTTCATGGCCAATGGCAGCCAGGGTGTGCCACGCAGGTAACGCAGGAAGTTGGGCACGGCCATGCCCTCGTACATATTGGTCGCAGCCTCGGAGAGCCAGACAAAAGGTGTCCACATGGGCACGGCCGTCTTGCCGTAGCGCCTGATCGCCAGCCATTTGAACAGCGCCACCAGAAAGAACGCCGCGATCCCGAAGACCACCCCCGAAATGGCCAGGTCCAGCACCACGGCCCCCCAGCGCTCTTCAGAAGCCAGAGGCATCGCATCCAGCACAATGGCATAGCCGACGGCAATCACCAGCGCATGTGGAACGGCAATGCGAACGGCCTCCACCAACCCGCGCGCGACTCGCCGCCACGCAGAAGGCGCAAACGTCAGATGCTCGGGATAGCCCTGTGCGACCTCGCGCGCCGGCAAATTGATCGCGGGTGCCCCCAGCCAGGTATCGCCACTTTGCATGTCCGCATTGCGCGGCACGGCCGTCATCACGCCTATGAGCACATTCTCTGGGATGGTCGAGCCATCGGGCACATAGGCGCCGTTGCCGATGAAACTGCGGCGCGACACCACCGTGGGCTTGACCGTCATCCAGCCGCCGTCGATGAGTTCGTCGCCCAGCATCACGGCATCGGCCACAAAGCATTCGTCACCCAGCGTCAACATATCGGGCACCACGCCCAGCGCAGTGGACAGCTCGGTCTGCCTGCCGACCTTGGCGCCCAGCAGCCGGTACCAGGTGGAGGAGTAGACCGTGGCGTAGATGCCGTGCAGCGTGGACAGGCTCGCCTCCTGGATCTGGTTGACCAGCCATTTGCCCAGGTAACGCCCGCTGTGCACCGACCAGGTACCGGCCCGCGTACGCGGCAGGAACAGATAGCGCACCAGCGCCGCCGCCAGCACCGTGCAGGCCACCAGCACCAGGCTGGACGGCAGTGCCAGCACGAAGAACTTGAGAAGGCGCAGCATGAAGGCTCCCCCCGCATCGACCACTCCCTGCTCCAGCAACGGCCGCACCGAGATCGCCTCGACGTCGAGCACGTCGATCAGCATGAAGGTCGGGAACACCGGCATGAAGAACAGCGTGGCCACCAGCAGCCCCCCGGCCAGGAAGACCAGCATCCCCAGGGCCTGGCGCAGCCGACCCGCAGTCTGGCGCGGCGGCAGGCTGGCAGGGTCGAACTCGCCCACGGCCCGCGCCGGCGAGCCGGCCCAGATGCTGCGCGCGGGCTGGACCATGCCGTCGGCCAGCGCCGACTGACCCTCGAGGTGGGCCCAGTCTTCGAGGCGGGTATTGCCTTCCACGACCACATATGAGCCTATGCAGACCTGGTTGCCGATGACGATACGGCCCAGCACCAGCTCACCGCCTTCGACGCGCGCGTTCTCCAGGCTCACGGCATTGCCCACACTCACGCCGTCGCCGATGACCAGCAGGTCGGGAACGCGCACCGTCATCGAGCCGAGATTGGTCTCAAGGCCCACTTTTGCGCCCAGCGCACGCAGCCACAGCGGGTGCAGCGAGGAACCGGTGATCATCGCGATGGGCACGGCCTCCACCAGCCGGTCGGCAAACCACCAGCGGAAATAGGTCCATCCCCACAGCGGGTAACGCCCGGGCTTGAGACGCCCGGCGACCAGCCATTTGCCGGCCCAGGCAATCGCGAATTCGGCCAGGGTGGCGATCGCGAAAGCCAGCACCGACATGGCCACGGCAAACCAGACCGAGTCGTTCTCGTCGCCGGTGAAGAAGTGATAGGTGAAGAACGGCGCCAGCCACTGTGCCATCTTGATCAGCACCAGCAGCGGAATCGCCACCGCCTGGGCCGCGCCGCAGCGCCAGCGCCGCCACGCGGAATGGATGCGAAACGGCCGCGGCGGAACGCCCTCGGCGGCTTCATCATCGGCCAGCATGGCAACCTGCAGTGCATCGGCGATCAGGCCTATGTGGCGCTGCTGGTAGATGGTGCTCACCGTGGCCCGGGCAAAGCGTGCATCGGCGCGCAGCAGCGAGGTCAGCCGCGCCGCGAACAGGGAATGCCCGCCCAGATCGCTGAAGAAATCAAGCCCGCGGCGTATGGACTGCCCCGGGAAAAGCTGGGCCAGGGCCGCGAACAGCACTTCCTCGGCCGGAGTTTGGGGCAGGTCGGAGCCGCAAGCATCCATCGCTGCGGACAGCTGCCGGACCTTGAGTGCCTTGCGGTCTATCTTGCCCGAGGTCAGGCGCGGCATCTCGGCCAGCGCCTCGAAGCGCGCGGGCGCCATATAGGGCGGCAGGCGCTCGGCCAGGGCGGCACGCAGCGTGGAATGCGCGGGCGGTGCGGCGACCTCGGCGGGCACGTAGAAGGCGACCAGCTGGTCTATGCCTTCGTCCTGACGCAGCAGCACCGCCGTGGTACCCACGCCCGGCTGCTGGGCCATCACGGCCTCGATCTCGCCGAGCTCCACGCGAAAACCGCGGATCTTGACCTGATCGTCGGCCCGGCCCAGGCAGTGGATCTGGCCGTGCTCGTCGATACGCGCCAGATCCCCGGTGCGGTACAGCCGCGTATCGTGCGCCCCCTGAGCCCAGGGGTTGGCGAGGAATTTCTCGGCCGTCAGCTCGGGGCGGCCCAGGTAACCAGCCGCCACGCCGGGGCCGGTGATGCACAGCTCGCCGACCTCGCCCTGCGGCAAGCCCACCAGAGCAGGCGCGGTGCCGGCCGGAAAGCTGTCGGCCTCGATCACCTGCACCACCACCATGCCGTAGTTGGGCAGCGGCGTGCCGATGGTGACCGGCTCGCCGGCCCGCAGTTCGGCCAGGCTGGCCGACACCGTGGCCTCGGTCGGCCCATAGGTGTTGAACATCTGGCGCTGCCCACCGTCCTCCCGGTTGGCCCAGCGCGCCACCAGGGATTCGGGGCACATCTCGCCGCCAAGATTGATGAGACGCAAAGTCGGCACATCCTGCGCGAACAGTGCCAGCAGCGTGGGAACGGCGTGCAGCACCGTCACCTGCTGCTCCATCAGCGCGCGCGGCAAGGCCTCCGGGTCACCGGCGATCTCGCGCGGCGCCAGCCACAGCGTCGCGCCCACGAGGTAGCTGATCCAGATCTCCTCAAACGACATGTCGAAGGCCACCGAGAAGCCCTGGTAGACCTTGTCGCCCCGGTGCACGCCAAGCCGCGCATTCTCGCTGCGCAGAAAGTGGCAGATGCTGCCCTGGGTGATAGCGATACCCTTGGGCTTGCCCGTGGAGCCGCTGGTATAGATCACATAGGCCGGGTGGCCGGGCTGCACGCCATCGCGCCGGCGCAGTGCCGTACCCGCCGGCAGCGGCGCCAGCAGTGCGGTATCGCTGAAGACCTGCGCTGAAATACCTGCCTGGGCTTGCACCAGATGCGTCTGCCGCTCCGCGATCAATAGCGCCTTGGCATTCGCATCGCCGAGGCAGGTGGCGATGCGTTCGGTGGGCGTTTCGGCATCGAAGGGAAGCCAGGCCGCGCCGGTCTTGGCGATTGCCAGCTGCAGCGTGAGCAGCTCCATGCCGCGCGGCAGCCACAGACCCACCATGTCGCCGGGGCGGATGCCGGCCTCGATCAGCCGGTGCGCGGCGCGGTCGGCATCGGCGTCCATCTCCGCATAGCTGCACTGACGCAACTGCTCGCCCTGTCCCTCGATCAGCGCTATCTGTTCGGGGTGGGCTGCGGCGGTCGCTTCGAAGATATCGGCCAGCACCTCGTGGCGCAGCAGGTCCGGCCTCTCGGGCCCACGTAAAAAAACAGTGTCAGACATAGATCAGCGGCTTACCCGGAGCAACCATGCGTCCGAACCTGGTGACGCCGCTCTTTTCTGTCTGCCATTATTGAGCGTACCGCTCGCTTTGAGTGTTGCGCAGCCGGCTTCTCGCCCCGGCGTCGCACAATATTTGCATTCATGGAGAGCAGTCACGGCAGCGAACCTGTCAGGCCCTCGACGGCTGCAGAGGCGGCCTCGCGTCAAGGTGCAGCTGCTGCCGGGCGCATGCCTCCGGCAAGCAATTCGTGGCCTCAACCTGCGGGATCAGCTGCGGCGATGCAGGTGCTCGCGCCGCATGCCGTGCGGGCTCTGCACACCGATCAAGGCCATATTGCGCCGGATCTCGGAGGCCAGAATGCCGGCCGCGTGCAGGATTCCCGCCTCCCCCGCCACGGCTCCTGCGTAATTGAAGGGCCGGCCCACAAAGACGAACTTGGCTCCCAGTGCCAGTCCCAGCAGCACATCGTTGCCACGCCGGAAGCCGCTGTCGATCATGACCGCATATTCGGGCCCCAGCATATCGACCACCTGCGCCAGCGTCTCCATGGGCGATATCGAGCCGTCGAGCTGCCTGCCGCCGTGGTTGGACAGAATGATGCCGTTCGCCCCTGCATCGCGCGCGGACAGCGCATCCTGGGGCCGCAGAATCCCTTTGACGACCAGATTGCCTTGCCAGCGCTGGCGGATCAGGGCCAGATGATCCCAGCTCAGATGGTCGCGTGCCCCGAAGTCGCGCGTGACGCTGGAGGAGAGAATGGGAGCCCCGCGCGTGGCCTGCGAATTCTCGAAATGCGGCATGCCATGACAAACCAGGGTGCGCAAGGCCGTGCCCAGCAGCCAGCGCGGATGGGTGATGCCGTCCCAGGCCAGACGCAAGCTGGGCCGCAGCGGCGTCGAGAAACCCGCGCGAATATTGTTCTCGCGGTTGCCCGAGACCGGCGTGTCGACCGTCACCACCAGGGTCTTGAAACCTGCGGCCTCGACACGGTCCAGCAGCCTGAGGATGCGCTCCTTCTCTCCGGGCACATAGGCCTGGAACCAGGCTTGCGGGTTGGCCTTGGCCACCTCTTCCATCGCGATCAGCGAAGTGCCGCTCAGTATGGCCGGGATATGGGCCCGCGCAGCGGCCCGCGCCTGGATCAGATCGCCCCGATAGGCGGACAGTGCGCTGATGCCCATAGGCGCGATACCGAAAGGAGCTGCATAGGTCTGCCCCATCAGCGTCGTTGCCAGCGTGCGCCCTGAGGTGTCGGTCAGCACGCTGCTCATCCAGCGGTAGCTGTCGAAGACCACGCGGTTGCCGCGCAGGGACTTGTCGGTCTCGCAGCCGCCGCTCACATAGGCAAAGATGGGCGCCGGCAGATGTCTGCGCGCCGCTGTCTCGAAATCATCCAGAGACAGAATGCCGCGCAGCCTGCGAGGCATGCCCGGCTGCGCATCCGCGCGGGACGGCGCAGACGATGCAGGAGCGTTGAATTTCTCGATATCGAATCGGGCTTGCATGAGGTGGGCGCTGAAACGTTGGCACTGGTTGCAGGAAATCGCCCCAGGCGCGCTTTCTGCAATTGAAAAAGCTGCTCTTGAGACGCCTTTCAGAGCACAGGAAATGCGGTGCCGGTGCGGGTGCTCGCCCGCCCCGGCCCGAGGCACTCAGTTGAGCTTGATCTGGGCTTCGCGAATCAGCTTGCCCCACTTGGCATGCTCGCTCTTGATCCAGGCGCCGAACTTCTCCGCACCGGCCGGCGTCGGCATGCTGCCCTCCTGCGCCAGCTTGTCCTGCACCTCCTTGGTGGCCAGCAGCTTCATGGTGGCGTCGCCGATGCGCCTGACCACATCGGGCGGCATGTTCGCCGGGCCCACCAGGCCCAGCCAGGTCGAAGCCTCGAAATCGGCATAGCCCTGCTCGGCCACCGTGGGCACATCGGGCAGGGAAGGCACGCGCTGCGCCGAAGTCACGGCCAGTGCGCGGACCTTGCCCGAGGTCAGCTGCTGCATCACGGATACGGTGTTGCCGAAGTACAGCTCCACCTGTCCGCCCAGTAGATCCGTCATCGCCTGGTTCGCGCCCTTGTAGGGCACCTGCAGGATCTGGATGCCTGCGCGGCGCGCCAGCATCTCGCCGGCCAGGTGACCCACCGTCCCGTTGCCGGCCTGGGCTACGCCGTAGGTGCCGGGCCTGGCCTTGGCAGCCTTGATGAAGTCGCCCAGATTCTTGAAAGGCGAGCCGGCGCGCACGGTCAGCACCACGGGCTGCAGGGCCACGCTGACAATGGGCGTGAAGTCCTTGAGCGGATCAAAGGGCATCTTGGCATACAGGCTGGGATTGATCGCCAGATTCGCAGCCTGGCCCATACCTATGGTGTAGCCGTCGGGCGCCGCCTTGGCCACGGCATCAAGGCCGATGTTGCCGCCCGCGCCCGGCTTGTTGTCCACCACCACCGTCCAGCCCATGCCCAGATTGAGCTTGTCCGCCACCAGTCGCGAAGTGGCGTCGGTGCCACCGCCCGGCGGAAAGGGCACCACCATGCGCACCGGACGCTGAGGCCATTCGCCCGCCGCGCTGGCCATGCCCTGCACACCCACGGTCAGTGCGGCCAAGGCAGCCGCCGTCAGAAATATTCTTTTATGCATGTCTTGTCTCCTGAAAGAATGTCCCGCCTCAGACCGGCAGGCCCTTGGCGCGCAGCACCGCATCGAAGCGCTCGGGGTCGGCAGTGCCCTCGCGATTGCTTTCACGGATGGCGGCTTCCTTGGCCAGATGCGCCCGGCTGCGCTGCAGAATCTCGGCCGCATCCGCCGCAGGCACGGCAATCACGCCATCGGCATCGCCCACGATCAGATCGCCGGGCAGCACCGCCATGCCGGCGCAGGAAACCGGCACATTGATCTCGCCCGGGCCATCCTTGCTGGGACCTCGATGGGTGTGAGCACGCGCGAAGATCGGCATGCCCTCCTCGGCCCATTCGCAGAGATCGCGGATGGCACCGTCTATCACCAGGCCGGCGAGCTTGCGCGCCACGCAGGTGGTGCGCATCAGACCGCCGACCAGGGCCTGTGAGACATCGCCCCCGCCGTCGATGACCAGCACATCGCCGGGCTGCACCATCATCAGCGCCTTGTGAATCATGAGGTTGTCGCCGGGGCGCACACGCACGGTGACGGCCGGCCCGCAGAGCACGGCATCAAGCCTGGCGTGGTATTGGCGCAGGCCCAGAGTGCCGACATTGCGGCTCATGGAGTCGCCGATGGCCGCCACCGGAATGGACTTGAATGCCTCGACGACCTCGGCCTCGGGGCCAGGGACGCGCGGATTGATGCGATAGCCCGCGGGCCACTGTTTTGCACTATTGCTCATGCAGGTTCTCCGGAAAAAGAGGAATGGGATTCAAGGACCTCGGGGTTCACGCAACGGCTGGCGGCCACGGGCCGGCCTTGCAGCCAGCCCAGCACATTCGCGGCCGCACCGGCGGCCATGGCGGCCAGCGCCGCAGGCGTGGAACCACCCACATGCGGCGTCAGAACCACGTTCGGCAGGGCCGCCAGTGCGGAGTCCGCAGGCAGGGGCTCCACGGCCATGGTGTCCAGACCGGCCGCATGCAGGTGGCCGCTGCGCAGGGCCTCGACGAGTGCGGGTTCATCCACCACTTCGCCGCGTGCGGTATTGATCAGGATGGCGCCCTGCGGCAGGCGAGCCAGTCGCGCCGCGCCCAACATGCCGCGGGTGTGCCGGTTGAGCGGCACATGCAGGCTGAGCACATCGGCCAGCGGCAACAACTCGTCCAGCGAAGCCAGCAGCTTCACACCCGCCACGGGGCTGGACTGCAGCGCCGGATCGAAGGCGGCCACCTGCATGCCCAGGGCCTGGCAAACCTGGGCCACACGCTGGCCGACCTGACCGAAGCCGACCAGGCCCAGCGTCTTGCCGGACAGCTCGATGCCATCCTGGGCGCGCGACCAGCGGCCGCCGCGCACTTCCGCATCCATCCAGACAATGCGGCGGGCCGCAGCAAACAGCAGGCCCAGGGTCATCTCCGCCACGGACTGCGCGTTCGCCCCGGGCGTCACATAGACCGGAATGCCGCGCGCGCCGGCTGCGGCCACATCGATATTGCTCACGCCCACGCCATGCTTGGAGATGACCTTGAGCGTGGGGCATGAGGCGATGGCGCGTGCCGAGAGCTCCAGGGTGCGCGAGATCACGGCATCGACGGGCTCGGTGGCCATGATGCGCTCCACCGCCCCGGCATCATCGCCGGGCGCCAGATAGATCACCCGCGCACCGGCCCTGGCAAGAAGATCCGCCCCGCTGGAAGCCAGCTTGGGAGCGGTGACGAAAACGGTAAAGGCTTGTGTTGACATAAGGACTCCGATGAGCCCGGATTCTTGTCAGCATCAATCATTCCGTCTATTCGATAATATTCATTCAATCATCACTTTTATTCATCGATGGATCTGCACCTGCGCGATCTGCGCTTCTTCGAGATCGTGGCCGAGCTGGGCCACCTTGGACGGGCTGCCGAACAGCTGGGCCGCACCCAGCCGGCGCTGACCAAATGCATGCAGCGGCTGGAACAGGCAGTGGGCGGAGCATTGTTCGAGCGCGCCGGGCGCGGCATACAGCTCACGCCCGCAGGGCAGGTGCTGCTGGCCCGCGCGCGCATGCTGCGCAACGCCAGCCAGGAGGCGCTGCGCGAGGTACGCGATTTCAACGAGGGAATTTCGGGCCATGTGCGCATAGGCAGCGGCCCCGTGGCCGCCGACCATCTGCTGCCCGAGCTGTGCAGCAAGGCGCTTGCCGGCGGGCGCAAGATCACCATCAGCATCGTGATCGGCCCGAGCTGGGAGCTGCGCGACCGCCTGCGCGAAGGCCAGCTCGACCTGCTGATCGGTCTGACGGCCGAAGGCGATGCGGAACTGGTCTCCTACCCCATCGTCGAGGATGTGGTCGTGGTGGCCGCCAGCCGCACGCATCCCATCTTCGAAAAATCCCGCATCACGCCGGCCGCGCTGCTGCAGCACTCCTGGGCCCTGCCCAGCGCCAACATTCCCAGTCGCCAGTGGCTGGATCAGGCTTTTACGTCGCGCGGCATGTCGCCGCCCACGGTACAGGTCGAGGCGGGCTCCATTCCGCTGTTGCCGCGCATGGTGGCGAAGACGGATCTGCTGACCTTCGTCTCGCGCCACACGCTGCGGCTGGAGCGCAGCCGCACGCTCAAGGAGGTGCGCCTTGCCGCCACCACGCTGCGCCGTCACCTGGGCGTGACCTGCCGCAGGGACGGCTACCTGTCGCCCGCTGCCCAGCAGATTCTCAAGCTGCTGCGCGACGACGGACCCACGCTGTTCGGCAGCGACGAGGCTTCCTTTGACGATATGTGAGCATGGCTGAAACCGTCCAGGCCTAGGCATCAATCCCACGCTCTTCGCCATGGCGGTGATCGTCAACCTCACGCTGGTCATGATCACGCCACCGGTCGGTGGCCTGCTGTTCGTGACCGCCGTGTCCACGCGCGCGCTACAAGCGACGTTCGCTCACTTCCACGCGCGCACCCAGCCCCCCGAAATGCTGCACCAGGCGGTCCTTTTGCAAGGCGCTGACGCTATCGTCGAGCAGCGTCAGCGGCAGCCGGGTCTTGAGTTTCAGCAGCTCCTGCGCAGACATCGTCGTGAAGATTTTCCTGAGCGCCAGCATGACCCTGGCCGGGTCGGGCCCCAGCTCCAGCAGGCGCACGGTGTAGAAGATGGCGGAAGAGCGCGTTTCACGCGGCACAAGTGGCGCTTTGGCTGCCTTGGCCTGCACATGCGCCATCAACTCATCGAGCGAGGCGAACAATGGCCTGGCCGCGCGGTGCGGCTCGTCATGCCACTTCCACAGCACAGGCACTTCGGGCCGGCTCATGTCACCGATCAGCGGGTCTCCATCCAGGCCATGGGTCAGCACCAGCCAGTGCGGGCTCCAGCCATCCGCCACCGCACCATCGATCCAGCGCAGATCACCGGGCGTGCTGGCCTTGAGGTCCAGGCCGAAGCGGTACTCACCAGTCTGAGACCACAGCCCTGCCGCATCGGTGGCGCGCTGCATCGCGAGCCGGTTGCCCGCGCCTTCACGCCATGCAGGAAGCTGTAACCACGGCAGCGCATCCTTCCAGCCAAGCGCCCAGGTCATCCAGGCCTGCACCGCCGTCGGCAGCGGTGGGCGCGCGATCTGCGCCATCCACGCGACACGCGAGGCCGCCAGCTCAGCCGGTGCAGGAAAGTTGCCGCGCGAGAAAGACATGGTGTGCGCCGCCTCTTACCGCGCCAGCACCGGCGCCAGTGCCTTGCCGGTGTGGGTGCCGATGTCGACGAGATCCTCGGGAGTTCCCGCGGCCACGATGCGCCCGCCGTCCTTGCCTCCTTCGGGGCCCAGATCGATGATCCAGTCCGCCTCGGCAATCACGTCGAGGTCATGCTCGATGACCACCACGCTGTGGCCGCCATCGACGAGTCGGTGCAGCACATGGATGAGCTTGTCCACATCGGCCATGTGCAGGCCCACGGTGGGCTCGTCCAGCACATACAGCGTGTGCGGAGCCTTCTGTCCGCGTCGACCGATATCGTCGCGCACCTTGGTCAGCTCGGTCACCAGCTTGATGCGCTGGGCCTCGCCGCCCGACAGCGTGGGCGATGGCTGGCCCAGGGTCAGATAGCCCAGACCCACGTCTTTGAGCAACTGCAGCGGATGGGCAATCGACGGCATGGAGGCGAAGAACTCCACGGCCTCATCGACCTCCATCTGCAGCACATCGCCAATGCTCTTGCCGCGCCAGGTCACGGCCAGCGTCTCGGGGTTGAAACGTGCGCCGTGGCAGACTTCGCAAGGCACTTTCACATCGGGCAGAAAGCTCATCTCGATGGTGCGCACGCCCTGGCCCTCACAGGCCGGGCAACGGCCTTCGCCGGTGTTGAAGGAGAAGCGGCCGGCCGCATAACCGCGGGCCTTGGCCTCCAGAGTCTCGGCGAACAGCTTGCGAATCGTGTCCCAGAAGCCGATATAGGTCGCGGGGCAGGAGCGCGGCGTCTTGCCGATCGGAGTCTGGTCGACTTCGAGCACGCGATCGATGGTCTCGAAGCCCTTGAGCCCCTTGCAACCCACGAGCGCCGGCGACTTGCCGGCATCCATGGCATCGCGGCCGGCCTTGGTCGAGCGCTGCTGCACCCAGGCCGCCACATTGCTCAGCAGCACATCGCGCGCCAGCGTGGACTTGCCCGAGCCTGAAACGCCGGTCACGCCCACCAGGCGCTTGAGCGGAACGCGCGCGTCCACATTCTGCAGATTGTGCAGATTCGCGCCCAGCACCGTGAGCCAGTGCAATGCATCGCTGTCTTGCTGCACCACATTTTCAGTAGCAGCTACCGCTTTCTTTTTCTTGGCTTTGGATGGTTTTTTATCTGAAACCTCCATATCACCAGCGTCAGAAGCTTCTGTATTGATAGCAGCTGGCTGCACCGGAGGCTCGCCCTCTCCCACCCACAGACGTGGCTTGAAAGGGTGGCGCATGGCGTGCAGCAGATAGCGCCCGGTGACCGAGTCCTTGGCCGCCATGATGTCGGCAACCGTGCCCTCGGCCACCAGACGGCCGCCGCGAATGCCGGCGCTGGGACCGATATCGATCACGTGATCGGCGCGGCGAATCGTGTCTTCGTCGTGCTCCACCACCACCAGCGTGTTGCCCTTGTCGCCGAGCTTGTGCAAGGCATTGAGCAGAATCTGGTTGTCGCGTGCATGCAGGCCGATGGTGGGCTCATCCAGCACATAGCAGACACCTTGCAGATTGCTGCCCAGCTGCGCGGCCAGACGGATGCGTTGGGCTTCGCCCCCGCTCAGGGTGGGGGCGCCGCGGTCCAGCGTCAGATAGTTGAGACCGACTTCTTCCAGGAATTCGAGACGGCTCTGGATCTCGGGGATCAGGTCGCGCGCAATATCGGCTTCGCGGCCCGTAAGCTCCAGACTCTGTATCCAGTGGCGCACATCGCTGACCGACAGCTGGGCGATATCGGTAATCGCCTCGTCGTGAAACTTCACGGCTCGCGCCACGGGGTTCAGACGTGTGCCGTGGCACTTGGGGCATTCCACCTCGGCCAGATCTTCCACTTCCTGACCCTCGAACTTCACCTCCCGCCCCCGGTTGTCGTCGGCCAGCAAGGTGTCGTCATAGACCTTGCGCTGATCCTTGGTCAGCTTCACGCCCGTGCCCACGCAATCGGGGCACCAGCCATGCTTGCTGTTGTAGGAGAACAGACGCGGGTCCAGCTCGGCATAGCTGGTGGCGCAGACCGGGCAGGCACGCTGGGTGGAGAACACCTGCAGCGCGCCGATGCCGGCCGTGCTCCGGCCGCCCTGCATGGCGTCAGCCAGGTTCTCGATGCCGGACAGCACATGCAGCACGCCCTTGCCGATTTCCAGCGCCTGGCGCAGATGGCCGCGCAGCTCCTTCTCGTTGGCCGCGGTCACCGTCACGCTGGCCACGGGCAGCTCGATGGTGTGTTCCTTGAAGCGATCTATACGCGGGAAGCCCGTGGTCGGCAGAAACTCGCCGTCCACGCGCAGATGCGTGTAGCCCTTGGGTCTGGCCCAGTCGGCCAGCTCGGTATAGACGCCCTTGCGGTTGACGACCAACGGACTCAACAGGCCTATGGTCTGGCCGCGGAAATTCGTCATCAGCTGCGCGGCAATGCTTTCCTCGGTCTGCGGCTGCACGATGGCATCGTCGTGAATGCAGTGCTGCACGCCCAGCTTCACATAGAGCAGGCGCAGAAAGTGCCAGACCTCGGTGGTCGTGCCCACCGTGGACTTGCGACCGCCGCGCGACAGGCGCTGCTCGATGGCCACCGTGGGCGGTATGCCATAGACCGCATCGACCTCGGGACGTCCCGCAGGCTGCACGATGGAACGCGCATAGGCATTGAGCGATTCGAGATAGCGGCGCTGGCCTTCGTTGAACAGGATGTCGAAAGCCAGCGTGGATTTGCCCGAACCCGACACCCCGGTCACCACATTGAACTTGCCGCGTGGCACATCCACGCTCAGGGACTTGAGGTTGTGTTCCTTGGCATTGACGATCTCGATCGCGTTCTTGGCCTGCGGCGCCTTTTCAGCCTGGGCCTTGCGCTGGGGCTTGTAGAGCATGGGAGCGACTTCGCGCACCGCCTCGCCGCCCACCCCCATGGCCAGGTCGTATTCGCGCAGGGCCTGGGCCGTGTGCGACTCCTTTACATGGCGCACCTCCTCGGGCGTGCCCTCGGCGACGATCAGACCGCCGCCATCACCGCCTTCAGGGCCCAGATCGATCAGCCAGTCGCTGGCGCGAATCACGTCCAGGTTGTGCTCGATGACGATCAGCGAGTGTCCGGCTTCCAGCAGTTTGCGCAATGCGCGCATGAGCTTGGCGATATCTTCGAAATGCAGGCCGGTCGTGGGCTCGTCGAACAGGAACAGCGTGCCTTTCTTAGCCAGCGACTGCTTGGATTTGGACTGTGCCTTGGCCGCCTCGGCCAGAAAGCCGGCGAGCTTGAGGCGCTGTGCTTCGCCGCCCGACAGCGTGGGCACCGGCTGGCCAAGCTTCACGTATTCCAGGCCCACATCGACGATGGGCTGCAGCGCGCGGATCACGTCGCGGTCCTGCGCAAACAGCAGCGCGGCTTCGGCGACCGTGAGTTCCAGCACATCGGCCACATTCAGCGGCTGGCCGTTGCGCTCGATCTTCACTTCCAGAATCTCGGGGCGATAACGCGTGCCGTTGCAGTCCGGGCAGCGCAGATAGACGTCCGAGAGGAACTGCATCTCCACATGCTCGAAGCCCGAGCCGCCGCAGGTCGGGCAGCGGCCGTCGCCGCTGTTGAAGCTGAACTTGGCAGCGGTGTAGCCGCGCTGGCGCGACAGCGGCGCCACGGCGAACAGCTCGCGGATCGCATCCCAGGCGCCCACATAGCTGACCGGGTTGGAGCGCGCCGTCTTGCCGATCGGCGACTGGTCCACGAACATCACATCGGCCAGATGGTCCGCGCCCAGCAGGCGCTCGAACGCGCCCGCGGCATCGGTGGGCTTGCCGAAGTGACGCATCAGCGCTGGCACCAGCACATCCTGGATCAGCGTGGATTTGCCCGAGCCCGAAACGCCGGTGATGGTGACCAGGCGCTGCAGCGGAAAGTCCACGCTGATGTCACGCAGATTGTGTTCGCGCGCGCCTTCGAGAATCAGGCGCGGCGTGCTCTCGGTCACCATGCGCTTGAGGCCGAAACCCACCTGCTTGCGCCCGCCCAGATAGGCGCCGGTCAGCGTATCGGCCTGGCGCAGATCCTCGGGTGTACCGTCGAACACGATCTGGCCGCCGCGCGCACCGGGGCCAGGTCCCATGTCGATCATGCGGTCGGCGGCAAACATCACAGCCGGGTCATGCTCCACCACAACCAGCGTATTGCCCGCATCGCGCAGGCGCTGCATGGCCTCGGTGATGCGCTCCATATCGCGCGGGTGCAGACCTATCGATGGCTCGTCGAGCACGAACAAGGTATTGACCAGCGAAGTGCCCAGAGCGGTGGTGAGGTTGATGCGCTGCACCTCGCCGCCGCTCAGCGTGCGGCTCTGGCGGTCCAGCGTGAGATAGCCTATGCCCACATCGCACAGATACTGCAGCCGCGTCATGACTTCGGCGTGCAGCATCTTCAAGGCCTGGGTTTCGCCATCGTTCCTGTCGGCTGCCTCGCTGGGCACCAGCTGTGCAAAGAACTCGCGCAGGCGCGTGATCGGCAGACGCATCAGATCATGCAGACACAGGCCAGGCAGGCTCTCCAGTTGCTCACGGCTCCAGCCCACTGCCTGCGGCATGAAGCGCTGGTATCTGCCGCTCTCGTCGCCGGGCGGCAGCACGGCATCGGCAGCCTGCTTGCTGCCAATGCGCCAGAGCAGGCTCTCGGTCTTGAGGCGGGCACCGCCGCAGCTCGGGCATTCGGTATAGCTGCGGTACTTGGACAGCAGCACCCGGATATGCATCTTGTACGCCTTGCTTTCGAGGTACTCGAAGAAGCGACGAATGCCATACCAGGTCTGGCTCCACTTGCCGTTCCAGTTGGGCGAGCCCTCGATCACCCAGTCCTTCTGCGCCTGGGTCAGCTTGGACCAGGCCGTATCGCGTGGAATGCCTTCGGCCTCGGAGTGGCGCATCAGGTCGTCCTGAATCTCCTTCCAGGCCGGCGTCTGGATCGGCTTGATGACACCGGTGCGCAAGGTGAGTTTTTCGTTCGGAATCACCAGACCCCAGTCCACCCCGATGACGCGCCCGAAACCACGGCAGGCATCGCAGGCTCCCACAGCGGAGTTGAACGAGAACAGCGAGGGAATCGGCTCCTGATAGGTCAGATTGCTTTCAGGGCAATGCAGACCCAGCGAGAACTTCCACAGCTCGGGCTCGGCCGCCTCTGCAGCACTCTCGGGCAGCACGTACACCGTGAGCCTGCCGCTGCCGCGCTTGAGGCCCACCTCGATCGCCTCCATGGCGCGGGAGCGCTCGGCCTTGCCGAGGCGAAAGCGGTCGGCAATCACATCCAGCACCTTGATCTTCTCGGGGGCTGGCTTGGCTTTTTTCTTGCCCTTGGCGGCTTCGTCACTGGCCGCATGAGCGCGCTCCACCTCGCGCTCGGCCTGCACCTTGGTGAAGCCGCTGGCAGACAGCCATTGCTCCACCTCTTCGGCCGAGGTATTGGCCGGCAGCTCCACCGGGAAGGTGATGGCAATGCGCGGATCGCCCGCCGCCTCGCAGCGCTGGGCCAGTTCGGCGTAAATGCTGTCCGCCGTGTCATGGCGCACCGGCAGGGCCGTCCTGCTGTCAAACAGCTGGGCCGCGCGCGCAAACAGCAGCTTGAGGTGATCGTTGATCTCCGTCATCGTGCCCACGGTGGAGCGCGAGTTGCGCACCGGGTTGGTCTGGTCGATGGCAATCGCCGGCGGCACACCCTCGACCTTGTCCACGGCCGGCTTGTCCATGCGATCGAGGAACTGCCGCGCATAGGCGGAGAAGGTCTCCACATAGCGACGCTGACCTTCGGCGTACAAGGTGTCGAACACCAGACTGGACTTGCCCGAGCCGCTGGGGCCGGTGACCACGGTCAGCTCACCGGTGCGGATATCGATGTCCAGATTGCGAAGATTGTGCTGGCGAGCACCACGGATACGGATCAGGCCCTGCGTCATGTTCTGCGGTCTTTTCAATGGAGGCCAAACATTCTAGGCAGTCCTGGCAAGAACCTTGGCTGCACATGTGCATTAGGGTTTTGCAGCAGCCGAAAGAAAAGCCCCGGCTTGCGGGGCTTTGCGCGGGTGCGGCAGTCTTCATTTGGACTCCGCCGGTGCATGGATTGCATCCGCACCATGCTTTTCGCCGCTCATGTCCACCTTGTCACCCGCCTTCATGATGACAAACAGCGCCACGGCGGCAAACACCACAAAACCAATCGCGAGCTTCCACATATCAGTCTCCAGAGTCGTTATGAAAAGCAGCCGGAGCGGCGGCTTGCGCCGCTCCGGTCAGCACGACCATTGAGCCCCATCGAGTTTGCGCGTGGCTTACTACCGGTCGGGCTGCGCATAAGAAAAAACCCCATGCCTCGCGACATGGGGTATGAACTTGGAGTAATGGTCTGCATTATCAGCTGCAGCTGCTGGAGACACCGCTTGCGCGGTGCACAAATTAGAAGTTGTGACGCACGCCCAGAGCGAAGGAGCTGAAGTCCGCGCCGGCAGCACCGGTCACATAGTTCGCACCCTTGCTGTTGTTCACCTTGGTGTAGTAGCCATACACCTTGGTGCGCTTGCTCAGGTTGTAGTTGTAGCCCAGAGTCCACTGAGTGGCTGCGGAGTCGGCAATGTGGCTCCACTTGTTGGCGTGACCCACGTTGGCGTGGAATTCCGAAGCGCCCAGGGCATACATGGCCGACAGACGGAAGTTGTTGCGCGAGCCGGCGCCAGTGCCGGTGATCTGGTTGTCGTCCTTGTTGCGCTGGTAGTAGGCACCCAGGGTCACTTGACCAAAGGTGTACAGGCCGCGCAGGGCAGCTTGCCAGTTGTCGCCCACCTTGCTGAAGCCAGCGCCCAGGTGCAGAGGACCGGTGGCGTAGTTGGCGGCCAGGTCATAGCCGTTCTTGCGAGGACCGACCGTAGGATCCTTCTCGTGCAGCGACACGGAGGCATCGACCGTCAGACCACCCATGCTGGGAGTGCGGTAGCCAACCTTGTTCTTGGTGCTCAGACCGCCGAACCAGACGGGATCGTAGTACAGCGCATCGGAAGAAGAACCGGTGTCGTGGTTGTGCATGCTGATGTAGTCAGCGGTTGCATAGTAGGACTCGGGCACGAAGTTGCCCAGACGGATCATGCCGAAGCCACCCGACAGGTTCACTTCGCTCTGACGGGCAAAGGACATGCCGGTCGTGGGATGGGTCCAGGCGGAACCGGTGCCGGTGTCGGAGTTGAAGCCGGACTCCAGCGTGAAGCCAGCCTTCAGGCCGCCACCCAGATCTTCGGTGCCGCGAATGCCCCAACGCGAGGCATTGTTGTACAGGCCGGACACGGACTGATCACCGGACTTCTGACGCTCGACGGTGGTGTTGATACGGCCGTACAGCGTCACGCTGCTCTGTGCCATTGCGGTGGTCGCGCCCATCACAGCCAGTGCGGCCAGAGCGATGCGAGTCATCTTGGTCATTCAATGCTCCTATATCCTGGGATAGTGTTTTTGCACCGCATTGGCTTGTAGGTTGTTGGCCCTCTCGCGGCTAGGTGTGATTCTAGGTGGGCCCCTCTCAAAAGCATGATTTGCATCGCAAAAAAGTAACGCAATGATGCTTTGTTGCCACACTGCTGTAACCCATTAGTGCTGCAGTAATACGCAAAAGACCTGCAAAGCACGAGCCTTGCAGGTCTTCGATGTGATGCTGCATAAATTGCAGCACCGTCACGTCACATCAGTCTTCGGCGTAGATGTCGCGATCCTTGGTTTCGGGCACGAACAGCGTACCGATCACGGCCGTCGCACCGGCGATGATGATGGGGTACCAGAGACCGTTGTACATATTGCCGGTCTGAGCCACGATGGCGAAGGACATGGTGGGCAGCAGACCGCCAAACCAGCCGTTGCCGATGTGGTAGGGCAAGCTCATCGAGGTGTAGCGGATGCGGGTCGGGAACAGCTCCACCAGCATGGCCGCAATCGGGCCGTAGACCATGGTCACCAGCAGCACCAGATAGGTCAGGATCACGACCATCATGACCTTGTTCATCTTGGCAGGGTCGGCCTTGGTGGGATAGCCGTCCTTGGCCAATTCTGCAGCCACGGTCTTCTTGAAGGCGCCGTCCTTGGCCTTGGCCTCGTCAGCGGGCAGGCCCTTGAGCGAGAACGAAGGGATCTCGGTCGAGCCGATACGGATCATGGCCTGCGTGCCGGCAGGAGCGTCCTCTGTTTCATAGCTCACGGAACCGGCTGCCAGCACCTGCTTGGCCACGTCGCAGGAACTGGTGAACTTGGTCGTGCCTGTGGGGTTGAACTGGAAGGAGCACTCCGCAGGATCGGCCACGATGACCACCTTGTTCTTGGCCTGGGCGGCGGCAAGATCGGGGTTGGCTGCTTCGGTCAGCGCCTTGAAGGCGGGGAAGTAGGTCAGCACCGCCAGAATGCAGCCCAGCATGATGATGGGCTTGCGTCCGATCTTGTCGGACAGCGTACCGAAGATCACAAAGAAAGGCGTGCCGATCAGCAGGGCAGCCGCAATCATCAGGTTCGCCGTGACGGCATCGACCTTGAGCTGCTGGGTCAGGAAGAACAGCGCATAGAACTGACCGGTGTACCACACCACGGCCTGGCCGGCGGTCAGACCGACCAGGGCCAGAATCACGATCTTCAGGTTCTTCCACTGGCCGAAGGACTCCTTCAGCGGAGCCTTGGAGACCTTGCCTTCGGCCTTCATCTTCTGGAAGGCAGGAGACTCGGACAGCGTCATGCGAATCCAGACCGAGATGGCCAGCAGCAGGATGGACACCAAGAAGGGAATGCGCCAGCCCCAGTCGGCAAACGCTTCTTCGCCCATCATGGTGCGCACGCCCAGGATCACCAGCAGCGACAGGAACAGGCCCAGCGTTGCCGTGGTCTGGATCCACGAGGTGTAGGCACCGCGCTTGCCGTGCGGTGCATGCTCGGCCACATAGGTGGCAGCGCCGCCGTACTCGCCGCCCAACGCCAAGCCTTGCAGCATGCGCAGCGCGATCAGGATCACGGGAGCGGCCACGCCGATGCTGGCGTAGTTGGGCAAGATCCCCACGATGAAGGTGGACAGGCCCATGATCAGGATCGTCACCAGGAAGGTGTACTTGCGCCCGATCATGTCGCCCAGACGGCCGAACACCAGCGCGCCGAAGGGGCGCACGATGAAGCCTGCCGCAAAGGCCAGCAAGGCAAAGATGAAGGCCGATCCCGCATCCAGGCCGCTGAAGAACTGCTTGGCGATGATGGCTGCCAGAGATCCGTACAGATAGAAGTCGTACCACTCGAAAACGGTTCCGAGTGAAGACGCAAAGATGACTTTGCGCTCTTCCGGGCTCATCGGCCGTGGGGCCGATTTACCTCCCATGTTTGCTGTCGCATTGATGGCCATGTTTGTCTCCTAGGTTTTTGGAATTTCAGGCGCTGCCAACTCACCTGTTTGCTCAATATCAAAGCGACAACTGACCGCTAACTTACAAAAAATCGCTTCTCCAAAATTCAAGACTGGGCATTACCCGACCCTCTCCGCACTTACCCGGATCCGTTTTTTTTCGATGTGAAAAACCGGGGGCAAACACCGATATCGTAAGTAAGGGGGCGGTCAGACGGGCTTCTCAGAATGCATCGCAAGCAAGCCACCGCTAACTGATGGCAGGCTGGAAATATTCAAAGGAGACAACGCTGTGCGAGACCCGGTGATAGAGACCATCCAAAGCAACCCCGCCTACCAGCAACTGCGCCGCAAGCGCAATCGACTGGGCCTGGCGCTGACCGTTCTGATGCTGATCGTGTATTACGGCTATGTCGCGCTGATCGCGTTCGACAAGGAGTTCCTGGCCCGCCCCATCGGCGCCGGAGTGACCACCCTGGGCATTCCCATCGGCATGGGCGTCATCATTTTTTCCGTGATCATTACCGGCCTCTATGTGCGCCGCGCCAACAACGAGTTTGATCAGCTCACCCGCGACATTCTCAAAGGCATCAAGCAATGAAGCAGCGCATCTCTTCCCAATGGCTGGCGGGCGCTGCGGCGCTGGCCGCGACGGCGCCCGTGCTGGCCGCCGGTGGTGACGTCGGCAACGCCGCCAAGCAGGCCACCAACTGGACGGCCATCATCATGTTCACCGCCTTTGTGCTGGCCACCCTGTGGATCACCAAATGGGCGGCGGGCCGCACCAAGTCGGCCTCCGATTTCTACACCGCAGGCGGCGGCATCACCGGCTTCCAGAACGGACTGGCAATTGCGGGCGACTATATGTCCGCCGCCTCCTTCCTCGGCATCTCTGCCTCCGTCATGGCCAGCGGCTATGACGGCCTGATCTACTCCATCGGCTTTCTGGTCGGCTGGCCTCTGCTCACCTTCCTGCTCGCCGAGCGCCTGCGCAATCTGGGCCGTTTCACCTTTGCCGACGTGGCCGGCTACCGCTTTGCGCAGACGCCGTTCCGCATCTTTGCCTCCTGCGGCACGCTGGTCGTGGTGGCCTTCTATCTGATTGCCCAGATGGTCGGCGCCGGTCAGCTCATCAAGCTGCTGTTCGGCCTGGACTACTGGATCGCCGTGGTGCTGGTGGGCGCGCTGATGATGATCTACGTGCTGTTCGGCGGCATGACGGCAACCACCTGGGTGCAGATCATCAAGGCCTGCCTGCTGCTGGCCGGCGTGACCTTCATGGGCTTCATGGTGCTGGCCAAGTACGGCTTCAGCCCCGAAGCACTGTTTGCCGAAGGCGTGAAGGTGCGCACCCAGATCGCCGCGAACGGAGGCGCAGAGGCCTCCGTGGCGGAAAAGCTCGGCCTGGCCATCATGGGCCCGGGCGGCTTCATCAAGGACCCGATCTCCGCCATCAGCTTCGGCATGGCGCTGATGTTCGGCACACTGGGCCTGCCCCACATCCTGATGCGCTTCTTCACCGTGCCTGACGCCAAGGAAGCGCGCAAGAGCGTGTTCTGGGCCACGACCTGGATCGGCTACTTCTATGTGCTGATCTTCATCATCGGCTTCGGCGCCATCACCCTGGTGCTCACCAACCCCGAAATGGCTGACACGGCCAAGGGCGTGATCCATGGCGGCGCAGGCACGGCCAATATGGCGGCCGTGCTGGTGGCCAAGACCGTGGGCGGCGACGTGTTCTACGGCTTCATCTCGGCCGTGGCCTTTGCCACGATTCTCGCCGTGGTCGCGGGTCTGACCCTGTCCGGCGCCTCGGCGGTCTCGCACGATCTCTACGCCACCGTCATCAAGAAGGGCAAGGCCGACAGCGCCTCCGAACTCAAGGTCTCGCGCATCACCACGCTGTGCCTGGGCTTTGTGGCCGTGCTGCTGGGCATTGTGTTCGAGAAGCAGAACATCGCCTTCATGGTCTCGCTGGCCTTTGCCGTGGCGGCTTCCGCCAACTTCCCGCCGCTGCTGCTGTCGGTGCTGTGGAAGAACTGCACCACCAAAGGCGCCGTGATCGGCGGCTTCATGGGCCTGGTCTCCTCCGTGGGACTGACCATTGTCTCGCCTTCGGTGTGGGAAGCGACTCTGGGCCACCCCGCCGGTTCGGCCTGGTTCCCCTATGCCTCGCCTGCGCTGTTCTCCATGGCGATCGGCTTCTTCGGCGTGTGGCTGTTCTCCGTGCTCGACAAGAGCGCGCAGGCCGCCAAGGAGCGCGCCGTGTTCCCCGCGCAGCAAGTGCGCTCGGAAACCGGTCTGGGTGCCGCCGGCGCATCGGGCCACTGATGATGTGAATGGCCCGGCGCCCTGCCGGGTCGCGCGAGCGAACCGCCCTCACCTCGGCCCGCAGAGACCTCCACGGTTTCTGCGGGCCTTGCTCATTCCACGTCCAGCCCGCCTGACTGCGCCAGCTCGAACAGCAGCTCGCGCGCCCACTGGTGCCCGGGAGAGCGATGGGTGCGCGCATGCCAGGCGGCCGTCTTGGTGAAGCCGGGAATCTCCAGCGGCGGCTCCAGCACCACCAGCCCCGAGTCGGGCTTCACCAGCCGCCTGGGCACGACGGCAATCAGATCGCAGCTGCGCAGGATTTCGGGCAGCACCAGAAAGCTGGTCACGGACAGCGCCACGCGCCGCTTGCGGCCCAGGCGCTCCAGCGCCTCGTCCGTCACACCATGAAAACCGCCTCCGTCATAGGACACCAGCGCATGATCCAGAGCGCAGAAGCGCTCCAGTGACAGGCCGCGCCGACGCGCATCGGGATGATCGCTGCGCATCACGCAGACATAGCGTTCGTCGAACAGCCGGCGCGCATGCAGATCGGGAGCGGTGCGCTCCGGCGTGACCAGCGCCAGGTCGATATCGCCGCGCTCCAGCCGCTCGTGCAGCGGCAGATGCTGGGCCGGCACCACGGCCACGCACAGACCGGGCGCGCGCTGGCGCAACACGGCCAGGAACGGCAGCACCACCGCCTGCAGCGCGTAATCCGTGGCGGCAATGCGCAGCGTCATATGCGCCGTGGCCGGATCAAAGGCCTGGGGGCGCAGCAGCGCCTCGGCATTGCACAGCAACTCCTTGAGCGGCCCGGCCAGGGCCAGCGCGCGCAGCGTGGGGGCGATGCCGCGCTGCGTGCGCACGAACAAGGGATCGTCGAAGCTCTCGCGCAGCCGCGTCAGCATGCCGCTGACCGCCGGCTGGGTCAGCGCCAGACGCTCGGCAGCGCGCGTCACGCTGCGCTCGTCCAGCAGCGCATCCAGGGCCTTGAGCAGATTCAGGTCCAGGCTCTTGATATCAGTCGGCATGATTTCACAGATCAGAAATATCGATTGGATTTATTTCAACACAGACCCCATCATTTCCCCATTCCCTTCGACAGAAGCCCTGCATGCACAGCATCCATTGGCCCGCCGACTATCTGCCGGGCACCACCGAAAACTTCGTCTCCAACGAGATCATCGCCCAGGGCCTGAGCGCGACCGACATCTGGCCCTGGCTGGCCCGGGCAACGCTTTGGCCCGGCTACTACGCCAACAGCTCGGACGTGCAGCTGCACGCGGGCCAGGACGGCATGCTAGCCGAGGGCGTGGGCTTTTCCTTCAGGACCTTCGGCTTTCCCGTCGAGGCCAGCTGCAAGGAATTCCTGCCCCCGGCCGAGGGCCGGCCCGGCCGTATCGCCTGGCATGGCTGGAGCGGCGAGCCGGGCAGCAGCCAGCGACTCGATGTACACCATGCCTGGCTCATCGAGAATCTGGACGGCGGCCGCGTGCGCATCCTCACGCAGGAAGTGCAAAAAGGCCGGCCCGCCGAGGAGCTGGCGCGTCAGCGCCCCAACCCCATGCTCAACGGCCACCAGGACTGGCTGGACGGTCTGCATGGCGCTGCGCTTCAGGCCAGATCTGCATCCGTCGCGTCCTGAATCCGTTCATCTTTATTTTTTGATAGCTGTCAGCGCCTTCATTCATTGAATTTCAGTGTGATTTCATGCTGAAAACCAGCAATTAAGAGCGCAAGTCGCTATCAAAACTTTGGCATCCTGCTTTGCCGCCGGACTGCTGCCTCATTCCATTCGCACCACCGATACACCGCATGTCTGCACTCTTTACCCCTTTCACTCTCAAAAGCCTGACCCTGCGCAACCGCATCGCCATTCCGCCGATGTGCCAGTACGGCGCCGTGGACGGTCTCACCAATGACTGGCACCAGGTCCACTACGCCTCCATGGCGCGCGGCGGCGCGGGGCTGGTGATTGTCGAAGCCACGGGCGTGTCGCCCGAAGGCCGCATCTCGCCCGACTGCACCGGTCTGTGGAACGACGCCCAGATCGAAGGCATGTCGCGCATTGCAGCCGGCATCAAGGCCGCAGGCGCCGTGCCCGGCATCCAGATCGCCCATGCCGGACGCAAGGCAAGTGCCAACAATCCCTGGGAAGGCGACGACCATATTGCCGAAGGCGATGCCCGCGGCTGGCAGCCGATCGCACCATCGGCCATCGCCTTCGGCGGCGGTCTGCCGCGCGTCCCCCGTGCCATGACGCTGGAGGACATCGCCCGCGTGCAGGCCGACTTTGTCGCAGCGGCGCGCCGCGCGCTTGCGGCCGGCTTCGAATGGCTGGAGCTGCACTTTGCCCACGGCTATCTGGCGCAGAGCTTTTTCTCGCCCCACAGCAACCAGCGCGACGATGCCTATGGCGGCAGCTTCAGCAACCGCGCCCGCTTCATGCTGGAGACCGTGGCCAAGGTGCGCGAGGTCTGGCCCGAGCATCTGCCGCTGACGGCGCGCTTCGGCGTCATCGAGTACGACGGCCGCGATGAAGAAACCCTGGAGGAATCCATCGCCGTCACGCGCCAGATGCGCGAGCGCGGCCTGGACCTGCTCAATGTCAGCGTCAACTTCGTGATTCCCGATGTGAAGATCCCCTGGGGCACGCCCGCCTTCCTGGCGCCGATTGCCCAGCGCGTGAGCCGCAGTGCCGGCCTGCCCGTGGCATCGAGCTGGGGCATGGATGATCCGCAGATTGCCGAGCGCATCGTGGCCGAGCGCCAGGTCGATCTGGTCATGATCGGCCGCGCCCATCTGGCCAACCCGCATTACGCCTATCAGCTGGCGCAAAGCCTGGGCGTGGACCGCCCCGACTGGACCCTGCCCGCGCCCTATGCGCACTGGCTGGAGCGCTATCGTGGCGCCGCCAAGCAGGCCGCAGCGAAGTAAGAGAGTGAACGACAGGCCTGCAGCTCTGCAGGCCTGAATCAGGCTTCAGCTAAGGCCAGACTCCACCTGGGCCGCCGCCTGCCATTGCGCATCAAACCAGGCATTGCCCTCCAGATAGCTGCGCAGCATGGGCAAGGCATCGAGTCCCCAGAAGACATGGCCGTCCACCACCCAGGCCGGCACGCCGAACACGCCGGCCTGCTGCGCCTGCTCGGTGTTGCCGCGCAGCCATTGCTTGACCTCGGCACTGTCCTCTTCCTGGCGCAGCTGCTCCTTCAGCTGCGCGCGCAGCTCCTGCAGGCGCTGCGCATCATTGGCCTCATGGCCGCCCTGCCAGACATGCTGCATCACGGCCTGCGCCACAAAGCGGTTGATGCTGCCGTCACGCCCATGGGCCAGCGCCAGCCGCAGCAGCGGCAGCGGCTTGAACGGATGCCGTGCCGGCATCTGCAACTCCACGCCCAGCGCCTGACCAAGCCAAGTCACATGCCTGTAAGTCCACAGTCTCTTGGCCGGAATGCCGGCCGGGCCGGGGTTGGCATTGCCTTGCAGCAAGGCGCCCAGCAATACCGGGCGATAGTCCACGTGATAGCTGAGCCCTTGCAGCGCCTTGGGCATCTGCTCCAGCGCCAGCCACGCATAAGGCGACACAAAGTCCAGGTAACAGGTGATGTGCTTCATGTCGACTCTCCTCTAAGGGTGATCAGATCTCGGCCTGGCGCGGGTCCTTGAGGCCCGCGCGCTGCAGCAGCCGGCCCCAGATCTCCAGGCGCAGCTCGGCATCGCCCTTGGCCCAGGCGCGAATCTCGTCAATGGTTCTGAAGCAGCCCTGGCAATGGCTGCGGTCCTGCGTCATGCGGCAGACGTTGATGCAGGGCGAAGCCACGGGCTGGTCGGCCTCGGCCCAGACCAGGGCCACCTCGGCCTTGGCGGCCAGTTGCGCCAGCTGCTGAGCCTGCTGCTCCTGAAGAAGTTCCGTACTCATGCCTGCTCCACCACGTCCGACCAGGGGGCTGCAGTCAGCGCCTGCAGCTGCGCGGGCGATGCGGGAAACACGCCGTGCGGATGGCCTGCCGCGGCCCATACGGTCTCGAAGCGCTGCAGCTCGGCATCCATCAAGGTCACCACCTTGGTTGCATGCGCCACGGGGCTGACGCCGCCGATCGAAAAGCCGGTGCTGGACTTGACGAAGTCCGCGTCGGCGCGGCCGACCTTGCCCACCAGCTGCGTCACTTTCTTCTCATCGACACGCTTGTCGCCCGAAGTCACGACCAGCACGGCCGCGCCATCGCTCCTGCGCTTGAAGATGATGCTCTTGGCCACCTGCCCGACCAGAATGCTGAGCTGGTCTGCGGCCTCCTGTGCAGTACGCGCCGCGCCGTCCAGCATTTGCGGCGCATGCGGATGACCGGCATCCTGCAAAAAGCGGCTGACGCGCTGCACGCCTTCCGGCAGCGCATGAAGTTCTGACCCACACATACAAACTCTCGAAAAAAGAGCGCCCACCGCGCCCCGTGCATCAAGTGTACTGAGTGATAAAGGCGCTGCGCGCGCAAGGCGTACAGGCAAAGCCGTAAAGCATGCCGCCGCTGCCCCAGTAATGAGCGCCTGCACCATCAGCCTGCGGGATCTGAGAATCCAGCTGCAGCACAAAGCGCATGCTCTGGCCGCAGCAGGTGCACAGCGGCTGCCAGGGCGATTGAATCCACGCAGGCTCACCCCCCACGCGGTACAGATTCTCGCGGCCGTTGGACTGGCCCCAATCCTGGCGCTGCCAGCGTGCGGGCGTTTGTGCCAGTGCCACTTCGGTAGCGCGCAAAGGCCCGTACTCCCAGTCCGGCTCCTGCAACTGACCATCTGCGGCCGCGTTCAGGCAATGCGCCTGGCCAGCTTCATCGTGGCGGTAATGCAGCTCGCCTAGGCCGCTTTCCATGCAGGACAGGCATAGCTGCAGATGCACGATTTGCTCAGCAGGCTGATCACTGCCAAATACCTTGCTGGCAGGCAAGCTGATCAGGTGCTGCAGCGGCTCGCCGCAATGCTGGCAGTTGCCTGCGCCCGCGCCGCCAAAGCGATAGCGTTCGAGGCTGTGTTGCAGATTCCAGCTGGGGTGCCAGTGCCGGGGAATCCAGGCAATTGCGTGATCCAGATAGCGCGGTGAGAATATCAAATGCATAGCTGCTTGCGCACTCTGCACCTGCGTTTCAGCCTTAAATTGCTCGATATCGCAGTCCAGTTCTGAGAGGGGCGCTATCAAAGACTTGATGAGTTCGGGCTGCTGATAGCTGGCGGCTTCCAGCACCGTGCGCTCTGCCTCGCTCATGCTGCCGCGCACCTGGGCCGATTGCAGGGCTGCGGCCACCAGCGCCGGCCAGTCGTCGTCGGCCAGCCAGGACAATGTGTCGTGCAGCGTCACATGCCAGCGCGTATTGCCCGCCAGCAGCGCCTGCGCCAGTTGCTTGACTTCGGCCGCTGGCGCCTGCTGCAGCCAGGGCATGAGCGCGCGAGAGACCGACTCCAGCTGCACGGCCTTGACGGATTCGTCCACATCCAGTGCCGCAATGAAATCTGCTGCTGTCTGCATCTGTGGCTGCGCTTACTTGGGCGGCATCTGCGCGAGCTTGAAGCGCAGCTGGAGCAATTCGAGATTCAGATCACGCAAGTCTTTCTCCACATAAGCAATATGACTGGAGCTGTTCTTGGCGCTGCGTGCTTCGCGCAGCTCCTTTTTCTTCATGTCGATGCGTCGCTGCAGCTGGGCCATTTCTTCCTGCATGTCCAGCCGCTCGCGCACCGGGCCATAGCCCTGCAAAAAGGCAGACTCCACCTGCGCCGGGCAGTAGCCATACTGGTATTTGCGGCCCGTCTCGGCAAAAGCCTTGCCGCTTTCAGCCGTGCAAAAACCCCGCAGTCCCTGCTGCCAGCCCTGCTGGTAGGCCCGTGCATCCATCTGCACGCCGTTGTCCTTGCAGGTACGGAAATGGCGCTTGGCCCGGGTGGTGATGTCCTGCTTGCCGTCCATGGCGTCCAGCTGGCCCAGATAGGCCCAGTCCGTGTCCTTGCACTCCTGGGCATCCATGCCGGCGCAGCCGCCCAGCAGGGCAGCGGCCGCCAGACACAGGGCCCGCGAAAAACGTGATCTTGCTTGCATGGCGGCGATGGTAACAACGCCCATGGCTGCCCGGGCCCGGGCCGGAACTCAGCCCGCGCGCTTGGTCAGCAAGGCCTTGGCCACGCGCGACTGCGTGGGGCGACCCAGATGCTCGCTGATGAACTGGCCCGCATCGATCAGCTTGTCGAGGTCGATGCCGGTCTCTATGCCCATGCCCTGCAGCAGGTAGACCACGTCTTCGGTGGCCACATTGCCCGTTGCGCCCTTGGCATAGGGACAGCCGCCAAGGCCAGCGACCGAGGACTGGAAGTTCCAGACCCCCAGGTCCAGCGCCGCCAGCGTGTTGCTCAGGGCCTGGCCGTAGGTATCGTGGAAATGGCCGGACACCTGGTCGATATCGAAGTGCGCCAGCGTGGCTTCCAGCGCCTTCTGCACCTTGACGGGCGTGCCCACGCCTATGGTGTCGGCCACATCCACGCGCTGCACGCCGATGTTCTTCATGAGCCCGGCCAGATAGCCCACCTTCTCGGGCGCGATCTCGCCCTCGTAGGGGCAGCCCACGGTGCAGCTCATGGCGCCGCGCACGGCAATGCCGGCCTCCAGGGCCGCCTGCACCACGGGCGCAAAGCGCTCGATGCTCTCGGCAATCGAGCAGTTGATGTTGCGCTGGCTGAATGCCTCGCTGGCCGCACCGAACACCACGATCTCGTCGGGCTTGCCGGCCAGCGCGGCTTCGAAGCCCTTGAGATTCGGCGTGAGCACCGAATACCGCACCCCGGCTCTGCGCACTATGCCGGCCATGACCTCGGCGTTGTCCGCCATCTGCGGCACCCATTTGGGCGACACATAGCTGGTGACCTCGATCTCCTTGAGGCCTGCGTCCTGCAGGCGCTGCACCAGCTCGATCTTGACGGCTGCAGGCACAGGCTGCTTTTCGTTCTGCAGGCCGTCGCGCGGGCCCACATCGATGATCTTGACGCGTGCGGGGTATTTCATTTCGTTCTCCTATCGCTTCATTACCTGAACCACTGAACAATCCCCCGTCGCAAGAGACGCCCAGCAAGGGCCGCCCCGCAACGTTGGCGTCGTCCCCCTTCCGCAGAGAAAGGGGGAAGCCGCGGAGCCGCCTAGGCGCAACGGCTCAGGGGGTTAATACCCTTTTCTCAGGTCGACTCGACCTGTGACGGGCTCGCCCCGGCTCATGGCGGCGACCTTGCCCACGATCTGGGCAATGCTGTCCGCCGCCAGCGTGCGGGCCGAGGTATGGGGGGTGAGGATGATTCTGGACTGCTTCCAGAACGGGTGCTTCTCGGGCAGCGGCTCCTCGCGGAATACATCCAGCATGGCGCCGCTGACATGGCCGGACTCGATCTGCGCAATCAGGTCGGCATCGACCACATGGCCGCCGCGCCCCACGTTGATCACATAGGCCCCGGGCTGCAGCAGCGCCAGCGTGCGGGCGTTGATGATGTCGCGGGTCTCGTCGTGCAGAGGCAGCAGATTGACCAGAATGCGCGTCTCGGACAGGAAGCGGTCCAGGCCGTCCATGCCGCTGAAGCATTCGACGCCCTGCAGCTCGCGCGGCGAGCGGCTCCAGCCATTGACCTTGAAATCGAACACCGTCAGCGCCCTGGCCACGCGCTCGCCCATCTTGCCCAGGCCCATCACGCCCACGGGATAGTCCACCCGCCTGGGGTTGCGCTGGTGCTGCCACAGGCCCTGCGCCATATCGGACTCGTACTGATCGAGGCCGCGGAAGAAGCGGATCACGGCCTGGGCCACATACTCGGCCATCTGCACGGCCATGCCGGCATCTTCGAGACGGTAGACGGGCAGCGCGGCGGGAATGCGCAGCGGCAGCAAGGCATCCACGCCCGCGCCGATGTTGAACATGGCCTTCAGGCCGGCCGCCTGCTCGTCGAGGAACTGCTGGGGCGGCGCCCAGACCAGTGCATAGTCGGCCTGGGGCGCGCCCGGCTCCCAGATGGCAATCTCCGCACCCGGCAGCGCGTCATGCAAACCTTTGAGCCAGGGTTCCGGCCGCGTATCGTCACAGCAAAATAAGACTTTCATGGATGCCAAGCCTAACGCTTTGCCATGCGCGCTGCAGACGCAGATGACCAATGGACCGCTATAAAAAAAAAGCTTCCTGCGCTGTACCCGTCTTGATTTCATCATTGAAAGTGACTGAATTCATGGATAGTCCAGCGCAAGCTGCTCTTTTTGTTAAACAGTTCAACCCTGGGCGGATCAGGCAGCCACCTCGATGCGCAGCAGCTCGGCGCCTTCGCTGACCTGGTCGCCGGGCACATACAGCAGCTCCAGCACCACGCCATCGCCGGGGGCGGCAATCGTGTGCTCCATCTTCATGGCCTCCATCACGGCCAGCGGCTGGCCCTTGCTGACCTTGTCGCCGGCCTTGACGGTGAAGGACACCACCTTGCCGGGCATGGGCGCCGTCAGGCGGCCGCCTTCATGGCCGGTATCGCCGGCGTGGGCCAGCTGGTCGACCACGGTGATCTGGGTGCTGCCCGCTTCGGTGAAGATGGACAGCTGGTCGCCCTGGGCATGGACCACGACCACCGTGCGCTTGCCGTCCAGGCCCAGTTCCAGCCGCCCGTCGGCCAGTGCGCGCCACTGCAGCGTGGCATCGCTGCGGCTCTCGCCCTCGCCAATGCCGAGCTGATAGGTCTGCGCCGCCTGCGTGGCGCGGCCATAGGCCAGGCCGGCCGTGAAGTCCTCGCCGCGGTAGACAAAGCCGAAGGAGCGCACATAGCGGCCCGACATGCGCCAGCCGTCGCGGCGGCTGAAGGGGTCTGCGCCTTGCGCGGCCTGCTCGCCCTGCAGCTGCCAGGCCATGGCGGCGGCAACAGCCAGGTCGCGGCCCACGAAATCCTTGCCGAACAAGGCCTCGCGCTCGCGCTCGATCAGCGCAGTATCGAGCAAGGCATTGGAGAAAGCCTGGCTCTTCACCACCTGGCGCAGAAACTGCACATTGGTCGTCAGGCCCACGATATGGGTCTGGGCCAGTGCCGCGTCCAGACGCGCCAGCGCCTGGGCACGGTCCTCGCCATGGACGATGAGCTTGGCGATCATGGAGTCGTAGAAGGGGCTGATCGCATCGCCCTCGCGCACGCCGTCGTCCACGCGCACATCGCTGATCTCGAAGCTGCTGCATTCGGGCTTGCGATAGACGGCCAGATGGCCGGTGGCGGGCAGGAAGTTGTTCTCGGGGTTCTCGGCGCAGATGCGTGCCTCGATGGCATGGCCCAGGATACGGAGCTCCGACTGCGCCTTGGGCAAAGGCTGTCCTGAAGCCACCAGCAGCTGCCACCGCACCAGATCCTCGCCGGTGATGGCTTCGGTCACGGGGTGCTCCACCTGCAGTCGGGTGTTCATTTCCATGAAGTAGAACTTCATGGCTTCGGGCTGGTCGTAGCCGCCGGGCTGCTCGACGATGAACTCCACCGTGCCCGCGCCCACATAGTTCACGGCCTTGGCGGCGGCCACGGCGGCCTCGCCCATCTTCTGGCGCAGCGCGGCAGTCATGCCCGGCGCCGGCGCTTCCTCCAGTACCTTCTGGTGGCGGCGCTGCACCGAGCAGTCGCGTTCGAACAGATAGACGCAGTTGCCCTGCGTGTCGCCAAACACCTGAATCTCTATATGGCGCGGGCGCAGCACGTACTTCTCGATCAGCACGGCATCGTTGCCGAAGCTGTTGATGGCCTCGCGCTTGCAGGACTCCAGCGAGGCTGCAAAGTCCTCGCTCTTCTCCACCAGACGCATGCCCTTGCCGCCGCCGCCCGCGCTGGCCTTGATGAGCACGGGATAGCCGATGCGATCGGCCTCCCGCTGCAGCAGCTCGGGGTTCTGGTCGTGACCGTGATAGCCAGGCACCAGCGGGACGCCGGCCTTTTCCATCAGTTGCTTGGACTCGGCCTTGAGGCCCATGGCGCGAATCGCGCTGGCGGGCGGGCCGATGAAGACCAGGCCGGCCGCCGCGCAGGCATTGGCAAAGTCCTCGTTCTCGGAGAGGAAGCCATAGCCGGGGTGGATGGCTTCGGCACCCGTGGCCTTGGCAGCCTCCAGAATGCGTTCCCAGCGCAGATAGCTGTCCTTGGGCGCGCTGCCGCCGATGTGCACGGCCTGGTCGCAGGCCGCCACATGCTTGGCCCGGGCATCGGCATCCGAGTACACGGCCACGGTCTTCACACCCATGCGGCGGGCGGTCGCGGCCACACGGCAGGCAATCTCACCGCGATTGGCAATCAGAATTTTCTTGAACATATCGTCTCCGTTTATCGGTCAAATCACCGCTCAGCGCATATCCATCAAACGCAAGCAGCTATGTTTTTTGCAATGGTTCCTGCGCATCGCCACTGCCGCGCAGGCGTCGAAAAATCGCCTTGAGAAAGCGCCATAGCGCCCAGATCACCAGCCACATCGCAATCACCACGACCAGCAGCACGGCGGCAAACACCAGCGGATTGGTCAGCGCCAGCCAGATGGCGCCCAGCGACACCGTGTCTTCCGCCAGACTGGCTCCCACGTTGGAGAAAGGTTCGGGCGAGGTATTGATGAGGGCACGCGTGGTGGTCTTGGCTGCCTGGCTGGTCGCTGCCAGCGTGCCGCCCATCAGCGCGGCGGCCATGGCCATGGTGGTGTTGTCGGCACCGAAGACCGAGGCCGCCAGCGCCGCACCGGCCGGAATGCGCAACACGCTCTGGAACAGGTCCCAGACCGAATCCACCACGGGAATCTTGTCGGCAAAGAACTCCACGAACAGCAGGCCACCGCTGATGAGCAGAACCATCGGGTGCTGCAGCACATGCAGACCACCGGGCAGCGGCATCAGACCGCTGGCACCCAGCAGGCCCACGGCGAACACCACGGCATAGAGGCGAAAACCGCTGGCCCAGCCCAGAGCTGCCGCCAGCGCCAGCATGGACGCCATGTCCATCTGTCCCACGGCCTGCCCGGCCCTGGCGGCCACGTCACCCACCTGGCTCGCGGCATCGCCCACGGCCCTGGCCGTATCGGGGTCGATATGCAGGCCGGTGCGGTGCAGCCAGTCGATGATGGTTTGCCAGATATCCATGGTGTTCATTTCCTATGCGAGCCCGCAGGCTGAAGCGCCCCGGCCGCCAGGTCTGTCATCTCATCCGGGCAGCCAGTTGGGCTTGCGCTTGTTGAGAAAGGCCTGCACGCCTTCCTTGCCTTCGCTGCTGGCGCGGATGGTGGCAATCGACTCCACGGTCGCCGCAATCAGCTGCTCGCTGATCTCGCGCTCGGCCATGTCCAGCACCAGGCGCTTGCAGGCCCGCACCGCTGCGGGGCCGGCGCTCAGCAAATGCTTGAGCCAGCCATCGACCACGGCGTCCAGCCCGTCGGCATCGACCACCTCGTGCACATAGCCGATGCGATGCGCCTCCTGCGCCGAAAAGCGCTCGCCCGTGAGAAAGTAGCGGTGCGCGGCCCTGGCTCCCATGGCGCGGATCACATAGGGGCTGATGGTGGCGGGAATCAGGCCGATCTTGACCTCGCTGAGGCAGAAACCTGCCGTGTCTGCCGCCACCGCCATATCGCAGCAGGCCACCAGGCCCATGCCGCCTGCATAGACATCGCCCTGCACACGCGCAATCGTGGGTTTGGGGCATTCGTAGATGACGCGCAGCATCTCGGCCAGCAGACCCGCATCGACGCGGTTTTCGTCGCGCGAGTAATCGGCCATGCGGCGCATCCAGTTCAGGTCCGCGCCCGCGCAGAATGCGGGTCCTTCGGCGGCCAGCACCACGGCGCGCACATCGGCACGCTCGCCGACCTGGAGGAAGGCGGCGGTGATCTCGGCAATCGCCGCATCGCTGAAGGCATTGCGAATGGCGGGCTGAGCCAGCGTAACGCGGGCGATGCCGCCGTCCACGGTCAAAGTCAAAGCGGTCATGGCTTGTCTCCCAGTGAGTTATGGCTTTGCAGTTGCGCAGCTGCCGTACCCGGCAGCTGCTGCATCAGGAATTCACGGACCTGCGGCAGCCATTGCCCGATATTGGCTGCCCGGTCAAAAAACTGGTGTCCTTCCGCGCCGCTTGGCGGCACGAACACCAGGGTCAGCTTGCGGCCTGCCGCCAGATAGCTTTGCGCCATCTGGCGCACCAGCGGCGGCCGGAAGTAGCTGTCGTTCTCGGCATAGATCCACAGCTGGGGCACCTGGCTGGTGGCGGCAAAGCCGGCCACGGTCTTGAGCAGTTGCGCCTCGCCGCAGACCGATGTCTTCTCGCGCATCTGCTGCTGCGAACCGCGGCCACCGGCAAAATTGATGACACCGCGCAGACCTGCGGGTTGCTGTGCCGCCAGCGCCAGCGAGGCAAAGCCGCCGGCAGACTTGCCCAGCAGCACCACATGCGTGCTGTCGACATAGGGCAGCTTCTGCCCGTAAGCCATGATGGCCGCCACATCGCGCGCGGCCTCCTGGGATGCATGGCCATAGTCGGGGTCGTCGCAGCTGCCGTAGCGGTCAGCCAGAGGACCGTCCGATGCGCCATAGCCGCGGCGCAAACCCGTCACCACCACATAGCCCAGCTCGGCCAGAGCGCGCGCCTGCGGGCCGTAGCGATCGGTCATGGCTTCGCGCGCCTCTTTGCCGCTGGGCGTGCCGTGGCTGAGCACGATCAGCCCCCAGGGGCCGAGACCCCGGTGACGATAGACATGGCCTGCGAGCTCGGCGGTGCGCGCGGGCGTGCTGCCGGCCTCCGGCACCCAGACCGGAATGCGCGCATCGAACTGCTGCACCTCGGCACGGGCCTGCTCCACCATGGGCCATGCCAGCGCTGCACACAGCAGAGCTTGCATCAGGGCGGGGACGGTGCAGCGCATCATGTTCGGGCCTTCGTGTGCTTACATGCGGAAGACACCAAAGCGGGTGTCCTCAATCGGCGCATTGCGTGCCGCTGCCAGACCCAGGGCCAGCACGCGGCGCGTGTCGGCGGGATCGATGACGCCGTCGTCCCAGAGGCGTGCCGTCGCGTAGAAGGGATGACCCTGGTCTTCGTACTGCTGGCGGATGGGCGCCTTGAAGCGTTCTTCCTCTTCCGCACTCCAGCTAGCGCCCTTGGCTTCGATGCCGTCACGCTTGACGGTGGCCAGCACGCTGGCCGCCTGCTCGCCGCCCATGACGCTGATGCGCGCGTTGGGCCACATCCAGAGGAAGCGGGGTGAATAGGCGCGGCCGCACATGCCGTAGTTGCCCGCGCCAAAGCTGCCGCCGATGATGATGGTGAACTTGGGCACCGCCGCCGTGGCCACGGCCGTGACCAGCTTGGCGCCGTGACGGGCAATGCCTTCGTTTTCGTATTTGCGGCCCACCATAAAGCCCGTGATGTTCTGCAGGAACACCAGCGGTACCTTGCGCTGGCAGCACAGCTCGATGAAGTGTGCGCCCTTGACGGCCGACTCGGAAAACAGGATGCCGTTGTTGGCGATGATGCCGACCTGCATGCCCTCGATGCGCGCAAAGCCGCAGACCAGGGTGTTGCCGAAGCGGGCCTTGAACTCGTCGAACTGGCTGCCGTCCACGATGCGGGCAATGATCTCGCGCACATCGAAGGGCTTGCGCGTATCGACGGGAATCACGCCATACAGCTCTTCGCTCTCGAACAAGGGGGCCGCCGGCGCATGATCGGTCTGGGAAGCGGGCTTGTCCCTGTTCAGGTTTGCCACGGCCTGGCGCGCCAGCGCCAGTGCATGCAGATCGTTCTCGGCCAGATGGTCGGCCACGCCCGACAGGCGCGTGTGCACATCGCCGCCGCCCAGGTCCTCGGCGCTGACCACCTCGCCGGTGGCGGCCTTGACCAGGGGAGGGCCGCCCAGAAAGATGGTGCCCTGGTTCTTGACGATGATGGACTCGTCGCTCATGGCCGGCACATAGGCGCCGCCTGCCGTGCACGACCCCATGACCACGGCGATCTGGGCGATGCCCTGAGCACTCATATTGGCCTGGTTGTAGAAGATGCGTCCGAAATGCTCGCGATCGGGGAAGACCTCGTCCTGATTGGGCAGGTTGGCACCGCCCGAGTCGACCAGATAGATGCAGGGCAGACGGTTCTGCGCGGCCACTTCCTGCGCGCGCAGATGCTTTTTCACCGTCATCGGGTAGTAGGTTCCGCCTTTCACGGTGGCGTCGTTGCAGACGATCATGCAGTCCACGCCGCTGACGCGTCCCACGCCGACAATCACGCCGGCGCCCGGTGCATCGTTGTTGTACATATTGAGCGCGGCCAGCGGCGACAGCTCCAGGAATGGCGTGCCGGGGTCCAGCAGCCGCTGCACGCGCTCGCGCGGCAGCAGCTTGCCGCGTGCCACATGCTTGGCGCGCGCGGCTTCATTGCCGCCCAGCGCGTTCTGATCGCAGCGTGCATGCAGCTCATTGACCAGCGCCTGCATGGCTGCGGCGTTGGCCAGGAAATCTGCCGAACGCGGATTCAGTTGTGTGCCCAGAATGCTCATCGCTTGCCTCTTAAAAAATGATTGCTCCCTGAGCGGCTGCGCCGCTTCCCCCTTAGGGGGACGACGACCTCGCTGCGGGACTGCCCTTGCTGGCCATCCCGTGCTTGGCACATGCCTGTTTCAGGGGTTGCGGCTCGTACTTTGCCGTTTGATAACTGATGTGAGAACTTGGTTTTTTTCTTGCTCAGACACAGCGCTGCAACTGCAGTTGAAGAAAATGCCTCATGCACGCTGTTGAAACTGTTCTGCTTGTCTTGCTGCTGGGAGCGCTGACAGGCATTGTGGCCCGCTATATCCGGGCCATTCCCCTGCCTCTGATTCAGATCGCGCTGGGTGCGCTGATTGCCTGGCCGCAAGCCGGCCTGCACATCGCGTTCGACCCCGAGCTGTTCCTGTTGCTCTTCATTCCACCGCTGCTGTTCGCCGACGGCTGGCGCATTCCCAAGCGTGAATTCTTTGCACTGGCCAAGCCGATCTTGCTGCTGGCCCTGGGCCTGGTGCTGTTCACCGTGCTGGGCCTGGGCTATCTCGTCCACTGGATGATTCCCGAGATTCCGCTGACCGTGGCCTTCGCCCTGGCCGCCGTGATCTCGCCCACCGATGCCGTGGCCGTTTCGGCCATCACACGCAATCTGGGCATGCCCGAAAAGACCATGCATGTGCTGGAGGGCGAGTCGCTGCTCAACGACGCATCGGGCCTGGTGGCGCTGAAATTTGCGATTGCAGCCACGCTGACCGGCATGTTCTCCTGGGGCGAAGTCGCCAAGGAGTTCACCTGGATGGCCGTCGGCGGCCTGGGTGTGGGTGCGTTGATAGGCTGGGGCTTCAGCCATGCGCGCGGCACCATCACGCGTCGCCTGGGCGATGTCGCAGCCACGCAGATGGTGTTGCTGCTGGTGCTGCTGCCTTTTGCCGCCTATATCGTGGGCGAGAAGATCGGTGTCTCCGGCATTCTGGCTGCCGTGGCCGCCGGCATCGCCACCAATTTCGCCGACCTGGAGCGCAGCAGCTACATCAGCGAACGCCTGCAGACCGAAGGCACCTGGAGCATGGTGGAAGCCGCCTTCAACGGCGCCATCTTCCTGCTGCTGGGCCTGCAGCTGCCATCCATCATCGGCGTGCCGCTGCATCAGGCCGGCCATGACTGGTGGATTCTGGTCGGCTACGTGGCTGCCATTTCGTTTGCGCTGCTGCTGATGCGCTGGATCTGGCTGGTGCTGGGCGTGCATGGCTCGCTGCTGCGCGCCCACCGCCAGGGCAAGATGACCGAGCGCCCTTCCAAGCTGCTGAACCTGGCCACCACGCTGGCGGGCATTCGGGGTGCTGTCACGCTGGCCGGTGCACTGTCCGTGCCCATGCTGCTGAACAACGGCCAGCCCTTTCCGGGCCGCGACATGTTGGTCTTTCTCGCCACGGGCACGATTTTGTTCACGCTGGTGATCGGTGCCGTGGGCCTGCCCATCGTGCTGCGCCATCTGCCCCCGCACGAGGAGTCGCCCACCGTGCGCGAGGAGCGCCTGGCCCGCGAGCAGGCCTGCATGGCGGCCATGGCCAAGCTCACGCTGAGCGAGGAAGAAATGCAGCGCCGCGACCCCGAGTGGGTGGCGATGCGCCAGGAGGTCAACGGCCACCTGACCCAGGAGTACCGCAACCGCATCCAGTTGCTGGACGACGGCAGCGGCGCCGCGCAGAGCATAGAGCTGCTGCGCGAGGCGCCCGAAGTCGTGCGTCAGCGCAAGCTGCGCTATGTGATGGAGATCGAGACCCGGATCGAGTGCATTCATGCCGAACGGGACTTTTACTACGCCGAAAGACAGGCCCACCGCATCAACGACGAGTCGCTGCGCAGCCTGGTCAGCGAGCTGGACATGCAGGAAATCGCCATGCGCAAGCGCCTCGTGGTCGCCCGCCGCGCCGCCGGTCTTCCCAAGGCCGAAACCGGCGCGCACTGAGCCGGAACATGCCTCAGCCCGGGTCCCGCCGATGCGGGACCTGGGGCTGCAGACGCAGGCATGGTTCAGCATGGCATTCAGGCGGTCTTGATCACGCGCAGATCCAGCAACTCGATCATCTCGTCGCGGATCTTGAACTTCTGGATCTTGCCCGTCACCGTCATCGGGAAAGCCTGGACAAAGCGGATATAGCGCGGCACCTTGTAGTGCGCGATCTGGCCCTTGCAGAAGTCACGCACCTCTTCTTCGACGAGTTCCAGGCCCGGCTTGACGATGATCCAGGCACACAGTTCCTCGCCATAGCGCACATCGGGCACGCCTACCACCTGCACGTCCTGCACCTTGGGGTGGCGATAGAGGAATTCCTCGATCTCACGCGGGTAGATGTTCTCGCCGCCACGGATCACCATGTCCTTGATGCGGCCCACGATATTCACATAGCCTTCGGCGTCCATGGTCGCCAGATCGCCGGTGTGCATCCACTGCTCGGCATCGATGGCCTCGCGGGTTCTGGCCTCGTCGTCCCAGTAGCCGTGCATGACGGAATAGCCGCGCGTGCACAGCTCTCCCGACTGGCCGGGCGCCATGATCTCGCCCGTGGACGGGTCCACGATCTTCACCTCCAGATGCGGCTGCACCTTGCCCACGGTGGCCACGCGCCTTTCCAGCGGCGTATCGGCATCGCTCTGGCAGCTCACGGGACTGGTTTCCGTCATGCCGTAGGCGATGGTGATCTCGCTCAGATGCATGTCGCGCACCACGCGCTTCATCACCTCGATGGGGCAAGGCGAGCCGGCCATGATGCCGGTGCGCAGCGTGGAGAGATCGAACTCGGCAAAGCGCGGGTGGTCGAGCTCGGCAATGAACATGGTGGGCACGCCATGCAGGCCCGTGCATTTTTCGGCCTGCACCGCCTCCAGCACGGTGATGGGATCGAAGCCGTCATTCGGATAGACGATGGTCGAGCCATGTGTGAAGCAGGCCAGATTGCCCAGCACCATGCCGAAGCAGTGATACAGGGGCACGGGAATGCAAAGCCGGTCCTCGGGTGTGAGGCGCATGCATTCGCCAATGAAAAAGCCGTTGTTGAGAATGTTGCGGTGCGTCAGCGTCGCGCCCTTGGGAAAGCCCGTGGTGCCGCTGGTGAACTGGATGTTGATGGGATCGTGATTGCTGAGCGTGGCCGCAATGGCATCAATGCGCTCATCCGCACTGGTGCCCTGCGCCATGAGCTGCGAAAAACGCAGCATGCCGGGCTGTTCGACGTCCAGATCCGCTGCACCTGAGCCGGCCGCGTCAATCCACACCACCGTGCGCAAGGCAGGCAGGCGCCTGGATTGCAGCTGGCCTGGTGCGCAGCTCGCCAGCTCGGGCGCCAGCTCGCGCAGCATACCCAGATAGTCGCTGGTCTTGAAGCGCGGCATGGACACCAGCGCCTTGCAGCCCACCTTGTTGAGCGCGTATTCGACTTCAGAGGTCCGATAGGCCGGGTTGATATTGACCAGCACCAGTCCTACCTGAGCCGTAGCCAGCTGCATCAGCACCCACTCGGCATTGTTATGGCTCCAGATACCTACCCGGTCGCCCTTGACCAGCCCTTGAGACAGCAGCGCGCTGGCCAGCTGGCGCGCAGCCTGATGCAGCTGGGCATAGCTGTAGCGCAGACCCTGATGACGGCTGACCAGCGCGTCACGCGCGCCCTGGCGCTCTGCCATTGCGGCAAAAAAATCACCTATCGTCTGCTCGATCAGCGGCACATCCGTGCGCCCCTTGGCATAGCTGGCGGTCAGCGGGTTCACTTGCGATGGCATGGTCTTGTGTCTCCTTGCGTGCCGGCAGCCAACCGCAAACTGGCTGCACAGCGTCCATTCAGCACCGTTTTCTGCATCTCAGAATAAGGGCAAGCCCTGTTCAGAAGAGGTCAGCAAGGTTGCAATAATTGCCAAATGCTCACCCCTTCCCTGGTCAAGACTCCACTGCCACACCATGCCAGCTCCGTGCTCAAATCGCACCCGGCAATTACCCCCATGGCGTTTGTCCAAGCGATTGTCCGTGCTTATGAAGCAAGGCAGATGTCAGCGCTTGGCGCGTTGGAAAAGGCACAAATCCCGCCAGAGCTGATAAACGATCCCGAAGAGCGCATCACGGCCTTGCAGATGGAGGCGCTTTCCGATGCAGCCATGCGCGAACTCGACGACGAGGCCCTGGGCTGGTTCGAGCGCCGTCTGCCCTGGGGCAGCTACGGCATGCTGGCCCGTGCCAGCATCAGCGCCCCCCATCTGGGCCTGGCGCTGGCGCGCTGGTGCCGCCATCACGGCCTGATTGCGCAGGACCTGCAACTGCAGCTCGGCGAGCAGGCCGGCATTGCCACACTCACCTTGCATGAAAGCCGCCCGCTGGGAAGCATGCGCGAGTTCTGCATGGTATCGGTGCTGCGCAATATCCACGGCTTTGCCAGCTGGCTGATCAACGAACCGATCAGCCTGCTGCATGCCAGCTTCCCGTTTGCCGAGCCCGCGCATGCCGATGTTTACAAGGTGCTGTTCGCGCCGGGCAGCATTGCCTATGGGGCGCCAGTTGCCAGCCTGCAGTTCGAAGCGCGCTGGCTGCAGGCACCGCTGGCTCGCGATGAGGCAGCCCTCAACCGCATGCTGCAGCGCGCCCTGCCAATTCAGGTGCGCCCCTACCAGCGCGAAAAGACGCTGGTGCAGCGCGTGCGCCATCTGCTGGCCGCCAGCGGGGAGGAGCAGCAGACCGCAGAGACCCTGTCGCGCCAGCTGCATCTGTCGCAGCGCAGCCTGCACCGCCAGCTCAAGGAAGAAGGTGTTTCGCTGCAGGCGCTCAAGGACGATATCCGCCGCGAGCGCGCGATTGCGCTGCTGCTGCGCACCAGCCGCCCCATCAAGCGTGTGGCCCAGGCCTGCGGCTTTCTCAACGACAAAAGCTTTATCCGCGCCTTTCGCCTCTGGACAGGGCTGTCCCCTTCGGAGTTCCGCAAGACCGCCGGCCAGCGTGCCGTCTGACGCAAGGAGTTCGCCGTGCACAAATCCACAGAAACCTGGCAGGCAATCGCTGACGGAGTCTGGGCTCTGAGCTATCACTTCAGCAATGCAGCAATGAAGGTCAGCACCCGCATGACCGTGATCCGGCTGGCCGACGGCAGCTTGTTCTCGCACTCTGCCGTGCCGTTGACGGACGGGCAGAAAGCGGCGCTCGATGCCCTGGGGCCGCTGCAAACCATTGTGGCCCCCAGTGCCATGCACCATCTGTTCGTGGGCAAGCTGGCCAGGCTTTATCCCCAGGCCCGGCTCTATGGCACCCAGGGGGTGCTGCGCAAGCGCCCGGATCTGCCGCTGCTGGAACCCTTGCCGCCAGACTCCGAGGCGCCCTGGGCGGGCGAGCTGCAATGCCTGCGGCTGGACGGCCTTCCCATGCTCGACGAGACGCTGTGGTTCCACCCGGCCAGCGGCAGCCTCATCGCCACCGACGTGCTGCAATGCTGGCAGGGACCGCTAAGCCTGCCGGTACGCATGTATCTGGGCCTGACGGGCGGGCATGAGCGCCTGACCGTACCGCGCACCGTGCGCCTGCTGGTCAGGGACAGGGCCGCCGTGCGCAGCTGGGTGAAGCAGGTCGAAAGCTGGCCCGTGCAGCGCGTGATACTGCTGCACAACAGCGTGATCGACGATCAGCCGATGAAGCACCTGCGCGAAGCGCTGTCGATCTGGGACTGAGAGCGCTTCAGCGCAGGTCGTGCTCGTCGTCTTCGCCGACCGAAGCGCTGGCGGCACTCTTGCGCACGGCGTCGAACATGGCGGGCAGATCCCCCATGTCACCGAACACGCAGGCGGCGCCGGCCTCGAGCAACTGCTCTGCCGAGGCATGGCCCTGATCGGCCGGGAAATAGCCCCAGACGGTGGCACCTGCTGCCACGCCGGCCTGAACTCCAGTCATGGTGTCCTCGATCACCAGGCATTTGGCGGGATCGGCCTTCAGCGCCTCGGCCGCAGCCAGATACACATCGGGGAAGGGCTTGCTGCGCGGCATTTCATGACCGCTGTAGACATGGCCTTCGAAATAAGGCGCCATGCCCACCTTGGTGAGCTGCATCTCCACCTTGGCACGGTCCGCACCGGAGGCGCAGGCAATGCGTCCATCGCACAGTGCATGAATCTGCCTGACCGCTTCCAGTGCGCCGTCGATGGCTACCAGCTCGGCACTCAGCGCGGCATTGCGGCGCTCGTAGAACTCGGCCATCCAGGCATCGGTCAGCGGCTTGCCGGTATGGGCCTCAATCACGGTCGCCTGGCTGCGTACCGTTTTGCCGATGAAGTCACGCGTGCACTGTTCCTGGCTGATCGCCCAGCCGGATTCGTTGAGCATGGTGCACAGCACGCGATTGGTGATGGATTCGCTGTCCACCAGCACACCGTCACAGTCGAAAAGCACAGCGTCAAAAGCAGTCATGGGAACATTACCAGCGCATCAGAGGATGCGAAAAAGGCGCCTAGCGGCGCCTAGTATCAAGAAACAGAGGGCGTGATTATGCGCTCACGCCCTTTTCGGGTTCAGGGGAAGGTCACTCCGGCCAGCGGATGAATCATCCACGCGCTGTTCTTGGCGTAGATGGTGCTCGTCTTGTTGTCGGCAGTCATGATGCCGCTGAAATAGAAGAAGCCGTTGGCCGCATTGGCATTCATATTGCTCAGCTGGGTTGTGAGCGCGTCATTGACTGACGAGGCCTCGACCAGATACTCGATGGCGCCATTCTGTGCCGAGCTTTTCTCGTAGACATCCACATAGTTCATGTTCATCGGGTCGCTGCCCAGCCCCTGCGTGCCGCGGATGAACCATCCGTCCGCACCCTTCTGGGCCAGGCGCGTTCTCATTTCTGCAGCATCGGCAGCCGAGGATGCGCTGCTGAGCTTGTCGACCTGATAGGTATAGGTGACGCTGTCATTGCGCTTGGCATACAGGCTGAACAGCTCGTTGTTGACGATCTGGGGACCCAGATAGCGATAGCCTTCGGCCCCTTGTCCGTTGAGCTCCGTGGCAAAGGCTTCGGCGGTCGTGGCCACGGGCGTCACCGTCCGGTAGCTGAACTGGTCGCTGCGGCTGTTGTCCTTGACATAGACGCTGCGGATGTCGCTGACATCGCTGAACACGGCGTCGGACTTGTACATATAGCCGCTGCTGCCCTGTTGGTTCAGCTGGGCCAGAAAGGCGGTGCGCGATGGCTGCGCCGCAGGATTGACATAGCTGAACTTGCGGCCTGCATGCGCGGTATCCGTGAGATAGAAGTCGCCGATCTCCGCACCGGTCGAGGAGATCGAGCCCGCCAGGGAGCTGAACAGCGCATAACCGTCGGCGCCCATGCTGTTGGCGGCATCCAGCATCTGCGCATGGCTGGTGGCCGTCTGGCCGCCCATCTTGTAGGTCCCCGTGACGGCCTGATTGCCGGTGCCGCCGCCAGTACCGCCACCATTGTTGCCGCCGCCGTTGTCCCCGCCTCCCGTATTGCCGCCGCCTTCGGAGCCGCCTCCTGAGCCTGTGCCGCTGCCTCCGTCTCCACCACCACCGCCACAGGCAGCCAGGGTGGAAATCAGCAGCAGGGCTGCGGTTCTACGGGTGATTTGCGTGAGAGATGGCACGGGCTTGCTCCTCAGTCCTGATGTTGGTTGAAAATGTCCATATCCCGACACTGAGAGATAAGCATCAGCGTCGTCTTACAGTCATTGTCGGAAGGCTTACCACCAGTTGGCTCCCTACCGATGAGGGGTCTTTGTTACCAAGCCCCAAAGGAACGCTCATGCCCGATCTACCGCAAATTCTGAGCACCACTCAACTGAGCGCGCCCCCTTATGCGCTGGTGGTGGATGACCATCCGCTGGTCGCCGAAGGCATGGCCCAGGTGCTGATGACCAGCGCCGGCGTACGCCAGGTGCGCTGTGCTGCCCACGGCAACGAGGCCCTGGCCGTGATTGCTGCGCTGGGCGAGCCCGTCATCACCGTGATGGATTTCTGGCTGGAAGATGGCGCATCGCTGGAGTTCGTGCACAGCATCCTGGCCTTGGCGCCCGGCACGCGCATCCTGGTGACCAGCGGCGACAAGCACCCGGCCATCGTCAACAAGGCAGCAGCCGCGGGTGTGCATGGCTTTGTGCATAAGAGCAGCACGGCTCAGGTGTTCCAGATGGCCGTGCAAGCCCTGCTGTCCGGCCGCTCCTGGTTCGAGGCTCTGCCTCCGATTCCTGCCGCACCGCCCGCATCCGCTGCGGGCAGCACCTTGCACATGAGCGCCAGAGAGCTGGGCATCACGGCGCGTCAGTCCCAGGTACTGAGCCTGTTGCTGCAGGGCAAGCCCAACCGAGCCATCGCACAGACCCTGAACCTGTCCGAATACACGGTCAAGGAACATGTCACCGCCCTGCTGCAACGTCTGGGCGCCAGCAACCGCGTGGCGCTGATCACTCGGATGCGCGGCATCGAGGTCGATCTGGACTAGGCGGTCTGGCGGCTCTCCATGCAACGCGCCAGCACCGCATGCAGCTGGTCGGGTTGCAGCGGCGTCGCCAGGGCCAGATAGCCCTGATCCTGCACCTGCTCAAGCACCGCCTCGTCACCGCTCATCAAGGCCCCGCTGGCCTGTGGGTGCTGGTCCAGCAGCTGCATCAGGCAGTCCATGCCGCTGGCACCATCCTTGAGCCGCTGTTCACACAGCACGAAGTCCGGCTGCCAGCCACCGGCCAGCAGTTGCTGCGCCTCGGACAGATCGGCCGCTCTCTGCACCTGAATGCCCCAGCTCTGCAGGATCCGTACCAGCACCGGGGCCAGCTGCGCATCGCTTTCCACGATCAGGCAGCGCCCTGACAGGGGGGCGAACCACGGCTGCCCGGACAAGGGCGGCGGCGCCGGCAGCGCTGACGAAGCCTGCCATTGCTCGGCATCCTGCGGCCAGCGCAGCCAGAAACAAGAACCCTTGCCCGGCAGCGACTGCACGCCATATTCCACGCCCAGACGTTGTGCCGCCAACGCCACCACGGACAGGCCCAGGCCACGCCCGCGCAACGGCGCCGGCACGCCCTCTCTGGCATCGCGCTGCCGCCGGCCAGGGCTGCGATAGTGGCGCATGAAAACCTGCGCGCATTCCTGCTCGCTCATGCCGCAGCCGCTGTCCCAGACCTGCAGCAACCAGCGTCCCTGCCGGAGCCGCAGCACCAGCAGCACCCCGCCCTCTTCGGTGTAGCGCAGCGCGTTCTGCAGCAGATTGAAAACCATCTGCCGCAGCAGCACCGCATCCGTGCACAGCGCCGGCATATGGGCTGGCTGCCTGACGCGCAGACGCAGCCCGCGCTGCGCTGCCTCGCGCGCAAACAGGCGCTGGGCTTCATCCAGCACCGCCTTCATGGGGACCGCCTGCCACTGGGGTGCGAAGCTGTCGCCCTCCAGGCGCGACAGGTCCATCAGGTCATTGAACATGGAGCCCAGGTCGCGCGTGCAGACCTGCATTTCCTGCAGCAGCTGCGTCAGATCGTCATCCTGGTTGCGCTGATGAGCGGCCTGCAGCATCAGACCCATGGCATGCAGGGGTTGCCGCAGATCGTGGCTGGCGGCGGAGATAAACCAGTTCTTTTCGGCCAGTGCATTCTCGGCCTGCTCCTTGGCTTCGCGGTAGCGCTCTGCCAGCGCCTGGCGCTCCAGCTCATGCGCCATCTGCTGCTGCACAAAACGCCGTGCGCCCCAGGCGTGGCGGGCGAGTATGGCGCCGTACAACAGCAGCAGCGGCAGCAGATAAGGGCCTTTGTGCGGAAAGTAATGCAGCGTGCACAGCAGCATGGGCAGGTAGATGCCCGCCATGAAGGCCGCGAACACCTGCGGCACCGGCGCCAGAAAAGTGGCGGCCGAAGCCATCACGCCGAGCAGCACCAGATAGATCAGCAGGCGCAGCTCGCTATGGCTTTCACCCCAGGTAAATGCCAGCACGCTGACCCAGAGCAGGCCGTTGATCAACGCGGCCAGCGCCAGCTGCCGCTGCCATGCGGTCAATGCGGCCTGCAGTCGCGGCGGCTCCCAGTCGCGCGCCGACCGCCACTGGCGATGCAGCGAGCGGCGGAACAGCAAAAAACCCAGCGCCATGAGGACCATCAGTCCCCACCACCAGGCCAGCCCTGCGCTGACGGCAGGACTGTTGCGGGTGCTGACCCACAGCAGCAGTGCCGGAATCAGCAAGGCCGCGATTTCCGAGGAACCGCGCGAAGCCAGTGACTGCAACAGGCGCAGACCGGCCTGCAGCCGGGTCAGCTCGGCCGAAGCACCTTCAGAACTGGTCGCCATCGACGTAGAACCAGCGCCCGGCATCGAGCACGAAGCGGCTGCGCTCATGCAGACGCACGGCGCGACCCGCCAGGCGGTAGCGGGCGACGAATTCGACCTCTGCCGAGGCTTCGCCGGTCGGCCTGAACTGCTTTACCTCCAATCCCAGCCATTTGGTGGCGGCATCGAAATCCAGCTGCGCCGGACGCTGGCTGGCATGCCAGGTGGCTTGCAAGTATTCCTGGTTCTCAGACACGAAGGCCGTATAGCGCGAGCGCATCAAGGCCTCGGCATCGGGAGCGGGCCGGGTATCCCAGTGATCGATATAGCGGCCGCAGCAATCGGCATAGGCCAGCGGCCGTTCCTTGGCATTCTTGCGTCCGCAAGGGCAGTCCCGCTTTTTCTCGGCTTCTTTCACAACTTTGGCAGTCTTGATTGGCAATGCTGCATTGTCGGCCAAGACGAGCCCGCCGGCTTGCACAGTCGGTCGCCCCAGAGCACAGTAGCAGCAGTTCACAGCTCGCTGCTCAAAGGTCTGCCTATGTTTTCCATGCTGGTCCCCTGGTGGGAGTTCATGATTCGCGGAGTCTGCGTCTACCTGTTCCTGCTGGTGTTTCTGCGCCTTACCGGCAGGCGCCAGACCGGGCAGTACGCCCCTTTCGATCTGGTGCTGCTGCTGATTCTGTCCAACGCGGTACAGAACTCCATGAACGCGGGCGACAACTCGCTGATTGGCGGCCTGATCAGTGCCGCCACGCTGCTGGGCTGCCATGCGCTGCTCTCGCACCTGAGTTACCGCTTTGCCCGGCTGCGCAAGCTGGTCAACGGCAGGCCCAAGGTCCTGATTCACCAGGGCGTGGTGCAGCCCGGTCTGATGATGCAGGAGCAGATCACGAGCGAAGACCTGGCAGCGGCCCTGCGCTCCAATGGCTGTCTCAACGCACATGAGGTGGAACGCGCCACCATCGAGACCAACGGCCAGATCACCGTGGTGCTGCGCAAGCGCAGCATGGCCGAACTCGGGGAGGCCTGAGCCTCAGTGCAGGCCGTCCAGGAACTGCCTGATAGCCGCGTTCACGGGTTCGGGGTGCGTGAGATTGGCCGCATGGCCTGCGCCTGCCACATCCACCCACTGGGCGTGGGGCAGGCCCTTGAACATGGCGCGAGCACGTTCCACGCCGATGGCCGCATCCTTGTCGCCGTGAATCACCAGTGCCGGCACCTTGATCTCGGCCAGGCGCGGGCTGATGTCGTCGCGCAGCGCCAGCGTCGCAAAGCTCTGCCCCAGATTGATCGGCGAGGCCTGCTTCCATTTGGCGCGCCACTGCGCAGCCCCGGGCCAGCCCTGGCCCAGGATCGTGTGCTCCACGATGGTCGCCATGTCGTCCGACAGTCCATGCTCCATCCAGGCCTTGAGCAAGGCCTCGTGGTGCGGCATCTGCTCGGGATCCTCCAGCATGGCCTGGGTGTCGATCAGCACCAGCGCGCCCACGACATCGGGGTGAATCAGCGCGCAGCGCAGCGAGAGATAGCCGCCTTGCGACATGCCCACGAGCACGGCTTTTTCCACGCCCAGGTACTTGAGCAGGGCGGCCAGATCGTCGGCCGAGTCGTAGTAGCTGAAGGCCTCGCAATGCTCGGGATCGGCGGTCTGCCCGTGGCCGCGCTCGTCCCAGCTGATGCAGCGATACTGCCCCTGCAAAGCCTGTATCTGCGGCTCGAACATGGTGTGATCCATGAGCAAGCCGTGCGAGAACACCAGGGCCGGACCGCGCCCTCCCGTGTCCTCGTAGTAGATATTCTGACCATTGACCTGGGCAAAAGGCATGCCGGACTCCTGCTGCAAATGGTTGAAGACTCTGCAGGTTACCATCCCCGCTGATCACATCCTAAGCAGGCCTTGTGACGTCGGCAACCGGCACGTCCCCAGGTGCGCCACAGCGCCCCTGCGCGGCAGTTGACAAGGTCGCTCTTTTGCCGCCAGACGCCCGTCAGGCCAGCGCCCGCTGGATCAGGATCTTCTGCACATCGCTGGTGCCCTCGTAGATCTGGCATACGCGCACATCGCGATAGATGCGCTCCACGGGGAAGTCGTTCACTACGCCGTAGCCGCCCAGCGTCTGAATGGCGGCGCTACATACGCGCTCGGCCATCTCGCTGGCAAAGAGCTTGGCCATGGCGGCTTCCTTGAGGCAGGGCAGACCCGCATCGCGCAGGCTGGCGGCATGCCAGATCAGCTGACGGGCCGCTTCGATCTGCGTGGCACATTCAGCAAGTCTGAAACCTACCGCCTGATGGTTAAAGATGGGCTGACCAAAGCTCTCGCGCTCCTTGCTGTACTGCAGTGCACATTCAAAGGCGGCACGCGCCATGCCCACGCTTTGCGCGGCAATGCCGATGCGCCCGCCCTCCAGCGCCGACAGAGCAATCCTGTAGCCCTCGCCTTCGGCCCCGATCAGGTTCGCGGCGGGAATGCGGCAGTTCTCGAAATTGATCTGCGCCGTATCGCTGCTGTGCTGGCCCAGCTTGTCCTCCAGGCGTGCCACCTGGTAGCCGGGATTGCGGGTGGGCACGATGAAGGCGCTCATGCCCTTCTTGCCCGCCGCCTTGTCGGTGACGGCAATGACGATGGCCACATCGCCATTCTTGCCGCTGGTGATGAACTGCTTGACGCCGTTGATCACATAGTCGCCACCATCGCGCACGGCCGTGGTGCGCAGCGCCGAGGCATCGCTGCCCACATGGGGCTCGGTCAGACAGAAGGCTCCCAGCATCTGCCCCTGCGCCAGCGGGCGCAGCCATTGCTCCTGCTGGCCGGCATTGCCGTACTTCATCAGGATGGCATTGACCGGGCAGTTGGTCACGCTGATGACGGTGCTGGTGCCGCCATCGCCAGCTGCGATTTCCTCAAGCACCAAGGCCAGGCTCACATAGTCCAGGCCCGCACCGCCGAGCTCCTCGGGCACGCAGATGCCATAGGCACCGAGCGCGGCCAGCCCCTGGTGCACCTCCTTGGGGAACTCATGTTCCTTGTCCCAGCGCGCGGCATGGGGTGTGATCTGCTCGCGCACAAAATCGCGCAAGGCTTCGCGGATCATTTCCTGGTCCTGATTCAGCAGCATGTTGTCTCCGATATTTATAGCTATATGCCCTTTTTCAGCCTGGGCTAGGCGTCTAGAAGCTGGATGTATCTGCCGTCGTGGCGCAGCAGCTGGCCGCGGTCTTCGGGCTTGACCTGGGCCAGGGCCTGCATCAGCCCCTGCACGCTTTGGCTCACCGACAGCGGGGCCGCGGCACCGCCCATCTCGGTCTGCACCCAACCCGGGTCCAGCGCCAGCAGTGTCAGGCCCGGCCATTGGCGGCAGGCCGAGACCACGGCCATATTGAGCGCGGCCTTGCTGACGCGGTACAGCCAGGCGCTTTCGTCCGCATCGCCCAGCAAGGACATGCCGCTGGAGAAGGCGCCGATCACGCCGCCGGCCTCCTGCACCATGGGCACGATCTGCGGCAGGGCCTGCATAAAGCCCAGCACATTGCTGTGCATCACCAGGTCGAACTGCTGCTGGGTAGGTGGCACGCCTGCGTCATGACCGTCCCAGACACCGGCCACGTACAGCGCGATATCGATGCTGGCCCCTTCGAGCTGCCAGGCCAGGCCGCTGACGCTGGCCGGATCGGCCAGATCGACCTGCAGCACCCGGGCGCCCCGTGCCTGCAGATCGGCCTTGTCCTCGGCCTTGCGCACGGTGGCAATCACCTGATGGCCTTGCGCCAGATAGGCCTCGGCCAGGGCGCGGCCCAGGCCGCGCGATGCTCCCATGATGAGTATCAAAGCCATAGCTGCTTGCGCCTATGAATGTGAGGTTTCAAGGTGTTTTTCATCCAAAATCCTTTCATGACAAGCGCAGCAAGCTATCAATTTTTCTTGATCTGCTCGGCCGCAATCATGGCCCCATAGCGGGCCACCATGCTTTCCTGCGACTCGGGCTGGGCCGTCAGCCCCATCTGCGCATGGATGATCTGATTGAGCGTGGGCATGACGTTGCGCGCCACCCTGGCCTCCTCGCTCCACAGGCGCGAGCGCATCAGCGCCTTGGCACAGTGCAGATAAGCTTCCTGCACACGGACTTCGATCACCAGCTTGGGACGGAAATGATCGCTGGCAAACAAGGCCGTGTAATGTGCCTCGTCACGCAACTGGGCGCTGCCGTTGACGCGCAGGGTTTCGTCAAAGCCCGGCACAAAGAACAGCAGGCCCAGGCGCGGGTCGTCGAGCAGATTGCTCAGGCTGTCGAGCCGGTTGTTGCCGCCCGCATCGGGAATGAGCAAGGTATTGGCATCGGGCGCCTTGACAAAGCCCGGCTTGCCGCCGCGCGGCGAGGCATCGAGCAGGGCCCCGTCGGCACCGCCCGTGGCCATGACCACGAAGGGCGACAGCGCGATAAAGCGCAGACAGTGCCTGTCGAGCTCCCACTGCTGCTTGAGCAGCGCGCGCTCGGCCGGGGGGTCATACAACTGCATCAGTTGCTCGCGCGAAGTGATCATGAGGCCAGCACCTCCTCGGGACGGTCGTTGCGGTGGATGGCTGCGTACAGCGACAGGAACTCGTTCCAGGAAGGGTCGAAGCTCACGCTGAGCTCGCCCTCCAGATCCGGCACATGCTGGCGACCCAGCTGTCCCGCCAGCTGCACCGCATGGGCCGGGTCCTCCACATAGTAGGTGGCGACGCGGGCACTCATGTTTTCCACGCGCGAGAAGGCCAGAATGCCGCGCTGCTCGCGGCTGAGCTGCTCGTCCAGCGCATCCTGGGCGTCGCGCACGCCGTCCAGCTCCTGCTGGCTGGAAAAGCTGAAGCGCCACTCCATGAAGTGCGACAGATCGGCGCGCGTGGCCACGGCATTGGCACCGTCGTGAAAGGTCAGGATGTCGGGGGCAGCGTCCTCGTCGGCATCCTGCGCGCGCACTTCCAGCGACAGCCAGCGGTCGCTGTCCTCCTGGGGAAATTCATAGCTGCGGCCCAGTTGCTGGCGGATGAAGCCATCGAACAGCGGCGGGAACTCCGACAGCAGTGCGGAGCCGTAGACATCGGCCGCCGCCTCGTCTACAAACTCGACCGGACCCACGCGCACCGAAAAATCCCACTCGCCCAGCACATGGTCCAGCATGATGAAAGCCATGTGCTGCGCATGCTCGGCCATGTCCCGGGCTATGGACTTCTCGAACGAGAGCTTGAGGCCGATGATGCCTCCCGCATCGTAGTAGCCCACGCGGATATCGGAGCAGGCTAGCTCGAAGCCGTCCATGCGCATGCCGAAATTGCTGCCCAGCGCGCGGCTGCGAAACGCCTGCACGCTGTAATGCTCGAAACGTGGCGCCTGGCGTACCAGGGCCTGCGCATTCTCGAACTGCGCCGTGTTGCCATGGGCCGAGATCACCAGCCGGGAGCCGGCTTCGCCGAGCTTGCCTTCCAGCTCCATGCTCAGGCCCGGCGCATATTGGTGCAGCAGCTCATTGGAGCTCTCCACAAACTCCTGACGATCGAGCTCCTCCAGCTGGCTCAGCTGGTTGGAAAAATCGCCCCAGAAAGCATCAATCTGCTGCGGCTCCAGCGGCTTGATGGTCTCGCTCTCGTCGTGGTGAATGTCTGCGCTCATGAATGATTTCCGCAATGTGAACTGCACACATTCAGCGCGAATGCGTGCAATCCGTTGAACATGCGTTCACTGTAGAGCAAACTGGTGACGATTCTGAGCAAATGACGTCAGATCAGCTCAACGGCCATGGCCGTGGCCTCGCCGCCGCCGATGCACAGCGTGGCCAGGCCCTTCTTCTTGCCGCGTGTCTTCAGCGCGTGCAGCAGGGTGACCAGAATGCGCGCGCCGCTGGCGCCAATCGGGTGTCCAAGGGCGCAGGCGCCACCGTTCACGTTGACCTTGTCATGCGAGACCTTGAGATCGGCCATCAGCGCCATGGGCACCACGGCAAAGGCTTCGTTGATCTCCCACAGGTCCACATCCTCCACGGCCCAGCCGGCCTTCTTCAGCGCCTTTTCGGTCGCGCCGACGGGCGCGGTGGTGAACCACTCGGGAGCCTGCGCAAAGGTGGCATGCGAGACGATGCGCGCCAGCGGCTTGCAACCCAGTTGCTTGGCGGTGGACTCGCGCATCAGCACCATGGCGGCAGCGCCATCGTTGATGCTGGAGCTCGACGCCGCCGTGATGGTGCCGTCCTTCTTGAACGCAGGCTTGAGGCTGCCGATCTTGTCCAGCTTGGCCTTGGCCGGTCCCTCGTCCACGCTGACGGTCACATCGCCCTTGCGGGTCTTGACGGTGACGGGCGTGATTTCGGCATCAAAGGCACCGCTTTGCGCGGCGGCCTGGGCGCGCTGCACGCTGGCAATGGCAAACGCGTCCTGCGCTTCGCGCGTGAACTCGTATTTTGCGGCGCAATCCTCGCCGAAGGTACCCATGGAGCGGCCGGCTTCATAGGCGTCTTCCAGACCGTCGAGCATCATGTGGTCGAAGATCTTGTCATGTCCCATGCGGTAGCCGCCACGCCCCTTCTTGAGCAGATAGGGAGCGTTGGTCATGCTCTCCATGCCGCCGGCAATCATCACCTCGCGGCTGCCGGCGATGAGCTGGTCGTGCGCCAGGATAGTGGCCTCCATACCCGCGCCGCACATCTTGGACAGGGTCACGGCGCCCGTGCTCTGCGGCAGGCCGCCCTTGAAGCCGGCCTGACGAGCCGGAGCCTGACCCTGGCCGGCCATCAGGCAGTTGCCGAACAGCACTTCTTCCACCAGCTCGGGCCGGATGCCCGCACGTTCGACCGCGGCCTTGATGGCGGCTCCGCCCAGATCATGGGCGGCCAGATCGGAAAAATCGCCCTGGAACGCGCCCATGGGAGTGCGGGCTGCGCTGACGATGACTACGGGATCCTGATGCATGGTTTGTCTCCTTGAAAAATGGATGGATGTGATCTGCCTCTTCAAGCGAGGCTATTGGCGGGAATCTCGAAACGCTGCGTGTCCAGTCCTGCGTCGCCGGCATGCAGAAAGCGGCTGCGCTCGTAGGGGAACACGTCCAGGAAATGGCCGTCACGGATGCGGCTCTGATGGCCGCGCCAGAAGTCAGCCTCCAGCAAGTCGGCGTGATGGCGCATGAAGATGTCGCGCACGGCCGGGTGGCCCAGCAGAAAAGGTCCGAAGGTCTCGGGAAAGACATCCCTGGGGCCGACCGAGTACCAGATGTCGCCCGACATCTCCTCTTCCTCGGTGCGTGGCTGCGGCACCTGGCGGAAATTGCAGTCGGTCAGGTATTCGATCTCGTCATAGTCGTAGAACACCACCTTGCCGCCGCGCGTGACGCCGAAGTTCTTCCACAGCATGTCGCCGGGAAAGATATTCGTGGCGACCAGGTCCTTGATGGCATTGCCGTATTCGAGAATCGCTCGCTCCATGGCGGCGCGGCGCTCCGGCTTGGTGTCTGCTTCCGCCAGACACTCCATCAGGAACAGGTTCAGCGGCACCAGGCGGCGCTCTATGTAGAGGTGGCTGATGATGACTTCCATCTGCCCGTCGCCATCACGGTCGCTGATCTCGATCTGCTCGGGGGCCTGGGCCTGCAGCTCGGCCAGCAGTTCGTCGCTGAAGCGCTCCTTGGGAAAGGCCACCAGGCTGTACTCCATGGTGTCGGCCATGCGACCGCCGCGGTCATGCTTCTTGACCAGCTGGTACTTGGCCTTGACCTGGGGACGCGAAACATCCTTGCTGCTCGCGATACGGTCCTTAATGAGCTTGAACACATAGGGGAAGCTGGGCAGATCGAACACCAGCATGACCAGGCCCTTGATGCCGGGTGCAATGCGCAGCTGATCGCTGGAATGGCGCAGATGATGCAGAAAGTCGCGGTAGAACAGCGTCTTGCCCTGCTTGGCCAGACCCAGGGCGTTATAGATTTCCGCCTTGGGCTTGCGCGGCATGAGGCTGCGCAGAAAGCTCACATAGGCGCTGGGCACCTCCATGTCCACCATGAAATAGGCGCGCGCAAAGCTGAACAGCGCATGCAGGTCGTCCTCGCCGAACAGGGCCGCATGCAGTATCAGTTGCTCCTGCTCTCCATGCAGTATGGGAATCGCCAGCGGCAGCTCGGTATAGCCGGTGATGATCTTGCCGACCAGGTAAGCCCCCTTGTTGCGGTAGAACAGGCTGGACAGCACCTGAAGCTGGAAGTTGGCCCTGAGCGTCAGGCCCGCCAGCCTCTCGCGTATGCGCTCGGCCAGCAGATGCACGTCGCGCTGCAGGTCTTCGAAGCGGCATTGCAGCTGCAGCTGCTCGAACAGGATCTGCAGCGTGCCTTCGAGCTGTGCGAGGTTGCCCGGGTAATAGGCGCGGTAGATGGGTACGGCACCCGGTGCAGTGTTTTCCAGGTATTCGGTGCTGACGGCCGCCCGCACGAAGATGAAGTCGTTCTGGAAATGGGTGCGGTGCAGAATCTTGGTGGTGACCGAGTTGAAGAAGGTCTCGGCCAGCTCTGGCTGCAGATGATCGACCATCAGGCCGATGTAATGGAGCTTGACCTGCTGCCAGACAGCCATGCTCTGCAAGCTGGCGGCAAACTCCTCTTCCAGCCTCTGGATGCAGGCACGCACCTGCCGGTCGTAGAACTCTATGCGTTCACGCTGGGCCTGTTGCTGGCCCGGCCAGTCCATGGACTCGAAGCGTTGTTTGGCCCGGGCAGCTTCCGCACTGAACATGCGGTAATGCTGGTTGTAGCCCTGCATCAGGGCCTGGGCAATGGCATAGGCCTCGGGGGCGTCCAGTCGTTGCGGAAACATGGCGGGCCAGTCGCTCCAGATAAGTGAGCAGCACTCTCAAGCGGCACGCTTCTTGGGCCCGCTTGAGGGCACTGCAACTGCGCAGTGGCTGCGATCAGTCGCGCTTGCGCGCTGCGACCTGCTCGACAGCCTTGTTGTAGACATCCTCCAGACCGCCCACGCCGGGCACGGTCATTTCGAGGTTGGTGATGTGGCCGTTCTTGAGGCTGTAGCACCAGCCGTGCAGCGTGACCTTCTGGCCGCGGGCCCAGGCGTCCTGCATGACGGTGGACTGGGCCACGTTGACCACCTGCTCGATGGCGTTGAGTTCGCACAGCGCATCGTGGCGGAACTGGGTGGACATGCCTTCCAGCAGCTTGATGTGCTTGTCGCGAACGTCGCGCACATGACGGGTCCAGTTGTCCACCAGGCCCAGACGCAGATTGTTCAGTGCCGCGTACACGCCGCCGCAGCCATAGTGGCCCACCACCATCAGGTGCTCGATCTTCAGATGATCGACCGAGTACTGGATGGTGGACAGGCAGTTCAGATCGCTGGGCACCACCACGTTGGCCACGTTGCGGTGCACGAAGACCTCGCCAGGCTCCAGACCCGTGATCTGGTTGGCCGGCACGCGGCTGTCCGAGCAGCCGATCCACATGTACTTGGGTTTTTGCTGCGCCATCAGTCCGGTAAAGAAACCAGGACGATCACGCTCCATCTGGTCTGCCCATTGGCGGTTGTGGACAAACAGTTCTTCGATGGAGGTTGTTGTCATGAAGCTATCCTTCTTTTTGTGGTTGAAAGAACGGCGCAGCTCCTGCTTTTTCAGCAGGTTTCAGCAAACAGCTCGCGGCCTATGAGCATGCGGCGAATTTCACTGGTGCCAGCGCCAATCTCATAGAGTTTCGCATCTCGCCACAAACGACCGAGCGGATACTCGTTGATATACCCATTGCCGCCATAGATTTGCACGCCTTCGCCGGCCATCCAGGTGGCCTTCTCGGCGCACCACAAGATGACGCTGGCGCAGTCCTTGCGAACCTGGCGCACATGCTCGGTTCCCAGAAGATCCAGGTTTTTAGCGACCGTATAGGCAAAAGAGCGGCCTGCTTGCAGCACGGTGTACATATCTGCCACCTTGCCCTGAATCAGCTGAAACTCGCCGATGCTCTGGCCGAACTGCTTGCGGTCGTGAATATAGGGGACGACATTGTCCATGACGGACTGCATGATGCCCAGCGGGCCGCCGGTCAGCACCGCGCGCTCATAGTCCAGGCCGCTCATCAATACCTTGGCGCCCATGTTCAGGCCGCCGAGAATGTTTTCGGCGGGCACTTCCACGTCCTGGAACACCAGCTCGCCCGTGTGACTGCCGCGCATGCCCAGCTTGTCGAGCTTTTGCGCGATCGAGAAGCCCTTCATGCCCTTCTCGATCAGAAAGGCCGTCACGCCGCGCGCGCCCATCTCCGGCTCGGTCTTGGCATAGACCACCAGGGTGTCAGCATCGGGCCCGTTGGTGATCCACATCTTGCTGCCATTGAGCAGGTAGTAGCCGCCCTTGTCCTCTGCCTTGAGCTTCATGCTGATCACGTCAGATCCGGCGCCGGGCTCGCTCATGGCCAGAGCCCCCACATGCTCGCCGCTGATGAGCTTGGGCAGGTACTTGGCCTTCTGCGCCTCGCTGCCGTTGCGATTGATCTGGTTCACGCACAGATTGCTGTGAGCGCCATAGGACAGGCCCACGGAGGCACTGGCGCGCGAGATTTCCTCCATCGCCACCATATGCGCCAGATAGCCCATGTCGGCACCGCCATACTGCTCGGAGACGGTGATGCCGAGCACACCCAGTTCGCCGAACTTGCGCCACACATCCATGGGGAACTGGTCGCTGCAGTCGATCTCGGCCGCACGCGGAGCAATCTCGATCTGGGCAAATTCACGCACTGCGTCGCGCAGCGCATCGATGTCTTCACCGAGCTGGAAGTTCAGTCCTGGCAGATTGGCAAGGCTCATGGTTGTCTCCTGTAGATATGGTCTGATGAATCGTCTTGTCAGTGCTGTATGCCTTCGCGCTGCTGCACGCACATCAGGGTGCAGCTCATCGTGGCAACCAGCTTCTCTTTTCCCTGGTCGATGGCAAACGCCTTGCCTTCGGATACGGTGATGGTGCGCCCGGGCTTGATGACCCGGCCTTCCATGCGAAAGCGCTGGCCCTTGGCCGGGGCCAGCAGATTGATCTTGAATTCGATGGTCAGCACGGCGGCATCCATTGGCATCAGCGTCAGGCCAGCATAGCCACAGGCCGAATCGAGTGCGGTGGAGACCATGCCGGCATGCAGAAAGCCGTGCTGCTGCGTCAGACCCGCAGCCCAGTCCAGGCAGATATCCACAGCGCCAGGCTCCACCAGGGTCAGCTCTGCACCAATCGTGGCCATCGCGCCTTGCTTGGCAAAGCTCTGCTTCACCCGATCGACGAAATCCCGAGACTCGGTGCTACCTGCAGCAGACATGGGCAATTCTCCAGCGAAGCGTTTCAATTGACGTTTACGTAAACGTCAATTATGCGCCATTTTTGCTCTCGCTCCTTTTCAGCAGTGTGCGTGCCTCTTTTTCCTGCTCTCGCACCTCATCCAGAGTCACCTGCAGATCGGCCATCTGCGCTTCAAGCTGCTTGCGATGGATGGCCAGCACATCGAGAAACTTGCGCAGCTGCACGCCCGTATCACGCGGGCTGTCGTACATGTCGATGATTTCCTTGGCCTCGGACAGCGACAGTCCCAGGCGCTTGGCCCGCAGTGTCAGACGCAAACGTGCGCGGTCTCGGGAGGAGTACACGCGGTTGCGACCGCCTGCGCCGGAGCGCTCGGGCTGCAGCAAGCCCATGTCCTCATAAAAACGGATGGCCCGGGTCGTGAGATCGAACTCTTTGGCAAGATCGCTGATGGTGTAGATGGTCGACATGATTTCGTGGAGTTGCGAGTCTTGCATCGCACAGGCGACTGCATGGGGCAGGCCGGTCTCTAAAATGCTTTGACAAAACTGACGTTTACGTTAACGTCAATGCTAAACGAAATACCGCCTCATGACCTCAAGCCAAGAATCCGCACTTCATTACCCGCTCGGCGATACCTTGCCCGGTCCGGCCCAGACCCTGGAAGTGGCACCCGGCGTCAAGTGGATCCGCATGACCCTGCCGTTTGCCCTCGATCACATCAACCTCTGGCTGCTGCGTGATCGCCAGACCGATCTGCATGGGCAGGTACGCGAAGGCTGGACGGTCGTCGACTGCTGCGTCAACCGCACCGAGGCACGCGATCAATGGGAGCAGATCTTTGCCTCCGAGCTTGAAGGCCTGCCCATCTTGCGTGTCATCGTCACCCACATGCACCCCGACCATATCGGCCTGGCCGGCTGGATCTGCCGGCAGTGGAATGCCCCCCTCTGGATCAGCGCCACCGATTACAACGTCGCCCGCGTCGCCATGAAGGACAGGGATGGCTTCGGTGGCGAGTCTGGTGCGGACTTCTACAGCCTGCACGGACAGAGAGACGAAGAATTTCTGCTCCATGTGCGCGGCCGTGGCAGCTACTACTCTTCCCTGGTGGCCCCCATCCCCGACATCTATCACCGCATCATGGATGGCGACCAGATCGACATCAACGGCCGCACATGGCAATGCATTGCCGGCTATGGCCACGCGCCGGAGCACATGGCGCTGTACTGCGCCGAGCTCGAGACACTGATCAGCGGCGACATGGTCCTGCCCCGGATTTCCGCCAATGTCAGCGTGCATTCTTCCGAACCCGAGGCCAATCCGCTGCAGCTGTTTCTCACATCGCTCAAGCGCTATTTCGAGCTCCCCCGGGGCAGCTATGTTCTGCCCTCGCATGGCAAGCCCTTCACAGGATTGCATACCCGTGTCCAGCAGCTGCTCGACCACCACCAGGAGCGCCTGGACGACATCATGCAGGCCTCCCGGCAGCAAGGACTGAGCGCTGCCGACATCCTTCCCATCCTCTTCAAACGCCAACTGGACACGCACCAGATGACTTTTGCCATGGGCGAGGCTCTGGCCCACCTGCACTACCTCTGGTACAGCCGGCAACTGACGCGGCGCCTGGATGAAAACGGCATCCTGCGCTTCTACGCACCTACACAAGAATAAAAAGAGAGCGCCTGGCGCTCTCTTTTTATAGGTTTCCGGTATTTTTGCAGCCGCAATGCTTTGACGGCCTGCGACAGGCGCTCCTCGTTTCGAAGCACCCAATAAAAAACCCCGTAATCTTTCGACTACGGGGTTTTCACTGTAAGAGCCTGACGATGACCTACTTTCA